>JAGRLG010000072.1 GCA_020441905.1 Rhodobiaceae bacterium | reverse complement strand
GGCGCCACCAAAGAGGGCGCCACCAAAGAGAACGACCCGCGGTTCGGCCGCATTTGCCGGGTGAGCGGAATTATGAAGAGGGCCATCGTCGCATTCATGGTTCTTTTGGCCCTGTTCGCCGCCACGGCAATCGTGCTGACCGTCGATAATCCGGCCGCCTTCCAGAACGTGATGCACCAGTTGCTGCATATAGAACGGGCCGGGATCCCCTCTGCCCCCGGCAGCTGGATCCTGGTGGCCATGCTCGGCGCATTGCCCCTGGCCATCCTGTTCTTTGCCCTGTGGCAGGGCGCGGCCCTGTTTGGCGACTTTTCGAAGGGCGCCGTATTCACCACGCAGGTATCCTGCCGGCTCAGGCGCATGGGCATGGCACTTGCCATGCTGACGCCGGCGCAAATCGTCGTCCTCGCCCTCGCCACCGTCATTCTCACCTTGTCGAACCCGCCCGGCCAACGCCAGCTCTCGATCGGCATCAGCAGCGATCAAGTCATTCTGCTGCTGGTCGGCGTCTTGCTGCTGGTCATCGGGTGGGTGATGGGCGAAGCCGCGCGTATGGCTGAAGAACACAGTCAGATCGTCTGATCCCGATGCCGATTGTCGTCCACCTCGATATCATGCTGGCCAGGCGCAAGATGCGCTCCAGGGAACTCGCCGAACGCATCGGCATTACCGAGCAGAACGTCTCTCTGCTGAAATCCGGCAAGGTGAAGGGTATGCGCTTTGAAACCCTGGAGCGCATTTGCCAGGTTCTCGACTGCCAGCCCGGCGACCTTCTGGAATATTGCCACGAGGACGCACCCGGAGCGCCGAACACGGATTTGGAACCATAGCGGCGATGCGCGCGGGCGGAGATGTGAACGGCGTGTTCACCGCCCGCGTGGGCCGCGCCGACCAGCCGTTTTCGTCCAGCCGTTTTCGTCCAGCCGTTGGCGCGATCACCTGCTCCATCACGCCAGGATCACCAGGCTGACACGCTCCTTCACGGCCCCTCACGGCCCGAGCAAGGCTGGTCACGGCTGCGCCATCCGGCCTTTCCATTTTCCCCTCCGAACCCATTTGCGATGCATCGGCAGCACAAGGCTGCACCCCATCAAGGACCCCAGCAGGAGAACCAAAATGATCAAGACCCTGACAGCCATCGCATTCGCCCTTTCGCTTGGCCTGATCGCCGGCGGCGCCTCGGCAATGGAAGTGGACAGCGCCACCGATATCGCCAATCCGTTCCCCGTCTACACCACCATCAATGGCTGAGTGAGCCGACCTGCCGGCCTCCCCGCCGGCAGACCACCCGGAAGTTCCCCCTCTTCCGGCCTCCCAGGCGCCCGTGCCCTCTCCCCGGCACGGGCGCTTTCTTGTTGCAGCGGCCGCTTCCGCCCTTGGCCATTGACCCCGCCGCCCATGAGCGCCATCTTCCGGCGAGGACAAGCGCGCCGTCCTGCTCGCCGCGCTTACTGGACCAGGGAAAGCCGCCGCAAGCCGCCATGTTCGTCACCTTCTTTCATGAGTTGAAGCAAGCCAACCTGCCCGTCACCCTGCGCGAATATCTCACGCTGATGGAGACGCTGGAGCTCGACCTCGCCGATAAAAGGGTCGAGGATTTCTACTATCTGGCCAGAGCCTGCCTGGTGAAGGACGAGCGCAACCTCGACAAGTTCGACCGCGTTTTCGGCCATGTCTTCAAGGGCCTGGAACTGATGAGCGAAACCGCAAATGCGGAAATTCCGCAGGACTGGCTCAAGAAGATGGCGGAGAAGTTTCTCACCGAGGAGGAGAAGAAGGAGATCGAGGCGCTGGGGGGCTGGGACAAGCTTATGGAAACCCTGAAAGAGCGCCTCAAGGAGCAAAAAGGGCGCCACCAGGGCGGATCGAAATGGATCGGCACCGCCGGCACCTCGCCCTTCGGCGCCTATGGCTACAACCCGGAAGGGGTGCGCATCGGCCAGGACGGCAACCGCAATTTCAAGGCCGTCAAGGTCTGGGACAAGCGCGAATACAAGGATCTCGACGACTCGGTCGAACTCGGCACCCGCAACATCAAGGTGGCGCTGCGCCGCCTGCGCAAATTCGCCCGCGAGGGCGCGGCCGAGGAGCTGGATCTCGACGAAACCATCCACGAAACCGCCAATCGCGGCTATCTCGACCTGCAATTCCGCCCCGAGCGGCGCAACGCGGTCAAGGTGCTGCTGTTTTTCGATGTCGGCGGCTCCATGGATGGCCACATCAAGGCCTGCGAGGAGCTGTTCTCGGCCGCCCGCATGGAATTCAAGAACATGGAGTATTTCTACTTCCACAACTGCCTTTATGAGGGCGTGTGGAAGGACAACCGCCGCCGCTGGAGCGAGGTCATGGACACCTGGGACGTGCTCCACACCTACCCCGCCGACTACAAGGTGATCTTCGTCGGCGACGCCTCCATGAGCCCCTATGAGCTCGCGATAGCCGGCGGCGCGGTGGAACACATGAACCCCGAGCCCGGCATGGCCTGGCTGCAACGGGTGACGCAGATCTATTCCCACGCCGTCTGGCTCAATCCGGTGCCGGAAGACTATTGGGGCTACACCCCTTCCATCGAAATGGTGCGCCAGGCGTTCTCGAACCGCATGTACCCGCTGACCCTGGAGGGCCTCGACGCCGCCATGCGCGAGCTGACGCGCTAAACACCAGTAACCACGCCATTTTTCCGTTCGATGGCATTTTAGGCGGCGTTTAATCACTTCCTTAGCAACCCTCTGGCACACTTCGCCGCTCAAATAAAAGCAAAGAGTTCGCAGGACGGAGGGACATCCATGTTTGTTACGTCACCGCTCGCCAGGCGGGTTTTGTCATGCTTGCTGCCAGCCGCGCTTGGCGCAATGCTGCTAGCCGGGGGCGCGACTGCAGCACCGGATAACGCCGCAAAGGAAAACGCATCCGGGCAAGGCGCGGCGTTGTTCATCCTCGATGCCTCCGGCTCGATGTGGGGCCGTCTGCCAGACGGCCAGGCCAAGATTTCAGCGGCCAAGACGGCCATTGGCGGCCTGTTTGCCAACTCAGGCGACAGCCTCCCCGTTGGCCTGATGGCCTATGGCCACCGCCGCAAGGGCGATTGCGGCGATATTGAGCTTTTGCAGGCGCCGCAAGCGGGCAAGGCGGCAACCGCCGCCGATCTTGCGCGCCGCCTCTCCCCGCGCGGCAAGACCCCGATTTCGCAATCGCTGATGGACGGCGCCAAGGTGCTTTCCGGCGCGCCGGGCAAACGCTCTCTGGTTCTCGTCTCCGACGGCATAGAGACCTGCGGCGGCGATCCTTGCGCGGTAGCCGCGAGCCTCGCCGGCGCCGATGCCAATCTCACCATTCATGTCGTCGGCTATGACGTTGACACCAGTGCCGCCGCCCAATTGGCCTGTATCGCGGAAAAAGGGCGCGGCGGCTATTTTACCGCCAATGATGCCAGCGGCCTCAATAGCGCGCTTGCCGAAGTCAATAACACCATCACCAGGAACGAGCCGCTTCCCGAACCGGTCAAGGAGGTCAAGGCACCCGAAGTCAAGGCCACAGCAAAAAGCCTGAAGATAAAGATTGCCGGCCCCGGAACGGTTGCCCTGAAGCTTGCTCCCTGGGCCAAGCCGCCGAAATACTGGAAGCTGCTGGACGCGGAAACCGGCGAAACGATAGCCGAAACCGGCAAGATGGAACTCACTGTCAAGCCCGGCACCTATCAGATTGCCTGGCGCCAGGTCGAACATGGCGCCGCTGAAGTGCAGCTGCCGATGGTCGTCACCGTCAAGGCGGGCGAAACGCAGGAGGTCGCCGTCGACACCGGCATCCGCATGGTGCCGCCAGAGGGCCTGCAGCGCCCCTATTACTACCAGCTCATCGCCGATGAGGGCGAGTTGGACAAGCCTTTCCGCAAACGCGAGGTCGCCGCCTATTACTGGATCTGGGATCCGGTTCCGGTGCCGCCCGGCGATTACCGCCTGGTGCTGCGCCAGGGCGAACATGGCTGGTCGGAGGCCGATCTGGGCCGCATCAGGATCGAGCCGGGCAAGCTGAATGATGTCATGCTCGACCAGGGGCTGAACCTGCAATGGGCGGAGGAATGGGGCGCAGACAGCCTCTATTATCTCAAAATCACCAGCGAGGAAGGCCGAGAAATGCTTTTTGCAAAGCGCGGCCCGGTCATCCTGGCGCCCGGCAAATACAAGCTCACCTTGCGTTACAAGGAGCATGGCTGGTCGGAATCCGACTGGGGCGAGATCACTGTCCCCGAACAGGGCTATGCCGACGCCGGCTTTACCTCTGGCATCAGGTTCCTTTCCGACAAGAAAGACCCGCGCCACACCATCTACGCGGTCAACCTGGACAGCGAGAAAGAGGCCTCGATAACCAATAATTGGGGGCCGTTCCCGCTACTTCCAGGCCGCTACCGGCTGGAATACCAGCCGGAGGGCGGCGAGCGCTTCACCGTCGCCGAGGAAATAGAGATACCCGCCGGCACCATGGTCGAGGCCGAAATGTAAACTGTGCAGGCCGTCGAACGCCCCGGGGGCGCGGACCGCAGCCTGCGGTCCGCGCCCCATTGTTAGTGCAGTGCCAAGAATGCCACAGCGCACAACAAATCAGTGATTGCCAGTATCCCGGCGGCCTGATACTCCGCCCTCATGGGCCAAATTGTCGCATCCGCGTTCCGCTTCTCGCGCACCCCCGCCGCGATGCTGCTCATCATGGCCGGCGCCATGCAGTTCGCCAATGCGGTGTGGATGACGCTGCTCAACAATTTTGCCATCCGCGAGGCCGGTTTTTCCGGCGCCGAGATAGGCGCCCTGCAATCGGTTCGTGAAATCCCCGGCTTTCTTGCCTTTACCGCCGTCTTCGTCCTGCTGCTGATCCGCGAACAGCGTTTCGCGCTGGTGTCGCTGGGCCTCTTCGGCTTCGGCGTCGCCCTCACCGGCTTCCTGCCCAGCTTCTGGGGCCTGTGCCTGACCACCCTCATCATGTCGGTGGGCTTCCACTATTACGAGACGATGTCGCAGTCGCTTTCGCTGCAATGGCTGGCCAAGGCGGAAGCGCCGCGCATGCTGGGCCGCATCGTCGGCGCCTCTTCCTTCGCCGCAATCCTTGGCTATGCCCTGGTCTATGTCCTGTGGAAGCTGGCGGGGATGGATTTTCTCGCCCTCTATCTGCTGGCTGGCGGCGTCACGCTCCTCATCGCCGCGGGGCTGTGGATCGCCTTTCCCCAGTTCAAGGAAGCGGTACCCCAGCGCAAGACGCTGTTCCTGCGCCGCCGCTACTGGCTCTATTACGCCCTGGTGTTCATGAGCGGCGCCCGGCGCCAGATCTTCGTCGTCTTCGCCGGTTTCCTGCTGGTCGAGCGTTTCGGCTTTTCGGTGCCCGCCGTGGCCGCGCTCTATTTCCTCAACCAGGTCCTCAATACCATCCTCGCGCCCTATATCGGCGCCATGATCGGCCGCTTCGGCGAGCGCCGCGTGTTGATTACCGAATATTGCGGCCTGGTGGTCATCTTTGCCGGTTACGGGCTGGCCAGCTCGGGCCTCGTTGCCGGATCGCTCTATGTCGCCGACCATGTCTTCTTCGCCATGGCCATCGCCATGCGCACCTATTTCCAGAAGATCGCCGATCCGGCCGACATTGCGCCCACCGCCGGGGTCGCCTTTTCCATCAGCCACATCGCCGCCATCGTCATCCCTGTCGGCTTCGGCCTGGTCTGGCTGTGGAGTTCCACCGCGGTATTCATGATGGGTGCCGGCATGGCGGGAATTTCGCTTCTGCTGGCGCTGCTGGTGCCGCGCCATCCCGAGGCCGGCCGCGAAACCCTGCTTCCCGCCGGGCGCGTGCCATGGCTGGACGAAAAGCCGAAGGCCGGCGAAAAACCGCTCGCCGCCGAATAGCTCTCAACCGGCTGAAAACCGTGGCGGTCAGGACACGCCGAGGCGCTTTTGCAGGCTCGACGATGATGTCGTGTGCTGGTGCACAAGCCGCGTTTCCGGGTTGATGTGCTTGAACACGCCATGGGCCATCAGCGCCGCCTCGTGGAAACCGGACAGGATTAGCTTGACCTTGCCGGGATAGGTGACGATGTCGCCGATGGCGAAGATGCCCGGCTCGCTGGTGGAAAAATCCGAGGTGTCGACCGGCAACCGCTCCTCGTTGAGATTCAGCCCCCAGTCGGCGATCGGCCCCAGTTTCACCGTCAGGCCGAAAAAGGGCAGCATCCGCTCGCAGGCCAGTTCGACGACGGCGCCATCTTCCTTCTTCTTGACGTGAATGGCCGAAAGCTCGCCATCCTTGCCCACCAGGTCCTCGACCTGGCCCAGGATGAAATCGACCTTGCCGGCCGCGATCAGCTCCTGAAGCTTGGCGACGCTGTCGGGCGCGGCGCGGAATTCCGGGCGCCGGTGAATGAGCGTGACACGGGACGCAACCGGCTCCAGCGACAAGGTCCAGTCGAGCGCGGAGTCGCCGCCGCCGACAATCACCACATTATGATCGCGGAATTCCTCCATGCGCCGCACCGCATAGAACACCGACTTGCCTTCATAGGCCTCGATGTTGTCGATCGGCGGCCTCTTGGGCAGGAAACTGCCGCCGCCGGCGGCGATCACCACCACCTTGGCGACCACCTCCAGATCGGCGTCGGTGGTGACCAGGAAGCGCCCGTCGGGCAGCTTCTCCATGGCCTGAACCATCTGCGAGAAATGGAAGACAGGTTCGAAAGGCTGGGCCTGCTCGATCAGACGGTCGGTCAGCTCCTGCCCGGTAACCTTGGGCAGCGCCGGAATGTCATAGATCGGCTTTTCCGGGTAAAGCTCGGCGCATTGGCCGCCCGGCTTGGTGCGGATGTCAATGATATGGCTGGAATATCCCAACAGCCCGAGCTCAAAGATCGCGAACAGGCCAACCGGCCCGGCGCCAATGATCACGGCATCGGTTTCAACTCTGTCACTCACCAGATTAAGGCTCCCCTTCCGCGCCGCTGCAAACAACTGCAACGCTTCGACAATTTGTAAACGTGGCGGAGCGCGAAAGGAAGCCCGACATTTTAATTATTGCAAAACCATGCGCAGCCCAGTCTGGCGCGCGGCGCAGTCTGGCGCGCGGCGCGGCTCGCCTAAAGCTGGCGCCGCGGAATATGCACCACCAGCCCGTCGAGATCGTCGCTGAGGTGGATCTGGCAGGACAGGCGGCTGGTCGCCTTCACCGCATAGACGAAATCCAGCATGTCTTCCTCTTCTTCGGAAGGGATGCCGAGTGCCTTGCTCCAGTCGCCATCGATGTAGATATGGCAGGTGGCACAGGTGCAGCCGCCGCCGCACTCGGCCTCGATTCCGGGGATATTGTGGCGGATCGCCGCGTCCATGACGCTCTCGCCCGCCTTGGCGTCTATGATCCGGCGTTCGCCGTCCGGAAGCACGAAGGTAATCTGCGCCATGGCCCTGTCCCACACGGTAAGGCTGACAATCACCCGCACCGGCATTGACGTGAATGGCGTTCCTATCCCCGGCACCGCGCGATGTCCAGCCCGCCGCCTGGAACCTGGCGCGCTATTTGGCACCGCTCGCCAATCGGGCAGCCGCATCGCCGGCCGGCAGCCAGTGGTCTTCGCAGCCTGCGGCGCCGAGAGCAGAGCTTTTTCGGCGAAATTCGTCCCGGCCGCAGGCCGGGCCCGGGCCTAGTGCTCGGCCAGCAGGCGATCGATATATTTGGTGGCGTCGCAAACCGCCGACCTGAGTGCATCGAGCGCCTCTGCCGCCCGCTGGCTCGCCGGACCGTTGAGCTGTTCCGCACCCTCGGCTGCCTTGGCGACCGACCAGGCGCCGATGCCGCGCGCCGAACCCTTGATGGTATGAGCCGCCTCATGCCATTTGGTCACGTCGCCCGCCGATTCCAGGCGTTCGAGAAACAGGTTTGCCTGCACCCGAAACAGTTGCAACACCTCGCGCTGAAGCTTGTCATCGCCGAGCGTGAAGCGCGACAGATGAACCAGATCCACCGGACGGCCGCTGGCCTGAGGCTGAACCGCGTGCGGATTCATGTGATCTTCAATTTCAAGCACCGCTGCGCTTGCCATCCCGTCCTCCTATTTCCCCTGGCGTGTGCGTCCATTCCGCCGATGCCTCCAGCACCATTGGAAACACCCTAGCGGGAGCGCGATAACATCGGGTTAAAGGACGCTGCCGGCCGGACCGGCAGGAGCGCTGCGGCCCGCATAGTTGCCCACAGCGTTAATCAAATGCCAAATATGCTGTTTTCTCGCTCCGGACTTGCGGCTAACATGCCGCATGTGGGGAAATCCGGCATTTGTCGCAAGCTGGCGGGTCGCGAGGAGGCGAACCTGGCTGGCGGCGGAAATCATGCGGCCAACCGGTTTCCCATCTGCGCGCGGAATCGGGCGAAGAACGCAAGATTGTCTTTTGCATGACCCGTCGCGATAAGCAGGGGAAGGCTGCCCTCAGAACCGGGGCGGCCACCGCGGAAAAGTATTGAGTAGAGCGGAAAGCGGCGGAACCGGCATATGGCGCAACACAACCCGAAATTGGTCAAGGACGAGGCTTTCCCGGAAGAGGCGAAGGCGAAGACCGACCCCGCGTCCGGTCATGACGATGGCGGACAGGCTGAAGCTGTTTCGGGAGAAGGTCCCGCGGGCCAGCTTAAAGCCGACGGTGGCGCGCCAGGCACGGCACCAGGCGCGGCGGACAAGTCACCCGATGAGCCGTCGGGCGACACGTCCCCCGGGGATCGCAAGGGGCCCAAGGCCGGCGATAGCCCCGAAGGCAAGGACAAGATCGCAGGCCAGATCGCAGGCCAGGACGAAACCGCCGCCAGCGAAAAGACCGGCGCGAAAGAAGGCACCGGCGAGGCCGCGGCGAAAGGAACCGGCGCCAAGTCCGCCAGCACGTCCGTCGCCTCCAGCACCTCCAGCGCCAATGCCAAGGATGCCAGCGAGGGCGCATCCCCGTCGCCCGCCTCCACTGCTGCCGCCCATCCGGCAAAGGCCCCCGCCGCTTCAGAACCCACGGATCTCGACCGCGCCGCCAATTCTCTGGAACGGGCCATCGAACTTGCTGTCGGCACCAGCGCCAAGGCCGGCGCCGCGCCGGGCCAGACCGAAACCGCGACCGCCGCGCTTATGCCGCCTCATTTCGACGTGCGGGCGAAATCTCAAGATGCCGGCGCCGACGCCAGCGCCGATACCTTGAAATTCCCCGAACGCGGCCCGGCGCCCAAGGCCGGCGCCCAGCCCGCCCGGCCGCAGATGCCGCCCGCCCGCGCCGATGTGCTGCCCCGGCCAGCCGGCAAGAAGCCGCAGCCGCCTTCCGGCGCGCCGCGCGCCGCGCAGCCGGCCAATGACGACAGGCCCGGCGTCGGCGCCGTGCTGTCCTCGATGCACCGCCGCCCGTCGAAATCGCCTTTCTGGGCCGCCCTGTTCGTTTCCGTGCTCTGGATCGCCGGAATCATTGCCTATACGTCGCTGGTCTACATTCCCGCCACTCCCGGCCTGTCCGGCGTCGCCGACTTGGCATCGACGCCGGCCCTGCCGATTCTTGCCGCCAGCGCGGTCTTGCCCGTCCTGTTGTTCTTTGCCCTCGCGACCCTGGTCTGGCGCACCCAGGATCTGCGCCTGCTGGCCTCGTCGCTGACCGAGGCGACGGTGCGTCTGGTCGAACCCGAGAAGATCGCCACCGACGGCGTCGCATCCGTCGGCCAGGCCATTCGCCGCGAAGTCGCCGCCATGGGCGACGGCGTCGAGCGGGCGATCGCCCGGGCCGGCGAGCTGGAAGCCCTCGTCAACGGCGAAGTCGCGGCGCTGGAGCGCTCCTATGGCGACAACGAGATGCGCATCCGCCGCCTCGTCGAGGAACTGGCCGCCGAGCGCGAGGCCATCGCCTCCCACTCCGAGCGCATCCGCCAGGAGATCAGCCAGACCCATGAGGGCCTCAGCCGCGATCTTTCCGATGCCGCCGGCAGCATTTCGCGGATCATTTCCGAAGCCAGCGAGCGCCTCGCGGAGACTATCGACAACCGCGCCGCCAAGCTGACATCGTCCCTCGCGTCGAGCAGCGAGTCGCTGGCCGAATCCATAGTCGGCCGCGGCAGCGAGATCGTGCGCTCGCTGACCAGCACCGGCGCCGAGATCAATGAATCCCTGGGCTCGCTGACCGCCGATATCGAAGCGACCCTCAATCGCCGCCACGCCGATCTCAACGAAACGCTGAAGAACGAAAGCGCAGCCCTCGACGACTTGCTGGCAACCCGCACCTCCAGCCTCACCGAGTCGATTTCCCAGGGCACGGCCCAGCTCGGCGACACGCTGGTCGGCCACACCAGCGGGCTGACCGAGGCCATCAGCCTTGGCGCCCAGCAGATCGGCGAAGCCATCAATACCCGCTCGGCCGGCCTCGCCCAGGTGATGTCCGAAAGCACGGCCCAGCTCAACGAAACCCTCGACGCCCGCACCTCGACCTTCCTGCACGCGATCACCGAAGGCTCGGCCCGCATGGGCGAGGTGCTCGACACCCGCATGACCTCGGTCACCGCATCGCTGAACGAAAAGATCCAGCAGGCCAACCAGACCCTCGGCGTCAGCGCACAGGAAATCGGCGATACCCTCGATGCCCGCGCCGCGCAGTTCAACGAGGCCATAGCCGAAGGCACCATGCGCCTTGGCGACACCATCGACACCCGCATGAGCACGGTGACGTCCGCGCTCGACGAAAAGATCGCCCTGGCAAACGACACCCTGGGCATCGGCGCCGAACAGATCGCCAATACGCTACAGGCCCGCGCCGACGGCTTCCGCGACGCGGTCGCCAATACCGCGGCCCATCTCGACGAAACGCTGAGCACGCGCACCGCCAGCTTCACCCAGGCCCTGTCCGAAGGCACCGAACTGCTCGGCCATACCATCGACACGCGCATGGCAACGGTCACCGGAACGCTCAATACGCGCATCGAGGAAGCCAATGAGAGCCTGGGCGCGCGCGCCCAGCAGATCGGCGATACCCTGTCGGGCCAGATCGGCCGCATCGACCGCTTGCTGACCGAACGCGGCAGCGAACTGAGCGCCACCATCGGCGCCCGCGCCAGCGAGGTGCTGACCACGCTGGTAGCCCGCTCCAGCGAAATCGACTCCCGCCTCCAGCAGCAGCTGGTGGCCCTGGAAACCACGCTCAACGAGCAAGGGCCGCAAGCCGCCCAGCGCTTCGAGCAGGCCGCCGCCGAACTGGGCCGCACCCTGACCGAGCGCGCCGGCGAGGTCACCGATACCGTCACCAGGTCGGCCGCCGAACTTTCCGGCCGCATGGACCATGTCAACGAGGCGCTGGGCCAGCGCATCGAGCGTCTGGACGGCCTCGTCAATACACAGGCCGCCGAAATGATCGGCAATCTCGGCGAACGCGGCGATCAGGTCGCTGAGAAGCTGCGCGGCGCCGGAGACGACATTACACGCAGCCTCTCCGCCACCGGCGAACAGATTACCGCGGCCCTGACGCGGTCAGGCGACGTCGCGGCGGAGCGCATGTCCGCCGGGGCCGAGCGCATGATCGCGGCGGTGACCGACACCAACCAGAAGATGTCCGACGATTTCGAGAGCGTTGTCGAACGGATGGTTGCCGCCAACGACGCCCTCAACGACATCCTGGCCTCCGCCAGCAACAATCTGATCTCGGTCGAGGAGGGGCTGGCCGCCCGCGCCTCCGAGTTCCGCATGGCGATTGACGGCGCCGTCAACGAGACCGACCGCACCAGCAGCCTCATCTCGCGCCAGGTCGACGCCCTGCGGCAGATTTCCGAAGTCGTGCTGAAGGATGTAACGGAACTGGCCTCGCGCTTCGACGAGCAGGGCAAGGTCTTGCAGGTTGCCGCCGGCGCCATCGACCACTCCAACGAGCGCATGAACGATGCCCTGCGCGAGCGCCATGCCGCGCTTGCCGAACTCAGCCGCTCGATTGCCGGCAAGGTCGAGGATGTCGACGCCCTGATGGGCAATGTCGGCGAGATGGTCGCCGGATCGCTGTCCAATGCCGAAAGGCTGGCGAGCGAAATCGGCGCCATATTGGCCGAGCGCGCTGCCGAAACCGCACGCGCGATCGAAAGCGAATATCAGCGCCTGCAAGGCAGTGCCGATGACCAGACCCAGCGCACGTCGGAAGCGATGCGCGAGCACTATGCTCAGGTCCAGGACGAGATCCAGCGCATGCTGACCTCCTCGCGCGCCCAGTTCGAGGACATGACCCGCCAGGTGCGCAACGCGTCCCAGGAGGTCGCCCGCGAACTCGAGGCGACACGCGCGGAACTCAGCCGCGGCGTTCTCGACATGCCCGAAGAAGCAAGGGAGAGCACCACCGCCGTGCGCCGCATGGTCACCGAACAGATCAAGGCGCTCGACGAATTGTCGGCCATCATTTCGCGCCATGGCCGCTCGCTCGAATTGTCATCGGCGGAGCCTGCCGCGGCGCGCCGCCGGCCCGCGGCTGCGCCGCAAAAGGTGGCTGCCGCGCCGATTGAGCCTGCCCCCCGCGCCGAGGCCGAACTGCCCAGGAATCCGGCGCGCCAGCGCACCGGCGAACAGCGCCCGTCGGCGTCCGGCAAATGGAGCCTGCCCGATCTGCTGGCACGGGCCGGCAGCGATGATGCCGCCGCGCCGGCGCATCGCGACACCGCCCGCGACCCGGCACCGGCCGAGGCGGCACCGGCGCGGCGTGCCGGCCGCAACGAACCGGCGGGCGAAACCGACCGCTCGCCGCTCCATGTCGTGGAATCGCTGAATTCGCTCTCGGTCGATCTTGCCCGCGCCCTCGACCACGAGGCCCCGGCCGAGCTCTGGGAGCGTTATCGCCGCGGCGAACGGGGCGTCTTCACGCGCCGTCTCTATACCCTGCGCGGCCAGCGCACCTTCGACGAGATCGCCCAGAAATACCGCTCCGACCGCGAATTCCGCGACACTGTCGATCGCTATGTCGACGATTTCGAACAGCTCATCGAGAGCGTCTCGCGCAATGACCGCGACAACATGCTGACCCAGACCTACCTGACCTCGGACACCGGCAAGGTCTATCTCATGCTCGCCCATGCCAGCGGGCGGCTCGAATAGCCGATGCGCGGGCCACGGGCACTGAAGCCCGTGCGCCCTGGGCGCCATAGCGCAAAACGGGTTTGAAGAATCAGATGCGCCGCAAGGTCCAGCGCACAACGCCGGTCAGCGCGCTGCCCAGAGCCTCATTGAGCGCGGCGACGCCGGCCGGCGTGTCGCTGCCCTTGACCGCGGCCTCGGCCACGAACAATTCGCCGCTGAGCGCCCGCCCTTCGGTATCCGCCACCAGCTGGGCATAGATGGCCACGCGCGCCACCTGCCCGCCCGGCCCGTCCATAACGCTGAAATCGCGCAGCTCGGTCATCAACTGGTAGTCGACATTGAGGCCGTCGGTCGTCCGCGAAATGGTGCGTACGCCGCCCTGGGCGAAGGATTCGACCAGTTGTGCCTCGATCAGCTTCGGCAGCCGGTCGGTCCATTGCGCGTCGCCGTAATAGGTCGCGTTTTCCGCCGAGGGGCGGAACACGATACGCTCGCTGTCCAGAAGCTGAATTGCGCGGGGTTCGCGCACCGCCAGTTGGGCGCCGGTGCGCCCCAGATTGCCGCCGGCCCGCGCCGTCAGGTCATAGGTGGTCGGCGCCGGGCCTGGCCCCGCCAAAAGGGCACAGCCGGACACCTGCGCCGCAAGCAGCGCCATGCCCAAACCTCGGCTGAACCGGTTCATGCCCCCGTCTGCCCCCTGTCCTTTTCTCACCCTATGGCACATTCAGTGCCGGCGCGCCAAGCCCGGCGCGCCCTGTTTCCTATCGTCCCCGCTCCGGCACCCGCGAGCCGCCAAGCAGGAAATCCTTGGGGCTGCGTTCAAGCCGGTCGAGCACGCGCTGCATGTTGCGCAGTGTCGTCCGTCCCTCGACGACAAAGGCCTCCGCTTCGCGCAGGCTGCGCCCGGCCACCCGCGAAACCCCTTCGCCGAGGCCCTTATTGAGGTTCTCCGCCAGTTGCTTGAAGGTGGTCGCGGCCTCCCGCGCTTCCTTGATGAAGGCCTCACCGTCGGTTGCAACGATCTTGTCGGTTCGCGCAATGAGATCGTCAAGTTTTTTTGACGTACCGTTGAGCCGGCTTGCCAGCTCCCCGGCATCCTTGATGAAGCGCTCGATCTCGCCGCTGTTGGAGGCCAGGCTGTCGGTCACCTTGCGCACATTCTCAAGAGACTGCGTCACCGTATCCTCGTTCTTGGCCAGCAGCTTGTCGAGCCGCTCGAACAGGCTGGCGCCCTTGGAGGCAATGCCGCGAACCGAATCGACAAGGTCCTGAAACTGGCTCTTCTCGGCGCGGATGACCGGTATCTGGTTGTCCAGCGTCTCCCCGATCGGCGGCGAGTCCTTGGTGCCGCCGAGCAGCTGCACCACGGCAACCCCGGTCAGGCCCTGGGCATCGAGCCGCGCGGTGGTGTCGCGTTTGACCGGCGTATTGCGGCGGACAAAGACCAGGGCCCGCACCCGCTCCGGGTTTTCAGGATCGAATTCCAGCGTCGAAACCTCGCCCACCTTGATGCCGTTGAACAGCACCGCGCCGCCTTCGCCAAGGCCGGTCACGGCGCCCTCGAAAACCACATAGATCGGCTGGCGCCCCGCCGCCTCGTCAAGGCGGGCAAGCCAGAACACGAATCCGAACACCAGGAACACGAAGGCCAGTGTGAAGGCGCCGACTAGAACGTGATTGGCTTTGGTTTCCATCTCGCTTCGTCCTCAGACACTCACGGCCCGCGCCCGCGGCCCCTTGAAATAGGCCGCCACCCACGGATGGTCGAAGGCGAGCATCGTCTTGATCGTCCCCTCAACCAGCACATGGCCATCGCCCAGCACCGCAATCCGGTCGCAGATCGCGTAGAGACTGTCCAGGTCGTGGGTCACCATAAAGACGGTGAGGCCCAAAGTCTGTTGCAATTTCCCCACTAGGTCGTCGAAATCGGCAGCACCAATGGGATCGAGCCCGGAGGTCGGCTCGTCAAGAAAGACGATCTCGGGATCGAGCGCCAGCGCCCGCGCCAGCCCGGCGCGCTTGCGCATGCCGCCGGAAAGCTCGGAAGGGTATTTCGCCGCCGCGCTCTGCGGCAGGCCGACCATGGCGATCTTGAGCGCCGCCAGCTCGTCCATCATCTTTTGCGGCAGCTTGAGGTGTTCGCGCATCGGAACCTGGATGTTCTGGCTCACGGTAAGCGACGAAAACAGCGCCCCGTCCTGGAACAGCACACCCCAGCGGCGCTCGATCAGGATTCTTTGTTCCTCGCTCTGCGCCCGCACATCCTTGCCGAAAACGCTCACCGTCCCGGCGCGCCGCGGCAGCAGCCCGACAATGGAACGCAGCAACACCGACTTGCCCGAACCCGACGCGCCGACGACGCCCAGCACCTCGCCGCGATAGACATCCAGATCGAGGTGGTTCAGCACCAGATGATCGCCGAAACCGACATCGAGGCCGCGGACGGAAATGATCACTTCGCCGGACCGGGTGCCATTTGCCTTTTTCATGAGCTACCAGTCCATGGCCGAGTAGAAGATGGCGAAAAGGCCGTCGAGAACGATGACGATGAAGATCGACTTGACCACCGCCGAGGTGGTCCGCAACCCAAGCGACTCCGCGCTGCCCTCGACCTTGAGGCCCTCGACGCAGGAAATCAGGCCGATCACCAGCGCCATGAACGGCGCCTTCGACATGCCGACCATGAAGGTGTGGTCCGACACCGACTCGCGCAGCCGCGAAATGTAAATGTCGGGCTGCATGTCCATGTAGAACTGGAGCAGCATGCCGGCCCCGGCCAGGCACATGATATCGCTGATGAAAGTGAGGATCGGCAGCGCGATCACCAGCGCTATCAGGCGCGGCAGGATCAGCGTCTCGACCGGATCGAGACCGATGATGCGCATGGCGTCGATCTCCTCGCGCATCTTCATCGCCCCCAATTCGGCGGTAAAAGCCGACCCCGACCGCCCCGCGAACATGATCGCGGTCAGCAGCACCCCCAGTTCGCGCAACACCAGAATGCCGACCAGATCAACCACGAAGAGGTCGGCGCCGAACTTGGCGAGCTGGAATGCGCCCTGCTGGGCGATGATGCCGCCGATGAGGAATGACATCAGGGCGATAATGCCGACGGCGCGCAGGCCGATATGCTCCAGATGATGGACGATGGAGGTCACGCGCAGCCGCGACGGATTGGCGAGCACGCGCAAGAAGGCCCCAACCGTTGCGCCAAGAATGCCGGTCACCCGCGCCAGGTCCCGCCCCGCCTCGATCACCGAATGGCCGGTATCGGCGACCAGGGCCAGCGCCCGGCCATCCTTGTCCGCCGCCACCCCGCCGCCAAGATCATGGCCGCCGACCTCGTCCAGCAGCACGCGGTACTTGTCGCTCAGGTGTTCGAAAGCGACTTCGTGGCCGCGCGCGCGCCATTCGCCGCTGGTCCTCGTCAGCAGCCAGGCTCCTGCGGTATCGAGATCCTCGACCCCGCCCATGTCGATGACAACGGTCTTGATATCTCTGGGCAGGGCGACCGACGCCGCCAGCCGGTCCAGCCTGGAGGCAAGCGCAACGGTCCACTGGCCGCGCGGCGCGATACGGGCGCTGGCCTCGCTGACTTCCCAGTCGAGCATTGCTTCATCCGCCGATGCCATGCCTGTAACGTCCCCTGCCGCGATCTGCGCCCGAGCGGTCCGAGTGTTTCAGATTCGCCGGCAAATGCCGACACCTCCCGTTGTCGCTGGCGACAGCGGCGCGAGTTTGGCTTAGGCTTGCCCCGAACCGCAAGCCAGGGCAATTGCCCGAAGGTGCCACGACCGGCACCCGATCCAGCGCCCAATCTAGCGCCTTGGGGCATGGCCGGGAAGCTCCAAGGAGGGGGCCGGAGGTGACGAGACGATTGCGCTGCCACGCCGAAACCTGGCCGATTGCCGGAACCTTCACCATCTCGCGCGGATCGCGCCACGAAGTCGAGGTCGTGGTCGCCGAGATCTCCGAGGGCGGCCACACCGGGCGCGGCGAATGCGTGCCCTACGCGCGCTACCAGGAAAGCCGCGACGGCGTGCTCGGCGCCATTGCCGGCCTTAAGCACGAGATTGCCGCGGGCGCCGGGCGCGACGATCTGCGCCTGCTGCTGCCCGCCGGCGCGGCGCGCAATGCCATCGATTGCGCGCTGTGGGACCTGGAGGCCAAGCAGGCCGGAAAAGCGGTCTGGCAACTGGCCCGCCTGGCGCCGCCCGCGCCCCTTCTCACCGCCTATACCATTTCCCTTGCCGCCCCCGCGGCCATGGCCGAGGCGGCAAGACGCGCCAGCGGCAGACCGCTGCTCAAGATCAAGCTGGGCGGCAGAGGCGATGAAGAACGCATCGCCGCCATACGTGCCGCCTGCCCCGATGCGCGCCTGATTGCCGATGCCAACGAGTCCTGGCCCGTGGAACGCCTGGAAGCCCTGCTTGGCGCCTGCGCCGATGCCGGGATGGAGATCGTCGAGCAGCCGCTGCCGGCCGGAGCCGACGAGGCCCTGGCGGCCATTCCCCGCCCGGTACGGGTATTCGCCGATGAAAGCGTGCATGAGCGCGCCGGGCTGAAGGCGCTCGCCGGGCGCTATGACGGCGTCAATATCAAGCTCGACAAGAGCGGCGGGCTGACCGAGGCGCTGGCGCTGCTGGACGCCGCCGAGGCCGAGGGCCTCGGCATCATGGTCGGCTGCATGGTCGGCACCAGCCTGTCGATGGCACCGGCCGCCCTGCTCGCCCAGCGCGCCGACATCGTCGACCTTGACGGCCCGCTGCTGCTGGCGCGCGACCGCGAGCACGCAATTCAATATGACGGCAGCCTGCTCAACCCGCCCGCCCCCGAGCTTTGGGGTTAGCGGGCGCGCCGGCCCAATGGCGCCAGCACCAGGACCAGCGCGCCAAGGGCAATCGCGGCCATGGCCCAGAAGGCGCCGGCGCCATAGGCGCCATAAAGCGCGCCGGCGGCCAGCGTGCTGAGCGCTCCCACCAGCGAGGACACCGAATACATCAGGCT
The DNA here is from genome assembly GCA_020441905.1 of Rhodobiaceae bacterium. GTDB lineage: Bacteria > Pseudomonadota > Alphaproteobacteria > Rhizobiales > NORP267 > JAGRLG01. The sequence continues at coordinate 59,774 of JAGRLG010000072.1, read as the reverse complement.
CTGCGCCGTGCCGCCGAGCTCCGAGGGCACCGCGTCGGCAACAAGATTGACGATGCCAAGATGGGTGGCGCCGAATGTCAGCCCATGCAGCACTTGCAGCGCGAACAACATCTCGAGCGGCGGATCGAAGGCCATCGCCACCCAGCGCAAGGTCGCCGCCAGCGCCGCCACCATCAGCAGCGCCCAGGCGCCGGTCCTTGCCACGACCTTCGAGGAGAAGGCGAACAGGGCGATTTCGGCAATGACCCCGGTCGCCCACAGGCAGCCGATCAGGAGGCTGGAATGACCCAGCCCCTGCCAGTGCAGTGTGCCGAAGCCGTAGATCAGCATATGGGAGGCGTTGAGAAGCGAGGCGATGGCGATTGCGGCCAGGAATGCGGGGCGCAGCAGGAGCGCCAGATCGGCGCCGCTGAATGGCCCGGCAATGGCGCCGGCCTTGCCGCGCGGCTGCGGAAGGCCGAAGGCGAACCAGCCGGTCAGCATGAAGGAAACCGCTATCAGCCCGACCGCGGCATCGGCCGAAACCTGATCGACCAGCACGCCGGCGCCGAGATTGGCGGCGATGAAGCTGGCCGATCCCCACAGCCGCATGCGCCCGTAATCGAGGCCGCGGCTGCGCGCGCCGTGCATCGCGGCGGCTTCCGCCAGCGGCATCAGCGCGCACCAGAACAGCGCCAGGCCGGCAAAGGCGGCGAGAATGGCGGCAAAGCCCGACCCCAGAAACAGCGTGCCGGTGGCCAGCGCCGAGAGAATCGAAAGGGCGGCCAATGCCCGGATACGCTCGCCGCAGCGGTCGGCGGCATAGGCGATGACCGGAGCCAGAAACGTCCGCGCCAGCATGGGCACGGTGAGAACGAGGCCGATCTGCACGGCGCTGAGGCCGCGCTCCGACAGCCATAGCGGCATGAAGGGCATGTAGGTGCCGATGGCCAGGAACTGGCCGGCATAGACAAGTTGCATGCGCCGGCTGAATTGGCGCGACGACCCGTTCATGGGGAAATTCGGCCCTCCGTCATGATCAACTAACCAAATTAGCGCGAATCAGCGACAATTGCCGGACCCGGCCGCGCCTGCGTGCGCCAATTCGCTAATACCTGCAAGAGGCCCCGAAACGGTGAGCAACGGCAAGTTCGGCCCCCCCGCCCCGCTGCGCGGACCAGACTACGAGCAGATCGAGGCCGCGGTCATGGAAACCGCGCGGGGGCGCTGGTTTCTCGCCGAATTCGCCCGCCGCAACCGCACCGCCGATACCGAAACGCTGCTCAAGGCCATTCAGCGGCTGCAAAACGCGCTCACCCCGCTGCACCCATCTGGCGATGAGGCGGACATGCGCGGCAATATCATCGAGATCGCGACCGCCATTGCCCATCTGCGCCACGACCTGTTTTCAGACAGCGAAGGCGGCACCGATCGCGGCACGCCGCACGAACTCAGCGCCATAGCGGCCCAGATCGAGGACGCCACCCACAACATCCTCCAGATCGGCGAACGGGTGCAGGAAGTGGCCTGGAACCTGCGCGAGCAAGGCATAGGCGCCGCGCCCTGCGATGCCCTCGACGCTTGCGCCGCCGAGATCTTCGCCGCCTGCGCCTTCCAGGATCTGACGGGCCAGAAAATGGCCCGGCTGACCGGCCTGCTGCGCATGATCGAAGAGCGCCTCAATGGCCTCATCGACCGCACCGGCCTTGACGACATCATCGTGCGCGAAGCCCCGGAACATCTGCGTCGGACCGGCGGTGCCGGCGGCGCCGCCGAGTCGGGGCGGCAAGGCGCCCACGCAACCCATGGCCGCCCGCCCGCCCGTCATATCACCCAGATCGAAATCGACGCCCTGCTGGCCGCCGACCAGCCCTTTGAACCCGAGCCTGGCGAGGAAATCGTCTTTGTCGACCGCGAGGACGGCATGGATTCCGGACCGGCACGGAACCAACCGGAATCGTCCCTGGCCGGTGCGCCCGCCAATCCGCTGGAGGCTGGCCCCGCCCGCCTTCCCTTAGGCGCCGAGAATGCGGGCGATGCGGTTGATCCTGACGACGACGATGAAGACCCGCCCCTGGCACCGCGAACGGGGGAACTGAGCGACGCCGGCGCCTTTGATCGGCTCACCGCCGACTTGCGGGCGGCTACCGGCATTGCCCATTCCGCGCCTCAATCCGCGGCGGCCGTTCCGGCGGCGCCGTCGTCACCTGAATCGATCGCCGTGGAAGCCCTGGCCGCGACGGATGCAGGATCATCGGCGCCGCAATCGGTCCACGACCAGGATGTCACCTTCATGGCCGACGCCCCGCCGGCCAGCGGATCAGGCACCGGGACGGCTGCGAAAAAACCGCCCGCGCCCGAATGCGAACCGCTGGCGCGAGGCGCGGGCCAGGCCGCCGAAACCCATTCCAGCGACCCGAATCAGACGAACTGGGATGTCGAGTTCAACCGGCTTTCGCTGGCCCACCGCATGGCGCTGTTCAGCTAACCCGGCAAACCGGCCGGCAAATCGTGAGTGCGGACCGTCAGTCCATCACGCTGGCTTGCAGCACCGTCACCATGGTGGCATGGGCGGGCCCATCGCCGATATTGCGGATGATGTGTTCGCGGTCGCAGCGATAACGCAGCGTTTCGCCAGCCTTGGCGCGCCTGGTCTGGCCATCGACCTCGACCTCGACCTCGCCGGAAAGAATGGAGAGATGCTCCACCGACCCGCGCTGGTGGCCTTCCGACTCCAGAACGCCCCCCGGCTCGGCGCGAAAATCGTACCATTGCAGCCACGACACCGTTTTCAGCCAGCCGATGATGGCGAGCTGGCACTTGCCGTCGTCGGAGGTCAGGATCGGGGTCGCGTTCTTGTCGATCTTTTCGACAAACGGCTCCTCATCCGCTTCCGACAGCACGCGGTCGATCGTTGTATCGAGCGCCTGACTCAGCCGCCAGATCGTCGACAGCGTCGGGTTTGTCTCGTTTTTCTCGATCGCCGAAATGATCGATTTCGCAACCCCGGACTGCTCCGAAAGCTCGCTGAGGGACAGATTGTAGGCCTTGCGCAGCCGCTGGACGGTTTTCCCCAGATTGCCGGTGACAACCGTTGCGCTGGACTCAGGCGCGTCTTTCTTTGACATGATGCTAATTGTTCTTTATATAGAACGTGTGGACGGCATACAGAACGTTAGCCTGCGGTCAGTCTACAAGAATTAGGCAAGCATGCGCAAGCGTCTGAGCCCCTTGAATCGGCGCCGGTCGCAGAGGCAGTTCCAAAAAATGCCAAATGCGTCAGGACGGTGCCGGAATTGCGCCAAGACGGCGCCGACAGCGTATAACCACGGCAGGGCCAGTCGGATGGTGCCGGCACGGCCCTTCGGGAGTTGAGAAAATGAGCCTGCAAATTGTAACCGCCAATCTGCTGCGTAACGGATTGGTCGTGTTCCTGGCCGAGAACGATCGCTGGACCAGCGATATCGGGCAGGCGTCGATCGCCGACAGCGAGGATGCCGCCCGGGCGCTGCTTGGCCGCGCCGGCGCCGGCGAGGAAGGCAATCTTGTCGTTGCGCCCTATCTCATTGAGGTCGCACAAGGCGAAACCGGCTTGCGCGCGGTGAAAAACCGGGAATATGTGCGCACCCGCGGCCCCAGCGTTCGCGCCGACCTCGGCTATCAGGCAGGCCAGGCCCTCCGCCCCGGCACCGCCGCCTGAAGCGGCATATTTGGAGCTTCGTTGAACCATGTACCGCTATGACGAATTCGACGCCCAGTTCGTGGGCGAGCGCGTGGCGCAGTTCCGCGACCAGGTCGAACGGCGCCTGTCCGGGGAGCTGACCGAGGACCAGTTCCGGCCCCTGAGGCTGATGAACGGACTCTATCTCCAGCTCCACGCCTATATGCTGCGGGTCGCCATTCCCTACGGCACCCTGTCGTCGGTGCAATTGCGCAAGCTGGGCCATATCGCGAGGCATTATGACCGCGGCTATGGCCATTTCACGACGCGCCAGAATATCCAGTACAACTGGCCGCAACTGGTCGACATGCCCGATATCCTCGCCGAGCTGGCCTCGGTGGAAATGCATGCCATCCAGACCTCGGGCAATTGCATCCGCAATGTCACCTCCGACCAGTGGGCCGGCGTTGCCGCCGACGAGATCGAGGACCCGCGCCCGATCTGCGAGCTGCTGCGCCAGTGGTCGTCGCTCCACCCGGAATTCTGCTACCTGCCGCGCAAGTTCAAGATCGCCGTCACCGGCGCGCCCCATGACCGCGCCGCCGTGAAAGTGCACGATATCGGCCTGCGCATGCACCGCAACAGCGCCGGCGAACCGGGCTTTGAGGTCATTGTCGGCGGCGGGCTCGGGCGCACGCCCTTTGTCGGCCCCACCATCCGCGAATGGCTCCCCAGGGCCGATCTGCTGCCTTATGTCGAAGCCATCATGCGCGTCTATAACCGCTTCGGGCGGCGCGACAACAAGTTCAAGGCGCGCATCAAGATTCTCGTCCACGAGCTTGGCAGGGAAGAGTTTACGCGCCTGGTCGAGGCCGAATTTGTCAGGATCGACCGCGAATCCTTTGCCGTCGATGACGCCGAACTGGCGCGCATCGCCGCCTATTTCGCTCCGCCAGCTTATGAAGACGCCAGCGGCGATGAGGCCGCCTTCCTGCTTGCCGCCGCGACCGACAAGGCATTCGGCGAATGGGCGCGCGCCTCGCTTGCCGCGCACAAGGTGCCCGGTTATGCCATCGTCAATGTCTCGCTCAAGCCCATCGGCGGCATTCCGGGCGACGCCACGGCGGAACAGATGGAAGCGGTGGCTGATCTTGCCGAGCGCTATTCCTTCGCCGAAATCCGCGTCACCCACGAGCAGAACCTGGTTTTGCCCTATGTGCGCAAGAAGGACCTGAAGGCGGTATTTGACGGCCTGGCGGCCGCCGGCCTCGCCACCCCCAATATCGGGCTGGTCACCGACATCATTTCCTGCCCCGGCCTCGATTACTGCTCGCTGGCCACGGCGCGCTCGATTCCCATCGCCCAGCGTCTTTCGCAGCGTTTCGCCGATCTCGACCGCCAGCACGACATCGGTCCGCTCAAGATCAAGATTTCCGGCTGCATCAATGCCTGCGGCCATCACCACGTCGGCCATATCGGCATTCTCGGGCTGGAAAAGGCCGGGGTCGAGTTCTACCAGATCACGCTTGGCGGCTCCGGCGACGAACAGGCGTCCATCGGTGAAATTCTCGGCCGCGGCTTTTCCTACGAAGGCATCGTCGATGCCGTCGAGCAGATCATTGCCGTCTATCTTGCCCATCGCCGCGAGGGTGAAACTTTCCTCGATCACTACCGGCGCGTCGGCGCCGAACCCTTCAAGGAGGCGCTCTATGCCGCTGCTTAGGAATGGCGAGTTCCTCGAGGACAGCTTCATTACCCTTGACGACGACGCCCCGTTGCCACCCTCCGGCGACATCATTGTCACGCGCGACCGCCTTGTGCGCGATTTTGATGCCCTCAAGGCCCGCTCCGGCGCCCTCGGCGTGCTCTTTCCCGTCGATGGCGAGCCCGAAGAGCTGGCGCCCTATCTCGGCGCCCTGGCCCTAATCGTCCTGCCCTTTGAAAAATTCGCCGATGGCCGGGCCTACTCCATCGCCCGCATCCTTCGCGCGCGTGTCGGCTATGGCGGCGAATTGCGCGCCGAGGGCGATATCCTGCCCGACCAGATCGCCTTCATGCGCCAGATCGGTTTTGACAGTTTCTCGCCGCGCTCGGACCGCTACAGCGAGGATGCCTGGCGCCGCGCCGCCACCGCCATGACGCTGACATACCAGACCGGCTATGTTGCCCGGCAGGGTTTTGCACCGGCGGAAATTTTCGAACTGAGGAGGCAGCGCCGATGAGCCTCTCCCTTGCGCAATTGCAGCGCGACTACGGCCATCTGGGCGGCGGCGAATTGCTCGGCCCGATGATCCGCGACGTCTTTCCCGGCAGGATCGCCCTCGTCTCCTCCTTCGGCGCCGAATCCGCCATTCTTGCCCACATGGTGGCCAGGATAGATCCGGCGACCGCCATTCTCTTTGTCGATACCGGCCGTCTCTTTCCCGAAACGCTGGCCTATCGCGACACCCTGATCGAGCGCCTCGGGCTGACCAATGTGCGCACCGTCGCCCCTTCCCCGTCCGCCATTGCGGCGCAGGACCCGCATGGCGAGCTCTATTCGATCAATTCCGATGCCTGCTGCGAGTTCCGCAAGGTCGAGGTGATGGAAAAGGGCCTGCGCGGCTTTTCGGCCTGGATTACCGGACGCAAGCGCTATCATGGCGGCGAGCGCAGCGCCCTGGCCGCCGTCGAACACGCCGACTGGCGCATCAAGGTCAATCCCCTGGCCGCCTGGACGCCGCAACAGCTTGCCGAATATTTCAAGACTCACGGCCTGCCCGCCCACCCCCTGGTGGCCCAGGGCTATCCGTCCATCGGTTGCGTGCCCTGCACCAGCCAGGTCGCCGAGGGCGAAGACGCGCGCGCCGGGCGCTGGCGCGGCCAGGAAAAGACCGAATGCGGCATCCACTGGTCGGTCGATGGCAAGCCGATCCGCCCGTCCTCCCCGTCGCCCTCAAGCGCCGCGACCGGTTGACGGGCCCGGCTGACAGGACCGGCTGCCATCAGGCGCCGCCGACAAAAAAAGGCCCGGCGGAATTGCCGGGCCAGTCAGCTTCATCCAGTTTTCTGCAAATCGGTTCAAAATTGCGCAGTCTCGAAGTCGAATGCGCCGTTGCCGGGCGCCCTGGGCAGGGCCATGCGCTTGCCGCGCACCGCTTCGAGGCACTCGATATAGGTATCGAGATAGTCCTCGCGGGTGATCCGGTTCCACGAGCCGTTCTCGATATAGATGAGGATGATTTCGGCCATCTTCATGGCCACATATTCGGGCGAGTTGTCGCCGGGCTGGCGCTCGTTCGAAGGTTCGTTCATTGATCCGCTCCGCCGCATGAGAAGTAGCGGCAGACTAGCCGGGACCTTTCAAGATCCGATTAGGCCCCGGCCAGGAATTTGACTCAAATTGTCGGCAAAACCGGCTAACCGTTTCGCGCCGCAAGGAAAGCCTGCGCCGAGATCCGCGACCAGCCCACCGCATCGCCGCGCGCCGCTTCATAGGATGCGAGAATCCGCGCCGAAAGATCGCCCTCGGCGGCAAAGCCCTGGAGCACCTCTTCCGCCGCGCCATGGGCCGCTTTCAGCACATCGTCGGGGAAGGCGTGGATCTTGACGCCGTAATCCTTGACCAGCGTTTGCAGCGCCCGCGCGTTTTCGCGTTCGGTTTCCGCCACCGCGAAGGCGTTTTCAGCCGCGCAGGCATTCTCGACGATTGCTTTGAGATCCTCCGGCAGGCCGCCCCAGGCCTTGGCCGAAACCAGCGCTTCGCCCGTGCCGTTGGGTTCATGAAATCCGGGCCAGTAATAGTTTTTCGCCACCTTGTAGAAGCCGAGCGCCATGTCGCTCCAGGGACCCAGGAATTCGGTGCCGTCGATCAGCCCCGATTGCAGCGCATTGGCGATCTCCGATGGCGGAACCGAAACCGGCGTTGCGCCCAGCCGGCGCACGATTTCGCCGCCAAGGCCCGGCATGCGCACTTTCAGCCCCTTCAGGTCTTCCAGCGACTTGATCTCGTCGCGATACCAGCCGCCCATCGACATCCCGGTATTGCCGGCCATGAACGGCTTGATGCCGAAAGCGCCGTAAAGCTCGTCCCACAGCGCCTGGCCGCCGCCATGATTGATCCACGCCATGTGCTCGATGGCGGTGAGGCCGAAGGGAATGGCGGTAAAGAACACCGCCGGCTTGATCTTGCCCTGCCAGAAGAAGGACGCGGTGTGGCCCATCTCCGCCGTGCCCTCGGCGATGGCATCGAAAACCTGCAACCCGCCGACCAGTTCGCCGGCCGAATAGACCTTGACCGTCAGGCGCCCCGCCGACATGGCGGTGATGCGCCTGGCCAGCCGCTCGGCGGTGACCCCCGGCCCCGGCAGGTTCTTGGGCCAGGATGTGACCATGCGCCATTCCTTGCGCTCCTCGGCTTTGGCCGGAGCGGAAATTGCCGGAGCGGCCAAAGCCGGAGCGGCAAGAGCCGCAGAGCTGGCGGCGGCGGCAAACAGGCTGCGCCGCGAAATCGTCTTCGTCATTCAAAGATCCTCTATATGCCCGACGCTCGGAAACGGCAGGGGCCCGGAGTGCTCCGCTTCGCCAGGCTCGATACCAAACATCGCAACCCGCCCCCAGATTGCGTGAAAATGATGCACCGGCCCATGGCCGGCGCCGACCACCAGGCGGCCCGACTCGGCAATGGCCTGGGTCACATAGGCTTTCGAGTGGGCAACCACCCTGAGCAGGTCGAGGCCATGCGACAGCCCGGCGGCAATGGCCGATGACAGGGTGCAGCCGGTGCCATGGGTATTGGCGCTCGCCACCCTGGGCGAGGCCAGGCGAACCGGCTCTTCGCCGTCGAAATAGATGTCGACGCTTTCCGCGCCCTTGCCGTGCCCGCCCTTGAGCAGCACCGCCCGCGGCCCCAGTTCGAGCAGCGCCGCCGCCTGCTCGGCCATGTCCTCCTCGTCCTCGGCCTGCGCCGTTTCCAGCAGCCGCGCCGCCTCGGCCAGGTTGGGCGTGATGATGAGGGCGCGCGGGATCAGCACCGCGCGCAGCACTTCCACCGCTTCCTCGGTGATCAGCGCATCGCCGCTGGTCGCGACCATGACGGGGTCGAGCACGATGTTCTCGATGCCGTAGTCGTCCAGCCCCTCGGCCACCGTCTCGATGACGTCGGGCTGGCTCAGCATGCCGATCTTGACCGCCCGCACCGCGAGGTCGGAAAACACGCTGTCGATCTGCGCCCGCACGAAATCGGCCGGGACGTCATGAATGGCATGCACGCCCAGGGTGTTCTGGGCCGTCAGGGCGGTAATGACGCTGGCGCCATAGGCGCCAAGGGCGGAGAAAGTCTTCAGATCGGCTTGAATTCCGGCGCCGCCGGACGAATCCGAGCCGGCGATGGTGACGGCTATCGGCGTCATGGCTTTTTCCTTTCGCTCAGGGCGGCATCGACAATGGCGCGCAGTTCGCGCGCCGCGGCGCCCGGGTCGGACGCGCCGGCAAGGGCGGAAATGACCGCTACCCCGTCGGCGCCGGCGGCAATGACCGCGCCGGCATTGGAAGCGTCGATCCCGGCGATGGCGACAATCGGCATATCGGCGCGCCGGCCGCGTATGATCCCGGCAAGGCGCTCCAGCCCGTCGAGGCCGATCGGAGCGGTGTCATTCTTCTTGCTCGTGGTGGCGAATACCCCGCCAAGGCCGACATAATCGGCAGCCTCGAGATTTGCTCCGCGAGCTTCCGTTTCGCTGCGCACCGTAATGCCGATAACGGCATCCGGCCCCATGATCGTGCGGGCATCGCCCGCGCCCATGTCGCTCTGCCCCAGATGGACACCGGCGGCGCCGCTGGCCAGCGCCACGTCCACCCGGTCATTGACCAGCAGCGGCACCCCGCTGGCCCACAGCACCGCGGCGGTGGCCCGCGCCCTGGCCACCATGTCGCGGGTCGACCCGCTCTTGTCGCGGAGCTGGATCAGGCTGGCGCCGCCCTCGGCGAGCATGGCCGCCAGAGCGGTCAGGTCGCGGCCGCCGCATTGCTCCGGATCGACCAGGGCGTAAAGACTAAGGTCCATGTTTTTCATGCAATTAGCGCCCGTTTCTTGAGTGTTTCCTGATCGATGGCATAGAGCGCGTCGAGAAAGGCCGGGACAAAGCTGCCGGGGCCTTTCGCTTGTTCTCCCGCCACGTCGCCGGCAACGGCAAAAACGGTGAGCGCCTGCACCGCGGCGGCAAACGGATCGGACTCGACGGCGCAGAAAGCCGCCAGCACCGCCCCCAGCGCGCAGCCCATCGCCGTCACCTTGTCCATCAATTCATGGCCGTTGGAAATCTCGGCCTTGCGCTCGCCGGCACACACCTGGTCGCGCTTGCCGGTCATTGCCACGCAGGCGCGCGCCGCCAGCGCCAGTTCGCGCGCGCCGCCCTCGCCCAGCCTCAAAGCCTGCGCCAATGCCGCCACCTCGGCGCCATTGGCGCGGATCGCCGCCGGGCCCTGCCCGCACAGCGCCGCCGCCATCTCAAGGCGCCCCGGCGAGCGATTGGCGAAAACCGGATCGAGGATCCAGGGCCGCCCGGCCTGTCTGGCCGCGGCTATGGCAACCGGGATCGCCTGGCGGCGCTCGCCGTCCAGGGTGCCGAGATTGACCAGCAGCGCGCGCGAACCGGAGACGAAATCGGCCACCTCCTCGCGCGCCAGCGTCAGGCTCGGCACCGCGCCAAGGGCCAGCAGCACATTGGCGGTAAAGACATTGGCGGCAAGATTGGTGATGCAGTGAATGCGCGGCGCCTCGGCGCGAATCTGCTCAAGGCGCGCCGCCGCATCGGCGACGTGATCGGCGCCGGTGATGGCGTCAGACATCGTCCCGCTCCGCCAAATGGGGCGCGGGCAGCGCGAAAAGGGCAAGTCGTCTATTGGCAGGCATCTCAATTTCCTCCGCCGGCATGATCCGGATCAGGTTCTATGGGTTGGCTTGGCGCCTCTCAGCCCATCATGGGCACCCCAATGAGATTTCGTCCCACGAATAATTCAAGCCGCTCCGCTTTGCAACGGGGGACTTGCGCTCGATGGCAGCAGCGGTAAACCTGCGGCCAGGTCAGGCGGTCGCGCAGCGGCGCGGCGGCATAGCAGGAGGCAACCGGATGTATGTAGCCAGCGGCATCACCGATGAAAGCAAGCTGCGCGCCCTGTGCGAACCCGCCTACAACGCCCGCGCCGCGGTGCCCGAATTCCCCGACATCCTGAACCGCTGGGAACATGACGCCGCCGCCTGGCGCGATTCGGCAAAGGGCGAACTCGACCTGCCCTATCTCGACGAAGCGGGCGGCGGCAGCGCCCGCACCCGGCTCGACCTGTTCTGGCCCGATGGCGCCGAGAGCGCCTCCTGCCCCATCGCCATGTTCATCCACGGTGGCTACTGGCAGGCCCTGGACCGCAAATATTTCAGCCACATAGCGCGCGGCCCAAACGCCCATGGCATCGCCCTGGCCGTTCCTTCTTACGACCTGTGCCCCAAGGTCGACATCGCCACCATCGAGCGCCAGATGACCGCCGCCGTCGCCTTCCTGTTCAACAGCTATGGCCGCCAGATCCTGGTCTGTGGGCATTCCGCCGGCGGCCACCTGACCGGTGCCATGCTGAGCTTCGATTTTTCCGGCCTCGACCACGCCCTGCCGCAAAACCTCGTTCCCGGCGGCATCGCCATTTCCGGCCTGTTCGATCTGCGAGACATGATGCACAGCTCGGTCAACGACAATCTGCGCTTGAGCGAGGAAACAGCGCGCGCCGCAAGCCCGCTACTGCGCCCGGCGCCGGCGGGAAAACACGTCATCGCCTGCGCCGGGGAAGCGGAAAGCGAGGCCTTCCACTGGCAGTCGCGCGAACTGGCGCGCCAATGGGGCCGGGCGGGCAACCAGTGCCAGTACCATATCCAGCGCGGCCGCAACCATTTCACCGTGCTCGACGACCTTGCCGACCCCGACGGCAGCCTGGCCATCGAACTGGCCGCCATGGCGGCCCTAGTCACCTGACGCGCGCCCTGGCGGGAAATTGGCGCCAAGACCCTTGCCGCGGCGCGCCGCTTCTGCTGCACTTGAAACTAGGAATCGCAAGTTCAACGGGCAAGATTGCGCCAGCAAGACCCGCCCCGGCACAGACCCTCAAGGACCCGCCAGATGATCCCTTTCTTCGTCCAGATCAAGTGCAAGCTTGGTCGCTGCTATGAAGTCGCCGACGAAATCGCCAATGCGGAGATCGCCTCGGAGATCTATTCCACCGCCGGCGACTACGACCTGCTGGTCAAGTTCTATGTCGACTCGGAAACCGACATCGGCCATTTCGTTTCCGAGAAGGTGCAGAAATTCGACGGCATCGCCGACACCCATACCCTGATCTGCTTCAAGGCGTTCTGATCGCCAGCCGCGCAAAATGTGATTGCCTCGCGAGGCCTACACCACGCCTTCCGCCTGAATTGCATCTCGGATCTCGCTCAAGCTACGGATCTGCCGGCCCTCGCGGTCGAAATTTTCCGGCAGCAGCCAAGCTTCAAAAGCGGCGCGGTTACGCGGCCATTCCTTATCGATCATGGAGAACCAGGCTGTATTGCGGTTGGCTCCCTTGACCACCAGATGCTGGCGGAAAACGCCCTCGAACCGCATGCCGAAGCGCAGCGCCGCCCGCTTCGACGGCTCGTTTTCGTCATTGCACTTCCATTCCAGGCGGCGATAGCCAAGATCGGCGAAGACATGCCGGGCGAACAGGTAAAACGCCTCGGTTGCCGCCCTTTGCCGGGCAATGATGGCGCTCCAAAGGATATGGCCAATTTCGATGACGCCGTTGGCCGCATCAATGCGCATCAGCGCTTGCCGGCCGGCGACGCAATCGCTTGCCAGGTCGATGACGGTGAAAAACCATGTCTCGGTGCTGGCCTGCGCACGCTCCAGCCAGGGCTGGAACTCAGCGCGGCTTCGCGGCGGCATATCGGGCAGAAAGCGAAACCGCTGATCCGCATCGCTCATGGTCAACACCGCAAAAAGTCCATCGCCATGGCGCGCCGCATCGAGCGGCTCCAGCCTCACATAGCGCCCCTCAATCAGGCGCCGCTCCGGCAGGGAGCAGCCACTCCAGTTTGATAGATCCGCCATCCAGCGCCCCGTCCCGGAAAATTAAAACAATCGGCAAAAAGACAAACACCATAATGAAAACAAAAGGCCGCCAGAACAATGCCCTGGCGGCCTGAATTGAATCAGTCTTTAAGGCAGGGTCAGACCTTTTCGATCACCATGGCAATGCCCTGGCCGACGCCGATGCACATGGTGCACAGCGCATATCTGCCGCCCTTCTCATGCAACTCATAGGTCGCCGTCGTCACCAGGCGCGCGCCCGACATGCCCAGCGGATGGCCAAGCGCGATGGCGCCGCCATTGGGATTGACGCGCGGGTCGTCGTCGGCAACGCCAAGGCCGCGCAGCACGGCGAGGCCCTGCGAGGCAAAGGCTTCGTTGAGTTCGATGACATCCATTTGCGCGACGGTGAGGCCAAGGCGGGCCAGCAGCTTGTTGACTGCCGGCACCGGGCCATAGCCCATGACGCGGGGTGCCAAGCCGGCGGATGCCATGCCCAGCACCCGCGCTCTTGGCGTCAGCCCGTTGGCTTTTGCCGTTTCCTCGTCGGCGAGAATGAGAGCGCAGGCGCCATCATTGACCCCCGAGGCATTGCCCGCCGTCACCGTGCCGTTCTTGCGGAACGGCGTGCCCAGGGCCGCCAGCTTGTCGATGGTCGTCGCGCGCGGATGCTCGTCCCTGTCGACGATCACCGGATCGCCCTTGCGCTGGGGAATGACCACCGGGCAGATCTCCTTGGCCAGGCGGCCATTGGCCTGGGCGGCGGAAGCCTTGTTTTGCGAATTCAGCGCGAAGCGGTCCTGGTCCTCGCGGGCGATCTGCCATTGCTCGGCGACGTTCTCGCCCGTTTCCGGCATGGAATCGATACCATATTGCGCCTTCATGATCGGATTGACGAAACGCCAGCCGATTGTTGTGTCGAAGATCTCGGCATTGCGCGAAAAGGCGGTGGTCGCCTTGCCGGTGACAAAAGGCGCCCGCGACATGCTTTCCACCCCGCCCGCCATCATCAGCCGCGCCTCGCCGGCCTTGATGGCGCGCGCCGCGATGCCGACCGCGTCCATGCCCGAGCCGCAGAGCCGGTTGACGGTTGTGCCCGGCACCTTCTCGGGCAGGCCCGCCAGCAGCACCGCCATGCGGGCGACGTTGCGATTGTCCTCGCCGGCCTGGTTGGCGCAGCCATAGATGACGTCGTCGATCGCTTCCCAGTCCACCGCGCCGTTGCGTTCCACCAGCGACTTGATCGGAACGGCCGCCAGATCGTCGGTGCGCACCTGCGCCAGCGAGCCGCCATAGCGCCCGATCGGAGTACGGATTGCGTCGCAGATGAATGCCTCGGCCATGTTGTCTGTCCTGTCTGTTGTCAGTTAAGCAACCTGTGCGCCACGCTCTGGCGGCAGGTGCTCGCAAGAGCTTGAAGGCGCGCCTCCTTTTAAGCCCTGTTCGCCGCCGCGCAAAGGGCTACACTTGATTTGGCCTAGGGGAGCGGCGGCGGCAAGGGACAATGACCGAAAACATCAGCCTCATCACCTGCCCCCATTGCGGCCATGCGCAGCCTGAAACCATGCCGGCCAATGCCTGCCAGTATTTTTATGACTGCAAGGGCTGCGGCGCGGTCTTGAGGCCGAAACCCGGCGACTGCTGTGTTTATTGCTCCTATGGCTCCGTGCCGTGCCCGCCGGTTCAGGAGCAGGGCAAGGGCGCCTGCTGCTAGGCTCCCTAGCACCCCTCGCGCTCGATCTGCACCGTGGCATGGCCAATGCCGAACTCGCCCGAAAGCCGCGCGCGGATCGCGGCAAGAACGGTGTCGCCATCCACCTCTTCGTCGACAACGGCGTGCAGCGTCGCCATGACACCATCCTCGCTGAGCGACCAGACATGGACATGGTGAACCCCGGTGACGCCGGGCACCGTGTCGGCGAGGTCCTGGGCGACGACGTCGATGTCGATGCCCGAAGGCGCCCCTTCCAGCAGGATATGGGCCGAATCCCGCGTCAGGCGGAAGGCGCCGACAAGGACGATGGCGGCCACCAGGATGGACAACAGCGGATCGGCCCCGGTCCAGCCTGTGGCCAGGATAACAAGCGCGGCGGCGATCGCCGCCAGCGAGCCGAGCAGGTCGCCAAGGACATGGAGCATGGCGCCGCGGATATTGAGATTGTCGCGATCAGCGCCGTGCAGGATGGCGTAGACCGCGATATTGACGGCAAGGCCGCCCAGCGCCACCGCCATCATCGTCGCGGCCAGGATGGGCTGCGGCGCGGCGAGGCGCTGGATCGCCTCGATGACGATCCAGCCGACGATGAAGAACAGGGCAAGGCCGTTGCCGAAGGCGACCAGCACCGGCATGCGGCGCAGCCCGTAGGTGTGGCGCGGGCCGGCGCCGCGCCGCGCCAGGCGGAAAGCGGCAAAGGCAAGTCCCAGCGCCACCGTGTCTGTGAGCATGTGCGCCGCGTCGGCGATGAGCGCCAGCGAGCCGGAAACGAGGCCGCCCGCCACCTCCGCGAGCATGAAACCGCCGGTCAGCAGCGCCGCCCACAGGGTGCGCCGCTCATTGGCATGGGCCCCGTGCCGATGCCCGCCCGCTTGGCCGTGGCGATGGGAGTGGCTATGCATCTCCATCCGGTTTTCTGGCGGCTTCCGCCGGTTGAGCTATTTCCCCTTGTAGACCGGCTTGCGCTTTTCGAGAAAGGCGCGCGTTCCTTCCGCGTAGTCCTCGCTCCTGCCAAGCTCGCGCTGGGTGTCGCGCTCCAGGTCAAGCTGGGCATCGAGATCGTTGGTCGCTCCCGCCAGCATCAGCTCCTTGACCTTGGCCAGCCCAAGCCCGGCGCCGGAGGCAAAACCTTCAGCCAGTGCGTTGGCCTCCGCCATCAGTTCGCCATCCTCGACCACTTTCCAGATCAGTCCTATGCGCTCGGCCTCGACCGCCGCCACCGGCTCTCCGGTCAGCGCCATGCCCAGCGCCTTGGCGCGCCCGATCAGCCGTTGCAGCATCCAGGTGCCGCCGGAATCGGGAATGAGGCCGATCTTGGAGAATGCCTGGACGAATTTGGCCGAACGGCCCGCGATCACCATGTCGCAGGCCAGCGCCAGGCTGCACCCCGCCCCGGCGGCAACCCCGTTGACCGCGGCGATGGTTGGCACGCGAAAGTTCACCAGGGCGCGGATCATCGGGTTGTAGCGCGCTTCGAGCGAGGCCCCGAGATCTGGCGGCGGATCGCCCGGCGCGCGCTTGCGTTCGGTCAGGTCCTGCCCGGCGCAAAAGCCGCGCCCTGCCCCGGTGATGATGAGCGCCCGCACCGCCTCGTCGGCCCCGATGCGCGCCAGGGCCGCCGCCATCGCCTCGTGCATGGCAGCGTTGAAGCTGTTCATCGCCTGCGGCCGGTTGAGCGTCAGCGTGGCGACGCCGCCCTTCACGTCTACGGCCAGCGGCGCCTCGCTGCCGGCCCCTGTCTGTTTGTCCACCATCTCAGGAGGTCGATCCCAGCTCGATGCCGGTCTGCACGACGCGGTAGCGGCCCTCGACAAAGCCGTGATTGACCAGCGTCGCATTGGAGGCCGGATTGGCCCCCGAGCCGTGGAAATCGCTGAAAGCCGCCGACAGGTTGACATACAGCGAGCCGGTGAAATTGACCGACAGGTTGACCCCGGCCTTGGCCGCCGCCAGCTCGGTGCGGGCGATCGTCTCCCGGTCGCGCGAATAAAGCGACACCGTCATGGCGCCATTGGCCTGCGCCGAAGCCTGCATGCGCGCGATCGAATCGGCGGTATCCCTGGTCGGGACCAGGAACACGATGGGCCCGAAGCACTTCCTGTTCTGGTTGGCGGCATCGTCCCCCGCCAGCTTGACGATCAGCGGCGTGCGCATCCGCGCCTGGGGATATTTCGGGTGATCGACGGCTCTTGAATCGAGCACGATTTCGCCCGCCTTGCGCGCCTCGTCGATGCGCTCCAAAGTGGCTTCCGATTGTATCGCGCCTAGGATTTCCGCGGCGCGGCTCGGCTTTGACACCAGTTCGTCAACCGCGCCGGCAAGCCGTTTCGCCACTTCGTCGAAGGAATAGCTGCGCGTGCCGGAGGTGATCCCGCCTTCGGGGATGAAGACGTTTTGCGGCGTCGTGCACATCTGCCCCGAATAGAGGCAAAAGGCGAAGGCAAGGTTGCTGGCCATGCCGTCGAGATCGTCGAAATTGTCGATGATGACGGTGTTGATGCCGGTCTTTTCGGCATAGACGGTGGCCTGCTTGGCGTTCTCCTCGAGCCATTCGCCGAATTCGCTGGAGCCGGTGTAATCGACGATCTTGACCGCCGGATCGAGCGCCAGGTCCTTGGCAATCAGCTCCTCCGGCGTATCGACGCACAAGGTGACGAGATTGGGGTCATAGCCGGCATCGCGCAGGGCGCCGCGGATGATGTCGACGCTGATCGCCATCGGCAGGATGGCGCGCGGATTGGGCTTCACGATCACCGCATTGCCCCCGGCCAGGCTGGCGAATATGCCCGGATAGCTGTTCCAGGTCGGAAAGGTTCCGCTGGCGATGGCCACCGAGATGCCGCGCGGCACAATGCGGAAATGTTTCTCCACCCGCATCGGCGGGCGCTGGTTGTGCAGCTTCTTTTCCCAGAACACCGGGTGGCGCGGCACCGCCTCCATGGCATCGAAGGCATAGGCGATGGCTTCCAGCGCCCGGTCCTGCGCATTGGGGCCATTGGCCTGGAACGCCATGGTCGGCGCCTGCCCGGTGGTATGCATGATCGCGGCGGCCATAAGCGGGCTTGCGCGGTTTAGCCGCACCACGGCCTCGATCAGCACCTCGGCGCGGGCATCCGGGCCCACCGCCGGCCAGTGCGCCATGGCCGCCTGCCCGGCGGCGACAAGTTCGGCCACGCTTGAACGGGGATAGGTTATTCCGAGCTCCATGCCGTAGGGGGACTTTTCGGCGCCCGCAAACAGGTTGCGCGAATTGGGCTGATCGATTGGAAACTGTTTGCCCAGCAAGGCCTTGAACGCCATTTCGCCGGCCTCCACGGCGCCTTCGCCATAGGCGTTTCCGACCGGGCGCTCGGAGAAGGCGCTCCAATAGGTTCGCGCGCGAATCGCGACCCGCGCATGCGCCAGAGTTGCCTTGTGGGCGGAACTTGATTCCATATTCATCTAGCCTGCCATCCTTTCAAAAAACCGTCCCGATCCCGGTCCCTGGTTCGGCGCCGAAACCGCCGTCGGCGGAAATGATACAAAAATTTTCAGTTGACCTAAAAAACACTATCACTTTAGACAAAGCTGGGACCGGAGGATCCCCAATGCAACTCTCCTCCAGCGGGTGCGCCCTTGGTCGCATCCATTTGAGATATTAGCGGCAGCCGCTTCGCAGCGAAATGGCAGATCGATGTTTGATTTCGCGCATTTGGTGTGCCCGGAGTGGAAAATTGGCTCCGCGGCCGGCAACCCTTGCTATGATGGGCGCCGGCAGGGGCAAAGGCAGATTGCGCCAAGGGACAACCGGCCGGTTGCCGGGCGTTGCAACAAGAAGCTGTTTCTTGACGAGGGGGACTAAGGTGACACACGCGAAGACAATTGAGCCGGATACCGCGAATTTCGAGCCGATCGAAACCGCCAGCCGCGATGAAATCCAGGCCCTTCAGCTCAAGCGCATGAAGTGGTCGCTGCGCCACGCCTATGACAATGTGGCGCGCTACAAGGAAAAATTCGACGCCGCCGGCGTCCATCCCGACGACCTGAAAGAGCTCTCGGACCTGGCGCGATTTCCCTTCACCGCCAAGGCGGACCTGCGCGAAACCTATCCCTTCGGCATGTTCGCCGTGCCGCGCCAGCAGCTCACCCGCATTCACGCCTCCTCCGGCACCACCGGCAAGCCCACCGTTGTCGGCTACACCAAGAACGACCTTGAAACCTGGACCAATGTGGTGGCCCGCACCATTCGCGCCGGCGGCGCGCGCCCCGGCGACCTGATGCATGTCACATACGGCTACGGCCTGTTTACCGGCGGCCTCGGGTTCCACTATGGCGCCGAGCGCGTCGGCTGCACCGTGGTGCCGATGTCGGGCGGCCAGACCGTGCGCCAGATCCAGCTCATCCAGGACTTCAAGCCGCGCATCATCGCCGTCACCCCGTCCTACATGCTCAACATCCTCGACGAGATGGACCGCCTCGGCGTCGATCCCCATTCGACCAGCCTCGAAATCGGCCTTTACGGCGCCGAACCCTGGAGCGAGGAGATCCGCTCCAAGATCCAGGGCCGCTCCAATATCGCCGCCACCGACAATTACGGCCTCTCGGAGATCATCGGCCCCGGCGTTGCCGGCGAATGCATCGAAACCCGCGACGGCCTGCATATCTGGGAGGATCATTTCTACCCCGAGATCATCGATCCGGAGACTGGCGACGTCCTGCCCGATGGCGAGTTCGGTGAACTGGTCTTCACCTCGCTGACCAAGGAAGCGCTGCCCATGGTGCGCTACCGCACCCGCGACCTGACCCGTCTCATGCCGGGCACCGCGCGCACCCTGCGGCGCATGGAAAAGATCACCGGCCGTTCCGACGACATGATGATCCTGCGCGGCGTCAACGTGTTCCCGACCCAGATCGAGGAACAGATCCTCAAGGACCAGCGTTTCGCGCCCCATTACCAGATCGAGATGTACAAGGACGGCGCCATGGACGCCATGCGCGTGCATGCCGAGCTGGCGCCCAATGCCGGTGGCCCTGAAAGCGATGCCGCCAAGGCTGCGACAGCATCACTCATCAAGGCTATCAAGGACATGATAGGAATTTCGGTTAAGATCCAGATCCATCCAACGGGCGGCGTCCCGAGATCGGAAGGCAAGGCGGCGCGCGTGATCGACAACCGCGCAAAATAGCCTGCCCGGCGCCGCCTCAAAGAGGTACGCCGAATGGAGCAGAACAATA
Organism: Rhodobiaceae bacterium; assembly: GCA_020441905.1. Classification (GTDB taxonomy): domain Bacteria; phylum Pseudomonadota; class Alphaproteobacteria; order Rhizobiales; family NORP267; genus JAGRLG01. The sequence goes on along the minus strand of JAGRLG010000072.1, from coordinate 40,117 downwards.
ACAGTGCCGGCCTCCTTGACCGCTTGCGCGGCAAGGTGCGTCTGCGCGCCAATCCGGCCATCATCACCATTTTCGGCGATACCGTGCTGCCCCATGGCGGCGAGATCTGGCTGGGCAGCCTGATCGCGCTGGCCGCCCCGCTGGGCATCGCGCCGCGGCTGGTGCGCACCGGCGTCTACCGGCTGTCCCAACAGGGCTGGCTGACCTCGCGCAAGCAGGGCCGGCGCGCCTACTACACCATCGCCGAGCAGTCGATGGACAAGTTTGCCGAGGCGACACGCCGCTTCTATGCCATGGAGAACGCGCCCTGGGACGGCGAATGGCGCCTGGTGCAGTTGCCGTCCGATATCAGCGCCTCGCGCCGCCACGCCCTGGTGCGCGAATTGGGCTGGCTCGGCTTCGGCCAGATCGGCCCCGCGCTCTACGCCCACCCGACCGAAACGACGGCGACAATCGCCCGCACCCTCGCCCGCCACAAGCTGAGCGACCGCGCTTTCGTCTTTCGCGCCCACTTGGCCGAATTCGTCTCCGGCGAGCATGTCCACCGCGTCGCCAAGCAGGCCTGGAACCTCTCCGCCCTGAAGCAGGATTATGAGCGCTTCATCGCCGCTTTCTCGCCCATCGGCGAGACGCTTGCCGATGGCGCCCCCATCTGCGAGGAAGACGCCTACGCCCTGCGCATCCTGTTGATGCTCGAACACCGCCGCATCCTGCTCAAGGACCCGGTCCTGCCCGCCGCCCTGTTGCCGGAGGATTGGCTGGGACCGGCGGCGCTCGAGCTCACGGCCAATATCTATCGCCGCATCGTGCCGGCGGCGGACCGCTTCCTGCTGTCGAACCTGGAAACCTGGTCCGGCTCCGTGCCGCCGCCGCCGCCCGAATACTGGCAACGCTTTGGCGGCCTGAAAGCGGCCTGAAGGCAGGCCGGGCTGCCTGGGCTGCCTGCCACGCGCCATCAGCAAAGCACTTCAAGCGATTCTCCCGGCTACGGTTTTCGCCCGCGTTAAAGCCCCGCTTTAACACTTCGCTTACCATGTTTCTGGCTCAAATCCGGGCCGTCATCTCCTTCCCGGCGCCTTGGCGCGGCCCCGCTCCGGCCCGCGCCGGGGTAGCGGCAGGTTGCCGGTGTGGCGCCCGAGTGCAGGTCGCGGGCAAAAATGCTCCGCCCCGTCAAAGCTCCGCCAGGGTGGCGCAGTGCTGATATTGCCGGAACGCCTCTTGCGGCACATCGCTGCCGCCGCGCCAATTGCCGCCCGCAAGCAGGCGCTCGATCGTCGCCCGTCCCTGGTTCGCCGCCTGTTGCCCCTGCGCGCTGGAAAAGCCGTTGCGGCGGCCAAATGTATCGGCGCGCCGCTTCAACTCGCCGGCCACCCGCTGCGCCGCCGACGCTTTGCCGCCGAACGCCCAGCCGCCAGCCTGTTTCAACGTTTCGCTGTAGCCCTCGGCAACGCCGGCGCAATAGGCCGTGTTCATGAATATCGCCCGCGCCATGGCATCGGCCCGCGCCGGGATGGCTGCACCTGCCGTCATGCCGATTGCCAGCGCCGCCAACAGGGCGATCCTTTTCCCTCTCATGACTTGTCCCCTCGTTCCGCCACCTGTCGCGCCCGATTCTAGCCGCGATTCGAGCAAGCGGCCAGAAGCTGGCTTGGAGAAAGCTGGCCGGGTTTTGGGAGAATGCCGGATCTGGCCAAGAGGGAAGGAATGGTGGACTTGACCGGAGAAAGTTCGAACCCGACGGGTTCGCAAGCGCGTCTACGCGCCGGCCGGTCAGGCCGCCCCATCGGAGCCGTGAGTGAAACGAACTGGCGTGAGATAGAAGGAATGGTGGGCGCACAAGGACTCGAACCTTGGACCCGCTGATTAAGAGTCAGCTGCTCTACCAACTGAGCTATGCGCCCATTCCTTCAGGAGCCTCATATGGCGAGGCGAAGTCCGTTTATCAAACGCATTGCCCCAAGTCCATAGCGCCGGGCCGTTTCACCGCCACACGGCGTCGTTTTCTTGTCCCAGCCCTCGGCGTACCGCGACACGCGGCGCGCCAGCGCCTAGGCTTGGCCTGTCATGGCCGCCGATTCCAGCGCTCCATTGCTGCCCCCCGCCCTCGCCGCCTTGCTGCCGGCAACCGACATGTTCGCGCCTGGCGCGGCGCGCGGCCTGCCCGCGCGGCCCGGCGCCTATCTGCTGGCCTGCCGGCTCGATAGCGCCCTCAGCCCGCGCATTCCCAGCCTCGGCGCGGCAAGCCTTGCCCCCGGCTGGTATCTCTATGCCGGCAGCGCCAATGGCCCCGGCGGCATCGCGGCGCGCCTTGGCCGCCATCTTGGGGCATCGGGCAGGCGCCACTGGCACATCGACGCCGTCACCGCCAATGCCGGCGCCAGGGCCGGCTTCGCCTTTCCCGGCGGCGATGAATGCGCCCTTGTTGCCGCCCTGCTGGCCAGCGGGGCGTTTTCCATCCCCCTGCCCGGCTTCGGCTCCAGCGATTGCCGAACCTGCCAAAGCCACCTGCTGCGCTGGGTGGGATAGAAAAACCGGCCCGGCGGATACCGGACCGGTCTTCGATTCCATCCTCGCGATGTTGCCGCCTAGGCCACTTCCTCGGCCGAATGGGCATGGACGCGGTCCTGGCGCGCCGCCAGCTTGTTGAGCGCCGCCAGATAGGCCTTGGCCGAGGCCACCATCGTATCGGGATGGGCGGCGCGCCCGGAAAAGGACTTGCCGTCCACTCCCAGATGCACCGAAACCTCGGCCTGGGCGTCGGTGCCTTCTGTCACCGCATGGACCTGGTAGAGCTCCAGCTGGGCCTCGTGGGGCACCAGGGCGTGTATGGCGTTGAAGGTGGCATCCACCGGTCCGTTGCCGGTCGCCTGCACGGTGCGGTGCTCGCCGTCCATGTCCAGGGTCAGGGTCGCAACCTGCGGCCCCATGGTGCCGGCAATCACCAGCAGCGACAGTACCTTGATACGGTCTTCCGCCGTCGCCAACTTCTCGTCGACCAGCGCCTCGATGTCCTCGTCATAGACGTGCTTCTTGCGGTCCGCCAGCTCCTTGAAGCGGACGAAGGCGTCCTCGAGCTGGTTGTCGGCCAGCGCATAGCCCAGCTGTTTCAGCTTGTCGCGGAAGGCATTGCGGCCCGAATGCTTGCCCATCACCAGCGAGGTCTTGGACACCCCCACCGATTCCGGGGTCATGATCTCGTAAGTCTGGGTATGCTTGAGCATCCCGTCCTGGTGAATGCCGCTCTCATGGGCAAAGGCATTCCGCCCGACAATGGCCTTGTTGTACTGCACCGGAAAAGACGTCACCGCCGAAACCAGCTTGGAGGCCCGCGTCAGCATGGACGCGTCGATGCCGGTGTCATAGGGGAAGATGTCGCCGCGCGTGCGCAGCGCCATGACCACCTCTTCCAGCGCCGCGTTGCCGGCCCGTTCGCCGATGCCGTTGACGGTGCATTCGACCTGGCGCGCGCCCCCCGAAATGCCGGCCAGCGAATTGGCCACGGCCATGCCGAGATCGTCGTGGCAATGAACCGAGAACACCGCCTTGTCGGAATTGGGCACCCGCTCGCGTACCATCTTGAACAGCGCGCCATATTCCTCCGGCGCCGTGTAGCCGACGGTATCGGGAATATTGATCGTCGTCGCCCCGGCCTTGATCGCCGCCTCGACGCAGCGGCACAGGAAATCGTGCTCGGTGCGCGTGCCGTCCTCGCACGACCATTCGACGTCCTCGACATGGTTGCGCGCCCGGCTCACCGAGGCCACCACCATCTCATAGACCTGCGCCGGCTCCATCTGGAGCTTCCATTTCATATGCACCGGCGAAGTCGAGATGAAGGTGTGGATGCGCGGCCGCCTGGCCTTGCGCACGGCTTCGGCGCAACGGTCGATATCCTTGTTGCCGGCCCGTGCCAGACCCGCCACGGTGGCGTTCTTCACTCTTTCGGCTATCAGGGAAACGGCCTCGAAATCGCCATTGGAGGCGATCGGGAAACCGGCCTCGATGATATCGACCCCCATGGCGTCGAGCACATCGGCGACCTGGAGCTTCTCATCCAGTGTCATGGTGGCGCCGGGGCATTGCTCCCCGTCGCGCAACGTGGTGTCGAAAATGACGACCCGGTCCTTGCCGGCGGCAACCTGGGTGCTGCCCGCGTCTTTTGCCTGTCCTTTGGTCATGGACTTGTCTTCCTTATCGCGTCGCGGCCCGCTCCGGGCCGGTGTGAATTCCTGCCTGTCCCGCACCCCTAGAAGCCCGCCTGGCACGATCGCCAGGCCGCCAGCGCCTAGGGGCTGGTAAGGAGCAGACCCGCGATGTCCGGAAGCCGCCGTCCGCCATCGGTCCCATACAAACGCAACAGCGCCGCACAAAATTGCGGGGCGTCGGTCCGGTCAGCGATCTGGTTCGCAGGACTCATGATGGCTTTCGACTGTTCGTTGACTGCCTTTATGTAACGCTTCCAAACGCCGCCGTAAAGCGCAAGCACATCGCACATTCCCGTTAACTGCCCTGATTCTGCATGAAAATGGCCTTGTTGCCGCCTATAATCCACCACGTTCGGGGAGAAGAATGGCACTTCCGTAAAGCAACAGGCCCCCGCGCCAGGTGCGCGGCCGGCCCATGATCGGGAGGTTCTCGCATGTTCAAAAAGACACTTGTCGCCGCGGCCGCATTTGCTTTCATTGCCGGCCCGGCATTCGCATTTCACTGCCCGGCCGATATGGCCAAGATCGACGCCGCCATGACGACCGCCACTCTCGACGATGCCGCCAAGGCCAAGGTCACGGAACTGCGCGCCCAGGGCGAGGAACTGCACAAGGCCGGCAATCACGAAGAGTCGGTGAAGGTCCTCGCCGAAGCCATGGCTATCCTCGGCGTCAAGTAACCGCCCAAAAGCCTTCTGCTGCCCGATAGCCGGCGCCTGTTGGCGGCGGGCAGGCAACTTGCGGACCGGGAGCCCAAAATGTTCCCGGTCCGCCTGAACCGGTCCGCCTTACTCCATCCGTCAGACCCGGATAGTGCCGTCCTGAAGGATGACGGCATTGCCGCCGATACGGGCATTGGCCAGCGCCCCGCCGGCGAATTCAACCTCCAGCGACAGCAGGCTTGGCCGCCCCATATCCTGCCCCTGCTCGATCCAGAGCTGGTGCACCCCGTCGCCGAGCGGCTCGAAACGTTCCACCACACAGGCAAAGGCCGCCGCCGCGGCGCCGGTTGCAGGATCCTCGGCCAGCCCGATGGCGGGCGCGAACATCCGGGCGCGAAAGGCGTGGTTCTCATCGTCGGTATCGCGGCAATAGATATACATGGCGCCGTGGTCCTCGCCGCGAAACACGGTGTCCCAGAAGATCCGGTTGGAGCGGCAGCGCGACAACGCCTCGCGGTCCTTGACCGGCACGAACACGAACGGCACTCCGGCACTGGCGCGCATCGGCTTGTGGTTGTCAAAGCCGATATCCGAAGCGACCAGGCCGATGCCGTGGGCCAGATCGCCCACCGGCGGCACCCTACCGGTTTCCTCGGGCAATTTCGGCAGGTCGAAGACGGCGAAGGGTGCCTTGCCCGGCGTCAGCCGCACGCCGACGCGCACGATCCCGATAGTCTCCTCGATAATGAACATGGCATCGCATTCCCGCCCGCCATCTTCCATGCCGTCGCCGAATTTGAGATGGGCCAGCAGCACCCCGGCACCGATGGTCGGATGCCCGGCAAAGGGCAGTTCGCGTGTCGGCGTGAAAATTCGCGCCCGTGCCGAATGGGCCTTCTTGTCCGGGCGGTGCAGGAACACGGTTTCCGACAGGTTGAATTCGCCTGCGATCGCCTGCATACGCGCGTCGGACAGATCGTCCGCGTCCAGCACCACCGCCAGCGGATTGCCGGCCAGCGCGGTGTCGGTGAAAACGTCGAGGGTGAAGAAACGGTGGCTCATCGCCCGCCTTTCAATGGACCCGGGCAGCCGGGAATCGAAACGCAGCGATTAGGAACGAGGCCGAAAGGTCTGTAAAGGCGCTGTCGCGGGCGCCGCCGAGATTAAAGGGACAGCAGGCAGCTGTGCAGCCCCGTCAGGCCACGCGGACGCGGGTGAACATGGTGTTCAGGGCTTCGTCCAGCGTTTCGGTGCTGCTGTTGAGGCTTTGCGACAGCTCGAGCACCTGTTTGGCCGCCTCTCCGGTGCGCTCGATCTCGGTGCCCAGCGGTTCGATGGCGTCGCTGACGGTGCGGGCATTACCCGCCGCGCCGCTGGCGCTCTGGGCGATGCTGCCTGTCGCCGTGGCCTGGTTGTCGACTGCCTCGACGATGGATTCGGCAATGGCCGAAATGCCGCTGATCGTGCCGCCGACATTGGTGATGTCGCTGACCGAGCGCCGCGTCACGTCCTGGATCATGGTGATCTGCTGGCTGATTTCCTCGGTCGCCTTCGAGGTCTGGGTGGCCAGCGTCTTGACCTCCGAGGCGACGATGGCAAATCCGCGCCCGGCCTCGCCGGCCCGCGCCGCCTCGATGGTGGCGTTGAGCGCCAGGAGGTTGGTCTGGGCGGCGATTTCGGAAATCACGCCGACCACCGATCCGATCTTCTCCACGGCTTCGGAGAGGGACTGAATGGTGGTGCTGGTGTGCTCGACATCGCAAACCGCCTTGCGCGCCAGATCGACGCTCTGGCGCACCTGGTGGTAGACTTCGGAAACCGAGGCCGAAAGCTCCTCCGCCGCGGCGGCCGTGATGGCGACATTGTCCGAAGCGCTGCCTGCCGCGCCTGCTGCCGCCTGCGTGCGCCCCCTTGCCGTTTCGGCCGAGCGCGCCAGATGGTCGGCGGTCTTGTTGAGGGAAGTGACAACATCCGTCACGTCCTTGCGCACATCGGCGATGGCATGATCGCATTCCTCGACCACGCCATCGATTTCCCGGGCGCGCTGATTCGCTTTCTCGATTTCGCGCGTGACATGAAAAAAGATCGCTCCGGCGATATCGAACAGCATGACCTGGGCGATTGAGGCGCAGGCGCGTGCCGCCTTGGCACCGGAGAAACGGTATTTGCGTCCGATCGACTTGAACAGATATCTGACGACATAGCTTGAAATGGCCGGCCGGTTGCGCGAGTCGAGTCCCAGCGCCACTTCATCCTCGAAGCGCTCTTTTGCCTCCTCGCCCATGGTCGACCCGAAATCGCTTCGATAGAGCCTTGGCAGCGATTTCATGGTCAGGGCGGCGATTTCGTCGCCTTTTTCCTCGAACAGCTTTTTGACCATCGGCACGGTGGCCGCTTTTGCCACATGCTCCTTTGCCAGCTTGGCGATATGCGGTTCAAGGAGTGGCCAGATTTCCTTGAGATCCGAGATTGCGGCATCGTCGATTCCGAACGCACTCTGGCGGGCCTTGAACTGCTCGTAAAGGGACATATGGAATTCCTGGATCCCGGATCTTCTGATAGCTCCGCTCAATATGGCGCGCGAATATTGACGGTTGGTGAACAAGCCGGCGGTGCCTTATCCCGCGCGCGCCGGCGCCGCCCGCCCCGCCGCCGGATTTCGGCGGTCTTTAAGAATCCATTAGATTCAAGGTGCTATGAATCCGCTGCCGACACCAACCATAACCGCTGCCTCGTCAACGAGCGGCGGATACAAGAAACAGAAAGAATGAAATCATGACCGAACGCAGGGCCAATCCGCGCATGCGGGCACTGAAGGGCGCGAAAATCTTCCTTCCGGGCCACCGCTCCACCGTGGATTGCCAGGTGAGAAATGTCTCACCGGCAGGCGCCAAACTGACGCTGGTAAGCACGGTCAGCGTGCCGGACCGCTTCGACCTCAAACTCGACCAGAGCGACGACCTCCAGCCCTGCCAGGTGGCATGGCGCAGCCTGACCGAAATGGGCGTCCGTTTTGCCCGGGCAACCGACAGTCAATAGTCCCGCCGCCTGAACGCGCGAGCCTCGCCTTCCGGCGGACGTCGCGCCCCCTCCGCGCCGTTCCTCCCCCCCTGCTGCACCGCGCCCGCTTCCGCGCGCGGTTAAATCCTTGCACTCGTTCCAGATCGCATTTTCCGCCAATTTTCCCCGATTAAGCCGCTGAAAAGCCACGTTTCCGCCGCTGGCCGGATGCAATTGCCGATTAGCGTTTTTTTTGCCGCGGGGACTGGCGACAAGGTGTTCCTGTCCCGCGCGGGACAATGGTCAGTAATGACGCTGAAAGGACTTGAAAAATGATCCGCAATGTTGCCCTTGCTTCCGCAATGCTCGTGGCCCTGGCTGCACCGGCTTTCGCCGATTGCGCCGAAGACGTCACCAAGGTCCAGCAGGCGCTGGAAGCCGCCAAGGTGAGCGACGACGACAAGACGGTGATCACCGCCGCCATCGAGGAAGCCACCAAGAATGCCGGCAACGAGGAAGCCTGCGCCGCCGCGCTGGCCGAAGCCAAGAGCATCCTCGGCCTGGAATAACCGCCGGCCGGTCAAAACTGGCCAGCAATCCGCCGCGGCAGGGCCTGTTTGCCCCGCCGCGGCGGCGTTTTTTCGCCCCCCGGCCTCATTCTTTCCACGCAATGACCCATTTTTCGCCCTTTTGCCGAACCATTGAGGTCGCATTGTCCGGCTATTCAGGGCCGTAACGGCGTCGAACGGATAGTTCCGCGACACGCAAACGGGGATTTGAAGGGCCTACCGGAACAATAAGAAAGGGCGCGTCCTGGCCGTGGACGCGCCCTTTTTGTTCCTGAACCCTGCCCGGACCCCGCCAGCAAACCGGCCGGCGGGCCAATTGGGCCGGGTGCCGGCAGCTAGTTCTTTTCCTTGTCGACCAGCGCCTTGGACTTGATCCACGGCATCATGCCGCGCAGCTTGCCGCCCACTTCCTCGATCGGGTGCTCGTCATTGAGGCGCCGCGTTGCCTTGAAGGACGGCTGGCCGGCGCGGCACTCGCTCATCCAGTTGGACACGAACTTTCCGGTCTGGATGTCGCGCAGGATGCGACCCATCTCTGCCTTGGTTTCCGGCGTCACGACGCGCGGGCCGGAGACATATTCGCCATATTCGGCGGTGTTGGAGATCGAGTAGTTCATGTTGGCGATACCGCCTTCATAGATCAGGTCGACGATCAGCTTGACCTCGTGCAGGCATTCGAAATAGGCCATTTCCGGCGCATAGCCGGCCTCGACCAGGGTTTCGAACCCGGCGCGGATCAGCTCCACCAAGCCGCCGCACAGCACCGCCTGCTCGCCGAACAGATCGGTTTCGCATTCCTCGCGGAACGTCGTCTCGATGATGCCCGAGCGCCCGCCGCCGATCGCCGAGGCATAGGACAGGCACAGGTCATGGGCATTGCCCGAAGCATCCTGGGCGATCGCCATCAGGCAGGGCACGCCGCCGCCGCGGGCATATTCGCCGCGCACGGTATGGCCCGGCCCCTTGGGCGCGATCATGATGACGTCGATGGTCGGCTTGGCTTCGATCAGGCCGAAATGGATGTTGAGGCCATGCGCAAAGGCAATCGCGGCGCCGTCGCGGATATTGTCGGCGATATGCTCGCGCCAGATATCGCCCTGAAGCTCGTCCGGCGTCAGCATCATCATCAGGTCGGCCCATTTGGCGGCGGACGCGACATCCATCACCTTCAGGCCTTCCTTTTCCGCCTTCCTGGCGGAGGCCGAGCCGGGCCGCAACGCCACGGCGACGTCCTTGACGCCGCTGTCGCGCAGGTTCAGCGCATGGGCATGGCCCTGGCTGCCATAGCCGACGATGACGACCTTCTTTCCCTTGATCAGATTGAGATCGGCATCGCGATCATAATAAACGCGCATCGGTGTCCTTTCCCTCGACTTTTGCAGCGGTCTTCCGCGTGTCAGAATTTTCCTGGAACGGCTTATAGGCCGCATGGGCGCCCGCGTGAAGGGGCGAGCTTCCACTCTCCCCTACATCGCGTCCGCGGCGCCGTCGGCAATATTGCCCGCCGCCGCCTCACGGTAGAGGCGCACCGCCTCGGCCATGCCGTGGATCAGGGCATCGGCGGTGATGCCGTGGCCGATCGAAACCTCGGCGATGAAGGGTATGCGGGCGACAAGCGCCGGCAGATTGGTCAGCGTCAGGTCATGGCCGGCATTGACGTCAAGCCCGGCCTCGCGCGCCGCCTGCGCCGTCGCCGCCAGCCTCTCAAGCTCGCGCGCCGCTTGGCCCGGATCGTCGTGGGCGCCGCCATAGGGGCCGGTGTAAAGCTCCACCCGGTCGGCGCCGATGGCCGCCGCCAGCGCCGGGGCCTCGGGATCGGCATCGATGAACAGCGAGATCCGCATGCCCTTCGCCTTCAGCCGCGCCACAACCCCCGCCAGCAGCGTGCGGTTGGCGGCGATGTCCCAGCCGTGATCGGAGGTCGACTGCGCCGGATCGTCGGGCACCAGCGTCACCTGGTCGGGCCGCGCGGCCTCGACGATCTCCATGAAGCGGGCGTCCGGGAAGCCCTCGATATTGAATTCGCGGTCCGGAAAGTCGGCCCGCACCAGAGCCAGCAGTGCCGGCACGTCGGAGCGCCTTGTATGGCGCTCGTCGGGGCGCGGATGCACGGTCAGCCCGGCGGCGCCGGCTTCGAGCGCGATGCGCCCGAGGCCGGTCATGCTGGGCCAGGGCAGATCGCGCCGGTTGCGCAGCATGGCAATGGCATTGAGATTGACCGACAGCTGCGCCGCCATTGGTGCCCCCGTTTCGCGCGCCTGCCGGCTACATCGCCTTGGCGCCGCGGCACAGCGCGGCAACCCCGGTGCGCGCCACCTCGACCAGCCCGAGCGGCTGCATCAGCGAGACGAACTGCTCGATCTTGGCCGAGCGCCCGGTGATCTCGAAGGTGAAATGCTCGGTGGTGGCGTCGATCACCTGGGCGCGGAAGGCATCGGCCATGCGCAGCGCCTCGACGCGGGCCTCCCCGGTGCCCTTGACCTTGACCAGAGCCAGCTCGCGCTCCAGCGGCGCGCCCTCATGGGTGAGGTCGGTGACGCGGTGCACCGGCACCAGGCGGCCAAGCTGATGGCGGATCTGTTCCAGCACCATTGGCGTGCCGGTGGTGACGATGGTGATGCGCGACAGGTGCTTCTCGTGCTCGGTTTCCGACACGGTCAGCGATTCAATATTATAGCCGCGCCCCGAAAAAAGGCCGATCACCCGCGCCAGCACGCCCGGCTCGTTATCGACCAGGACCGAGAGCGTATGGGTTTCCTCGACATCGCGCCGGTCGGAAAGAAAATAGGCCGAACCTGGTTGTGTCATCTTGTTGTTCCTTTTCCCTGTCCGGTGCTCAAACCAGTGCCTTGCCTTCTTCACCGATCGCCGAGCCGATCGCGTCCTCGTCATCGGCGTCTTCGCCGAGCAGCATGTGGTTATGCGGCTCGCCGGACGGGATCATCGGGAAGCAATTGGCGAGATTGGCAACCCGGCAGTCGAAGATCACCGGGCCGTCGGTGGTAATCATCTTGTCGATGGCGGCATCCAGTTCGCCCGGCTTCTGGCAGCGGATGCCGGTGGCGCCATAGGCTTCCGCCAATTTGACGAAATCCGGCATGGATTCCATGTAGCTCTCCGACAGCCGGTTGCCGTGCAGCAATTGCTGCCACTGGCGCACCATGCCCATATACTGGTTGTTGAGAATGAAGATCTTGATCGGCAGGCGGTACTGAACCGCGGTCGAAATCTCCTGCATGGTCATCAGCACCGAGGCGTCGCCGGCAATGTCGATGACCAGGCTCTTCGGATGCGCGACCTGCACCCCCATCGCCGCCGGCAGGCCATATCCCATGGTGCCCAGGCCGCCCGATGTCATCCAGCGCTTGGGTTCCTCGAAGCGGTAGAACTGCGCCGCCCACATCTGGTGCTGGCCGACCTCGGTGGTGATATAGGTGTCGCGCTTCTTCGTTGCCTCATAGAGCCGCTGGATGGCGTATTGCGGCATGATGACGTCCTCGTTGGGCCGGTATTTGAGGCAGTCCTTTTCCCGCCACTCCTCGATTCTTCCCCACCATTTCTTCAGCGCCGCCTTGTCGGGAATGGGCTGCGTGTCGCGCCACACCCGCAGGATATCCTCCAGCACATGGCCGACATCGCCGATGATCGGCAGATCGACATGGACATTCTTGTTGATCGAGGAGGGATCGATATCGATGTGGATTTTCTTCGAGCCGGGCGAAAAGGCATCGATGCGCCCGGTGATGCGGTCGTCGAACCGCGCGCCGACGCAGACCATGACGTCGCAGTCATGCATCGCCAGATTGGCCTCATATGTGCCGTGCATGCCGAGCATGCCGAGCCACTGCTTGTCCGAGCCGGGATAGGCCCCCAGCCCCATCAGCGTCGAGGTGATGGGATATCCGGTCATGCGCACCAGTTCGCGCAGCAGGTGGCAGGCCTCGGGGCCGGAATTGACGACCCCGCCGCCGGTATAGAAAACCGGTTTCTTGGCCTTGGCCATCATCTCCACCGCGGTGCGGATGGCGGCCATATTGCCCTTCAGCTGGGGCACATAGCCCTTGTAGCTGCTCTTGCCGCTGGTCGGCGGCGGCGTATAGGTGCCGGTGGCGAACTGGACGTCCTTGGGCACGTCGACGACCACCGGGCCGGGGCGCCCGGAGGTGGCGACGTAAAACGCCTCATGAATGATGCGCGCCAGGTCGTTGACGTTGCGCACCAGCCAGTTGTGCTTGGTGCAGGGCCGCGTGATGCCGACGGTGTCGCACTCCTGGAAGGCGTCATTGCCGATGAGCTGGGTCGGAACCTGGCCGGTGATGCAGACCAGTGGAATGGAGTCCATCAGCGCGTCGGTCAGCGCCGTCACCATATTGGTGGCGCCCGGACCCGAGGTCACCAGCACGACGCCCGGCTTGCCGGTCGAGCGCGCATAGCCCTCCGCCGCGTGGCCGGCGCCCTGCTCGTGGCGCACCAGTATGTGCTTGACCTTTTCCTGCTGGAAAAGCTCGTCATAGATCGGGAGCACGGCGCCGCCCGGATAGCCAAAGATGTGTTCCACGCCGTGATCTGCAAGCGCCTGGATGACCATCTCCGCGCCCGTCATTTCCCGTTTCATCGTCAACTCCCTGAAGTCCTATTCACACCCGCGCCATGTGGCGCCTTCAACCTGCTGCAGGCAACAAAAAAGGGGCGCTTGAAAGGGCCCCTGCATGCGCACCACCGTTCGCGACGGCTATCTCAAGCCGACACGGTGGCGCGCCCCGTTACTACTACCAGTTCAAATCGAATGCACACAGCGCACCCTTCCTCTTGGTTCGTGTTTGGCACGTTAAGCACAGCCCCCTTCCCGGTCAAGCAAAGAAACGGCGCCGGCCTGGCCGCGGCATTCGCCGCATGGCTCTATGCCGAAAGGCGCTGACCGGCCGCCGCCAGGAGTTCCTCCGCCGCCGTCTCAGGCCCGGTTTCGAGGCTTTCCCACCCCGCCATCTGCGTCCTGAACCAGGTCCTTTGCCGCTTGGCATAGCGCCTGGTATCGGTCTTGGCGCGGACAATGGCATCCTCCAGCGTCATTTCGCCGTTCAGATGGGCCAGCAGCGCCGGCACGCCATGCGCGCGCATGGCGGGCAGCGACGGGTCGAGATCGAGCGCCTTGAGCGCTGCCACCTCCCCCAGCGCGCCTTCGGCGATCATCTCGTCGAAACGCCGGTGGATGCGCTGGTGCAGCCAGCCGCGCTCGGGTTCCAGAAACAGCGCCCGGCACCTGTGCAGCGCCAGTGGCGCCGGTCCCGCCTGCAGGCGCTGGAAATCGAGCAGCGAGCGCCCGCTCGCCTCCAGCACGCTCAGCGCGCGGATGATGCGCTGCCCGTCGCCAGGCGCCAGCAGGGCCGCCATTTCCGGATCGCGCCGCGCCAGAATGTCATGCAGCATCTGCGGCCCGACGCGCGCCATCTCGCCGCGCCAGTCATCGACCAGCTTGTCGGGAACATCGGGAACATCGGCGATACCCTCGGTCAGGATCTTGAAATAGAGCCCCGTGCCGCCGGCGAAGATCGGTATCAGGCCGTCCTTGCGCGCTTCCTCCATCGCCCCTTCCGCCGCCTTGAGCCAGCGCCCGGCGGAAAACCTGCTGCCAGCCGAAACGATCCCGAACAGCCGGTGCGGCGCGGCGGCCTCCTCTTGCCGGCCGGGCCGCGCGGTGATGATCCGCAATTCCCGGTAGACCTGCATCGAATCGGCATTGATGACGAGGCCGCCATGGCGCTGCGCCAGCGCCACGGCCAAAGCGGACTTGCCGCTTGCTGTCGGTCCTGCAATAAGGATCGCCTCTGGGGCACTCGCCACGTCATTACCTCTCACCAGGTTGCGCCATTCATGTCGCATGTTCTTGTCCTGACTGCCAATCCCGCGTTGCCCGTCCTCTCGCAAGAATTGGCGGGCGCCGTGCGCGCCGCCGCAGGAGACGGCGAGCCTTTGTGGCTTGGCGAGGGCATCGCCTGTGAAATCCCGCTTGCTGCCCCCTCCAATGGCAACGATCTGCACCTTGTCGTCGAGCGCGCCCGCGCCGCCCTCGGCCAGGCGCCGGTCGATTGCAATGCCGTTTCGCTGACCGGACGGCGCAAGCGGCTGCTGGTGGCCGACATGGATTCGACGATGATCGAGCAGGAATGCATCGATGAAATCGGAGATCTGCTGGGCATCAGGGACAAGATTGCCCGCATCACCGAATTCGCCATGCGCGGCGAATGGTCCTTCGAGGTGGCGCTGCGCCAGCGCGTCGAACTGCTCAAGGGTGTATCGCGCCGCCAATTGCAGGATCTGGCCGAAACCCGCATCACCGTCATGGCCGGCGCCCAGGTGCTGGTATCGACCATGCGCGCCAATGGCGCCTATTGCGCCCTGGTCTCAGGCGGTTTCACCCTGTTCACCGACAAGATCGCGGGGCAGATCGGCTTTGACGAAACCCATGCCAATACCCTGCTTTTCGACGGCGAGCGTCTTTCCGGCGACGTCGCCGAGCCGCTGGTCGGCCCCGCCGCCAAGCGGCAGACCCTGATCCGCCTGCGCGAGGAGCGCGGGCTGTGGGTCGAGGAAACCATGGCGGTCGGCGACGGCGCCAACGACATCATGATGCTCAAGGCTGCCGGCCTCGGCATTGCCTATCGCGCCAAGCCCAAGGTGCAGGCCATTGCCGGCGCCAGGATCGACCACGGCGATCTGACCGCGCTGCTCTATCTCCAGGGCTACCGCCTCGACGAATTCGCCCGCTAGCGCTCCTGGATCATTCGTCCAGCGGCAGGGCGACAAAACGGCGCTCGCCGGAAGGATCGGCGACGAGAAACAGGATCGTGCTGCGCCCCTGCTTCCTCAACTCCTCGACCCGCCGCGAAATATCACCGGGGGCAGATACCCGTCTCTGCGCCGCCTCGACGATGGTGTCGCCGGGCGCGAAGTCGCGTTCCGCCGCCTTGCTCGACGAATCGACATCGGTCACCACAACGCCCTCGACCTTGTCGTCGATCATGAAGCGCTCGCGCAGGTCGTCGTTGATGGGCGAAAGCGACAGGCCGAGAATATTCGCAGGCGTGGCCTCCTTGTCGCCGCCGTCCGGCCCGCCCGCTGCCGCTTCGCGGTCTTCCAGGCGCCCAATGGGAATGACGAAGCGTTTTTCCTCGCCCCCGCGCACCACCACGACCTCCACCTCCTTGCCCGGCGGCGTTTCGGCGACGATCCGCGGCAGGTCGCGCAACTCGGCGATTTTCTCGCCGTCGAAGGAAATCACTACATCGCCCTGGCGGATGCCCGCCTTGGCGGCCGGTCCGTCCGGATTGACCGCCGATACCAGCGCCCCATGGGCTTTTTCCATGCTCAGGGAATCGGCGATATCCTCGGTCACTTCCTGGATGCGCACGCCAAGCCAGCCGCGCTTGGTTTCGCCAAAGGTGCGCAACTGGTTGACCACGCTCGAAGCCATGTTCGAGGGCACCGCGAAGCCGACACCGACCGAGCCGCCGGTGGGCGAGAATATCGCGGTGTTGATGCCGACAACGTCGCCGTCGAGGTTGAACAGCGGACCGCCGGAATTGCCGCGATTGATGGCGGCATCGGTCTGGATGAAATCGTCGAACGGCCCCGAATTGATGTCGCGGTTGCGCGCCGAAACGATGCCGATGGTCACCGAGCCGCCAAGGCCGAACGGATTGCCGATCGCCATCACCCAGTTGCCGACCCGCAATTTGTCGGAGTCGGCGAACTTGACCGCCTTCAGCGGCTTGACCGGCTTGACCTGCAACACCGCGATGTCGGTTTGCGGATCCCGCCCCACCACCTGCGCCGCAAGCTTGGTGCCGTCATGCAGCCGGGCCACGATCTCGTCGGCATCGGCGATGACATGGTTGTTGGTGATGATGATGCCTTGCGGATCGACAATGAAGCCGGAGCCCAGCGACTGCACCCGGCGCAGATTGTCGCCGCGCCGCTGGCGCTCGTGGAATTCGTCGAAGAAATCCCGGTGCGGCGCGCTTTCAGGAACGTCGGGGATGGGATCGCTCCGCGACGCGGAAAGCTGCTGCGAGGTCGAGATATTGACCACCGAATCGAGAAGGTTCTGGGCCAGATCGGCGAGAAAATCGGAACTGCGGCGGATATCGCCCTGGGGATCGGCCGGTGCCGCCGCCGGCGGCCTGGCGCCGCTGCCGGGCGAGAGTACCGGCTGGGCCTCGAGGCGCGCGCCGCTGGCGCCGCCCAGCAGTGCCAGCGCCAGGGCCGCGGCACCAGCGCGGCGACAAAACAAGAATCCTGCCATCGGCATAGTCCTCACAGCTCCCGAGCCGCGTCGGGGACGCAGGGGCCTCACGGGCCTCAAGGCCTCCAGGGCGCCAGACGCCGCCCTGCCCTCAAGGCGGGTTTCAGCCGCGCACCAGCCAGACGAGCGCCACGCCGGCAACCAGGGCGCCAAGTCCGCCTGCCCTAAGGTGCGCGTCCGGAAGCTCGCGCGCAAGCTCCATCATCCGGCGCACGGCGCCGGGAAAGGCTGCATAAAGCAGCCCCTCGATGACAAGGACAAGGCCGGCCGCGGCGAGAAAGTCGCTCATTGCGTCCGCGGCTGCGCCCCCGCCGGTGTGCCGAAATAGCGGAAGAACTGCGAATCCGGCGACAGCACCATCGTCGTATCGCCGCTATCTGTGGAAACCTCATAGGCCTTGAGCGAGCGATAGAAGGCGAAGAACTCCGGATCCTTCGAAAACGCCCCGGCGAACACCCGGTTGCGCTCGCCGTCGCCCTCGCCGCGCAGGATTTCCGACTGCTTGCGCGCATTGGCGATTTCGACCACCGCCTTGCGGTCGGCCTCGGCCCGGATACGGATCGATTCCTGGGTGCCAAGGGCGCGCAGCTGTGCAGCTTCCGCCAAGCGCTCCGCGCTCATGCGCTCGAAGGTCTGCTTGGAAACCTGCGGCAGCAGGTCGGTGCGCTGAATGCGCACATCGACGATCTCTATGCCCAGATCCAGCGCCTCGGGACGGATGAGGTCGCGCGCCTCGTCCATCATCTGCGAGCGCTGTTCGGACAGCGCGGCATCGAAATCGCGCAGGCCATAGACCCGGCGCAGCGCCGAATCGAAGCGGGTCTGAAGCCGCGTCGAGGCCTGGGACAGGTTGCCCTGCACGGTTTCGCGAAAGCGCTGCGGATCGGCGATACGGAATGTGGCGAAGGCATCGACGACATATTGGCGCCCGTCGCGCACCTGCACCACCTTGTCCTCCAGGACGATCCGCAACATGCGCCGGTCGATGACCTGCACCGTATCGACGAAATTGGTCGGCACCTTGAAATAGAGGCCCGGCGTGCGGATGACGCGTTTGATTTCGCCGAAGCGCATGACGATGGCCTGGTCGCGCTCGGTGACGACAAAGGTAGCTGAATAGGCGATGCCAAGGATGGCAAGCACGATGATTACGAGTATTGACGAGCGGCTGCCCATGATCACTGGCCTCCCTGGCTGGCGCGTTTCTGGACTTCCGGCAGCGGCAGATAGGGCACGACCCCGGAGCCGCCGGCACCGTTTTCAATGATGATCTTGTTAGAGCGCCCGAGGATCCGTTCCATGGTTTCGAGGAACAGGCGCTGGCGCGTTACGTCCCGGGCCTTGTCATATTCCTGGAACACCGAAATGAAGCGCGCCGCCTCGCCCTGCGCTTCGGCGATGACGCGCTCCTTATAGGCCTTGGCTTCCTCGACGATCTTCGAGGCTTCACCGCGTGCTTCGCCGAGGCGGCGGTTGGCATAGGCTTCCGCCTCCTGCTGGAAGCGGTCGCGGTCCTGCTCGGCGCGCTGCACTTCTTCGAAGGCGTCGAGAACCTCGGTCGGCGGCGCCGCGCGCTCCAGGTTGAGGCCGGTGATGACGATACCTGAATCATAGGAATCGAGGGTCGTCTGGATCAGCGTCCGCACCGCGCCCTCGACCTGGGCGCGATTGTCAGTGCGCACCGCATCGGCCAGCGAGCGGCCGACGAATTCGCGCATCGCCGATTCGGCGGCGGCCCTCACCACGGCGCGCTGGTCTGCGACCTTGAACAGATAGGCGCGCGGATCCTTGATCCGCCACAGCACGGTGAAATCGATATCGACGATATTCTGGTCGCCCGACAGCATCAGGCTCATATCGGTGCCGACGCGGCGCGAATTGGAGGCCGCGAAAACGCCGATATTCTCCTGGTTCTCTTCCTGCGCCGGCGCCGTTTCCACTGTCTCGATCGGCCACCAATGGAAGTGAATGCCCGGCTCGGAAAGATCGTCCTTGGCCTTGCCGAACAAAAGCTCGACGCCAACCTCTTCCGGTTGCACCTGGTAGACCGCCTGGCTGAGCCAGAAGGCCCCCACTGCCAGCGCGATCACCGGCACCAGAAAGCGGTTACCGGCACCTTTCGGCAATACGCTCTTGAGCCGGTCCTGCCCCTTGCGCAGCATTTCCTCAAGGTCGGGCGGCTGTGGCCCGCCGCCGCCAGGTCCGGAACCCCAGGGACCGCCTCCGCCGCCACCACCGCTTTGATTGTTCCAAGGCATGTGTCCCAGTTTCTCCGTGATTTGTGAAAAGAAGCAGTCGCTGCGCACAACGCAGGGCTTGGCCGGGGCCGGTCGGCTGCGCGCCGGCCGATCAGCCATACCGTTGGGTTATAGGCCACCGCCGGAAAGCAGGCAATGTGCCTGCGCCCCGGCCGCTTCCCTGATTTGGGGATTGCCGGCGCGGATTCAACGCCTGCTCGCGAAATGCCGGCAAAACCGGAGCGGCCCGGCGGGCGGCGGACCATCGCCTAGTAAAGGACCACCGAGCGAATTGATTCCCCGCCATGCATCAGGTCGAAGCCCTTGTTGATGTCCTCAAGCGGCATGGTGTGGGTGATCAGCGGATCGATCTGGATCTTGCCATCCATGTACCAGTCGACGATCTTCGGCACATCGGACCGCCCGCGCGCGCCACCGAACGCCGTGCCGCGCCACACCCGCCCCGTCACCAGCTGGAACGGCCGGGTGGAAATTTCCTGCCCCGCCCCGGCAACGCCGATAATGACGCTCTCGCCCCAGCCCTTGTGGCAGCACTCCAGCGCCTGGCGCATCAGATTGACATTGCCGACGCACTCGAAGCTGTAGTCGGCGCCGCCCTTGGTCAGGTTGACCAGATAGGGCACCAGATCGCCCTCGACTTCCCTGGGGTTGACGAAATGGGTCATGCCGAAGCGCTCCCCCCATTCCTTCTTGGCCGGGTTGGCATCGACGCCGATGATCATGCCGGCGCCGACCAGGCGCAGCCCCTGGATGACATTGAGGCCGATGCCGCCAAGGCCGAAGACGACGCAGTTCGATCCCGGCTCGACCTTGGCGGTATTGATCACCGCGCCGATGCCGGTGGTGACGCCGCAGCCGATATAGCAGACCTTGTCGAAGGGCGCGTCCTTGCGGATTTTCGCCACCGCTATTTCCGGCAGCACGGTGAAATTAGCGAAAGTGGACGTGCCCATATAGTGATGCAGCATGCGCCCGTCATGGGAGAAACGGCTGGTGCCGTCCGGCATCAGCCCGGCGCCCTGCGTTTCGCGGATCGCCTGGCACAGATTGGTTTTCGGATTGAGGCAATAATCGCACTGCCGGCATTCGGGCGTATAGAGCGGGATGACGTGATCGCCCGTCTTCACCGAGGTCACGCCAGGGCCCGTCTCGACCACGACGCCAGCCCCCTCATGGCCGAGAATGGCGGGAAATATCCCTTCCGGATCGGCGCCCGAGCGGGTGTATTCGTCGGTGTGGCAGATACCGGTGGCCCTGATCTCGACCAGCACTTCGCCGGCCCGCGGCCCCTCCAGTTTCACCGTCGTCACCTCAAGCGGCTTGCCGGCCTCGAACGCCACCGCGGCACGCACATCCATGGACTTCCTCCCTGCCTCTTTCGGATTCAAGACTAGAGGGAGTGGAGAGCGGAGGAAAGATTGGAGAGGCTTGGAGGCGCTTGGAGAGGAAAGCAGCGCGGCGCCTGCCTTACGCTCCTCCGTCATTCCGGCGACGACGCCGGTGAAAACACCCATGCCGCGCCCGCCCGATCAGGCGGCCGCCTCACCGCCGTTCGACGGCGTCGATGAACCACTGCACGATGCGCCGCCACACCTCGTTCTTGCCCGCCGAGTCCTCAATACCGTGGTCGAGATTGGGATTGTCGTTGATCTCAATGACAAAAACGCCGCGCTCGTTCTGCTTCAGATCGACGCCATACAGCCCGCGCCCGATCAGCCGCGCCGCGCGCGTCGCCACATCGACGACCTCCGGCGACACCTCGTCCAGCGGGTAGGTCTTGGCCGAGCCTTCCTCGGCCGCGCCGTCGTCGTTGTGCTTGACGATCTGCCAGTGTTTCCTCGCCATCAGGTACTGGCAGGCGAACAGCGGCTGGCCGTCGAGCACGCCGATGCGCCAGTCGAAGCTGGTGGGCATGAATTCCTGGGCCAGGATGAGATCTGAATCTTCCAGCATCTCGCGGATGAAAGCTTCGAGTTCCTTGCGGTTTTCCGCCTTATTGACGCCGCGCGAAAAGGAGCCGTCGGGTATCTTGACCACCACCGGATAGGAAATCCGCTCCTCGATGCGGGCTATGTCCTTCAGGCTGTCGACGACGATGGTTTCCGGGATCGGCAACCCGTTGGCGCGCAACAGTTCAGCCAGATAGACCTTGTTGGTGCAACGCATCATCGACATCGGATCGTCGATCACCGGCATGCCTTCCTGGGCGGCGCGGCGGGCGAAGCGGTAGGTGTGGTTGTCGATGGAGGTCGTCTCGCGGATGAACAAGCCGTCATGCTCGGCGAGACGGGCCAGATCCTTCCTGGTGATCGGCACCACCTCGACGCCCATCTTGGCGGCAAAGCGGGCGAAATATTTCAGCGTGTCGGGCGAGGACGGCGGCAGCTTCTCATGCGGGTCGTGCAAAAGGGCGATCGAATAGCGCGACGGCACCCGCTCCTTGGCCTGACGCCACTGGGTACGGGTATGGCGGTCGAGCGCTTCGCGCATGAACTGCGTCTCGGCGGGCTTGAGATCGGTGCAATTGACGGCGCGGATGCGCTTGATGCGCACCCACTCCCCGGCGCTCAGGGTCAATTCCAGGATCGGCGCCCGGAACCAGTCGAAGACGAGGCGGCCGAAGGAGGACAGGCTTTCCTCGCGCATGCGCCCGAAGCATATCAGCAGCCGCGCACCGCCATTGTCGAAGGAAAAGCCCTTGGCGATCGCCTTGTTGAGTTCCTCTTCCAGTTCGGGCACGGCGTGGTCATAGAGGTCGCGGCGCGACAATTCGAGCATGGTCTCGACGGTGGGGATGACGCGGTGGCGCCGCGCCTCGGCGAGCAGCGAGCAGTAATAGCCCGAACCCTGATAGCTGTAGGAACGCGCCAGGTTGATGATCTTGGGCCGCGCGCCCTGAAACAGTGCCGGGCGGTTGAGATAGTCCCGCGTCGTGATCACCTTGTGCGGCGTCTCCGAGTTGGGGAAATCCTTCTCGTTGTCGACCAGGATGAGCCACCCCATCATGTCAGGTCTCGTCCTTTCCGATCCGCCGCGCCATCCGCCAGGGCCTTTTCAAGCCGCAGGGCCATGGCGCCGTCGTGATAATAGCCGTCGATTGTTGCGAACTGGCGGTAGCCGGTCTTGCGATAGAGCGCAATGGCGCTTTCATTGTCGGCGCGCACTTCCAGATAGATGGACCCCGCACCGGCGCGCCGCGCCGACAGTTCCCCCGCGCCGAGCAGGGCCTGGCCTATGCCGCGCCCGCGCCGGGCGCCGTCTATGGCAATGGAATAAAGCCGCGCCCGCTGGCTGCCCTTGCGCATCAATACCAGGACATAGCCGGCGACCTGGCCGCCGCACCGGGCGACCAGCAGCAGCCCGTTCCTCTTTGCCGCGAACCGGCGCAAGGAGCGCCGCGAAAGGCGGTCGCCGGCAAAGGCCCGCTCTTCCAGCCGCACAAGCGCGTCAAGATCGCCGGCACCGGCCGGCGCAATACCGATATCGCCTCTACTGGAGGGGTCCTCGCCGGAAAATTCGCTGCCTTGGCCGGCTTCGTTAAGCCCGGCGGCCTGGTGAATGACGCCCACGTTCAGGCAATCCTGACCCGCGCATGGTTGCTCCCCGGCTGCTCACTGCCCGCCGGGGCGGGCTCCGGCGCTATAGCGAGAGATTTTGTCCAACATTGTGGCTTTTGCAAGAAGGAGTTTGCGGCGAACGAACTGAATTCCTCCCCGCTGCGGCAATTGATCCGCGGCATCAAGTAAAGTGGCCGCCGTCCGGGGGGGGCGGACGGCGGCCGGGCACCTGCCGAGGGGGCACAGCCGTCAGTTTGACGCCGGCAGGATCACGCTATCAATGACATGGATGACACCGTTGGACGCCATGACGTCGGCGGTCGTGACCTTGGCGCCATCTATCATCACCGTGCCGCCGTCGACCTTCACCTTGATCATCTGGCCATTGACGGTCTTGGCTTCCGCAATCTTGACAACATCGGAGGCCGTCACCTTGCCCGGCACCACGTGATAGGTGAGGATGGAGACGAGCTTTTCCTTGTTTTCCGGCTTGAGCAGATCTTCGACCGTGCCCGCCGGCAGCTTGGCGAAAGCCTCGTCCGTCGGCGCGAATACCGTGAACGGCCCGGCTCCTTTCAGCGTGTCGACCAGACCCGCGGCGCCGAGCGCGGCGGAAAGGGTGTTGAAGGTGCCCGCGCCAGCGGCGGTATCGACAATATCCTTCTGCGAAGCCCGCAAACCGGTCGACGCGAATGCCAGCCCGATCACGGCCACCATGGCGGCGGCTATCTTGATCATGTCTCTCTTCATTACCTTGCTCCTTGTAACGGGCCCTTCCCGCCAGGCCGGAAGCGGCCTGTTAAACGGGTTGAAAGCCCGGCTTGATGAACTCGATCGAGGCGCCGCCTTGTCCCTGGTCCGTCCGCGACAGCGCCCCGCCGCGACCGCCGGCTGCCAAACCGGAAAAACGAGACACCGTGTTGACGGGTTGCGGGCGGCCCTTGCCTGCGGCGCCCAAGAGCTACTTGGCGTCGCTGCATGATTGTCATATCGTAAAAATATTTTTTATTACCACTCACATTTTCGTTACAATGTATTGTGTTTTCTCATTAATCAAATATGATTGGTGCTGTTTGATCGGCAGTGAAAAAGGACGTGACGACATGCTTACGGAAACCCTCGAAAAGGGCCTGGCCGGCTACCGCATCGGACCCAAGATCCGCGCCTTGCGCACCAGCAAGAAGCTGGGTCTGGTCCAACTCGGCGAACACAGCGGCCTGTCACCCGCCATGTTGTCCAAGATCGAACGCGGCCAGCTCTTTCCCACGTTGCCGACGCTGTTGCGCATCGCTCTCGTCTTCGGCGTCGGCCTTGAGCATTTCTTTGTCGGCGATGGCAATTCGCCGTCCTACGCCCTTGTCCGCCACCAGGAGCGGCTGCGCTTTCCCGACCGGCCAGGCGCGGACGCGCCGAGTTATTTCTTCGAGAGCCTGGATTTCCCCCTCAATGACCGCCGCATGGAAGCCTTCCACACCGAGTTCCAGGCCAGCGCCCATGGCTCCGACCCGCACGACCACCCGGGCGAGGAAATCGTTCACCTGCTGAATGGAGAACTCGCGGTTACCATCATCGAGGAAGAAATCGTCCTCGCCGCTGGCGACACAATTCATTTCGACTCAGGCCAGGCCCATAGCTACCGGCGCATCGGCAATGGGCGCTGCGCCGCGATCGTCGTCGTCACCGCCCAGCGCCCCGGCGCATGACGGGGGACGAAAGTGGCCGCCGTCCGGGGGGTGGACGGCGGCCGGGCACCCTGACCGAGAGAGAGGGGGGGCGCCGTAAAACGTTTTCAGTGGATCCTCACATTGGCCGCCCGGGCGACATCCTTGCGCGCGGAATAGGCCCGCGTGCGCAGGAACCGCATGGCGCGCTGCGCCTTCTCCTTGGCGAAATGCTTGTAGATCCGGGTCAGCGGATAGAGGTCCGCCGGATCGGAAGAAATGGCGCACATGCGCGAAACCGCGATGGCCTTGAAAGTCTCGATGCCGAAATCCTTGGCACGGCAGACGATGATCAGCGTTCGGCCCGTCTCGTCGGCCAGAACATGCTCCATGGCCACCGCATCCATCTCGCACAGGCGCGCCAGTCCGATGAGGAACTCCATCGGCCGGTCCTCATAGAGAAATCTCAAAACCGCCTGTTCGTTGAGCATCCCCTGGCGCAGCAGGTTGCCGATGTAAGCCTCCACCCGGCTGTCGGGAGACTCCTCGACCTTGGCCCGGACCGCATCCACCGCGGCCTCCAGCGCCTCGGCATCCTGGTCTTCGAGTCCGCCCTCGACGGCGAAACGCATCTTCTCCGACACCTCGTCGAGCAGGCGCACCATGATTTCCTTGGGAATGTCGTCGCGCCCTATCAGCGCCGTCTGAAGGCTCGGCGACGATCTGGCCTGGTCGGCTATCCGGTCCGCCGTTTCGCCCGAAATCGTCGCCGTGGTGTTGCGCGTCAGGCTTTCGACCACTTCAAGGTCGCCATACTCGACCAGAACGCTGGAAAGCCGGCCGCCGATATCGGTGCGCTTGGTCACCGCCAGGCAATGCTGATTGCCGTTGCTTGAGGCGATCTCGACCAGATCGGCCTGGGTCAACACCGGACTGCGCTCCAGCACCGGGCGCGCGACCGAGATCTCGTCTCCGGCCAGGCGGCGCACCAGACGGTGGGGTGCGAGCGCTTCGGTGGCGATCATATGGGAAAGTTCGGCGCGTATCTCCTGCTCCAGATCATAGGCAAGTTTCTCCATGATTTCGCCGAAACACAGCCTCTGGTGATCGGAATACGAACCGGGATCATGCAGCAATACGCCGGTAATGCGCCACAACAGCTCAAGCTGGCTGTCGCGCGAATGTTCGTGCGCGACATATACAAGTTGCTTTAGTTCGTCCAATGGATCCATTCGCCGCTGCCTGCTTATCTGCTAAGGAATCACCTTGGTCCGCCAGAGAATCAACTTGGTTGCAGTATCGCGTGAGGAAATTAACAAAATTTCACCAATACTGTAATAAACAAAATTGTTATAACAATATACGAATTTCAAGCCAAACTCCACGCGATCAATATTTGCCATCTCGCCGACCTTACGCAGAGGAATGTGGGGGGCGACGCTTTGCCAGGCTTGCAGGGAATATTATGCAACCCCGCATAACGGGATTCCTTGCCCGTAATTTGGCGGGAATTCTGCCCGAAAACCTGGGATCCTGGGATATCGGGGGGGCGGCAAAAAGCAGGTCGGCGCCGGGCCGGGCGGGTTGCGCTATGTCCGCGCCGCCGCGCCCCGCCGTTCCATGACCACGAAACTGGTGGCGTGGCTGTCCTTTTCGCCGCGCGGGCAGGCCTCGCGCGACACTTCCTGCCACAGCGACGGATCCGCTTCGGGAAAAGCGGTGTCGCCGGCGATCTGGCCATGGACGATTGTCATGGCAATGCGGCTGGCCTTGCCGATGGTTTGGGCGTAGATCTCGCCGCCGCCGATAACCGCGATTTCGCGGCACCCCCGCCCCTCGGCCAGCGCCTGGGCCATGATCAGCGCATGGTCGATATCACCCGCTATGATGGCGCCCTGGGGCGAAAAACCGGCTTGCCGGGTGACGACGATATTGTCGCGGTCGACCAGCGGCCTGCCGATCGCTTCCCAGGTCTTGCGACCCATGATCACCGGCTTGCCGACAGTCAGCGCCTTGAAGCGCTTCAGGTCGGAAGGGATATGCCACGGCATGGCCCCGGCGGCGCCGATCACACCGTTTTCGGCCATGGCGACGACAAGCACCAGGCTCGCGCTCATACCGCCACCTCGGCTTTGATATGTGCGTGGGGCTCATAGCCGCTCAAGGTAAAATCGCCGAAGCGGAAGTCGAAGATCGATGAAACGTCCGGGTTGATCTCCATCCTCGGCAATGGACGGGGCCGGCGGGACAATTGCTCGCGCGCCTGGTCGAAATGGTTGGAATAGAGATGCGCGTCGCCAAAACTGTGGATGAACTCTCCCGGCTTGAGCCCGCTCACCTGCGCCACCATCATCGTCAGCAACGCGTATGACGCGATATTGAACGGAACGCCGAGAAAGATATCGGCCGAGCGCTGATAGAGCTGGCAGGACAGCTTGCCTTCGGCGACATAGAACTGGAACAGGCAATGGCACGGCGGCAGCGCCATGCGCTCGACATCGGCCGGATTCCAGGCGGTAACGATGAGGCGGCGCGAATCCGGATTTGAGCGGATCTGCGCCATCACTTGCGCTATCTGGTCGATGGTGCCGCCATCGCGCCCCGGCCAGGAGCGCCATTGATGGCCATAGACCGGGCCCAGATCGCCCCTCTCGTCGGCCCATTCGTCCCAGATCCGAACCCCGTTCTTCTGCAGGTAGCCGATATTGGTATCGCCAGCGAGAAACCACAAAAGCTCGTGAATGATCGATTTCAGATGCAGCTTCTTGGTTGTGAGCAACGGGAATCCCTGCCCCAGATCGAAGCGCATCTGATGGCCGAACACCGAGAGCGTGCCGGTCCCGGTGCGGTCGTCCTTGCGCGCCCCCGTTTCGAGAACGCGCGTCATCAGATCCAGATATTGCTGCATCGCCTCAGACTTTGCCCCTATTCCGCGCCGATTTCTAGCCAGCCAGCCAGGCCATATAGGCCAGCCCCAGCGCATTCATCAGCATATGGCCGGCAATCGAAGGCCACAGCGAGCCGCTATGGTGGCGAATCAACCCAAGCGCGAGGCCGACCGGAATGAGCGCCGCCGCCTTGGCAAAACCCTGCCCGGTATGCACGAGGGCCCAGAATGCCGTGGTCAGCACGATGGTCCAGAGCGGGCTGCGCAGCCGCTCCATGAGGCCGGCAAACAGCCAGCCTCGGAATACGATTTCCTCTGAAAGCGGCGCCAGGATGACAATGCCGAGCGGATAGGCCCACATCCGCCAGTCGAGAATGTCGAAGCCCACCTCGGCGGGGATCTGCTGTCCCGTCAGCCGGTAGACGACAAAGAAACCGGCGCCGTGAAGGACCGGCAGCAGGATCGCCAGCGCCGCGAGGCGCCGCGCCGGAACCCGCGCGAAGGGTAGCGCGGCCGCCGCACCTCCGGCAATCGTCCAGCGCGAGATCGCCATCACGAGCGCCATGGTCGCCAGGGCATTGGCGGTAAAAAGCGCGCCGACAAGAGCGAAATGGTAGGGACCGTGAATTCCCGTCTCTATGCCCTCGCCGACCAGAAGATCCATCAGCCGCATCTGCTGGGGGATGAGCCCGCCGGCGCGCAGCACCGCCACCGTGCCCCAGGCCGCCATCATGCCGCACAGCGCGCCGATGCCGTAAAGGATCGGCACCGCAAGCAGCAGCGCCGGCGCCGGCCAGCCTTGGCGGCCCCGGCCCGCCGCCGGCTTTTCCGGATCCTTGCCCGCGCCCCCGCCGCCGCTGTCGGCGCTGGGTGCCTCCGCCCCGTTGCCAGTCATGGTCATATATTCTCCCTGGCGCGCCCAAGCGCCGTGTATCGCCCGCGACGCCGCCGCCGCGCCGCCGCGAGACATCAGACAATGCGATTCCTGTGCCAAAGCCCACCTTTTTTTCTTCACCATTGGCGCCTATATTGAGGCCGTCGGCTGACGCCGACTATGGCGATAAATGGCTGTCGCAATAAACCCATCGGACCCGGGGGCGGTACCCGGCGCCTCCACCATATGGGATCGGGTTCCAGCTCAAGGCATCGGGCCGGACCCTATCTGATGGGGGCGAAATAGGATCGACGAGGGTGTAAAGGGCACGCTTTTGCTCGGCATGGTTCCGCCGTTATCGGGCCAAACCTATAGTTGCAAACGACAACTATGCTCCGGTTGCCCAGGCTGCGTAACGCGGCTTAAGCACCGAAATCGAAGTCCCAGGCGTTAGCCCGTCTGGGCGGGGCTCGGAGGGCGCCTGGCAACAGAAGCCCTCCACTTCTTGCCGGCGGTCGAGAGTGCGAGAGAACAATGGCCGAAGACAGCATCCGCTACGATCTGCGCGCGCAGGACGCCCTGCGCAACGTCATTCGCGACGTTCTGTCCGAAGTCGCGGTAAGCGGTCTGCCCGGCGAACATCATTTCTTCATCACCTTCCGCACCCGCGCCGAAGGCGTCGGCCTGTCGCCGCGCCTGAAGGAGCAGCACCCGGAAGAAATGACGGTGGTGCTCCAGCACCAGTTCTGGGATTTCAAGGTCACCGACAAGGCCTTCGAGGTTTCGCTGTCCTTCAACAACGTGCCCGAACATCTCAGGATACCGTTCGCCGCCATCAAGAGTTTCTTCGACCCCAGCGTCCATTTCGGCCTCCAGTTCGAGCCGCAGGAAGATGCCGCCGGCGCGCCGGCGCCGCAGGCCGCCGCCCCGTCCCCCGTCCAGCTTTCGCCCGATCCTGTGCGTCCCGCCGCCTCGCCGCCAGCCGCGGCACCGGCGCGCGGAGACAAGGACGCCGACAAAAAGCCGGTCAGGAAGGCGGGCGCGCAGGCTGCCGACAAGAGCGGTGAAAAGGCCGGGACCGGCACCAAGAGCAAGGCCATGGCCGCTGCCGACGCCGAGGTCATCAGCCTCGACAGCTTCCGCAAGAAAAACTGAAAAAAAAGGCCCCGGAGGCCGGCCCGGGCGTTTCGCCGCCCCGCCCGCCAGTGCGCCCGCCTGGTTGCCGCGCCACGCTTCCCCTTGCCGCCTCGCCGTTTTCTGTTTCCCGATGTGGCGCGTTTGCGGCGGCCATGCTAGAGACGCGCCAGTTTTTCAGGAACAGCCTGCTGCCGCGCGGTTCCGCCCCAAGGCACAGGCGCTGATCGGTTCAATAGAGCCAGAACGGCCTGTCCGCTCCCGCGCGGGCACGGCCCGCTCTGGAGACTGGCATCAGGGGGATATACCGGCCATGAGCAAGACCCGCACCGAGACTGATTCCTTCGGTCCCTTGGAAGTTCCCGCCGACAAATATTGGGGCGCCCAGACCCAGCGCTCCCTCGGCAATTTCAAGATCGGCGGCGAAACCATGCCCAAGCCACTGGTGCGCGCCCTTGGCATCATCAAGAAGGCGGCGGCGCTGACCAATCTGGAACTCGACAATCTCGACAAGAAGCGCGCCCAGGCCATCGCCAAGGCTGCCGACGATGTCATAGACGGCAAGCTCGACGATCATTTCCCGCTGGTGGTCTGGCAGACCGGCTCCGGCACCCAGTCCAACATGAACGCCAATGAGGTCATCTCCAACCGCGCCATCGAGTTGCTCGGCGGCACCATGGGGTCGAAGACCCCGGTCCACCCCAATGACGATGTCAACCGCTCCCAGTCGTCCAACGACACCTTCCCGACCGCCATGCATATCGCCGCCGTCGAGGAACTCCATCACCGCCTGCTGCCCGGCCTCAAGCACCTGCACAAGGCGCTGGCGCGCAAGGCCAAGGCCTGGGACTCGATCATCAAGATCGGCCGCACGCATCTTCAGGACGCAACGCCGCTCACCCTGGGCCAGGAGTTCTCCGGCTATGCCCGCCAGCTCGAGCTGGCCATCGAGCGCGTCGAAGCCTCGCTGCCCCGCCTCTACCCGCTGGCCCAGGGCGGCACCGCCGTCGGCACCGGCCTCAATGCCAAGCCGAAATTCGCCAAGGCCTTCGCCGCGCAAGTCAAGAAGATCACCAAACTCCCCTTCATCACTGCGGAAAACAAGTTCGAGGCCCTCGCCGCCCACGATGCCATGGTGGAGATATCCGGGGTGCTGAACACCATCGCCGCCGGACTGTTCAAGATCGCCAACGACATCCGCCTGCTCGGCTCGGGCCCGCGCTCCGGCCTTGGCGAACTCTCCCTGCCGGAAAACGAACCCGGCTCCTCGATCATGCCCGGCAAGGTCAACCCGACCCAGTGCGAAGCCATGACCATGGTATGCTGCCAGGTCATGGGCAACCATGTCGCGGTGACGGTGGCCGGCAGCCAGGGTCATTTCGAGCTCAACGTCTTCAAGCCGGTGATCGCCTATAACGTGCTCCAGTCGATCCGCCTCATCGCCGATGCCTGCGTTTCCTTCACCGACAATTGCGTCGCCGGCATCAAGCCGAACAAGAAGCAGATCGCCGATTTGATGGCGCGCTCGCTGATGCTGGTCACGGCGCTGGCGCCCTCGATCGGCTACGACAAGGCCACCGAAATCGCCAAGACCGCGCACAAGAACGGCACCACATTGAAGGAAGAGGCGCTGCGCCTCGGCTATGTCAGCGAGGCCGATTACGACAAGGTGGTGCGCCCCGAGCAGATGATCGCTCCCAAATAGGAGCGCCAAGCCAACCAGACAGGAGCCAACCAGACCGGAAGGGCCTGGCGGGTCATGAAAAAACACTCGCTGACCATCGGCGGCCATCGCACCAGCGTTTCGCTGGAAGAGGAATTTTGGCTCGCATTGCGCGACATCGCGGGCGCCCGCGGCATATCGCTGGCCGCGCTCGTCTCCGAGGTGGATCGCGGCCGGGGGGCGAATAACCTGTCCTCCGCCCTGCGCCTCCATGTCCTTGGCGCCCTGCAAAGATCCGGCGCGGAAGCCAGGTCCTGACCGCCATGCCGTGTGCCGGCGGTTTCCCGGCTAGCGGCTCCCGGTGTGGTCCGGGAAGGGCAATGCGATGCTGTTCTGTTCGGGGAGCGGCGGCGCCACCGGCACCGGCGCGCGCGGCGCAATACTGCGGGTAATATCGCTTTCGGCCTGGCCGATATTGGCGCCCGGCGGCGGCAATACCACAATCGGCGCCGATCCCTGGCCATTGTCCGCTCGCGGCAGGCCATCGCCGCCCGGCGGCGGCGCCACTCCGGGCGGCAACCCGCGCAGCGCTTCCTCGACAATGCTGTCCAGGTTCCGTGACTCCTGGTCCGGGCCTCGCGCGCTTTCCAGGGCCGGTGCGGGCGCCGGGCTGTGATCGGGCCGGATCGCCGGCATCGGCGGCTGCGGTGGCATCGGCGCCTGCGGCGAGACGGCGGCGTCCTTTTGCTCCAGGTCTTTGCGCGGCGCGGTTTGGCCGGGCGCGGCCCTTTCGCCTTGCGGCGCTTCGTCCTTGGCCGCTTTGCCGGCTCCTTCCTCCAGCCGGCCCACCTGCCCGCCCGGACCTTGCGGCGGCGCCTTGCCGGCCTCGCCGTCAGCCGCGCCCTCGCCTGGCTGCGCCTTGTCCTTGCCCGTCAGCCCGGCGGCCTTGGCCTGCTCGGCCTCGAGGCGGCGCACATCCGCCTCGAGGCGGCGCACGGTCAGGAACCCGGCCAGCGCCGAAACATCGATGCTGCGCTCGGGCGCCTCGACCGGGCCGGTAAAGAGCACGGCCACCGACGGCGCCCCGCTCGTCACCGCGGCGTCGCCGCCGGACGGCGCCAGCATCCATTCGCTGTCGACCCTGTTTTCGGCGATATCGTAATGCGACGACACCAGCAATTTGGCCGCCGGGCCATTGATCGGCACGTTCTTGGCGGAAACAATTCCGTCATTGACGCTAAAGGCGCCTTCAAAGCTGGCAAAGGCGAGCGCTCCGCTGTCCAGATAGCCGGAAAAAGCCGCCAGCACGCGCTCCTCGTCCAGTTCAAGTCCGGCATCGGCAGCTTCGATCAGCCGCGAGAATGCCTGCGGGTCCAGCCCGTCGATGGAACCCTCGCGGGCGACAAAAGAACCCTCTCCGCTGACGCTGGCGGCGATTTCCTGCCAGTTGCGCCCGCCGCCCGCCAATTGAACCGCCAGGTCGAACCTGCCGCGTGCCGCCGCCTTTCCGGCGCCGCGCGCCAGAACTTCCTCGAGCGCACCATTCTTGAGCGAAAGGCGCGCCTGCATGGTGGCGCCGCTGCGCTGCTCGTTGACCCTGAGCGATGCGTCCAGCGCGCCGCCGAACAGCTGCGCCGCAAACCGGTTCACCGAAATTTCGCCCTTGTCCAGCGACAGCTCTAGAACGGCGTCGCTGGCCTTGACCACGCGCGAGAAAATGAATTCCTTGGCCCCGATCCGGAGCTTGCCGCCCAGCGCGTTGGCCACGGCGAGGTCGAAGGCGCCTTGCGGCCACACCCCGTCGCTCGCCGAAAGCGACCCGGCGCCGAACAGGCGGGCCAGCACGAATACCGCATCCAGCGCATCGGTATCGATGTGCCCTGAAACCTCCGTCCGTCCGTCCTTGCCGCTCAGCGCAAGCGCCCCGGTGACCTTTCGCGCGCCGATTTCGCCGGCAATGCCGTTCAGTTCCCAGCCCTCGCCGCGGCGTGAAATGCTGGCCGAAAGCTCGGCGCCGACGCCTTCCAGATCCTCAAGCCCGGCAAGGCCGGCCGCCGCCATGATCGCGCGCATGTCGGCCACCTGCAACGCGCCGCCGCCGGTAAATATCATGCCGTCGCCATCGCTCAGCACCCCCTCAAGGCGGGCATCGGCACCGTAGAGCCGGGCCGTCAGGCTCGCCTTGGCGCCTTCGGCCAGCACGCCGTCAAGCGACACCTCGAAGGCGCCGGGCGCCGCTTCGCCCCCTTGCGCCTCCGGCCCAGCCGGCAACCCGGCCTGCAGCGCCAGCAAGCGGTCCTGCGGATTGCTGGCCTTGCCGGAAAAGGTAATGGCGGCGGCGCTCGCCTGTGCCAGCTTGCCGCGAAACACCAGTTCGCCCTCGGCGCTCGTCCCGCCGGCGGTTCCCGCCAACTGGACCTTGGCCTGGGTGCCCTCTTGCGTGCGCTGCGCCGTGACTTTCATTTCCAGCGCCGCCGGGCTCATGGCGCGGCTGCGTTCCGTCGCCCGCTTGGCATCGAGTGTTATCAGGTTGAGATCGCCGGCCAGCTTGGCGATGCCGGTCAGGTCCTGCGAATTGACGGCGGCTTCGATCTTTCCTTCCGCATTCCCGAACAGATCGTCGATACGCCCCTGGGCTGAAATCGCCGTGCCGCCGACATCGCCGAGTTGGAACGACTTGATGACCAGCGACCCGCTCTCATAGTCGAGATCCGCCGCCAGCGCCTTGGCCGCGACTCCCGCCACCGTCAGCGCCTTGGCGTTGAGCCGCAGATTGATGTCGAACGGCGCCGCCGCCGGCGCATCGGCGCCAGCCTTGCCGGTCGCGCCGGAAGAAGCACTCTCGCTTTCGCCGGCCGCCGCCCCGGCGGCCCGCACCAGCTTCACATAGCGGTCGAAATCAAGGGTATCGACAGCCAGTTCCAGATCGAGCCCGGGTCTGGCCCCTCGGGCATAGGAGACATGGCCCTCGACCAGGGAATCGTCGAGCCAGGCCTTCAGGTCCTCGACGCGCACTTCCTCCGCGCGCGCCACGATGCGCCCTTCGGCCGAGAGTGCGGAATCGGCGGTTTGCAGTTCAAGGGCGCCGAATTTCAGCGCCGGAACGGCAAGCCACTGAGTGAGCTGCGCCACGCGCTGGGCATTGACCCGGATGCGGGCATCGATTTCGCGCGCCGCGCCGCGCCCGGAAAAATCGATGCGGCCATTGACGCGGGCATGCCCCGGCAGCCTTGCGTCGAAATCGCTGATCTTTATCCCGCCATCGGCGAATTCGCCCGACAGTTCCAGTTTTTCCACCAGCCCGCCGCCGATCACCGCCGCCTCGGCCGTAAGATCGACCTTGAGCGGCACCGGCAGGCGCGCGGCGAAATCCTCGATCATGCCGATCCCGCCGGCAAGATCCGCCACCGGAGCGGCAAGGCCGGGCGCCCCGGCCAATGCGCGGTCGAAATCGATCTGGCGCGCCTCCAGCGCCGCCGCCACCCGTATCTCCGGCGTCAGTGCGATCGAACCGGCGCCGGTGAACTTGACCGCCCGTTCCTCGGCCCCAAGGGCAAGTTCCAGGCTCTCGATCGCCACCCGCGCCGGATCGGCCTGCACCTTGGCGCCAATGCGCCACGGCCATTGCCCGGTAGCAGCCGGAGGCGCTGCCGCCGATTGCCGCGGCGCGCCAAGACCGCCCGCCGCCAGACCAGCCGCCAGGCCAAGGGAATGGATGTTGACCTGACCGGCGAAGCCGGGCGCGTCGGGCGAGGGATAAAACAGCCCGTCGCCGGCGATTTCATAGGCGCCGCTGGCCGGTTGCACGAAGAACTTGGTGCGCAAAGTGCCGTCGCTTCGCGCCCGCCCGGTGCCGAATCGGAAAGTGTAGAGCGCCTCGCCGAGCCGGGCCCCGCCCTCGGCGCGGAAAGGCCCGGCCAGCGAATCCGCCGACCCGCTCATATTGATACCGCTGAGGCGCCGCATGCCGGGCGCGGCCTCGTCGCCAAGAACCAGGGTGCCATTGCGGATTTCCAGCGCCAGCAGCGACACCCGGCGGGCGTCGCCGCCGCTTTCTGCCGCTTCGTCCCCGCCATTTTCGCCCGCCGGAGCCGGCGCCGGCGCAACCTGGAGCGAGCGCCGCACCCCCGCGGTGCCGGGCGCCGAAAACGGCAGGCGGAGCACCGGGTCGTCGAGCCGGATTTCTTCTATGCGCACTTCGCCGCTAAGCAGCGGCGTCAGCGCGATCCGCGCGCGCAGGCCCTGCGCGGAAAGCTGCGGCCCCGCCCCTCCCGGCGCCAGGACCTGAACATCGCGCGCCGTAATCACCGGCATCGGCAGGATCTGCACGTCCAGCGGCCCGGCCAGCACGACCTGGCGCCCGGCCAGCGCCCCGAGCCGCGCCTCGATGAGGCCGCGATGCGCGTTCCAGTCGACAAAGAACGGCACCACCAGCGCGGCCACAAAGGCCAGCACCACGGCAATTCCGACGGTCAAAAGGGTCGTGTTCAAAACGTCCCTCCGCTCCCCGTTGGACAAAAGCCTAGCTGTCTGCGCATTTCCCGCCGCCGCTGCGCACCTTGATCATCCCGTCTGATGGCCGCTTCGTCGCTGCCGGTCCGCCCCCAGGCCGTGCCCGCCGCCCTCCCGGGCTGCCTACATCGAAAAGATCTTCCCCGGATTCATGATGCTATCGGGATCGATGGCCCTTTTTATGGCACGCATGACATCCAGCCCGTTGCCATGTTCGGTCTTGAGATATTTCATCTTTCCCTGGCCGACGCCGTGTTCCCCGGTGCAGGTTCCTCCCATCGCGAGGGCCCGTTTGACCATGCGGTCGACCAGCGCGATCGCCCGTGCCAGCTCGTCGGCGTCGTCGAGATCGACCATCACCGCGGTGTGGAAATTGCCGTCGCCGACATGGCCGACAATTGGCGCGAACAGCCTGTTTTCATCGACGTCGCGCTTGGTTTCCATCACGCATTCGGCAAGGCGCGAGATCGGCACGCAGACATCGGTGACAAATGCCTGCTTGCCGGGCGCCGCCGCGCAGCAGGCGAAATAGGAATTGTGCCGCGCCGTCCACAGCTTGTTGCGGTCCTCGGTGCGTTCCGCCCACTCGAACGGCCCGCCGCCGAACTCCTCGGCGATGGCGCCGAAATTCTCCGCCTGTTCGGCGGCGCTGGCCGGGGTGCCGTGGAATTCCAGGAACAGCGTCGGCGTTTCCTTCAGCGTCAGCTTGGAATAGGCGTTGGACGCCCGCACATGAACCTCGTCCATCAGTTCGATGCGGGCCACCGGAATCCCCGACTGGATGGTGGTTATGACCGCGTTGCAAGCCCCTTCCAGGGTCTCGAACGGGCAAACGCCCGAGGTAATCGCCTCGGGAATGCCGTGCAGCTTCAAGGTCAGCTCGGTGATGATGCCGAGCGTGCCTTCGGACCCCACCAGAAGATGGGTCAGATCGTAGCCGGAGGAGGATTTCTTGGCGCGGCGCCCGGTATGCACGATCTCGCCATTGGGCATCACCGCCGTCAGGTTGAGGATATTTTCGCGCATGGTGCCGTAGCGCACCGCATTGGTGCCCGAGGCGCGCGTCGCCGCCATGCCGCCCAGGCTGGCGTCGGCGCCCGGATCGATGGGGAAGAACAGGCCCATGTCGCGCAGATGCTCGTTGAGCCTGATCCGCGTCACCCCGGCCTCGATGGTGCAGTCGAGATCTTCGCTATGGACGGCGAGAATGCGGTCCATGCCCGACATGTCGACACAGATGCCGCCGCGCGGCGCGTTGACCTGGCCTTCCAGCGAGGTGCCGGTGCCGAAAGCGATGACCGGCACCTTCGCCGCGGCGCAGGCGCGCACCACTTCGGCCACTTCGTCGGTCGATTGCGCGTAAACCACCGCGTCGGGCGGCTCGTTCTTGTGCCAGGTCGTGGTATGGCCGTGCTGCTCGCGGATCGGTCCGGATGTGGACAAACGCTCGCCGAAACGCTGCTTCAGCAGCCCGATAACGCCAGAAACCGCGGATTCCTGCTCTGCCTGCACACTCGCCATTCAGATTTTCCTCTCGCACCGCCGCCTGCGCGCGGCAAAATGGTTGTTGTTGTCGCTAGGTTAGCAGAAACGCCGCCCGCGAAGGAAGCGCGGCTGCGCCCTCCGCCGGCTTTATACATTGGACGCCCTTCCGGGGCGGCCCAAGCTCGGGTAAACACAGCGGCAGGGGCTATTTGCGACCGCAGGGAGGAAGGGCATGCCGGGGCCAGCGCTGTTCACGGCGCCGATCATGACCGTCGAGCCGCAATGGATCGACTATAACGGCCATCTCAACATGGCCTATTACAACCTCCTGTTCGACCGCTGCACCGACGCGCTGCTGGCCGAGCTTGGCCTCGGCACCGGCTATGTCGCCCGCGCCAACGCCTCCGTCTTCACCCTTCAGGCCCATGTCGGCTATATCCGCGAACTGCATGAGGGCGATCCCGTCCGCGTCACCTTTCGCGTGCTCGATCATGACGCCAAGCGCCTCCACGCCTTTCAGGAAATGTTTCATGGCGAAAAGGGTTTCCTCGCCGCGACCTCGGAAACCATGTCGCTCCATGTCGATTCCGGCCTGAGGAAATCAGCCCCCTTCCCGCCCGCGGCGGCGCGGCGCATCGCCGCCATGCACCGCGCGCAGAAGGCTTTGCCCAGCCCCGAACAGGCCGGCCGGCAGATCGCCATTCCGCGCCCTGCCAGCACCATGGCCAGCACCAACGGATGAGCGCGCCGTGACCAGCCGGAACCTGAAAATCCGCGCCGCCACCGGGCGCGCCCGGCGCAGCGCCGCAGACTGGGCCGGACCCCATATCCGCCTGGCGCGAATGCGCCGCGATCCGGTTGTCTGGCTCATTGCCATCGCCGGCGGATTCGGTATCGCCGGCGCGGCGATCGCCTTTCGCGAACTGATCGGGCTGATCCAGATTCCCTGGCTTCTCAACCGCAGCGAATATGTCATCACCGCCGCCGCCAGCGTGCCCTGGTGGCTCATTGTCGCCGGCCCGGCCGCCGGCGGCGCCATTGTCGGCGTCATCCTGACCTGGGCCATGCCGGGCAGGCGCGCCGAGGCGGTCGCCGACGTCATCGAGGCCCATGCCATTGGCGGCAGCCACATCCCGCTGCGCCGCGGCCTCATCTCCGCCGCCATTTCGGCGATTTCGCTGGGATCGGGCGCCAGCGCCGGGCGCGAAGGCCCGGTGGTCCATCTGGGCGCCAGCCTGGCGTCATCGCTGGCCCGCGCCTTCAACCTGCCGGCGGCGGCACGGCGAACCATCCTGGCCTGCGGCGTCGCCGCCGCCGTTTCGGCGTCCTTCAATGTCCCCATCGCCGGCGTGCTCTTTGCCCACGAGGTCATACTTGGCCATTACGCGCTGTCGGCCTTTGTCCCCATTGTGCTCTCCAGCGTTTGCGCGGCAGTCGTCTCGAGGGCCTATTACGGGGATTTTTCAGCCTTTTTCGTCCCCTCCTACCACATCAACTCCTATTGGGAATTCCCCGCCTTCGCCCTTCTCGGGCTGACCTGCGCCGTGGTCGCCATCGCGTTCCAGTTCGCCGTCACGGGAGCGGACGTGGCGGCGCGCAAGGTCCATGTTCCGCTATGGCTGCGCCCCATCATTGGCGGCCTGGCGGTCGGGGGCATCGGCGTCTTCCTGCCCCATATCCTCGGTGTCGGCTATCAAGCCACCGACATGGCGCTGACGGCGCGGCTTCCGCTGGCGCTGATGCTGACCCTGATCGTGGTCAAGACCGCCGCCACCGCCATCACCATGGCCAGCCGCTTTGGCGGCGGCGTGTTCTCCCCCGCGCTCTATCTCGGCGCCATGACGGGGGGCGCCTTCGGCATCATCGCCGCCGCAATCGCGCCGGATCTGGCATCGAGTGGCGGCCTCTATGCCATTCTCGGCATGGGCGCGGTCGCGGCCGCCGTGCTCGGCGCGCCGATCTCGACTACCATGATCGTGTTCGAGCTTACCGGCGGCCTG
Source organism: Rhodobiaceae bacterium (assembly GCA_020441905.1). GTDB lineage: Bacteria > Pseudomonadota > Alphaproteobacteria > Rhizobiales > NORP267 > JAGRLG01. Next base: position 1,348 of record JAGRLG010000072.1, on the reverse strand, counting down.
GCGCTGTCGATCGCGCTGCTGCTTGCCGTCTCGGTGGCCAGCGCCGCCACCCAGCTGGTCCACGCCCGCAGCTTCTTTCACTGGCAGCTGGGCATGCGCGGCCTGTTTCTCGATGAAGGACCGCACAAGCGCCTGGTGCGTTCGCTCAAGGTTTCCGACTTCATGCGCGTTTCAGGCGAGGACGAGGATGCGCGCGCCTTCGATCCCGAGGGCGGCGATCCGTGGCTGACGCCGACCGACACCATTGAATCGGCCTTGCGCGCATTCGATGCCAGCGGCGTATCGCGCATCGCCGTCATCGACGAGAACGAAGCCACCTTGCGGCTCGGCTGGGCCCTGCATGTCGATGCGCTGGCAGTGTTCAACGCCGCCCTGATCGAGGCCAGCGAGGAAGAGCACCGCTAGGCCGCGCCCGAATTCAGGCCGCCGAAACCCGTTTCAGGAAATCGTCGACCGTCTGGCGAAGCTCGGAAATCCGCGCCGCCGTACTGTTGGCCGCGCTGGCCAGGTGATCGGCGGATTTGTTGGTGTCGCCAGCCGCCGAGGTCACATCCTTGATGTTCTCACCGGCCGCTTCGGTGCGCGCCGCGGCCTGGGAGACATTGCGGCTGATCTCCGCCGTCGCCTTGCTCTGCTCGGTCATCGCGTCGCCGATCGCGGCGGCATAGCTGTTGACCTCTTCCATGGTCTGGGTGATGGCGTTGATCGCCGCGGCGGCGTCCCCGGTGGCGCCCTGGATGGCCGCGATCTGGCTGGCGATCTCGTCGGTTGCCTTGGCGGTCTGGCTGGCCAGCGTCTTGACCTCGGAGGCCACCACGGAGAAGCCGCGCCCGGCCTCGCCGGCCCGCGCCGCCTCGATTGTCGCGTTGAGCGCCAGCAGGTTGGTCTGCTCGGCGATGTCCTGGATAAGGTCGATGACCTGCCCGATGCGGGTCGCCGCCTCGTTCAGCCCGGCCATCTTCTCATTGGTCGCCCGTGCGCCGTGATTGGCTTTGTCGATGATGGTGCGCGCCTGGTCCACCTGGCCTTCGATATTGCCGATCGAGGCGACAAGTTCCTCGGTCGCCGCCGCCACCAGCTCGACATTGCGGCTGGCGTCGCCGGAGGCATTGCTGGCGCCGCCGGCGGTCGCGCTCGTCTTTTCGGCGATTCCCGCCAGCACCTGCGCGGTGGAAATCATCTTGCTGGTTTCGGTGTCGACGGCGCCCAGCAGGTTCGTCGCCTTGTTTCTGAAGACATTGATCAGCTCTTCGACGGCGCGCTGGCGCTGTTCCCTGGCGCCCTGTTCGCGCGCCGCCTGCTCGGCAAGGCGGGCGCGCTCCAGAACACCGTCGCGGAAGCCGGCGAT
>JAGRLG010000002.1 GCA_020441905.1 Rhodobiaceae bacterium | reverse complement strand
CAGGTCGGCGAAAAGCTGCGTAACGGCAGTTTCGCTCAGTTCCACCCCGGCAATCCGGTAGCCTTTTGACAACAGCCAGCCAATGTCGCGAGTCTTGCCGCATAGCGGCAGGAATACCCGCAACTCGCGTTCGCCGAATATGTTGCGGAAATGCTCAACAAGAAGGCGGTTCGGCTTCTGTTCGTGGAAGCCCGTGGCATTGGTCCGCCAGCGTTCGTGCCAGAATTCTGCGTCCATCTTCATTCACCGATCGGTTGAATTCTCACCAGGCGCTCTTACGATACGACCTCAAGTCAAGTTGAGGTCAAGCGCAAATGGAGGCTTTGGAAACGATGGATATCGGCGAAGTCGCGGCAATATCCGGCCTGCCCGCCTCGACATTGCGGTTCTACGAAGCCAGGGGATTGATCAAATCCATAGGCCGGCATGGCTTACGCCGTGTTTTCAAAGAGGACATATTGAGGCGGCTGGAGTTCATCGCTTTGGGGCGCCGCGCCGGCTTTTCTCTCGATGAAATCGCCGGAATGTTCACGGCCGGCGGCCTCCTTCGGATTGACCGACGGCTCATGCTTGCGAAGGCCGACGATCTGGATGACCGCATCGCGAAGATGAAGGCGGTGCGCGACGGCCTGCGCCACGCCGCCCGCTGTTCCGCGCCCAGTCATCTTGAATGTCCCAAGTTCCTGCGCCTGCTGCGACTTGCCGGAAAGCAGCAGGCCAAGGAAAGGAGACGTCCGCCAGTTCAGGCGAGTTGAGCGGCGAACGCCTGCGCGCGGGCGCGGACATGGGATGGGGTCGGGGCTGTTGCGGGTCGGGGCTGCCGCGCTCAGGCGCCATTTCGGGCTTGAGGCCGTGGCAGGTCACAAGGCCGGCCCGGCCCCGGGGGGCCGGAAAAGCTGCGACAGCCACCCCCGAACCGGCCTCCGCGCCGCCGGGAGCAGCGGCAAACAGCCCGCCTAATTGACTTCCATTTCCACTTCCGGCGGAGGTGCTGCCGGCGCCGGCGGCGCCTTGGGCGCGTTCTGGCCGATGGACAAGGTGGTGGTCTTGGCCTCGTTGTCCTGGCGGAACGTATCCTGGCGGTGGCGATCCTTGAGCGATTTCGGCGCGCCCGAATAGACGCGGATGCCGGCCATGACCTGCTCGAAATTGTTGCCGCCGACAGCGCCGTCGACGAACAGGGTCAGGCCCGGAATCGCGCTGTTGCCGGGCTGCCATTCCAGATGGCCGATGCCGAGGCCTTCGCGCTGCGGATCCCAGCCGCCGCCGAGCGCGACCATGAAATTATCGCCTATATATTGTTCAGCCATCAGGCGGCCGAAAAAGCCATCCTTGAGCTGGGGGCTGAACTGGCCGCCGGCGACGCCGAGCAGCGTCGTATTGCCGAGATAGACTTCGCCCTCGATACCGACGCGCGTCAGATCCTGCCGGTTGCGGATGCCGTCATTGGGATCGGCGGTGCCCCAGGCGACAAAGCCGCCAACCAGACCCTTGGCCGGATCGCGCCAGAAGTAATGCGCCGCCGCGCCGCCGAGAAAGCCCTCTTGGGTGCTGCCGGCGGCACCATCGAGGCGCAGGCCGGTGGACGGCGTGATCGGGAGCGTGACCATGGCATCGGCGACAAAGGCGCCATCGCCATCGCGCACGCCGCCGGCAAGACCGAAATCCCAATTGGTAGCGGAAACCGCGGCGCCCGGTTGCTGGGCATAGGCAGAGGCCGGCCAGATAGCCGCGGCCATAAGCATGAATCCGGCACAAATGTGCCGGCTGGTGTGCCTGTGAGTCTTCATGGCCGCCCCCCGTGCCCTACCGGTCTTCCGTCCATTTCCTAACGGAAAGTTAATCCGACAGTCTCTATAGTCTTGGAGCCTGTTCTTGTCCAGACACCGGCCTTTATTCACAGACCATCGCAAATTAACGGAAATCGCTGCGCCCGTTCGAACGATGTTCGAACTGGTCCTTAACTGAGGAAGTGCCATTCGAAAGGGAATGGCGCGCCTGGCAGGACTCGAACCTGCGACCCCAAGCTTAGAAGGCTCGTGCTCTATCCAGCTGAGCTACAGGCGCCTCGCCCCGCACGGCGCGCCATGAGCCGGTAGGCAGGCGGCCGAGTCGAGGACGTAAGGGAGTGTATGCGCTTGCGGCGAAATGACAATCGCGCGAGCTGGCGTCCGGCGCGGCCGCGGCCGCCGCACCGCCGGTTCGCGCCGGAAACCGGCCTAGTGGGTCCAGTTCTCGCGCCGGCCGAAACGGAAATTGTCGGAATAGGACATGCGCTTGGGCGCGCGCTCACGCGGGTCCGACACCGTATAGGCGATCGCATTGCGCTCGGCATAGGCGATGGCGTCGGCGCGGGTGGGAAACCTCAGGCGAACCTGCTGGCGCATGTCCGAGGACGAGGTATAGCCCATCAGCGGCTCGACGCTGCGCGCCCGCTCCGGCTCGAATTCCAATATCCAGTTCTGGGTTCTGGCCCGTCCGGACTGCATGGCGGTCTTGGCGGGGCGATAAATCCGTGCCGGCATGATCTGCAACTCTCTCCCGTCTTGCCTCGCGGCGCCGCGCATATCCGCATGCCGCGCCACGTCCTCCATTTGCGCGCCCGCCCGGTCGGGACCGGCGGCCGGGGGTGCTGGTCGGGGCGGCCGGATTCGAACCAGCGACCCTCTGCTCCCAAAGCAGATGCGCTACCAGGCTGCGCTACGCCCCGAGCCCTCGCATTTTCGCATCCGGTTTGCCAGATAGCTTGAACCGGCGCAAGCGGGCAAATCGCGCCGCCGGGCGGCCCCGCTCCAGAAAGATCTCAGCGCGGCGCCATCAGCCGGTGGCGCACGGTGTCTCCGGGCTTGATGCCGAGGCGGCCGGCGGTGCCCGCCGCCACTTCAAGAACGAAACGCGCCGGCGCGCCGGAATCGATACGGTCGAGGGAGAAGGGAACGGTGTGCTCGGCGATGTGAAGGACTTCGCCCGACTGCGAGATGAACAGCATATCGAGCGGTATATAGGTATTTTTCATCCACATCGAAATCGGCTGTTCGGCCTTGAAATCAAACAGCATGCCGGCATTCCCGGCCAGCTGGCGGCGGTACATCAGGCCCTTCTGGCGCTGTGCCGGCTCGTCGGCCAGTTCGATCTCGAATATATGGGTAGCGGCCGCGGAAACGATTTCAAGAACCTGGGCGTCCAAGGTGCCGGCCTGCCCCACCAGCCCACTGCCGCCGCTGAAGCCGAAGGCCGTGGTGACGGGTGCGGCCAGCGCCAAAGCCGCCGGGGCCGGCAGGGCGGCGAGCGTCAGCGCCGCCATGGCCCAGGCGAGCATAACGGCGCGCGGATTGGGGACCAGCGCCAGGCAGCGGCCTAATGGGAGGCGAATACAGCGCCTCCCTCGGGGTGCACCTCGGTCGCCATCAGCCCCTTGTCGCCTTCGCCGTAGCGCACGCGCACGATCTGGCCCGGGCGCAACTCGGTGATGCCATATTGGCGCAGGGTTTCCATGTGGACGAAGATGTCCGGCGTTCCCGGTCCCTGGGTGAGAAATCCATAGCCGCGAATGCGATTGAACCATTTCACTTCGGCGGTCTCGATTCCGCTCGTCGGCGTTACCGCGGCCTGGGTTCTCGGGATACTGTTCTGGGCCGGATGAATGGCGGTCGAATCGTCCATGCTGAGAATGCGGAACGCCTGAAGTCCGCGCGGCCGCCTGAGGGCCTCGCAAACAATACGGGCACCTTCATATGCGGTCTGATGCCCGTCCCGCCGCAGACAGGTCACATGGAGCAAGATGTCCGGCAATTCCTCGTCAGGAACGATGAATCCATAGCCCTTGGCGGCATCGAACCACTTGATGACGCCGGCCACTTCAATGATATCAAGATTGCTGTCGTCAGCCGCGCTGGAATGCAATTCCAGGTCCGCTTCGTATTTAGCCCCCATCTCCGCATCACCCCACTTGTTACTTTGCCGGGCCAGTGCGCTGTCTCCTGGCGCTTCCTCGCTTCCCTGCGCCCAAATTTGCTTCGGGCAACCCTTTTTATGTTTCGAGGATAACATTCAGTTCTCCGGGCGGAAGGGGCGTTTTTTTTAAACCTGTACCCCGGCCCGAAAAATCCCTTCGCACCGTTGCCGATATGACACTCCGCAGCCTGTCTGCCGGGCTTTGTTTTCTATTCCACACCTTTGTTTTCAAGCGTCTTTTGACCATCACGGCCATTTGGGCACAGTTATCCACAAGGCGGCGGCGCGGCGCTCATCACGTTTTCCCGCCGCCGCCGGCGGCGGACCCCGCGGAATTGGCGCCCAGTACGGTTTTGGACATGACCCTGGCGATTGCGGAGCGAATCAACGCGATTTTCCCTCGCCGCCAATTGTCAGCGCCGCGGCGGCGGGCCAGTATGGCGGCCATGAGATATCTCCACACAATGGTCCGTGTACACGACCTCGCCAGTTCGCTGGCTTTCTATTGCGGCGTGCTCGGCATGGTCGAGATCAGCCGAAAGGAATTCCCGCAAGGGCGCTTCACCCTCGTCTTTCTTGCCGCGCCGGAGGACGCTTCACGGGCGCAGGGTGAACGTGCGCCGATGCTGGAACTGACCTACAACTGGGATCCTGAAAAATACGGCGAAGGACGCAATTTCGGCCATCTGGCCTTCGAGGTCGACGATATCTACGCCATCTGCGCGCGGCTTGAGGCGAGCGGCGTCGTCATCAATCGCCCGCCGCGCGACGGCCATATGGCCTTTGTGCGCTCGCCCGACAATATCTCGGTCGAATTGCTGCAAAAGGGCGAGGCGCTGGCGCCCCGCGACCCGTGGAAGAACATGCCCAATAGCGGCCAGTGGTAGGCTCTCCCCACCCAGGCGATACGCCAAATTGTGCATGAAGCCGCCTGGCGCCGCATGCGGGCTGGACAGCGTCTGCGAACCATCCTATATCCAGCCGCGCTGCCTGCGCCCTTCGTCTAGCGGTCTAGGACGCCGCCCTTTCACGGCGGAAACACGGGTTCGAGTCCCGTAGGGCGCGCCAGTTGCCTCACGGCAGGCTGGCGCGGCGCGCAGATCTCAAAACAATCTAGTCCGGAATCACCACCTGCGCGGCATCGGTCAGGTGCAGTTCGCAACTGGTGCGCCCGCCCCAATGCGACAGGCGCAAGAAGCCTGCGGCATGGACCGGCTCGCCGCGCGCGGCGAGCAGGAATTCGCCCAGCGGGCCGGCGGCGGCACGAAAGGCGATGGCGCCGATGCGGCTGCCATCCGCCGCCGCGAGCGTGCAGCGCACATGGCCCTTGCCGACAATCTTGGCGAACTGCACGCGGTGGCGCGGAAAGGCGAAGCAGGGTTCCGGATTGCCGGCGCCGAAGGGACCGGCCCTGGCCATCAGTTCGATCAAGGCCGGCGTCGCCGCCCCCGCCGTCAGCGCGCCGTCTATCCGGACCCAATCGATCTCATGGGCCGCACCCACCGGCTCCAGCAGTTTCTCGTGCAGGAAGGCGCGCAGGGCGCCCAGCTGCCCGCGCTCGACCGTCAGCCCCGCCGCCATGGCATGGCCGCCGCCCTTGACCAGCACGCCGCGCTCCACCGCGGCGCGCACGGCGGCGCCAAGATCGACGCCGGGCACCGAACGCGCCGAACCGGTGCCCATGCCCTTGGCATCGAAGGCGATGGCGAAGGCGGGGCGGTGGAAACGGTCCTTGAGACGGGTTGCCACCAGGCCGACCACGCCGGGATGCCAGCCCTCGCCTTCGACCAGCACAAACGGTTCCTCATGGCGCGCGCCGAGGCTGGCCTCGGCCTCGCCCAGCGCCTCCTCCACGGTCGCCTGCTCGATGTGCTGGCGCTCCGAGTTGAGCTTGTCGAGGGTGGCGGCAAGCCTGGCGGCCTCGGCGGGGTCGCTTTCCGACAATAGCCGGGCGCCGAGATCGGCGCGGCCGATGCGCCCGCCGGCATTGATACGCGGTCCCAGCGCATAGCCGAGAGACCCGGCATCGGGCGGCGATTTCAGCCCGGCGGCATCGGCAAGGGCGCGCAGGCCCGGATTTTGACGGTGGCGGGCGACAATCAGCCCCTTGGCGACAAAGGCGCGGTTGAGACCGGTCAGCGGCACGACATCGCAGACGGTGCCCAGCGCCACCAGGTCGAGCCAGGCCAGCAGGTCCGGCTCGCGGCGATTGCCGCCATACCAGCCGCGTGCGCGCAGCTCGCGGTTGACGGCAATGATGGCAAGAAAGGTGATGCCGACGGCGGCCAGCGCCCCGGCGCCGCTGAGATCGTCCTGGCGGTTGGCATTGACCAGCGCCACGACAGGCGGCAGGTCGCTGCCGGTCTGGTGGTGATCGAGCACGACGACATCGAGGCCGGCGGACGCTGCCCAACCAAGGGCCTCGTGGCTGCCGGTGCCGCAATCGACGCAGACGACAAGGCGCGCGCCGCGTTCCTTGATGCCCTCCAGGGCGGCGACATTGGGGCCATAGCCCTCAAAGATCCGGTCCGGAATATAGATTTCGGCGTCGCTGCCGACGGCCCGCAGAAAGCGCGCCAGCAGCGCCGAGGACGACGCGCCGTCGACGTCGTAATCGCCGAAAATGGCGATGCGCTCGCCGCCGGCCACCGCTTCGGCGAGGCGCCGCGCGGCCTTGTCCATATCGGTCAGGCTGGACGGGTCGGGCAGCAGGTCGCGCAGGTTGGGATCGAGGAACCGCGCCGCGTCATCCGGCGCCACGCCGCGCGCCGCCAGCACGCGGCCCAGCAGTTCGGGCAAGTCGAGTTGCTGGGCAATGGCCATGGCGAGGCGCTGCCCGCCGGCGCCAAGCCGGTCGCGCCAGGCCCTGCCGGTGGCTGAAAGGCGCACGCCAAGGAAAACCTCGTCCGCCGCAGCCTGCCCCGGCGGGCCCGGTGTATGTCCTGAGCTGCCGGGCGCGGTCACGGGCCCGGATCAGGAGTTGTTGAATTTCTCGAGCTGGCGGTGCTCGGCCCAGATCTTGCGGACGGTGCCGGTGCTCGAGCGCATGACGATGGTTTCGGTGGTGATGATATCGCCCTCGAACTTGACGCCATCGAGCAGGCTGCCATCGGTGACACCGGTGGCGGCAAACAGCACGTCGCCACGGGCCATCTCGTCGGTGGCGTATTTGCGGTTCGGGTCGTCGATGCCCATGCGCGCGGCGCGGTCCCGCTTTTCCGCCGTGTCCAGAACCAGCCGGCCCTGCATCTGGCCGCCGATGCAGCGCAGCGCGGCGGCCGCCAGGACGCCCTCCGGGGCACCGCCGATGCCAAGATAAATGTCGATGCCGGTATGCTCGCTGTCGGTGGTGTGGATGACCCCGGCAACGTCTCCATCGCCGATGAGGCGAATGGCGGCGCCGACTTCGCGCACGGCGGCGATCAGCTTGGCATGGCGCGGGCGGTCGAGAATACAGGCGGTGATCTCGCCCACCGGCACGCCCTTGGCCTTGGCCAGATTCTCTATATTCTCGGCCGGCGAATTATCGAGATCGACCAGGCCTGCCGGATAACCCGGCCCGATCGCGATCTTGTCCATGTAGACATCCGGGGCATGGAGCAGGCTGCCGGCCTCGGCCATGGCGATCACGGCAAGGGAATCCGGCAGGCTCTTGGCGCAGATGGTGGTGCCTTCCAGCGGGTCGAGGGCGATATCCACCGCCGGCCCCTTGGTGGTACCGACCTTTTCGCCGATATAGAGCATGGGCGCCTCGTCGCGCTCGCCCTCGCCGATCACCACCGTGCCGTCGATGGCAAGGCGGTTCAGCTCGCGGCGCATGGCATCGACCGCGGCCTGGTCGGCCGCCATTTCGTCGCCGCGCCCGCGCAGGCGCGCCGCCGCGACTGCCGCGCGTTCAGTCACGCGAACCATTTCCAGCGTCAACACGCGATCGAGCATCGCGCTCACGGTAGGTGTCTTGCCACTCATCGCACCCAGTGCCTCCATTCCCCGCCCGCCTTTTGGTAAAAGCCTAGGCTTGTTCAATCCGAATCATTTGCGGGTCGCGCTCGATATGCCCGTCGGCGCCGATAATGTCGAGGGCCTCGCGCACCTGCGCTTCCGTTGTCTCATGCGTAATCAGAATCACCGGCTTGGGCTCGCTGGAGCCAGGCGAATGGGCGGCGCGCTGGACAATGCTCTCCAGCGAGATGCCCTGCTCGGCCATGCGCGCGGCGATGGCGGCAAAAGCGCCCGGCCGGTCATAGACGGAGAGGCGGATATAATAACCGCCCTCATGGGCGCGCATCTGCGCGCGCTGATAGGGCGCCAGTTCGCTGGCGGGGACCCGCAGCGGCGGCACCATGATGCCGCGCGCGGCGTCGCAAATATCGCCGACCACCGCCGAAGCGGTTGCCCGGCCGCCGGCACCGGGGCCAACCAGCATGACCTCGCCAACGAAATGGCCGTCGATCGCCACCGCATTGGTAACGCCGTCGATTTCGGCGATCGGAGTGCGCTTGGCGACCATGGTCGGGTGGACGCGCTGCTCGATCCCGGTCTCGGTGACCAGGGCTACGCCAAGCAGCTTGATGCGATAGCCAAGCTCGTCTGCGGCGGCAAGGTCTTCCGGGCCGATATTGGTGATGCCCTCGACATAGACCGAGTCGAGATCGATTTCGGTCCCGAACGCCAGGCTGGTCAGGATCGCCAGCTTGTGGGCGGTGTCGAAGCCGCCGATATCGAAGGTCGGGTCGGCTTCCGCATAGCCCTTGGCCTGGGCATCGGCGAGAACATCGGAAAAGTCGCTGCCCTCGCGTTCCATGCGGGTAAGGATGTAATTGCAGGTGCCGTTAAGAATGCCATAGACGCGGGAGATGCGGTTGCCGGCAAGACTTTCGCGCAGCGCCTTGATGACCGGGATGCCGCCAGCCACGGCGGCCTCGAAATAGAGCCCGGCGGCGTGCTTTTCCGCCAGCCGCGCCAGCGCGACGCCGTGATGGGCGAGCAGGGCCTTGTTGGCGGTAACCACATGATGACCGGCGCCAAGGGCGGCCTCGACGGTCGCCCTGGCCGCGCCGTCCTCGCCGCCGATCAGCTCGACGACGAGATCGATATCTCCGCTGGCGGCCATGGCGGCCGGGTCGTCATACCATCTGGCATGCCCGAGATCGACGCCGCGATCCCTGCCCCTGTCGCGCGCGCAGACGGCGGCGATGGTGATGTCGCGGCCGCAGGCCTGGGCAAGACGGGCAGCATCCTGGCGCAACAATTGCGCCACGGACGCGCCGACCGTGCCGAGGCCGGCAATGCCCACTCTCAATGGGTCGCTCATGGGTGATTACCCGACGCCGATGGTTACGGTGTGCGGCGAGCCGCAATCTATGATGACCGCGTCGCCGCGATCGGGATGACGTTGTGCAATGTTTCGTCGCCGGATGCAAGAAAACGCCGAATATTGCGCGCCGCCTGGCGAATCCGCTGTTCGTTTTCCACAAGCGCGATGCGCACGAAGCCCTCGCCGTATTCGCCGAATCCAAGACCGGGAGCAACGGCGACGTCGGCTTTCTCGATCAGCAACTTGGAAAAGCCGAGCGAACCGAGCTTGGCGAAAGGCTCGGGCACCGGCGCCCAGGCAAACATGGTCGCCGCCGGCGAGGGAATTTCCCACCCCGCCCGCGAGAACGAATCCACCAGCGCGTCGCGGCGCACCTTGTAGACATTGCGGATCTTCTCGATTTCCTCCACCGGCCCGTTCAGCGCCGCGGCGGCGGCAACCTGGATGGGTGTGAAGGCACCGTAATCGAGATAGGACTTGATGCGCGCCAGCGCCGCCACAAGGCGCTCATTGCCGACGGCAAAGCCCATGCGCCAGCCCGGCATGTTGAAGGTCTTGGACAGCGAGGTGAATTCGACGGTCACATCCATCGCCCCCGGCACCTCGAGCACCGAAGGCGGCGGATTGCCATCGAAATAGATTTCGGCATAGGCGAGATCGGAGAGGATGAAGAGATCCTGTTTTTTCGCGTAGGCGACGACCTCCTTGTAGAAATCCATATCGGCCACATAGGCGGTCGGATTCGACGGATAGTTGAGGATCACCGCGATCGGCTTGGGGATCGAATGGCGCACCGCATGGTCGAGCTTGCGCAGGAATTCCTCATCCGGCTGCGCCGGAAGATGGCGGATGACGCCGCCCGACAGCAAAAAGCCGAACTGGTGGATCGGATAGGTCGGATTGGGCACAAGGATGACGTCGCCCGGTGCGGTGATGGCCTGCGCCATGTTGGCGAGCCCCTCCTTGGAACCCAGCGTGGCGATGACCTGGGTATCCGGGTTGAGCTTGACGCCGAAGCGGCGGTCGTAATAGGCGGCCTGGGCGCGGCGCAGACCCTGAATGCCGCGCGACGCCGAATAGCGGTTGGTGCGCGGCTTGCGGATCGTTTCAATCAGCTTGTCGACAATGAAATCGGGCGTCGCCAAATCCGGGTTGCCCATGCCGAAATCGATGATATCGGCGCCGCGAGCGCGTGCCTCTGCCTTGAGACGGTTGACTTCCTCAAAGACATAGGGCGGCAGCCGCTTCACGCGGTAAAATTCGCTAGGCACGGGTTGTTCTCCGAATATGGGTCCCGACGGGACCTTACTAGGTAAATTGTGTAGCCGAACGCGCGGGAATGTTCAAAACATTGCGTATCGGCGCCGGTGTTATTGCGCGGCGCCGGCGGGCTTGGCGCCGGCCTCGATATCCGATTTCGCCTTCTTCGCATGGGTTTCCCCAAGCTTGTCCATTTCCTCCAGTTCGCGCCGGGTCTCCTGGGGCGACTTCAGGTCCTTGGGGGCTTCTTCTTCGGCGGCAAGTTCGCCGAATTTCGGAAATGGCAGTTCGCCGTCGAGCAGCGCGCCGCCGCCGGACGCGCAGCCGCCAAGCGCCAACAGGCCGGCGAGAAGAAGGATCCTGGCCGCGTTCATCTGATCGTCACGACATTCTGTTTTTTTGCCGGCCGCTTTTCACCGGCGGCTCGGGCCGCCTCGCGACCGACTTCCGATCCTTTTGGATTCATTGGCCGGATTCCATTTTTCCCGTGTGTCAAAACGTCGCGACATAATCTAGACTGGTTCTCGTCAAGCTGTCTTTCCAGCGAAATTTCTCAAGGGGCGAATATGACAAAAGACGTCGAAAAAGACACGGGTTCCTATCGTATTTCCAATCCGGACCAGTTTTTCCGGAACATGATCCGTGTCGTCGAGGAGGGTGGCAACATTATGTCCAACCTCGCCGAAGCCCGCCAGAAGGGGAAAGCGCCGCTGGTCGGGGCAGAAGACGTTACCCGAGTCGCGCAAACGCTGGGCAAGGTTGCCGAAGGCTGGCTCAAGGATCCGGCGCGGGCGGTGCGCGCCCAGTCCGACCTTTGGCAGAGCTACATGTCGCTTTGGGGCGGCACCATGCGCCGGATGGCCGGCGAGACGCCAGAGCCGGCGGTCAAGCCCAAGGACCAGGACAAGCGGTTCGACGATCCGGAGTGGTCGCGGAACCAGTATTTCGATTTCGTCAAGCAGGCCTATCTCCTGACCTCGCAATGGGCGGAAAAGATGGTCGAGGAAGCCGAAGGCGTCGACGAGGCGACGAGGCGCAAGGCTGAGTTCTATGTCGAGCAGATCGCCAATGCGCTGGCACCCAGCAATTTCGTGCTGACCAATCCCGAACTGCTGCGCGAGACGTTCTCCAGCAATGGCGAAAATCTGGTGCGCGGCGTCAAGATGCTCGCCGAGGACGTCGCCGCCGGCGACGGCAGCCTGCAACTGCGCCAGACCGACATGAAGGCATTCGAGGTCGGCAGAAACCTGGCCATCACACCGGGAAAAGTGATCTTCCAGAACGACATCATCCAGCTCATCCAGTACGAGCCGTCGACGGAAAAGGTGGCGCGCGTGCCGCTGCTGATCGCGCCGCCCTGGATCAACAAGTTCTATGTCCTCGACATGGGACCGGAAAAAAGCCTGATCAAGTATGCCGTCGACCAGGGGCACACCGTTTTCATCATCTCGTGGGTCAACCCGGACGGGAAACTGGCCGTCAAGACCTTCGAGGACTACATGAAGGAAGGCATTCTGGCGGCGATGGACGCGGTGCGCGAGGCGACCGGCGAAAAGAAGGTGAACGCGGTCGGCTATTGCGTCGGCGGAACCCTGCTCTCGGCGACCCTGGCCTATCTGGCGGCGATCAAGGATGACCGCGTCGCCAGCGCCACCTTCTTCACCACGCAGATCGATTTCGCCACGACAGGCGATCTGAAGGTCTTTCTCGACGAGGAACAGATCCGCGGCGTCGAGGCGCATATGCAGGAGAAGGGCTACCTGGAAGGCAAGCGCATGGCCGCCACCTTCAATATGCTGCGCTCAAACGACCTTATCTGGCCCTATGTCGTCAACAACTACCTCAAGGGCAAGGAACCCTTCCCCTTCGACCTGTTGTACTGGAATTCGGACCCGACCCGCCTGCCGGCCGCCAATCACAGCTTCTATTTGCGCGAGTGCTACCTGAAAAACACCCTGGCCAGCGGCGAGATGGTCCTTGGCGGCAAGAAGCTCGACCTGTCCAAGGTCACCATTCCGGTCTACAGCCTGGCGACCAAGGAAGACCATATCGCGCCCGCGGGGCCGGTGTTCAACGGCCTGCGGCTGTTTGGCGGCCCGGTCCGTTTCGTGCTGGCGGGATCCGGGCACATCGCCGGCGTCGTCAACCCTCCGGCCAAGAACAAGTACCAGTACTGGACAGGCGGCAAGCCGACCGGAACCCTGCAGGCCTGGCTGGCCAAGGCCAAGGAAAATCCCGGCTCATGGTGGACCGACTGGAACAAGTGGCTGGTCGGGCTCGACAATGAACAGGTGGCGGCACGCGAGCCGGGCGGCGGCAAGCTCAAGCCCATCGAGGATGCACCCGGCAGCTATGTGAAGGAGCGCGGCTGACCGGCGCGGCGCGCCTTCGCGGCAGGATGCGGCCCCGGCCCGAGCTGACGCTCCGGCCGGGGCTTTTTCCTGGCCTTACGGAAAGATCGCGGCCTGGCGCAGGCCCGTGGCCTCGGCAAATCCGAGCATGAGATTCATGTTCTGGACCGCCTGGCCCGAAGCGCCCTTGACCAGGTTGTCGAGCACGCAGCAGACAATCGCCCGCCCCTCGGTCCGGTCGGCGGCAACGCCGATCTGCACCATGTTGGTGCCGCGCACGTGGCGGGTCTGGGGAACCGCGCCATAGGGCAAGACATGCACGAAGCCCTCGCGCCGATATGCCTTTTCAAGGATGGCGTGCAGGTCCTGGGGCGCGCGCCCGCGCCGCGCCGTGACATAGATCGTCGCCAATATGCCCCGGCTCATCGGCACCAGATGGGGCGTAAAGGTGGGCCGCACAGGCCGTCCCGCCGCGGCGGAGAATTCCTGGTCCAGTTCCGCCATATGACGGTGATGGCCGACTCCATAGGCATGGATGCCCTCGGCAACCTCGGTGAACAGGTTGGCTTCCTTGGCGGCGCGCCCGGCACCCGAAACGCCGGACTTGGCGTCGATGACGATGGACTGCGGATCGATGGCCCGCGCCTTCAGCAGCGGCAGCAGCGGCAATTGCGCCGCCGTGGTGTAGCAGCCCGGATTGGCGACCAGCCGCGCGCCCTTGACGGCCTTGCGATAGACCTCGACCAGGCCGTAAACGGCCTCGCGCTGCAACTCCGCCGCCTGATGGGCATGGCCATACCAATAGGCATAGGCATCAAGGTCATGAAGGCGGAAATCGGCCGACAAATCGACAACCCTGGTGCGCGGCGCCGCCGCCAGCAGGGCCTTGATGACGAGTTGGGTGGTGCCATGGGGCAAGGCGCAGAAGACAAGGTCCAGCCCTGCCTTGCGCCAGTCGACGTCGTCCAGCGCCACCAGATCGGGCAGATCGGCGCCTATGAACTGGGGAAACACCTCGGCCATGGTGCGGCCCGCCTTGCGGTCGGCGGTGAGCAGCGCGATCTCGACCCTGGGGTGGCCGAGCAGCAGGCGCACCAGTTCGGCGCCGGTATAACCGGAAGCGCCAAGGATGCCGATCTTCTTCTTTTCCGCCAT
>JAGRLG010000071.1 GCA_020441905.1 Rhodobiaceae bacterium | reverse complement strand
GCCAGATCGGGCCAGATCGGGCCAGATCGGGCCAGGTCGGGCCAGATCAGGCGCTGGCCATTTCGGCGCGCACCTGCTGGCGCAGCAGGTCGATGGGCTTCAGCTTGCCCTCGGCCTGGAAGTGCCAGAAGGTCCAGCCATTGCAGGCTTCCGCGCCCTGGACATGGGCGCCGATCTTGTGGATCGACCCCTTTTCGTTGCGGCACATCAGCGTGCCGTCGGCGCGCACCATGGCGGCGTGGCGGCCGCGCGGGTCATAAAGCTGGCTGCCCGGCTCGATAAGGCCCTTTTCGACGATGACACCGAAGGGCACGCGCGGCTCGGCGCGCTTGGAGCTGGTTACGGCAAGGGCGTCGGGCGGCAATGGCACCACCTTGGCGATGCGCTCGCGGGCGGCATCGGCGTAAGTCTGCTCGCGCTCGATGCCGATGAAGCCGCGCCCCAGCCGCTTGGCCACGGCGCCGGTGGTGCCGGTGCCGAAAAAGGGATCGAGAACGACATCGCCGGGATTGGACGAAGCCAGCAGTACCCGGTGCAGCAGCGCTTCGGGCTTTTGCGTCGGATGGGCCTTGCGCCCGGCATCGTCCTTCAGCCGCTCGCCGCCCGAGCAGATCGGCAGCATCCAGTCGGAGCGCATCTGAAGGCCCTCATTGAGTGCCTTCATGGCCTCGTAGTTGAAGGTATAGCCCTTCTGCCCGGCCTCGCGCGCCGCCCAGATCAGCGTTTCATGGGCATTGGTGAAGCGCCGGCCGCGAAAATTCGGCATCGGATTGGTCTTGCGCCACACGATGTCGTTGAGCATCCAGTAGCCCAGATCCTGCATCGTGGCGCCGACGCGGAAGATGTTGTGATAGGAGCCGATGACCCACAGAGTGCCGCTCGGTTTCAATACCCGGCGCGCCTGCGTCAGCCAGGCGCGCGAAAAGGCATCGTAATCGGCGAAGCTGGCGAACTTGTCCCAGTCGTCGTCAACGCCGTCGACCCGGCTGTTGTTGGGGCGCAGCAATTCACCTTCAAGCTGGAGATTATAGGGCGGATCGGCAAACACCAGATCGACGCTGGCCGAGGGCAGCGAAGCCAGTTTTTCCAGGCAGTCACCGACCAAGATCTCGTTGGGAACGGCGGTTTTCCTGGAACGAACATCCTTGATGGAGGCGATGGGCGCACCGGCCCGGCATGTCTTACTCATTACGCAACACCCGCAAGCACTTGAGGAGCGCTCATGGTGGGCCGGTCTTGGTAAATGTTCGATTAAGCGCGAGCAGTCAGATTTGCCAGCAGCGCGCGGATGGGGGCAAAGCTCGCCCGGTGGTGGCGGGTGACGCCGAGACGCTCCAGGCCGGCGCGGTGCTCCGCCGTGCCGTAGCCCATGTTGCGCTCCCAGCCATAGCCCGGGCATTCGCGCGCCAGTTCGCCCATCAGGCGGTCGCGCGTCACCTTGGCGATGATCGAGGCGGCGGCGATCGAGGCCGACAGCGCGTCGCCGCCGACAAGCGTGCGCGCCGGGCAGGGCAGGGGCGGCGCCCTGTTGCCGTCGACAAGGGCAGCCGCCGGCGCCACCGGCAGGGCGCCGAGCGCCCGCGCCATGGCGGCGAAGGTGGCGCGCAATATGTTGATCTCGTCGATCTCGCCGCAGTCCGACAGGCCGATGCCGACCTTGCCCCGCGCCAGGATCTCGTCATAGAGCCGCTCGCGCGCCGAGCGGCTCAGCTTCTTGGAATCGTTGAGGCCGGATGGCGCGGCGCCCTCGAAGATCACCGCCGCCGCCACCACCGGGCCAGCCCACGGGCCGCGCCCGGCCTCGTCGATGCCGCAGACCGGGCCGCCAGCCTCCCTTGCCAGCGAATTTTCCTGGTCCATGCAGGGCAGCTTTTTCGAATCAGGGCGCATGGGCTAGAGACTGGCGCCCGCACCGGCCGACGGCAAGCCCCGTTGCGCCGGGTTTCTGGCCAACCCCTTGCCAATTCGAAACATTGTGGCAAGCTGATCCGGTGGCCGGCGGCCATCGCTCGGCTGCGCCAGAGACGGCTTCGGGAGGCAACCCCATGTTTTCCAGCGCATTCCGTTTCATGCTCCTGGGCGGGCTGGCGATCTGGCCGCTCAGTGCCGCCGCCGAGACATTGCCGCCCCAAGCCGGGGCGCAGCAGGCTGGGGCGCAGCAGGCTGGGGCGCAGGCCAGGCCCGGCCCGAAAGAACTCAGCCAGGGTTTCTGGGCGGAATGGAAGGACCCCGCCAACAGCGAACGTGTCAGCAAGCTGGCCAAGGCGGTCGGCTATGGCGACAGGAAGGCCGCCGCGGTTGCCGCCGCCGTCAAGGCGCGCCGCCAGGCCGTGGTTCCCATCGCCATCAGCAAACCCAAGGAGGCGGCGAAGCTCCTGAGCGAAGCATCCGGTTCCCAGAGCGATACAGTGACGGCGCAGGCGATGGCCACGGTGGTCAACATGCGCGTGGCGCCCGCGACGCGCAACGCGGCGATTTCCTATGTCGCTCCCGCGGCCAGGCAGCGCGTCGAAACCTGGAATGCGAATCTGTCGACCGGCATACGCGGACTGCCGGGTGTCTATCTCGGCGGCAACCAGCAGAGCAGCAGCGCGGGCGCGCTGAGCGCCCCCGCCGGCTATGTGCCGGTATCGGGCGGCTCCTTCGGCTGCGGCGTGCGCTGAAGGCGGTCGATCGACGGTGCGGGGGGCATAGGACCATGGCGTGGACAAGGCGGAAAGTACTGACTAGCGGAGCATTGGGCGCCGCCGCATTCGCCGCCGGCGCATGGTCCTCGTCCCGGCCGGCGCTCTCGGCGGGCCAGCAGCCGGAAAAGGCGGCCGCGCCGCCGATCCTGGGCGATGCCATGGCGCCGGGCCGTTTCGTCGTCTGGGGCAGCCTCACCTGCCCCTTCACGGCCCAGCTTTACGAGATATTGCGTCCCATCGTCCACGACATGCCGAAAGCGGCGGGCGTCGAATGGCGGCATTTCCCCACCCACGCGCCGGACCCCGCCCTCCATGTCGCCGCCCTCGGCTTCGAAGGCGAGCATTTCTGGGGATTCACCACCAGTATCCTCCGCGAGGTTCTGTCCCGAGGCGGCATCTATCAGGGCCTGACACCGGAAAAGCTCGCCGAATTCGCTATCGCCGAAGGCGGATCGCAAGGGACACTGGATGCGGCCTATGCCGACCCGTCCAAATGGGCCGCCGTCAAGGAGGACCTGCTGGCCGGCAATCTGCTTGGCGTGGCGATCACCCCCGGCCTGTTCTACCAGGGCCATTTCCTCACCCCGCAGGGCATGCCGCAGGACGGCAAGGCCTTCGACGCGGCGCTTCGCGCCATGTTGCAACATTCGTGATGACAGGCAGCCCGGACAAAAAGGATGCGGAAGCTGATGCCGTCCCCGGCCGTTCCGCGCCGATAGCGGCCTAGTCGGGCAGCTGAACCAGGCCGTCGTCGCTCAAGGGAAAGAAGGGATTGTGCGCCAGTTCCCAGGCATGGCCGTCGGGGTCGGCGAAATAGCCCGAATAGCCACCCCAGAAAACCTTTTCCGGATTCTTCAAGAGGCTCGCCCCGGCAGCCAGCGCCGCCGCCATCGCCTCGTCGACCTGCCTTTCGCCTGGCAGGTTTATGGCCAGCGCGCAGGCGCCGGGCGTGCCCGGCGTGCCGCGCTTCATGTCGGCGGCCAGATCGGCGGCCCCGAACAGGCCGAGCACCAGATTGTCGAGGGCGAGAAAAGTCACCTGGGAATTGCTGGCCTGGCGCGAACGCTTCCAGCCCAGCCTTTCATAAAAGGCGGTGGCGGCGGATATGTCGGCAACACCCAGTGTCACCAGATTGATGCGGGCAGGGAGCAAACCGTCCTCCATTCAAGTTCGGTCAATGGCGCGGCGCCGCTTCATCAGGCAAAAAGCGTCAATTGCTCGCCGCCGCGCCGCGGGCAGGCGAAAAGGTCGGTGCGCAGCACCACTTTCTTGCTGTTGAGGCCGAAGCGTTTCGCCGCCAGCTCGAAGCGCCGCCCCAGCATCCAGGCATAGGGGCCTTGCCCGCGCATGCGCTGGCCCCAGCTCGAATCATAATCCTTGCCGCCGCGCATGTCCTGGAGCAGCGACATCACATGCCCGGCGCGCTCCGGCATCTTTTCGTGCAGCCATTGGCGGAACAGCGCCGACACCTCCAGCGGCAGGCGCAACAAAATATAACCCGCCTCGCGCGCCCCCGCCGCCGCCGCGCTCATCAGGATCTTCTCGATCTCGCCATCGTTGAGCGCCGGGATCACCGGCGCCACCATGACCGCCGTCGGAATGCCGGCGGCGGCGAGCAGGCGGATGGTTTCGATGCGCCGCTGCGGCGCCGCGGCGCGCGGCTCCATCGCCCGCGACAGGCGGTGGTCGAGCGTGGTCACCGAAAGGGCGGCCTTGGCAAGGCCCTTGCCGGCCATGCGCGACAGGATATCGAGATCGCGGGCGATCAGCGCCGACTTGGTCAGCACCGCCACCGGGTGGGAATGGGCCTCCAGCACTTCAAGAACGCGCCGCATGATGCGGCGCTGGCGCTCGATCGGCTGGTAGGGATCGGTATTGGTGCCGATGGCGATTATCTTCGGCTTGTAGCCAGGGGCCGCGAGCTCCTTTTCCAGAAGCTCCGCCGCGTTGGTCTTGGCGAACAGTCTTGTTTCGAAATCGAGGCCCGGCGAAAGGCCCCAATAGGCATGGGTCGGCCGGGCAAAACAATAGGCGCAGCCATGCTCGCAGCCCTGATAGGGGTTGATCGACTGCTCGAAGGAAATATCGGGCGAGGCATTGCGGGTGATGATGTGCCGCGCCCGCTCGTCGATCACCTGTCTGGCAAAGGGCGCAAGATCATCCAGGACCTCCCATCCGTCATCGGTGTCGACCCGCTTCAAAGGCTCGAACCGCCCGCCGTCGTTGGTGGATGCGCCGCGTCCGCGCCGCCGCGCCGCCGCTATGCCCGCTTCGCCAAACGGCGAGTCCGGCGCAGGCACCGAGGCGCCGCGCCGCCCTCTCGCCGGATCCTCATGCGGTCTTTTGCTCAAAGTAGACATGTTGATAACTTAGCGGAAAAAAACGAACGAAACAAGAACATCTATAGTCGAAATAGCTCCGGGGCGCCGAACGGAAGTGGAACATTAATGGCTTGTTAATATTTGGGAATTGGGCCAGCATCGGCCCTTGCCGTGCCTTGCGGCCCGTTTTGCGGACCAGCCCCCGACCAACCCATGACCAACTCATAACCTGCCCATGACCTGCCCATGATCAGTGTAATTATCCCGACATTGAACGCTGAAGAACATCTGGCCCGGACCTTGGCGGCGCTGGTGCCGGGCGCCGTGGAGGGGCTGGTGCGCGAAGTCATCATCGCCGACGGCGGCTCGCGCGACGGCACGCGGGCGATCGCCGAGGCGACCGGATGCGAATTCGTCTCCGGGGCGGCCGGGCGGGGCAGGCAGCTTGCCGCCGGCGCCAGAATGGCGCGCTCCGGCTGGCTGCTCTTTCTTCATGCCGACACGGTGCCCGGCGAAGGCTGGATCGGCGCCGTCGAGGATTTCATCGCCGCCCAGGGGCCGCGCCCCGGCGCCGCCAGTTTCCGCTTTTGCCTCAATGCCTCGGGGGCCTCGCCGCGTATTCTTGAGCAGGTGGTGGCCTTGCGCTGCTGGCTGCTGGCGCTGCCCTATGGCGACCAGGGCCTGCTGATCTCGCGCGCCCATTATGATCAGATCGGTGGCTTTGCCGATATCGAGATCATGGAGGATGTCGATATCGTACGCCGCATCGGCCGCCGCCGCCTGAGCCTGTTGCCGGTGCGCGCCGTGACCAGCGCCGAGCGCTACCGGCGCGAGGGATTCTCGCGCCGGAGCATCCGCAACCTGGCCTGCCTTTCCCTCTATTTTCTGCGCGTTTCGCCGCGCCTGATAGCCCGTCTCTATGGCTGAGAAAAAGTGCCGGGGCAGGGCGGGCACCCTCGTCATCATGATGAAGGCGCCGCGCATCGGCGCGGTGAAGCGCCGTCTGGCGCGTCAAATCGGCGCCGTCGCCGCCTGGCGGGTATATCGCGCCATGGCCGCGGATCTGTGCCGGCGCCTTGGCGCCGACCGCCGCTGGACCACTATTGTCTCGCTGACCCCGGACCGCGCCTCCGGCCTGCCGCAAGCCTGCCGCGCCCTGCCGGCCGTTCCCCAGGGGCGGGGCGATCTTGGCGCCCGCATGCAGCGCATTCTCGATTGCGCGCCGCCCGGCCCGGTGCTGGTCATCGGCAGCGATATTCCCGCCATCACGCCGGCCCATATCGCACGGGCCTTTCGTGCCCTCAAGCGCGCCGATGTCGTTTTCGGCCCGGCGGCAGATGGCGGCTACTGGCTGGTTGGCGCCAGGCGCGTGCCGCGCAAGCCGCGCCTGTTTGAAGGTGTGCGCTGGTCGCACCGGCAAACCCTGGCCGATACGCTGAAAAACGCGCGCGGCCTAAAGGTTGGTTTGGTCGATACCTTGCGCGATGTCGACGATCTCGACGCCCTGCGGGCGTGGACCCGCTCCAGCCGGACAACCGGCGCATAGGCTGCCTGGCGCCCGCGTCAAGCGCCGCGCCCGCCCTCCTTGCCTTCCATCAGCCGGGGCATGATCTCGACGAAATTGCAGGGCTTGTGGCGGTAGTCGAGCTGGGCCTCGATAATGCCGTCCCAGGCATCCTTGCAGGCGCCCGGCGATCCCGGCAGCACGAAAATATAGGTGCCTTTGGCAACCCCGCCGGTGGCCCGCGACTGGATCGTCGAAGTGCCGATCTTGTCGAAGGAGAGGCGGTGGAACAGGGCGGAAAAGCCGTCCATCTGTTTTTCCATCAGGGGCACCACGGCCTCCACGGTGACATCGCGCCCGGTGAAGCCGGTGCCGCCGGTGGTGATGACGACATCGATATCGGGATCGTCGATCCAGCCCTGAACGATGGCCTGGATCTGCGGGATCTCGTCGCGCACGATTTTGCGCGCGCCGAGATTGTGGCCGGCCTTTTCAAGACGGTCCTGCAGGGTCTGGCCCGACTTGTCGTCTTCAAGGCTGCGCGAATCGGAAACGGTGAGAACGGCGATGGACACCGGAATGAACGACCGCTCGCCGGAAACATGGGACATGGCATTGCTCTCAAGATGCGTTGACGGATCAGGCGGCGAGGACCGGCCGGCCTTTAGAACCTGACTGCCGGTGATAGCGGTTTTGACCAGCCGGCGCCACTCCATTCAAGACGGGTTGGTCCCCTCCAGCGCGGCGCGGATGGCGAGAAAATCGCGCCAGGCGAGGCGCTTGCTCGACGGGTTGCGCAGCAGATAGGCCGGGTGCAGCGTCGCCATCACCGGGATCTGCCGCCCCGCGATCTCGATCTGCCGCCACCTTCCGCGCAGGCGCAGGATGCCGTCATTGGTTGCCAGCAAGTGCCGGGCCGCCACGGCGCCGAGCAGCACCACCATGTCCGGCCGGACCAGCTCGACCTGGCGCTCGGTGAAGGGGCGGCACAGCGCCGTTTCCTGGGGTGTCGGGGTGCGGTTTCCCGGCGGGCGCCAGAACACGGTATTGGTGATGTAGACCGAGTCGCGATCCAGCCCGATGGCCGCCAGCATCCTGTCCAGCAACTGGCCCGCGCGCCCGACAAAGGGCTTGCCCTGAATATCCTCGTCCCGCCCCGGCGCTTCGCCGATCAGCATGATGCGGGCCTCAGGATTGCCGTCGGCAAAGCACAGGTTCTTGGCCGTCTCGCGCAGGCCGCAGCCTTCATAGCCCGCCAGTGCGGCCTCAAGCTGCGCCAGGTCGGACGCCTCGGCGGCGAGGCGCCGCCCGTCGCTCAGCGCCTGCTCTCCGGTGGCGCGCAGATCCGGCTGCACGGGCTTTGGCGCCGCCGCCGGTGTTTCCCGCCGGAGCGCCGGGGCCGTGCCGCCGCCCGGTGCTGCCCGGTCCGGCGCCATTTCGTCGAAATCCGCCGTCTCCGCTGCCCGCCCCTCGGCCTGTTGCGGGCGCTCCGCGAGGCGGTTGACAGGTTCGCTCTCCAGCGCCGCGTCGATGCCGGATGCAACATACCATTCGAGCAGTGCCTGGCCGGCCTGGCGAAACCCGTTCTTGCCATTCTCTCCTGTCATGGCCGCACTTTGCGCTGCCCGGCCCGGCATGGCAAGGCAGGGGCCCGGCATGGCAAGGCAGGGGCTGGGCAGGGGCTGGGCAGGGGCTGGGCAGGGGCAATCCGGGGACGGCCGACGGGGCAAGCGACGGAAGAAGCGGGCCAAATCGCCCCCCAAGAACCGAGAGTCTTGGCGTTGCCGCAACAATCCATTTAAAAGGGGGCGTGATATTGGGGCCGGGCCGCAAGGACCGGAAGTACAGAATTGGGGAACAGGCATGGCAGAAACGGGCGCGGCGGATCTCCCGGAACGGGAATCGATGGAATATGACGTGGTGATCGTGGGAGCCGGCCCGGCCGGGCTGGCCGCCGCCATACGCCTCAAGCAACTGGCCGCCGAAGCCGGCAATGAAGTCTCCGTCACCGTGATCGAAAAAGGCTCCGAGGTCGGCGCCCATATTCTCTCCGGCGCTGTCGTCGATCCAGTCGGCATCAACAAGCTGTTCCCGAATTGGCAGGAACTGGGCGCGCCGCTCAACACCAAGGTGGCCAAGGACAAGTTCCTCTATCTTGGTGAGAAAAGCGCCATCGGCCTGCCCAATTTCCTCATGCCGCCCTTGATGAACAATCACGGCAATTATGTCGTCAGCCTCGGCAATCTGGCCCGCTGGCTGGCCGGAAAGGCCGAGGAGATGGGCGTCGAGATCTATCCCGGCTTCGCCGCCGCCGAACTGATTTTCGACGACAATGGCGCCGTCAAGGGCGTTGCCACCGGCGACATGGGGGTGGGCCGCGACGGCCAGCCCAAGGACACCTTCATGCGCGGCATGGAACTGCACGGCAAATATGTCCTGATCGGCGAGGGCGCCCGGGGGTCGCTGGCCAAACAGCTGATTTCGAAATTTGATCTCGGCGCCGGCCGCGAGCCGCAGAAATTCGGCCTCGGCATCAAGGAATTGTGGGAAGTGAAGCCGGAGAAATTCCAGCCCGGCCTGGTCCAGCATTCCTTCGGCTGGCCGCTGGACGGGCGCACCGGCGGCGGCTCCTTCCTCTATCATTTCGACGAAAACCTGGTCTCGGTCGGCTTCGTCCTCCACCTCAATTACGAGAACCCCTATCTCTCGCCGTTCGAGGAATTCCAGCGCTTCAAGACCCATCCCGCTATCCGCGATGTCTTCGAGGGCGGCAAGCGCATTGCCTATGGCGCGAGAGCCCTCACCGAGGGCGGCTGGCAGTCGGTGCCCCGGCTGTGTTTCCCCGGCGGCGCGCTGATGGGCTGCGCCGCGGGCTTCATGAACGTGCCGCGCATCAAGGGCAGCCACAACGCCATTCTGTCGGGCATGCTGTCCGCCGAGCATGTCTATGCGGCGCTGGGCGAGGGGCGCGCCAATGACGAGTTGACCGGACTTGAAGAAGCCTGGCGCGGCGGCGAAATCGGCAGGGATCTGAAAAAGGTCCGCAACGCCAAGCCGCTATGGTCGCGCTACGGCACTCTTGCGGGAATCGCCCTTGGCGGCCTCGATATGTGGACCAACACCTTCGGGTTTTCCCTGTTCGGCACCGTCAAGCACGGCAAGCCCGACAGCGCCTGCCTGAAGCCCGCCAGCCAGTGCCAGCCGATTGCCTATCCGCGGCCCGATAACAAGGTCTCTTTCGACCGGCTGTCGTCGGTGTTTCTCTCCGCCACCAATCACGAGGAAGACCAGCCGGTGCATCTGCGCCTCGCCGACCCCGACTTGCAGCTGTCCAGCGAATTCCAGGTCTATGGCGGCCCCTCGGCGCGCTATTGCCCGGCCGGCGTCTATGAATGGATCGAGGAAGACGGCAAGCAGAAGTACCAGATCAACGCCCAGAACTGCGTGCACTGCAAGACCTGCGATATCAAGGATCCCAACGGCAACATAACCTGGACAGTACCAGAGGGCGGCGGCGGACCGAACTATCCGAATATGTAACCGCCCCGCCGCCCATGATGTGAGTTGCGCCCCCCTCGGCTGTGCGTGATACACTTCATGCGGCGGATCTGCCGGATGGTTTCTCCGCGGCCTATCTTCGTCCTGGGAAGGATAGTTTTTTGACAAACCGAAGCATTGCGTCGCTAAGGCGGGTGGCAGGCGGGCTTGCCCGGCCGCTCCTTCTCGTTCCGGTTCTCGCCGGCGTGTTGCTGATCGCCCCGGCGGCCGTTTCGGCGCCGCAAACGACCTCGCTGTTCGGAGACTACCTGGCCGGGCGTTTTGCCGCCGGCCAGCGCGACAATTCCGCCGCCGCCGCTTTTTTCCGCGAGGCGCTGCGCAAGGATCCGGGCAACGAGGTCATCCTCGGGCGCGCTTTCGTGCTCGAATTGGCCACCGGAAACATGGATGGCGCGGCGGAGCTGGCGCAGCGTCTGGTCAAGGTCGATAGCGGCAACCGCCTGGCGCGCCTCACTCTTGGTGTACGCGCCTTGCGGGCGCGCCAATATGCCGCCGCCCGCCGTAATTTCACCGAGGCCGACGGGTCGGGGCCGATTGCCGAAATGACCCGCGCCTTGCTGAACGCCTGGAGTTTTCAGGGCGCCGGCAAGCTTGACGAGGCACTGAAGGAACTCGCCACCCTGTCCAGCGCCGACTGGATGGCGATCTATCGCACCTACAATTCGGCGCTGGTCGCCGAACTGGCCGGCAACAAGAAGACTGCCGGCGAGCAATATGCCGAAGCCTACAAGCTCGACCCCACCGTGCTGCGGGTCGCCGAGGCCTATGCCCGCTTTGCCGCCCGCAACGGCAATGCCCCGCAGGCGCGCGAAATCGTCGATGCCTATGACAAGGTGTCGGCGAGCCACCCCTACATGACCGCGATCAGGTCCGCGCTCGACGAGGGGCGCGCGCCCGGTCCGATTGTCGACAGCACCGCCGCCGGCGCCGCGGAAAGCCTCTACGAGATCGGCGCCCTGCTGGCGCGCGAAGGCGGCGAGGACCACGCCATCGTCTATATGCAGCTCGCCCTGCACCTCGATCCCAAGGCGGCGCTTCCCGTGCTCGCCCTGGCCGATATCCACGAGCAGCAGCGCAATTACGAACTTGCCGCGCAGGCCTATGCCCGCGTTCCCGAAACCTCGCCGCTCTACGCCTCGGCGCAGATCCAGCGCGCCCACAATCTCAATGCGCTGGAACGCTTCGACGAAGCCGAGGCCATTCTCGACAGCCGGGTGAAGAACAATCCGCGCGACATCGACGCCTTGCGCGCCCTCGGCGATCTGCTGCGCGGGCGCAAGCATTTCGAGCAGGGCATCAAGGCCTATGACCGCGCCATCGCGCTGCTCCAGCCGGTGGAGCAGCAGCATTGGACGCTGTTCTATTTCCGCGGCATCTGCCTGGAAAGGTCGAAACGGTGGAAGGAAGCGGAGGCCGATTTCCAGAAAGCGCTGGAGCTGATGCCGGACCAGCCTTTCGTG
The DNA here is from genome assembly GCA_020441905.1 of Rhodobiaceae bacterium. Classification (GTDB taxonomy): domain Bacteria; phylum Pseudomonadota; class Alphaproteobacteria; order Rhizobiales; family NORP267; genus JAGRLG01. Next base: position 34,647 of record JAGRLG010000071.1, on the reverse strand, counting down.
CTCAATTATCTCGGCTATTCCTGGGTCGACCAGGGCATCAATCTGGCCCCGGCCATGGCCATGATCCGCAAGGCGGTGCAACTGCGCCCCGATGACGGCTATATCGTCGACAGCCTGGGCTGGGCTCATTACCGCCTGGGAAACATCGCCGACGCGGTGCGCGAACTGGAGCGCGCGGTCGAGCTCAAGCCGGAGGACCCGGTTGTCAATGACCACCTGGGAGACGCCTATTGGCGCTCGGGGCGGCGCCTGGAGGCGCGCTTCCAGTGGAGCCACGCCCGCGACCTCGATCCGGAACCCGAAGACCTTGAAAAGATCAAGGCCAAGCTCAAGGACGGCCTCATCGAACCCGAGCCGCAGCGGGTGACGGAAAATGTCGCCGGCGGCGGCGAACGCGTTACCGATACGCCCGCCGACGGGTCCGGCGAAACCGTGGCGCAGAAGGACGGCGAGGCGGGCGGCGCCGACAATGCCGGCGAGGCGCCAAAGCCGGCTGGCGGCGACGAAACGCCTCCCGAGGCCGCCAAGGAGCCGTCGGCGCCTGAAGCTCCGGCCTCGAATGCAACGGATGATGCCGCGGCGCCTTCACCCGCCGTTCCCTCTTCCGCGCCGCCGCCGAAAGCCGCCACACCGGCTTCAACCGGGGGCGATCCGGCGGCCTATCAGGTCCGCCAGGGCGACACCCTGTGGGGGCTTGCGCAGCGCTATTACGGCAGCGGAAACGCCTTCCTGCGTATTTTTGAAGCCAACCAGGATATCCTGAAAGATGCCGACCGGATCTTCCCCGGCCAGTCGATCCGCATCCCCGCGGCTGAGTGAAGACGCCCCGGCCAAGGTCAATCTGGCCCTGCACATCGAGGGCAGGCGCCCCGATGGCTATCATTCGCTCGATACGCTTGTCGTCTTCACCGAGGCTGGCGATGTTCTGAAGGCGGTCAGGAACGGCGCCGGCCCGGAGCCGCGCCTTGTGCCGCGCTTTGTGCCCCGCCTTGTGCCGCGCCTGGTGTCGCGCCTTGAACTGGGCGGTCCCTTTGGCGCCGGCCTTGCCGGGCACGACAATCTGGTGCTGCGTGCCGCCGCCCTTCTTGAGGCCGCTGCTCCGCGAGGCAGTGCCGCCACCTTCAGCTTCAGGCTCGAAAAGCGCCTTCCCGTCGCCTCCGGCATCGGCGGCGGATCGGCGGACGCCGCCGCCGCGCTGCGGCTGTTGAACCGCTTGCTGGATTTGAACATCGGCGCTCCTCGCCTTGCCGAAATCGGCGCCCCGCTCGGTGCCGACGTGCCGATGTGCGTCTATTCGAGGTCCCTGCGCGCCACCGGACGCGGAGAAAACATCGCCCCCACGCCGGGGCTGCCGAAATTGCATCTTGTGCTGGCCAATCCCGGCGTCAGCCTGGCCACGCCCGACGTCTTTGCCGCCCGCGAGGGCGCATTCGGCCAGGGACTTGGGGAAATGCCGAAAAACCTTTCCGGCGCAGGCGAGTTGAGCGCCTGGCTCGGTACTCTGCGCAACGATCTGCAAGACGCCGCCTGCCGGTTGGCGCCGCCGGTGAAGCGGACTCTTGAGGCCGTGGCGGCGCAGCCCGGTTGCCGGCTGTCGCGCATGTCGGGGTCGGGGGCAACGGTATTCGGCCTGTTCGATGACGCCGGCAGCGCCGAAGCGGCGGCAGCCGCGCTGTCGCGGGCCCAGCCATCGTGGTGGGTGGTGGCGACCCGGACCTTGTAGGCGCCGCGGGTCAGCTCACCCGGGCGATACAGAAATCGACCGCTTCCTGTAGCGCCGCCTTGTGCTTGCCATCGGGAAAGATCGCCAGAGCGTCGCGGGCCATGGCGCCGTAATGGGCGGCCCGCTCGATGGTGTCGGCCAGCGCGTTGTGCTTGCGCATGATGGCGATGGCCTTTTCCAGGTCGTCGTCACCGATGGTGCCTTCCTGAAGGGTGCGGCGCCAGAAGGTGCGCTCGGCATCGTCGCCGCGCCGGTAGCTCAGGACCACGGGCAGGGTGATCTTGCCCTCGCGGAAGTCGTCGCCCACGGATTTGCCGAGCTTGCCTTCCTCGCCGGTATAGTCGAGCGCGTCATCAACGAGCTGGAAGGCGATGCCGAGATTGTTGCCGAAGGAGCGCATTGCCGCCTGCTCGTCGCCGCTGCGCTTGGCGATGATGGCGCCGATCTCGGTGGCGGCGGAAAACAGCGCCGCCGTCTTGGCCCGGATCACCGACAAATAGTCGTCCTCGGTGGTGGAGACATTCTTGGCCGCCGCCAGCTGCCACACCTCGCCCTCGGCGATCACCGCCGCGGCGTTGGAAAGGATGGCGAGCGCTTCCAGCGACTGCGTCTCGACCATCATCTTGAAAGCCTGGCCAAGCAGGAAATCGCCGACCAGCACGCTGGCCTCGTTGCCCCACAGCAAGCGCGCCGCCGCCTTGCCGCGCCGCATATTGCTTTCGTCGACGACGTCGTCGTGAAGCAGGGTCGCCGTGTGCATGAATTCGACGCTGGCCGCCAGCGTGACGTGGTGCTCGCCGCCATAGCCGAACATCTGCGCCGTGGCGATGGTCAGCATCGGGCGGATGCGCTTGCCGCCCGAATTGATCAGGTGATTGGCGAGTTCGGGGATCATGCGCACATCCGACCCGGTGCGCTTTGAAATCAGCGAGTTGACCCGCTCCATGTCGGCCTCGACCAGCTTCATGAGCGGGCGCAGACTGGCGCCGGCCGGGCCTTTCTGACCCAAAGGAACGACAACTCCCACCAAAACCTCCCGATCCCTGCGAAATACAGCCAACTTGTAGGGTGCGGGAGCGAAACTGGTCAAGCCCATGCATTGGCGCCAGGGGAAAGTTTGAATAGCATCGCAATCCAGGTGAGGCCGGCGGGAAAACAGCCATGCGCGAACTGATGAAGACCAATGACGCGGTATTGCTCACCTTTGTCGAGAGCATCCTGCGCGGCGAGGGCATCGAGCCGCTGGTCCTCGACCGCAATATGAGCATCATGGAAGGTTCGATCGGCATTCTGCCGCGCCGCGTCCTGGTCGCCGACGATCAGTGGAGCCGCGCCCGCCGCCTCCTCGCAGCCAGCGGTGTCGAACTTGGCGAGTAGCTCCAAAGACCGGGACTCCAAACGCCGGGACTCCAGACGCGGGGACCCCACACGGGGGGACCAGTACACCACCGACGACGCCTTTCTCGGTGGCCGCCTTCGGGTCCTGCAATCGAAATCGGGCTATCGCGCCGGCCTCGACGCGGTGATGCTGGCCGCCGCAGTTCCCGCGCGCCCCGGCGAACGGATCGTGGAGGCGGGCATTGGCGCCGGGGCCGCCGCGCTCTGCCTTGCCAGCCGGATCGGCGGGCTGGCGATTACCGGTATCGAGATCGAAGCCGGGGCCGCCGCGCTGGCGCGCCGGAACGCGGCGCGCAACGGCTTTGCCGAAACGATCAAGGTGCTGGAAGCGGATCTCGCGCGGCCCGGCGATGCCATGCGCGCCTTGGGGCTGGAACAGGCAAGCTTCGATCATGCCATGGCCAATCCGCCCTTCTATGCCCGCGCGGCCGCCCGCCTGCCCGCCGATCCGGGAAAGGCCCGCGCCCACATGCGCGACGGCGAGCTTCTTGAACGCTGGATGCGCCTGTGCGCCGGCCTGGTGCGCGCCCGGGGCACCATCACCATGATCCTTCCCGCCGCCTTGCTCGCCGAGGCCATGGCGCTGTTTGCCGGGCGCACCGGGGCGCTCGCCATATTTCCGCTCTTTCCCCGCGAGGGCGCTGCCGCCAGCCGCGTCATCATCCAGGGCGTAAAGGGATCGCGCGCCGCGCCGCGCCTCATGCCCGGCCTTGTCCTGCACGGCATGGGCAGCGATTTCACGCCCCAGGCCGAGGCCATATTGCGCCACGGCCGTGCAATTGAGGCTCTGGCGGGCGCCGGCATCACGTAATCGTAACTTGCGGCGCCGTCTGGCGGCCTGTGAAATTCTGCTGCATCGCCGCGCGAATATTGTGGGGGAGACTGAAATGACAAAGCTGGTCCTGGTCGCCGGTGCCGCCCTTTTTACCGCAGGATTGGGCGCTGCCGCCGCCCCCCTTGCCGCCGATCCGCCGCCCGCCGGGCCTTATGCCGGCATGCAGCAGCGCGCCATCAAGGCCATGGCGCCGGAGCGCGTGGCCGATATCCTGGCCGGGCGCGGCGCCGGATATGCGCTGTCTGCCGAGCTCAACGGCTATCCCGGCCCGCGCCATGTCATCGATCTGGCTGGCGAGCTGGCTCTGGCTCCTGAACAATTGCGGCGGGCCGGAAAGCTCTTTGCCGATATGGAAGGCGAGGCGCGGCCTCTCGGCGCGGCCCTGGTGGCACTGGAAGCGGAACTTGAAGCCATGTTCCGCAGCGGCGATATCGACGAAGCTAGGCTCAACGCCAAGACCGCCGAAATCGGCGCCTCCGAAGCCCGCTTGCGCGCCGCCCATCTGAAATATCACCTCGCCATGGCGCAAGTCCTGTCCCCGCGCCAGCGTGCCGAATATGACCGGCTGCGTGGCTACGTCGGCACCGGCGGCAGCCAGGGCGGCAGCCAGGGCGGCGGCCATGGTGGTGGGCATGGCGGCGGGCATGGCGGCCATGGCGGCGACAGCGGCGGCCAGGAGGAGGGCGACAAATAGGTTGCCGGCGCAAGGCGCGGTTGTTCTCGCGTCGCGCCGGGCCTATCTATCGGCAATGAGCAGCGATACCAAGGATCACTCCGGCAATGGCGGGGCAGGCGCTTTTGGCCGCCAGGCCGGCGATCTGCTGTCGCGCGTCAACCCGGCCAACTGGCGCAAGCGCGCGCCGCTGGTGCCGGTGCTGCGCCTCACCGGCGCCATCGGCATGGCGGCGCCATTGCGCCCCGGCCTGTCGCTGGCCAGCTGCGCCAGCCAGATCAACCGGGCCTTCTCCTACAAGAACGCGGCGGCGGTCGCCATCGCCATCAATTCGCCCGGCGGCTCGCCGGTGCAGTCGCGCCTGATCTATGCGCGCATCCGCGCCCTCGCCGACGAAAAGAAGCTGCCGGTCTATTTCTTCTGCGAGGACGTCGCCGCCTCCGGCGGCTATATGCTGGCGCTGGCCGGCGACGAGATCTATGCCGATCCAAGCTCCATCATCGGTTCAATCGGGGTTATTTCCGCCGGTTTCGGCTTCGACAAGGCCATATCCCGCCTTGGCATCGAGCGGCGCGTCTATACCGCCGGCAAGAACAAGCTCTCGCTCGATCCCTTCCAGCCGGAAAAGGCGGAGGACATCAAGCGCCTCAAGGGCATCCAGAACGAGGTCCACGAAATCTTCAAGTCCATGGTGCGCGAGCGCCGCGGGGCCAAGCTTAAGGGCAGCGAGGCCAGCCTGTTCAATGGCGAATTCTGGACCGGCAGCACCGCTCTTGAGCTTGGCCTCGTCGACGGCCTTGGCGACATGCGCCAGGTGATGCGCGGCAAGTTCGGCGAGGATGTCAGGTTGAAGCTGGTTTCCGGCGCGCGCGGCTGGCTGCGGCGGGGTTTTACCGTTCCCGGCATGAAAGCGGCGTCCGCCCTGCTTGGCGGCGGCGAAGCGGCGGCGAACTGGCCCGACGAAGTGCTGAGCACGCTGGAAATCCGCGCGCTGTGGTCGCGCTACGGCCTCTAGGCAAGCGGGAAAACAAGGGAAAAGCCGCCGATGCCGCAGATCGTCGTTGCCGGACTGGTTCTTGCCGCCGCGTGGATCGGCGGGCGCATGCTGCGCAAGGCTCTTGGCGCCAATAGACCGCCGCGCCCAAGCCCGGACATGATGCGGAACGGCACCGACGCCATTCCCACCCTGCGCCGCGACCCTGAAACCGGCGTCTATATCCCCGCCGAACCCGACTGAGCGCGCCCGGCCACGCTGTCCTAGCGGCTGCGGCAGGTGATTCGCTTCACCACACCGCCCTCGTCGGAACGCGCCCACGATTCCCGGCACGTTGTGTGCTCGCTGGCGCTGGGCAGGCTGCCGAAGCGGTAATAATCGTTGTAGTGCACGAAATCGGTGTGGTGCCGGTAGGTATCGGTACCGATATGGATATTCGGGCTGGCGTAGAACTCGAAATTGAACAGATCGTTCACTCCCGCAGCCGGGGCCTGGGAAACCATCGCCGCGAGCATCGCAGCGGCAAGCGTGAACTGCTTTGTCGTCATGACCCCATTATCTCCTCTACCGGGCGCCACCCGATTGCAAGGCTAGCGCGTTTTGGTGCGCGGCGAAACGCGTTTGCTTGCCAACTCCACCCTGTCGCGGCTTGTCGCGGGCTTGTCGCGCGCTGCCTTGACCGGTGATCGCCAGCGCGCATAGTGTGCGCCGCGCCGTTTGATCTTTCGAGTATCAGCCAAGAGCCCTTAACGCATGCCAAACGCCAAGCCCGATTCATCTTCCGCCCCGACCCGCTCGTTTCAGGGCCTGATCCTGGAATTGCAGCGCTATTGGGCCGATTATGGCTGCGTCATTCTCCAGCCCTATGACATGGAAGTCGGCGCCGGCACCTTCCATCCCGCGACCACGCTGCGCGCGCTCGGCCCCAAGCCGTGGAAGGCGGCCTATGTGCAGCCCTCGCGCCGTCCCAAGGACGGCCGCTATGGCGAAAACCCCAACCGGCTCCAGCACTATTACCAGTTCCAGGTCATCCTCAAGCCAAGCCCGAAGGACATCCAGGATCTCTACCTGAAAAGCCTCTATGCCATCGGCATCGACCCCAAGAACCACGACATCCGCTTTGTCGAGGACGACTGGGAAAGCCCGACGCTGGGCGCCTGGGGGCTGGGCTGGGAGGTGTGGTGCGACGGCATGGAAGTTTCGCAGTTCACCTACTTCCAGCAGGTCTGCGGCATCGACTGCGCGCCGGTTTCCGGCGAGCTGACCTATGGGCTGGAGCGCCTTGCCATGTATGTGCAGGGCGTCGACCGCGTCTATGACCTCAATTTCAACGGCCGCGACGGCGATGAAAAGGTCACCTATGGCGATGTCTTCCTCCAGGCCGAGCAGGAATATTCGCGCCACAATTTCGAACATGCCGATACCGCCATGCTGGTACGCCATTTCCAGGACGCGGAAGGCGAGTGCAAGGCGCTGCTGGCGGCGGGAAACCGCGACGAGCGCCACGACATGGCGCTGCCGGCCTATGACCAGTGCATCAAGGCCAGCCATGTCTTCAACCTGCTCGATGCCCGCGGCGTGATCTCGGTCACCGAAAGGCAGGGCTATATCCTGCGCGTGCGCGAACTGGCCAAGGCCTGCGGCGAAGCCTGGGTCAGGACCGAGGCCGGCGGCGCTGCCGCCAAAGCTTAGGAATACGGACAAAAAAATGGCCCGGAATACTCATCCGGGCCTCCGGTTTGCAGCCCGCGCAACGCGCGCGGGGTGTGTGCCCCACTTGCTACCGGCTCAAAATCTTGAAGATGTCGAACTTGCGGTTGATGCCGACGCGGAAGATATGGGCATCGGCGCGCGCCTTGACGACAAAGCCAGGCGCTCCGGGAAAATCGGCCTTGCCGAGATCGACATAGCTGTATTCGGCCTTGGCGGAATAATTCTCATTGAAAGCGAGTTCGATGCCGGCGCCGGCGACCCAGCCGACCTTGGTGTCGGTGTCGCGGAAGGCCGTGGCGGTACCCCCGGACTTGACCGTGCCGACCGCCAGACCGCCGGTGACATAGGGCAGAACTCCGCCCATGGCGTAGCCGAGGCGGGCGCGGTAGGTCGAAATCCAGTTGATCTGGGTATAGCAGCCGGCGCCGCAGGTGGCGGCCAGCGAAGTGCCGCGGATCTTGCCGAAGGAGGTGTCGCCTTCATAGCCGACGACGATGTTGTCGCGCTGCCAGTTATAGCCCGTGGTCCAGCCGCCAAGTCCGCCCGAAATGGTGAAATTGCCGCTGGTGATGCCGAAATTATTGGTGTGGTTGCTGGTGCCGGTGCCGGCGCCGCCCTGAAGGCCGATATAGGCGCCGGACCAGTCATGGACGCCATAAGCCTGGGGGGCGTCGGCGGCGTGGGCTGAAGTGCCGATCAGCAGAGCGGCCGCCGCGGCGAGAAGGTGCAGTTTCATGATCTTGATCCCGATCCGCCCCGGTGGGCCCATCCGTGAAATATTGCCGACAAAGCTACAGCCGATCACATTCCAGTCAATGAATAGCCGCTGTTTGCCCCCCGGCCGGATGCCTTGGCGGCATCTTTTCCCGCCAGGTGTTGCCGGCGCGCCACAATTTTCCGCCCCCGGTGCCGGCGCCGGCGGCTTTTTGCACAGGCTGGACATTGCCAAGCGCCCGCGATAGGCCATGCTGCAATTCAAGAAAACGCGCCATGCGCGCGCTGTGCCGCCAAGATGAGCCTCCGCCATGCCCGACCTTCTGCTTGAGCTTTTCTCCGAGGAAATCCCGGCCCGCATGCAGGGAAAGGCCGCCGATGACCTGAAGCGGCTGGTAACGGATGCCCTGGTCAAGGCCGGCCTCACCTATGAAGGCGCGCGCGCTTTCGCCACCCCGCGCCGCCTTGCCCTCAACCTCACCGGGCTGCCGGCGCGCCAGGCCGACATGAAGGACGAGCGCAAGGGGCCGCGCGTCGGCGCGCCTCAGCAGGCTCTCGACGGCTTCCTCAAATCGGCCGGCCTTGCCTCCATCGATGAGGCGCAGATCGTTTCCGACCCCAAGAAGGGCGATTTCTATGTCGCGGTGATCGAAAAACAGGGTGCTGCCAGCGAGAAAGTCATCGCCGCCATCCTTCCCGAGGTCATCGACAAGTTCCCCTGGCCCAAGTCGATGCGCTGGGGCGCCGGGTCCATGCGCTGGGTGCGGCCGCTGCAATCGATCCTCTGCGTCTTCGGTCCCGAAACCGAGGAAACCGCCACGGTTCCCTTTTCCGTCGATGGCCTGGCCAGCGGCAATGTCACCCATGGCCACAGGTTCATGGCGCCGGACGCCATAACGGTGCGCCGCTTCGACGACTACGCGGAAAAAATCGAGAAGGCCCATGTCGTGCTCGATGCCGCGCGGCGCGCCGACATCATCCTCCACGACGCCAGGGACCTCGCCTTTGCCTGCGGCCTCGAACTGGTCGCGGACGAGGCGCTCCTGGCCGAAACGGCGGGGCTGGTCGAATGGCCGGTGGTGCTGATGGGTTCTTTCGACGAAGCCTTTCTCGACGTGCCGGCCGAGGTGCTCATCACCTCGATGAAGAACCACCAGAAGTGCTTTTCGCTGCGCGATCCAAGGACGGGCAAGCTGGCCAACCGCTTCCTGCTGGTCTCCAACCTCATCGCCGAGGATGGCGGCAGGGCCATCGTCGCCGGCAATGAGCGGGTCATCGCCGCGCGCCTGTCGGACGCCAGGTTCTTCTGGCAAACCGACCTCAAGACAAAGCTTGAAGACCGCGTCGAGAAGCTGAAGGAGATTACCTTCCACGAAAAGCTCGGCACCCAGTTCGAGCGCGTCGAAAGGCTACAAAGGCTTGCGCGCGAAATCGCGCCGCTGGTCGGCGCCGATCCTGCCATGGCGGCGCGCGCGGCGCTGCTCGCCAAGGCCGATCTCGTCACCGAGATGGTCGGCGAGTTCCCCGAGCTTCAGGGCCTGATGGGCCGCTACTACGCGCTGGAACAGGGCGAGCCGGCAGCGGTCGCCGCCGCCATCGAGGATCATTACAAGCCGCAGGGGCCATCGGACGCGGTGCCGTCGGACCCGGTGACGATCGCCGTGGCGCTGGCCGACAAGATCGACACGCTGACCGGCTTCTGGGCCATCGACGAAAAGCCCACCGGCTCCAAGGATCCTTATGCGCTGAGGCGGGCGGCGCTGGGTGTCATCCGGATTATTCTGTCTAACGAATTGCGGATCGCGCTTTGCGCCGCACCCCTAAAGATCGAAGCAGATCTCCTCGCTTTCTTCGCCGACCGCCTCAAGGTGCATCTGCGCGATGCCGGCGCCCGCCACGACCTGATCGATGCGGTCTTTTCCCTTGGTAATCAGGACGATCTTCTCATGATCGTGCGCCGGGTCGAGGCGCTCGCGCGCTTCCTCGACACCGACAACGGCGCCAACCTGCTCGCCGGGGTCAAGCGCGGCACGAATATCCTGCGCATTGAGGAGAAGAAGGACGGACGCGCCTTTGACGGCGATCCCGACCACGTCCTGCTGGCCGAGCAGGGCGAAAAGGAACTCGTCAATGTGCTGGATGCCGTGGTCCACCATGTCGAGGATCACGTCGGCAAAGAGGACTTCGAGGGCGCCATGGCGGCGCTGGCCGAACTCAGGCCCGCCGTCGATGTCTTCTTTGACAATGTGACCGTCAATGCCGAGGACGGGCGCTTACGCGAAAACCGCCTGAAACTGCTGAACCGGCTGCGCGAGGCAACCCTCAAGGTCGCCGATTTCTCGAAGATAGAGGGCTGAGCGAGCGGTCTGTGTCACCCCGGCGCAGGCCGGGGTCCGGTTGCGATCCATCAGCCCGAGGCCGTCTCGGCACTGGATTCCGGCATGCGCCGGAATGACGGGTTAAGTTTGCACCGCGAATGCCACCAGCCGATGCGCCGCCTCACTTCCTTCCTTGGATTCTACCCCCGACTCCGAATAGAACGCTTGAGGCGTGCATTTGAACCGCCAAAGGGGCATGCGGCCGTCCTGACGGCAGCGCTGGCCGTTTTGTTTCACAAAGGGCAAGCGAAATGACGAAATGGGTCTATTCGTTCGGAGACGGCAGTGCCGAGGGCAATACCGCCATGAGCTCCCTGCTCGGCGGCAAGGGCGCCAATCTTGCCGAGATGTGCAATCTCGGTCTTCCCGTGCCCCCCGGGTTCACCATCACCACCGAGGTCTGTACCTGGTTCTACGCCCATGACCGCAGCTATCCAGACGGTATCAAGCAACAGGTCGCCGAGGCCCTTGACGGCGTGGCGGAGGCGGTGGGCGCGAATTTCGGCGGCGGCGAGAACCCGCTGCTGGTGTCGGTGCGCTCGGGCGGGCGCGCCTCGATGCCCGGCATGATGGACACCGTGCTCAATCTCGGCCTCAACGACCAGACCGTCGAGGCGCTGGCGGCGCGCGCCGGCGACCGGCGCTTCGCCTATGATTCCTATCGCCGCTTCATCCAGATGTATTCCGATGTCGTGCTTGGTGTCTCCCACGACCTGTTTGAGGAAATCCTGGAAAATTTCAAGGACAGCCGCGGCCTCGAACTGGATACCGATCTGGGGGCGGAGGACTGGCAGCAGATCGTCGCGTCCTACAAGGACTGCGTTGAGGAAAATCTCGGCCAGCCTTTTCCGCAGGACGTTCATGAGCAGCTCTGGGGCGCCATCGGCGCCGTCTTCCTGTCCTGGATGAACCAGCGCGCCATCACCTATCGCCGCCTGCACTCGATCCCCCAGGCCTGGGGCACGGCGGTCAATATCCAGGCCATGGTGTTCGGCAATCTCGGCGACAACTCGGCCACCGGCGTTGCCTTTACGCGCAATCCCTCGACCGGCGAAAAGAAGCTCTACGGCGAATTCCTCGTCAACGCCCAGGGCGAGGATGTCGTCGCCGGCATCCGCACGCCCCAGGAGATTACCGAGGCCGCCAGGGCCTTGTCCCATTCCGACAAGCCGTCGCTGGAACTGGTGATGCCCGAGGTCTTTGCCGAGCTGACCGGCTATTGCGACCGCCTCGAGCGCCACTACCGCGACATGCAGGACCTCGAATTCACCGTTCAGGAAGGCAAGTTGTGGATGCTGCAAACGCGCTCCGGCAAGCGCACCATGAAGGCGGCGCTCAGGATCGCCGTCGAGATGAACAGGGAACGGCTGATTTCCCAGTCCGATGCCGTACTCAGCCTCGACCCCAAGGGCCTCGACCAGCTCCTGCACCCGACCATCGACCCCGACGCGCCGCGCCAGGTCCTCGCCCGCGGCCTGCCGGCGTCCCCCGGCGCCGCCTCGGGCGAGATCGTGTTCGATTCGGAAGCCGCGGAAGAGGCGCGCAAGGTCGGCAAGTCCGTCATTCTGGTGCGGGTCGAGACCAGCCCCGAGGATATTCACGGCATGCACGCCGCCGCCGCCATCCTGACCACCCGGGGCGGCATGACCAGCCATGCCGCGGTCGTCGCGCGCGGCATGGGCCGGCCCTGCGTATCGGGCGCCGGCACGCTGCGTATCGACTACAAGGCCGGCACCATGACTGCCGCCGGCAAGACGCTCAAAGCGGGCGATGTCATTACCATCGACGGCACCACCGGGCAGGTGCTCTTGGGCGCCGTTCCGATGTGCCAGCCGGAGCTTTCCGGCGATTTCGGCACCCTGATGGAATGGGCGGATGAAATTCGCGGCCTTGCTGTGCGCGCCAATGCCGACACCCCGGAAGACGCGCAGACCGCGCGGGATTTCGGCGCCCAGGGCATCGGCCTGTGCCGCACCGAGCATATGTTCTTTCAGGAAGACCGCATTCTCGCCATGCGCGAGATGATCCTGGCCAGCAATGCGGCGGGGCGCGCCGCCGCGCTGGCCAAGCTGCTGCCGATGCAGCGCGGCGATTTTATTTCCCTGTTCAGGATCATGGCCGGGCTGCCGGTCACCATCCGTCTTCTCGATCCGCCCCTGCATGAATTCCTGCCCTCGAGCGAAAGGGAAATCGCCCAGGTCGCCAAGGCGATGAATGTCGAACCGGACGCGCTGGTCGCCCGCATCGAGGAATTGCGCGAATTCAACCCCATGCTCGGCCATCGCGGCTGCCGTCTCGCCATTTCCTTCCCGGAAATCTGCGAAATGCAGGCGCGCGCGATTCTCGAGGCCGCCCTAGAGGCGGCAAAGGAAACCGGGGCGCCGGTGGTGCCGGAAATCATGATCCCGCTGATCGCGTCGAGGTCCGAATTCGACTTCCTCGCCGCCCGCATCCGCGCCGTCGCCGAAACGGTGGGCAGGGAACGGGGTGCCGTGCCCGCCTATCGCATCGGCACCATGATCGAACTGCCGCGGGCCTGCCTGCGCGCCGGCGAAATTGCCCAGAGCGCGGAGTTTTTCTCCTTCGGCACCAATGACCTGACCCAGACTGCGCTGGGCCTGTCGCGCGACGATGCCGGGCGCTTCCTCATGGAATATGTCAACCAGGGCCTGTTGCGCGTCGATCCTTTCATTTCCATCGACGAGGTTGGTGTCGGCGAACTGGTGCGCATGGGCGTCGAGCGCGGCCGCGCCGCCCGCCCCGATCTCAAGATCGGCATTTGCGGCGAGCACGGCGGCGAACCGGCCTCGATCGATTTCTTCCACCGCGCCGGGCTGGACTATGTCTCCTGTTCGCCCTTCCGGGTGCCCATCGCCCGCCTTGCCGCGGCCCAGGCGGCGGCGCGCAAGGGCGGCCAGGGCGCGCGCAAGGGCGGGGAAGGAAAATGAAACCGCGCCAGGCGGCCACCTCCCTCGGCGACCTCAAGGCTGGCGGCAAGGGGTCGCTGGCCCGCACCCTGAGTGCGATCGAGGCCGATCCCGGCAACCGGGTGCTGACGGCCCTGCTCGACGACGCCTATAACAATCCGCTGGGCCGCGTCATCGGCCTTACCGGCCCGCCCGGTGTCGGCAAATCGACCCTGACCAATGTCCTGATAAGGCGCTGGCGCGCCGCCGGCCATTCCGTCGGCGTGCTGGCCGTCGATCCGTCTTCGCGCATTTCCGGCGGCGCCTTGCTCGGCGACCGTACCCGCTTCGATACCGATCCTGCCGACAGCGGCGTCTTCGTGCGCTCGCTGGCCGCCCGCGACCGCCTTGGCGGCCTGTCGGAACTCACCGTCGCGGCGATGGTGCTGATGCGCGCCATCTATGACCGGGTGCTGATCGAAACCGTCGGTATCGGCCAGTCGGAAAGCGACATTGTCGCCGTCGCCGACACCGTTGTGTTCTGCGTCCAGCCCGGCTCCGGCGATAGCCTGCAATTCATGAAATCGGGCATCATGGAAATTCCCGATATCATTGCCGTCACAAAGTCGGATATGGGCCGCGTCGCCGAACGCGCCCGGGCCGATGTCGAGGGCGCGCTGTCGCTGGGTCCGGCAAATGGCGGCTGGCGGGTGCCGGTGCTGTGCGTTTCGGCCAATGACGACAGCGGGCTTGAAGCATTCGACCAGGCGCTCGATGCCCATTGGGACCATCTTGCCGCCAAAGGGCAACTGGCGCCCCGCCGCCTGCGCCAGGCCGGCGAATGGGTGCGCGATTTCGTGCTCTACAATTACGGCACCAGGGGGCTGCGCCAGATCGCCTCCGCTAGCGCCCTCAACGCCGGAGAAAGTCCCTTTGCCCGCCAGCGCGAAATCGCGATCATGCTCGACGCGCGGCTCTCCGGCCCGCCTCCGATATCCTGAACCGGGCACACCGAACATTGACGGAGCGTCAAAGCGCCGCGCCAATCGGCTCCGCCTGGCGCGCAAAACCTGCCTGCTTGGTTAAGCCTATGTAAACAATTTCCACGTTTAATCAGGAACTTGAGGATTGGGACTTTGCAGCCCGCCACCCGGAGCGGCGACTGCGCGGGATACCCGGCCAGATCAGGTGTCCCAATTTTGCCGCTTTATATGTGTTTGGTGCGGAGACGGGAAATCGGGGCAGGCACTACGGATGAACGTTCGCGGCTATCGACGCAACGGTGAGGGATATTGGGTTCTTGCTCGGCCCTATGCGGTGGCCGCGGCGCTTTTCGCTTTGTCCGCCCAGAGCACGGTTTCGCAGCTTTCCGAATATGCCGAATTGCGCGCCGGCCTTCGCCTTGGCGAGCGCTCCGACATCATCTCGACGGTGCGCGGCACCTACACCGCATCGTTCTTCCCCGGCAAGGACGTCTTTTCCAATCGCGATCAGCAGCAGCGCGGCGCCATCCGCCTCGCCAGCCTCGACCCGTCCTCGGTGGATATCACCGGCAGCCTTGGTGCCCGCGCGCCCGGTCTCGACGAGATCCGCTATCCGGAAGTCAATCGCGCCGCCAAGGGCGACCGCATGGTGCGCAGCGACGGTTCGCGCATGGTGCGCCGTGTCGATACCAGGACCGGCCGGGTCATCGAAGTGGTTCTCGCGCCCCAGGAAAAACTGCCGCTGCGCCGCGAACTGGCGCGCGATGCCGATGCGCCGGTGCCCGCCAATGTCACCGCCCTGACCGAAACCGTGCGCGGTCCGGCGGCGAAGCGGTCCGGGGCCCAGAGCGCGGCCTTGAGCGATGTGCGCAACCGCGAATTGATGTGCCTCGCCACCGGTGTCTATTTCGAGGCCAGGGGCGAGCCGGAAAACGGCCAGATCGCGGTGGCCCAGGTGATCTTGAACCGTGTCGCCCACCCCTTCTATCCCGAGACCATTTGCGGCGTCGTGTTTCAGAACCAGCACCGGCGCAACAGCTGCCAGTTCTCCTTCGCCTGCGACGGGCTTTCCGACCGGCCGCGCAACAAGATCTCCTGGGAACGCGCCATCCGCGTCGCCAAGAAAGTGGTCAATGGCAAGGCCTATATCGACACCGTCGGCAAATCGACCCATTACCACGCCAATTATGTGCGGCCGCGCTGGATCCGCGACATGATCCGCCTCGATACCATCGGCAAGCACATTTTCTACCGCGTGCGCGGCTGGTCGTAAGTCGCCTCCGGTCCGCCCCTTCCTTTGAATTCATAAAAATTGTTTTCGCCCTTTGAGCGGGCGGGTTAGGCTTCGCCTCCGTGCCGCCTGTTCCACGCCGCGCTATCGGAGCATATGGATGTCGACATCGTTCAGGGTCCGCCCCTGGCAGACGGTGACCCTGGTCATTGTCGCCGGCTGTATCATTTCCGCCATGTCGTTCGGGCCGCGCTCGGCGATGGGCCTGTTTTTCACGCCGATTACCGAGGCGCGCGGATGGTCGCGCGAAATCTTCGCCCTGGCGATCGCGATCCAGAACGTGGTCTGGGGCGCCGGGCAGCCTATGGCGGGTGCCATCGCCGACCGCTACGGCACCGCGCGGGTGCTCGTCGGCGGCGCCATGCTCTATGCCGCCGGCCTGGCCCTGACCGCCTGGGCGCCGACGCCGCTGTGGCTCCATCTCGGCGCCGGCGTCCTGATCGGGCTTGGCGTCGCCTCCTGCTCCTTCACCATCGTGCTGGCCGCCTTCGGGCGCTTTGTCACGCCCGAACGCCGCTCGGTGGCTTTCGGCATAGGAACCGCCGCCGGCTCCTTCGGCCAGTTCCTCTTTGCCCCCCTCGGCCAGCACCTGATCGAGGCCGCCGGCTGGCAGCAGGCCCTGACACTGCTCGGGGTCATGATGCTCGCCATTCCCCTGCTGGCGGTGGCGCTGATGGGCAAGCCGCAAGGCGGGCCGGATGCCAGCGGCCGCGACCAGTCGATCTTCGAGGCGATATCCGAGGCCTTCGGCTATCGCAGCTTCGTTCTTCTCGTCGCCGGCTTTTTCGTCTGCGGCTTCCAGCTGGCCTTCGTCACCACCCATTTGCCGCCCTATCTGTCGGATATCGGGCTCGATCCGGCGCTGGGCGCCTGGGCCATCGCCCTGATCGGCCTGTTCAATATCGTCGGCTCGCTGGCCTCCGGCTATATCGCCGGGCGCCATTCCAAGCCGGTGTTCCTGAGCCTGATCTATCTCGCCCGCGCCGTGGTCATCGCGCTGTTCGTGTTGCTGCCGCCAAGCCCGGTCACCGTGCTCGTCTTCTCCGCGTCCCTTGGGCTGCTGTGGCTCTCCACGGTGCCGCCGACCTCCGGCCTTGTCGCCGTCATGTTCGGCCCGCGCTATCTTGCCACCCTGTTCGGCTTCGTGTTCTTTTCCCACCAGGTCGGGGCCTTTCTCGGCGTCTGGCTGGGCGGCCGGCTCTACGACATGTACCAGTCCTACGATGTTGTATGGTGGCTCGGCGTGGCGCTGAGCATTTTCGCCGCCATCGTTCACTGGCCGATCCGCGAACAGCCCGTTGAAAGGCTGGCCGCGGCCGAATAGGGATCCGAAAACGGGAACTTCCGATGGCCCAGACATTCAAGGCAATCCTCGTTTCCAGGGATGATGACGGCCAGAAGGCCGAACTTGCCAGTCTTGGCGATGGCGACTTCATGGACGGCGACGTCACCGTGCGCATCTCGCACTCCACCCTCAACTACAAGGATGCGTTGGCCCTCACCGGCAAGGCCCCGGTCGTCCGCCGCTGGCCGCTCATTCCCGGCATCGATTTCGCCGGCACGGTCGAAACCTCCACCTATGCCGGCTTCAAACCCGGCGATGACGTTGTTCTCAATGGCTGGGGCGTCGGCGAATCCCATCATGGCGGGCTAGCCGGGCGCGCCCGCGTTTCCGGCGACTGGCTGATTTCCCGCCCCAAAGCCATCAGCGCCGCCCGGGCCATGGCCATCGGCACCGCCGGCTATACCGCGATGCTCTGCGTCATGGCGCTGGAGCGCGCCGGCGTGACCCCGGAGCGCGGCGACATCGTTGTCAGCGGCGCCGCCGGGGGCGTCGGCTCGGTTGCCATTGCCGTGCTGGCGAAGCTTGGCTACCGCGTTCTGGCCGCCACCGGGCGGGCGCAGGAGGCCGATTATCTCAAATCCCTCGGCGCCGCCGATATCATCGCCCGCGAAGAGCTGTCCGGACCCGCGCGCCCGCTTGGCAAGGAGCGCTGGGCCGGCGGCATCGATGTCGTCGGCAGCCTGACCCTGGCCAATATGCTTTCGATGACCCGCTATGGCGGCGCCGTGGCCGCCTGCGGCCTTGCCGGCGGCATGGATCTGCCCGCCAGCGTGGCGCCGTTCATCCTGCGCGGCGTCAGCCTGATCGGCGTCGATTCGGTCATGGCCCCGCGCGAACGGCGCGTCGAGGCATGGAACCGGCTTGCCCGCGATCTCGACCTGAAGAAGCTCGACGCCATGACCACCACCATCGGTCTTGGCGAGGTGCCGGACGTGGCGCCGGAGCTGCTGGCGGGCAGGGTCCGGGGCCGGCTGGTCGTCGAAATTTCCTGACAGGCCGCTGCTAGCGGTTGCTGCGCGCCGCCGCGAAGCGCGCCGGCAGCGTGAAGGGCTTGCCCTCGAAGGCCATGGCGCCGCGCCCGATGCCGTCTATCGCCGCCACCATGCGCCCGCGGCGGTCGAGGGCCTCGTCGGCGAGGGCAATAATGCGCCGGTTCGGCGTTGCCGTCGGCGAGGCGGCGCGCAGGCGCCTCGCCAGTTCGTCCTCGCCGATATCGGGGTTGAGGGCGCAGACCGCGACATAGGCCGCCGCCGTGGAGCGGCTGACCCCGGCCCAGCAATGGATCAGCAGCGGCGCCGCGCGCGCAGCGTCCCAGCCATTGATGAAATCGAGCAGGCTCTCCACCTGTTCGTTGCCGGCCAGCACCAGCCCTTCGCGCGGCTCGGCGATGTCGTTCATGCCCAGCTTGAGATGGTTTTGCGGCGCGATCTGCGGCGGCGTCTCGATCATCGTTTCCCAGTTGATCAGGGTAACGAGATGGCTCGGCCGGTGGGCGTCGATCAGGGCGTCGACAGCACTCAGCGCACAGACATGAATGGCGTCTTTCATGGGAGCGGGCCGCAAGTTGAGGTAATGCACATTGCCTTCAATGTAATGCATCTGTCAGCCAAGGTGCAGGGCCTCGACCTGTTTTTGAAACAGGTCCTGCGCCCGCCCGGTTGCCAGCGGGGTCAGGTCGAAGCTGTCGACCGAGGTGTTGAGTCCGCGCGGGCGGCTGAAGAAGCTGGCGGCTTCGCCTTCCGAAAATCCGGCCAGGCGGGTTGCCTCCAGATAGGCTGCGGCCTTGTCGGCGCGCTTTATCAGCGCCGCGATCCTGGCCGGCAGCGCCGGGGGCAGGCCGAAATGGATGTGAATGGCATCGAGCAGGCGGATTTCAAAAGCCTTGTAGTCGAGGCCGACCGCGGCCTTGAAAGGGCTGATGAGATCGCCGATGACATATTCCGGGGCATCGTGGAGCAGTGCCGCCAGGCGCCAGCGGGCCTCAAGCTCGGGGGCGAATGCCACCGCCAGCCTTTCGACCAGCAGCGAATGCTGGGCCACCGAAAAGGGGTGGGCGCCGATGGTCTGGCCGTTCCAGCGCGCCACCCGCGCCAGACCGTGGGCGATATCCTCCAGTTCGATATCCAGCGGCGAGGGATTGAGCAAATCGAGACGGCGCCCCGATAGCATGCGTTGCCACGCCCGCTTGCCGGTCGGCGGCATCATGCCGTGCCGTCCCCGGCGATATTTGTGAAATAGAGGTCGGATTCGATGTGGCCGATCTGGCGGAAGCCGCGGGCGCCAAGGAAGGCTTCGACCGCCGCATCGCTTGCCGGATCCGATTCGATCTGGAACACGAAGCTGTTCTGGTCCAGCAGCCCGGTCATGCCCTCCAGCACCTGGAGCGCAAAGCCCTCGACATCGATCTTGGCCAGAATGCGCTTGCCCTCCGCAATAACGGTTTCATCGAGCCGGCACACCGGCACGTCCTCGCTTTGGGTGAAAGCGCGCCGCCGGTCGCCGCCGCTGCCCTCCAGGCGCGACAGCCCGGTCGATTTCGGGTCGATGCGGATCCTGGCGATATCGGCTTTCGCGCCGAGGGCGCAGCGATGCAGCCGCACCCGGCCATCGAGCCGGTTGAGCCGCAGGTTGATCTCCATCTGGTCGCCGTTGCGCGTCACCGGCTCGAAGGCATGCATTTCGCCGATTTCGGTGGCCAGCGCCAGCAGCACCGAATAAAGGCCGATATTGGCGCCGATATCGAGAAACATGTCGATGTCATGGTCCCGGGCCAGTTCGATGCAGCGCGCGATCTGGCGGTCCTCATAGGGCGCGCCGGCAAGCAGCCGGTTGTCGATCCAGTTGCGCGGGAAAAGCTCTAAACGGGCGCCGCGCCGGGTGCAGATGATTGGCCGGCTGCGCAGGCGGTAGAGCCGCTTCTTGAGGCTGAGGATCGGATGCATCAGTTGGCGCCGCCCGCTGGCTCGAAGGTGCCGCCGTCGCGCGGGCTGACTTGCGCCCCGCCGGCGCTCAGCTTGTCGCCCTGCTTCATTGCCTCGCCGGCGCGGTCGAGCCGCAGCAGCGCCAGCGCCTCCTCGCCCGCCACCGAGCCGAGGCGGCCGATGGCCTTGCCGCCGGCCGTGATTTCGCTGCCCGCCGCCGCTTCCCCGCCAAGGCGCACGGCGACAAGGCGCGTTCTGGCCGTGCCGCGATGTTCCATGCGCGACACCACCTCCTGGCCGACATAGCAGCCCTTGGAAAAGGAAACGCCGCCGAAAAGGTCCATATTGGCCTCGTGGGGGAAAGTATCGCCAAGCACGAAATCGGCGCCGCCTTCGCCAACGCCGACATGGACGCGGTGGGCGTGATAAGCCGCCAGCGGCACGATCTGCGCGCCCACGGCCCGCAATGCCGCTTCGCCGTCGCCGGAGCCGGCGAGGACGCGCAGCCCCATGCCGCGATGGCGCGGGTCGGCGAACGCGCCCTCGATTGGTGGCAGTTCGTCGCCCCACAGCGCGATCACGCCAAGCGAATCGCCGGCATCGGCCAGCTCGACCTTGGCGCGCAACTTGTAGAAACCGAGCCGCTTGACCAGATCCGCCGCCATGTCCGCCCGGCAGTCGATCACAAAGCCGCCTTCCCGCCGCACCAGCAGGAAATCGAACAGCACCTTGCCTTGCGGAGAAAGGATTGCCGCCAGGCGCCCCTGGCTCTCGCCAATGGCCGCGACATCCGCGGTCACAAGGCCTTGCAGAAACCCTTCGGCATCCGGGCCGGAAGCCGTCACGACGGTCCTGTCCGTGAGCAAGGCGCCCTTCAAATTACTCATGACCTGGCAAAGACCCTTTGCGTGCGCATGGAAGGAGATTTACGTAAGGGGGCGGCGGCGCGCAATATGCCGCCGCAATTTCATTGTCGGTTCGGCGGGTATTCTGGCCGCGACCGCGCGGTTTGGAAAGGGGAGCCAGGGTGGCGCAGATCTTCGATGTCGTGCTCAAGGGCGGTACTCTCGTCAATCAGGACGGCGCCCATGCGCGCGATATAGGCATCAACGGCGCCCACATAACCGCCATCGGCGACATCGCGTCCGAAGATGGCGGCCAGGTGGTCGACTGCACCGGCCTGCATATCCTGCCCGGCGTCATCGATACCCAGGTCCATTTCCGCGAGCCGGGCGGCGAACACAAGGAAGATCTGGAAAGCGGCTCGCGCGCCGCCGTGCTTGGCGGCGTCACCGCCGTTTTCGAGATGCCCAACACCAATCCGCTGACCACAAGCGCCGAAACCCTGGCCGACAAGGTGGCGCGGGCGACCTCGCGCATGCATTGCGATTTTGCCTTCTATGTCGGCGGCACCCGCGACAATGCCGCCCAACTCGGCGAACTGGAGATGCTGCCCGGCTGCGCCGGGGTCAAGGTCTTCATGGGTTCGTCCACCGGCAGCCTGCTTGTCGAGGACGACGAGGGGGTGGCCGAGATCCTCGCCAACATACGCCGCCGCGCCGCCTTCCATGCCGAGGACGAGTTCCGCCTGGCCGAGCGCCTTGGCGAAAGGGTCGAGAACGACCCCGCGTCCCATCCGGTCTGGCGCGACGTGGAAACCGCGCGCCGCTGCACCGAGCGGCTCTTGAGCCTCGCCCGCCACGCCGGCAAGCGCATTCACCTGCTGCACGTTTCGACGGCGGAGGAAATGGCGCTGCTGGCCAATTTCCGCGATGTCGCCAGCGTCGAGGTGACGCCGCAGCATCTCACCCTGGCCGCGCCGGAGGCCTATGCGCGCCTCGGCACCAGGGCGCAGATGAACCCGCCGATCCGCGATTCGCGCCACCGCGAGGCGATCTGGGCCGGCCTGCATTCCGGCGTCGCCGATATTCTGGGCTCCGACCACGCCCCCCACACCCTGGAGGAAAAAGCCAGGCCCTATCCCGCCTCGCCCTCCGGCATGCCCGGCGTGCAGACCCTGGTCCCGGTCATGCTCGACCATGTCCATGCCGGCAGGCTGACCCTTGAGCGTTTCGTCGACATGACCAGCGCCGGTCCGGCCCGCCTGTTCGGTATTGCCGGCAAGGGACGCATCGCCGCCGGCTACGACGCCGATTTCACTATTGTCGATCTGGCGCGCCGGGAAACCATTACCGATGCCCGGAGCGCCTCGAAATGCGGCTGGACACCCTATGACGGGATCAAGGTCACTGGCTGGCCGGTGGGCACATTCGTGCGCGGCCGGCAGGTGATGTGGGAAGGCGAGGTCGTGACCCCCTCCACCGGCCAGGCAGTCCGGTTTCATGAAGCCCTTCCCAGGGGGTGAACCGCGCCTGAAGGTCAGTCGCCGGCGACGAAATACTGCCACTGGCCGTCCGGCGTGATGCCGGCCCGGTAGAAGATGTAGGATCCGAATTCGCGCATGTCCTTGACGTCCTGCGCGGTGACCAGCCGGTAGAGTTCGACCTGCTGCGCCGGGGTCAGCTTGTCGAGCGGAATTTCGGCGAAATAGGGCCAGATATAGATTTCATCCGCCGTTCCGGCGCCCGAGTGCAGGAAGCCGGCCTCGAATATCTCGCTCATGATCGCCAGCAATTCGCGGCCCTCGCTGTCGCCGGACGTTTCTTTCCAGAAGGCGATGGCGTCGGTTTCGCCCCCGAAACTGAAGGTGGGCGTGATGCCGTTGCCGTCAATGATCGGACGCAGGCGTTCGATATCGCCGCTGCGCGCCGCCTCCAGGATCTGCTCGCGGATGCGCGCGACAGGGGCTGGAAGCAAGGCGGTATCACGCAGGATCTCCGGCAATTTCGCCGCCGCCTGCTTTTCCGCCCCGCCGCTCGCCGGCGCGGAGATTTCAACGCCGCCGGCCCCGCCGGGTCCGGCGCCCTGCGCCGGCAGAATCACCGCCGCCGCCGCCGCGGCCAGCGTCATCGCGCCTCCCAGTATCAGCCGTTTCAACGCCATGCCCATGCCTCAAGCTGCCCGTGTGGTGTCGACGGACACTATAGGCAGTCGCCAGCCAATTGTCTGTTAAGAGGTGAGGTCCCGCGCTTGCGTGGCGGGTGTCGCGGCGCCCCGCCTGCGTCGCCTATTGCACCACCCGGCGGAGCGTGAAATCGCCGCGCCGGATGCGCCCCGCCAGCCCTTCGGTCAATTCGATCACGGCCTCCTCGCCATAGGAGGTAACGAGGTCGCTGAGCGCGGCAAACAGCGCCGCATTGGCAATCAGGTCGGGCGAAACGCCGTCCATGCGCGCCTCTTCCCAGGCATCGAGTATCAATTCCAGCGCCGCCTGTTTTTGCTCCTTGAGTTCCTCTTCTTCAAGGTCGCAGGCCGCGGTTGTCTGGCTCAAATCGTACATGGAATGCCCCGGATCAATTCTCGGTGGAATGTAAACGCATTGTCTACCATGCGCCTGCGCCTGCGCAGGGGGCAACCGCGAAACTGGTTAATCGTGAAAAAGTCAGTTGGTATAGCGCGCCTTGATGGCGCCGGTGAGGTCCTTTCCCTCGGCAACATAGACCTGTGCGGCCCGCGCCGCCGCCGGGGTACAACTGCGATATGCGCGCTCATAGGCCTGATAACCGGTGTTGAAACTGTCCATCAAGCGCCCGCGCCAGGCCGGATTCGGTTCTTCGGCAACGATCAGCGCCTCCATCCGGTCGCGCCATTGCCCGCCATCGCCGGCGCCGCAAAGATCGCGCAGGTAATGCACCGCGCCCAATATCTCGGCCAGGCGCAACAATTCCTTCTCGTAGGGCGGAAACTCGGCGCCGCCCGGACTGGCCCCCTGCTCGTTCTCGGCACCTGGCCGGCTGGCGGTGATCGGCGAAGTCGGAAGGGCGAAGGGGGGGATGGTTTGTTCCCGCGGCGCGGCGCGCGGGCGCCGCTTGGCCGGCGCCACATAGGACGGCAGGCTCGGATCGTCCGCCTGCGCCAGACGGATAAGGCCGCCCGGGCGCGGCGCCGCCACCGATGGCGCGCCGCCAAGGGCGATGCCGGCGCCAATCGCGATCAGCAGTGAAAGAGTTCGGCGAAGGACGGCCATTCCGCTCCCCGGTTCGGGCCTGGACGGTCTGCACAAGATATGCCGGGCGCCGGGCATCATTTCAAGACACATCGCGCGCCGGGGCCGCAGGCGCCGTCGGGTCCTATTCGGTCCGGATCGGGGCATCCGGATAAAAAGCGTTGAAGGCAAAGGCGAACGTCACGTCGTAGACGATATCCTCAAGGCCGTTTTCGCCATGCCGCTGGGCAACGACATTGCCGATGTCGCGCCCCTTGGCGATCTCGCTCGCGTCGAGCGCCGAATTCTGCCCGGCCTCCCAGCTTATCACCACGTCGCCGATCTCGACCGGGCCGCCGCCGCGCACCAGCTCCAGAGCGACCGCCTGGGGCTTGCCCGCCACGGTAACCGCGACCACCCGTGCCATCGGTTCGATATTCTCCGGCATGCTGCCTGAATAGAGAAATGGCCGGCTGAGGCCGTCATATCCGCTATAGGGATTGCGGCCATAGGCCCGGATGTCCGGATTGTTCGGGACCAGGACCTTGCCCGCCGGATTGTGTGCGGCAAAGCGCTCGAATGCCTCGATGCGAACCGGCACGCTCTCAAGGCGGGTGCCGGTCATCTCGCCGACGATTGCCGTTCCGGTGAATTGCTGCCACCAGCTTTCGGTCTGGCGGTCATACATCACCAGGTCGGAATTGCGCAGCCGCCCGGTGGTTCCGAAATCGAGGACCTTGCCGCCAACGCTGCGCTTGAAAACCAGACCTGAATTGCACAGCGGACAATAGGTGATGGCGAGCGGTACGCCGCCGACCGTGTCGTTGACGATTTCGTGCCACATCAGAATGCGCAGCGGATAGGCGCGGGCGTCTCCTGCCACGTTAAGCGAGATCACCGGCTCCTGGGCCGACAGCTCCCGCTCGGCGCTGGCGGAGATAAATTTTGGGTTGTCGATGGAAGGTATGCCGTCCTTTGGCGGGCCGCCGGATCGGATCTCGCCCAAGTCCACGCTATGCTTGGAGAAATCTGTCTTGGGCCATTCGGCGGACCGGGAAGACACCGATTGGGCGGATACCGGATCGGTGAGGAAGGCCAATGCCGTGCCGGCGGCCGTGGCGGTGCCAAGGATCAATGCCAGCATGATGGGGGCGGCAAGGGCGGTTCGGGCCATGGGTCGTTCCCGGTCGGTGTTGACGGGTTCGGCGCGTGCATGCTCACCATGGCCGCGCGCGCCCGCCCGGCGCCAATCAATCCGTCTCAATTTGGCGTGAAAAAACAGCGGCCTGGTCAAAGGTCATCCCGCCCGCGCCGCGCCGCCTGCGCCGGTTCGTGGATCAGGAGATCTGGCGCGCCGCCTTGGCGATCGCGCCTCGGGTGCCGGGCGCAAGCTCGAGCGCGGCCAGTTCGCCGGCCTCGCACCAGCGCACATCCGCCGCGTCGTCTCCGGCAATCGCCTCGCCGCCCTGCCAGTGCCCGGTAAAGGCGGCAATCACATAATGGCGTTCCGCCGCGCCCGCCGCGTCCTTGAGGATGATCTCGTTCCAGTCCACCGGGCCGCTCAGTTCGGTGCACTCCAGGCTGGTTTCCTCGCCAAGTTCACGCCGCGCCGCGGCCGCCATCGTTTCCCCCGGCCTGACCAGCCCGCCGGGCAGGCTCCAGCACCCGGCCAAAGGCGCGCGGCCACGGCGCACCAGAAGCACCTTGCCATTGCGCCATAGTGCCACGCTGACGCCCAGCAACGGCCGCTCGGGGTAGAGTCGCGATGCCTCGTCTTGTCCGGTCATCGCGTTCTTGAGCCCCCTTGGCGGCCTGCTGTCAATCGTCGAACAGGGCGTTGACGGTGTCCTGGGCCTTGGCCCGTGCCTGCCGGCCCGCCGGCTGCGATCCGGTGCCATTGACCAGCGCCGAAGCCCTGCGCAGCAGATCGCGCATTTTCTTTGTCGCCTTGGCGCAGCCGTCGAGGCCCTCGGCCTGAAGCTCGATTATGAAGGACATGCGCGCAAATTGCAGCGCCGTCAGCGTCACGGCATCGAGGTCCGCGATCAGGCTTTCGAATGCGGCCTTCAGGTCCGGGTCGACATGGGCATAGGCATCGATTGCGGTCTGGGCATCGCGCAGGCCCGATTGGGCGAAATGTTCGACATAGCTTCGCGGCTGCCAGTCCACGATGTCGCTGAATGCGTCGGGGTCGGCCGGCATCATCTCCAGAACCATCTCAACATCGTTGAAATGATTGAAGTAATCCGTGGCGAGCAAGGTCGCGGGATTGATGTTGGTGCCTTCGAGGCGGGACCGGTCAAATGACCCGGCGGTTTCCTCGCGGCATGCGCGGTGATCCAAATCCGCCGCGCCCCCAGCAATGGAATTCATGACATACATTCATAATATAGTGTTCAAAGGAAAAACGAATATTTGCAAAACAGGGAATCCGGAACATGAGTCAAATTGCCAATGCCGCGTTACGAATCCATTAAATTCAGGTTGTCTCCGGCTGGGGAAACCTTGTCGGTGCGCGGGAGCGCCGGCCTTGCCGGCTCAGCAACGTTCGCCAGGTCCATATGTGCGGCCGCTTCGCGCTGACGCTGCCCCCCGAATCGGTGCGCCGCCTGTTCGGTTTCGCCGAACGGCCGAATTTTCCGCCGCGCTACAATATCGCGCCGACCCAGCCCATCGCCATTGTGCGCGGCGAAAACGCTGAGCGCCATTTCGCGCTCGCCCGCTGGGGGCTCATTCCCTCCTGGGTCAAGGACCTCTCCCGCTTCCCCCTGCTCATCAATGCCCGCGCCGAAACCGTGGCCGGCAAACCGGCTTTTCGCGCCGCCATGCGCCATCGCCGCTGCCTCATTCCCGCAGATGGGTTCTATGAATGGCAGAAGGCGGAAAAGGGAGCCAAGCGCCCCTATCTGATCCGCCCGGCGGGCGGCGGGCTGATGGGTTTCGCCGGGCTGTGGGAGAGCTGGATGGACGGGCGGGGCAATGAGATGGAAACCGCCGCCATCATCACAACCGCCGCCAACCGGACCATGGCGCCGATCCATGACCGCATGCCGGCGATCATTGCCCCGGGCGATTTTTCCGCCTGGCTGGACAATGCCGGCGTTTCTTCCGGCGAGGCGGCCGGCCTGCTGCGCCCGGCGCCCGGCGGCCTGCTCGAAGCGGTGGAGATTTCGCGCGCCGTCAACAGCGTCGCCAATGACGATGCGGCGATCCAGAATCCGGCGGCAGGCCCGGCCAAACCCTAGGGCAGGTCTGGCCGGCTCTTAGAGCAGCTTGCCGGGATTGAGAATGCCCCTGGGGTCGAAAGTCCGTTTCAGCGCCCGCATCATCTCCATCTCGACCACCGATTTCACCCCCGGCAGCAGGTCGCGCTTCATCCTCCCGATGCCGTGCTCTGCGCTGATCGACCCGTTATGTCCGGCCACCAGGTCGTGAATGGCGGCGCTGACCTCCTCCCAGCGGGCCAGGAACGCCTCTTTGTCGGCGCCTTCCGGCTGGCTGACATTGTAGTGCAGGTTGCCGTCGCCGAGATGGCCGAAGGGCACCGGCCGCGCGCCGGGAACCAACTCCTCAATTTGTTTTCCCGCCTGTTCGAGAAATTCGGGGATCGCCGCCACCGGAACCGAGACATCGTGCTTGATCGAACCGCCCTCGTGCTTTTGCACCTCCGACATCGCGGTGCGCAGTCGCCACAGCGCCTCGCCCTGCGCCTGCGACTGGGCAAGGAAGACATCGCCGGCCTCGCCTGCCTCCATGGCCTCGTAGAGCAAAGCCTCGACGCGGCGCCGCGCCGTTTCCTGGCTGTCGCCCGACGACACTTCGAGCAGCACGTACCACGGCCATTTCTCGTTCAACGGATCGCGGGCGCCGGCCAGATGGCGCAAGGTGAAATCGAGGCCGATGCGCGCCATCAGCTCGAAACTGGTTACCCCGGCGCCGAAGTCCTCTTGCGCCCTTTGCAGCAGCGCGATCGCCGCCCGCGGCGTTTTCACTCCGGCAAAGGCGGTCTCGCGGCTGCGCGGGCGCGGCCTCAGTTTCAGCACCGCCGCGGTGATGATGCCGAGCGTGCCCTCGGAGCCGACAAAAAGCTGTTTCAGGTCGTAGCCGGTATTGTCCTTGCGCAAGGATCGCAGCCCGTCCCAGACGCGCCCGTCGGCCAGCACCACCTCAAGGCCGAGCACCTGCTCCCTGGCATTGCCGAAGCTGAGCACGGCGACGCCGCCGGCATTGGTGGCGAGGTTGCCGCCGATCTGGCAGCTTCCTTCCGATCCAAGGCTCAAGGGAAATAGCCGCCCGGCCTCTTGCGCCGCGTGTTGAATGGCGGCCAGCGTACAGCCCGCCTGCGCAGTCAGCGTATTTCCCTGCGCGTCGATCGAAAGGATCCTGTTGAGGCGGCCCAGCGACACCACCACCTCGTTGCCCTCCTCGAACGGCACCTGGCCGCCGACAAGGCCGGTATTGCCGCCCTGAGGCACGATGGCGACGCGCCTGTCATTGGCCAGGGCCAGGATTTGCGACACTTCCTCCACGCTGCCGGGGCGCAGCACCATGGCGGCGCGGCCGACATATTTGTCGCGCCATTCGGAAAG
This sequence comes from Rhodobiaceae bacterium, assembly GCA_020441905.1. Classification (GTDB taxonomy): domain Bacteria; phylum Pseudomonadota; class Alphaproteobacteria; order Rhizobiales; family NORP267; genus JAGRLG01. Next base: position 6,139 of record JAGRLG010000071.1, on the reverse strand, counting down.
GTATGGCGCCATGGCGGCGGGATCGCTGAGCGCATGGCGCTCGCCGGTAATGGCGGCAAAGCGGGCCAGCGTCTCGGCACCGGGCATGGCAAAGGCGGAGTTCTTCATGGCGCGAAGTTAGAAGCGGGAAGGGCCAAAGTCGAGCGTGCTCAACTGGTTTCGCGCGGCGCGGCGCCGCGCGCGAGGCGGTCGTTGATCGCTTCGCCCAGGCCCTCGCGCGGGATCGGCGCCACCGCGATTGCCGCCGGGCGCATTGCGTCGAGGCGGTGCAGATATTCGAACAGATTGGCCGCCGCCTCGCGCAGGTCCGCCGCCCTGCTGAGATTGAGCGCCGCCACCGCTTGCCCCGCGCCAACCGGATCCTGCGGCCCGAAGCCGAGCAGCGCCTCGCCGGCGCGGACCTCATGCGCGTCAAGGCGCAGCGGCGCGCCGGGGGCGTAATGGGAGGCAAGCTGGCCCGGCGCGCTCACCTTGCCCGGCTGTGCCGCCGCCAGGCGCGCGCCAAGAACGATCTCGATTTCGGCGGCGGTAATCCCGCCGGCTCGCAGCAGCACCGCCCGGTCACCGGCACAGGCGACGATCGTCGATTCAATCCCGACCTCGGTCGGACCGCCATCGAGAATGAGATCCACCGCGCCGCCAAGATCCTTCGCCACATGACCCGCCCGCGTCGGGCTCAGCCTGCCGGAAGAATTGGCGCTTGGCGCCGCCACCGGCACCCCGGCGGCCGCCAGCAGCGCCTGCGCCGTGCCGCTGCGCGGCGCCCTGATCGCCACCGTGCCCAGCCCGGCGCTGACCAGCGACGACAATGGCGAAGGTTCGATCATCGGTACCACGATGGTCAGGGGGCCGGGCCAGAAGGCGCCAGCGAGCTTTTCGGCATCGGCGTTGAAACGCCCCAGCTTTCTGGCCTGTTCCAGGCCGTTCACATGCACGATCAGCGGGTTGAAGCTTGGCCGCCCCTTGACCTCGAAGATGCGCGCCACGGCGGCGCCATCGGTGGCATCGGCGCCGAGGCCATAGACCGTCTCGGTGGCAAAGGCGACAAGGCCGCCGGCGCGCAGCACCCGCGCCGCCTCGGCGATGCCCTTTTCATCGGCAGGGACCACCCGCGCGGTTTCCCCCGCGCCGTCCTGGATATTCCTGCTCGTCATGTCCCTGTTCCTCGAACCGCCATTGACCGCGACCATTGCCGGTTTAGATTGCTGGTCTGCCCCTTTTTTCCGCGCCGCGCCACTAGCCGGATCGAAAAACACAAGGAAGCCTTGATGAGCTACACCGCGCCAGTACCCGATATCACCTTCGCGCTCAATGAAATTGCCGGAATGCGGGAGGCCATCGCGGACGGGCTGTTCGGCGATCTCAGCGAAGACCTGGCACAGGCGGTGCTTGAGGAGGCCGGCCGTTTTGCCGCCAGCGAAATCGCGCCGCTCCAGCGCATCGGCGATACCAATGGCGCCCGTTTCGAGAACGGCAAGGTGGTGCTGCCGAAAGAATGGGGAGAGGTCTTCCGCAAATGGGCCGAAGGCGGCTGGGCCGGCCTGCCATGCCCGGTGGAACATGGCGGCCAGGGCTTGCCGACCATGGTTTCGATGGCGGTGCACGAAATGTGGCATTCCGGCTCGGTAGCCTTCGCCCTCGGCCCGGTGCTGACCCACGGCGCCGTCGAGGCGCTGGAAGCCCATGGCAGCAGGCATTTGCAGGACACCTATATGCCGCCCCTGATCTCGGGCCAGTGGACGGCGACCATGAACCTCACCGAGCCCCAGTCGGGCTCCGACCTCAATTCCCTGCGCTCCAAGGCGGTGCCCCAGGGCGACGGCAGCTACAAGATCTCGGGAACCAAGATCTTCATCACCTATGGCGAGCACGACATGGCCGAGAATATCGTCCATCTGGTGCTGGCGCGCCTGCCTGATGCCCCTCCCGGAACGCGCGGCATCTCGCTGTTCCTGGTACCGAAATTCCTCGTCAATGAGGACGGCTCGCTGGGCCGGCGCAACGATGTCAAATGCACCGGGCTGGAGCACAAGCTCGGCATCCACGGCAGCCCGACCTGCGTCATGACCTATGGCGATGACGAGGGCGGCGCCATCGGCTGGCTCATCGGGGAAGAGAATGCCGGCCTCGCCTGCATGTTCACAATGATGAACAATGCCCGCCTCTCGGTCGGCATCCAGGCCGTGGCGCTGGCCGAAGCCGCCACTCAGCATGCCATCGCCTATGCCCATGAGCGCCGCCAGGGGCGCAAGCCGGGCGCCGGTCGCGGCGACGACATGGTGCCGATTGTCGAGCACCCCGATGTGCGCCGCATGCTGCTTTCGATGCGCGCCAGGACGCTGGCCTGCCGCATGATCTGCTATGCCGCCGCCGGTGCCATCGACCGGGCGCGCTACGGCAAGGAGGAGGGCGCGCGCGCGGCCGCCAAGATGCGCGCCGACCTGCTGACCCCGCTGGCCAAGGCCTATTGCAGCGACAGCGCCGTCGAGGTCGCTTCGCTCGGCGTCCAGGTCCATGGCGGCATGGGCTATATCGAGGAAACCGGCGCCGCCCAGTTCTTCCGCGATTCGCGCATCGCCCCGATCTATGAGGGCACCAACGGCATCCAGGCCATCGACCTGGTGACGCGCAAGCTGCCCATGGGCGGCGGCGAGGCGGTGCGCGCCTTCATCGGCGAAATGGCGCAGACGGCGCGCGAGGCCAGCGCCCTCAACCGGGCCGAATTCGGCCAGATGGGGGCAAGGCTCGCGGAGGCGGTCGGCGCGCTGGAGGAGGCAACCGGCTTTATCGCCAGCCTGGCGGGCGGCGATATCAGCGGCGCCCTGGCCGTCGCCACCCCCTATCTGCGCCTCATGGCGACCACCGCCGGGGGCGCCTATCTGGCCCGCGCCGCGCTCGCCGGGGCGACGGGCGAGGGCGATGCCACGGCGCAGGCCCACATCGCGCTGGCACGCTATTTTGCTGAAAACCACCTGCCCGAAACGGCGGCGCTGAGGCAGATCGTCATGCAGGGGGCGGCCTCGCTGCTGGATGCGCCCGACATCGCTCTGCCGGTCTGAATATTGGGCGCGTCAGGAGGCCTTGTCATGAGTCTTGCAGGCAAGACGCTGTTCATCACCGGAGCCAGCCGCGGCATCGGCCTGGCCATCGCGCTGCGCGCCGCGCGCGACGGCGCCAACATCGCCATCGCAGCCAAGACCGGCGAGCCCCACCCCAAGCTGCCCGGCACCATCTATACCGCCGCCGCCGAGATCGAAAAGGCCGGCGGCCGGGCCCTGCCGCTGATCTGCGACATCCGCCACGAAGCCCAGGTCGCCGCCGCCGTCGAGCGAACGGTTGCCGCCTTTGGCGGTATCGACATTTGCGTCAACAATGCCAGCGCCATCGCGCTCACCGACACGCTGGCCACCGAAATGAAGCGTTTCGATCTCATGCACGAGGTCAATACCCGTGGCACCTTCCTGGTGTCGAAGGCTTGCATTCCCCACCTGGAAAAGGCGCAAAATCCCCATATCCTCATGCTGTCGCCGCCGCTCGACATGGCGGAAAAATGGTTCGCGCCCCATCTCGCCTATTCGATCGCCAAGTTCGGCATGAGCCTGTGCGTGCTCGGCCTTGCTGGCGAATTGCGGGAAAAGGGCATCGCCGTCAACGCGCTGTGGCCACGCACCGCCATCGCCACGGCGGCGGTGAAGAACCTGGTTGGCGGCGAAGCCATGATGGCCGCCAGCCGCACGCCGGACATCCTCGCCGATGCCGCCTGGCTGGTGCTGACCCGCGGCAGCGGCGAATTCACCGGCAATTTCCTCATCGACGACAGTTTTTTGGCCAAAAACGGCGTCACCGATTTCGACAAATACCGGGTCGACCCGGCGCGCGACCTCGCCCCCGATTTCTTCGTTCCCGATTCATCGATACCGCCTGCCAGCCTGAAGGCGCTAAGGTAGGACGCCAGATCCGCTCAGTTCCGGGGCGCCGATGACGACTTTGCTGCTGACCCACGCCGATTGCCTCGCCCATGAGGTGCCGCCCGGCCATCCCGAGCGCCCCGACCGGCTGCGCGCCGTTCTAGGCGCTCTTGAGGGCGATGATTTTGCCGCGCTTGTGCGCGAGGAAGCGCCGCTCGGCACCCTCGATCATGCCCGCCTTGCCCATGATCCGCGCCATGTCGCCCATATCCGCGACAGCGCGCCGAAAAGCGATTTCGCCGGCCTCGATCCCGATACCGTGATGTCGCCGAAAAGCCTCGACGCCGCCTTGCGCGCCATCGGCGCCGTAATCCGCGCCGTCGACCAGGTGGTGGCGGGAAAGGCGGACAACGCCTTTTGCGCCGTGCGCCCCCCCGGCCACCATGCCGAAAGGGGCCGGGCCATGGGCTTCTGCCTGTTCAACAACATCGCCATCGGCGCCCTTCATGCCCGCCGCGCCCATGGTCTTGCCCGCGTCGCCGTGGTCGATTTCGATGTCCATCACGGCAATGGCACCCAGGATATCTTCCGGGAGGACGAAACCCTCTTCTACGGCTCGACCCACCAGATGCCGCTTTATCCCGGCACCGGGGCCGCTGCCGAGCGCGGGGTGGGCAATATTTTCAACGCCCCGCTGGCGCCCGGCGCCGGCAGCCTCCAGTTCCGCGAGGCCATGGAGCGGGTAATCCTGCCCGCCCTTGACGCTTTCGCTCCCGAACTGGTCATGGTATCGGCGGGATTCGATGCCCATATGCGTGATCCGCTGGCCAATCTGGCCCTGAGCGAGGATGATTACGCCTGGGCCAGCGAGCGGCTGCTGGAGGCGGCGCGCGCCCATGCCGGCGGGCGTCTGGTCTCGGCGCTCGAGGGCGGCTACGATCTGGAAGCGCTCAAGGGTTCGGCAAGGGCCCATGTCGGCGCCCTGTTGGCCGCCTGAGGCGGAAGAAAGGACTAGGGATTTGGACAAGGCCGGAAAAGGGCAGGTCGGCGACCTCAGCTTCGAGCAGGCTCTGGCCGAGCTTGAGGAGATCGTCGGCGGCCTTGAGAAAGGCACCGTGGCGCTGGAGCAATCGATCGCCATGTATGAGCGCGCCGATGCCCTGCGCAAGCGCTGCGACGCGCTGCTGAGGCAGGCCGAGGCGCGGGTGGAAAAGATCGCCGGCGGCAATGGCGAGGCTCTGGCAACCGAGCCTTTCGATAGCGACGGCTAGCGCTTGGAACCGGCGCGCTATCGCCAGCGGGGAATTCGGGCCATGGCGCGCAGGAATTGGGCTTGCGTTGCGCCTTTTTGGCGCATCGTGTATGCCTTTGCTCCCGCCCGGCAGGGCGAACCAGGGACGCCGACAAGTGACTGAGACTGCACAGGCAAGACTGCTGGACCAGGTGCGCGAACCGAAAGACCTGCGCCGTCTGCGCGAGGAGGACCTGCGCGCGCTGGCCGACGAATTGCGCAGCGAAACCGTAAACGCGGTATCGGTGACCGGCGGCCATCTCGGCGCCGGGCTTGGCGTCGTCGAACTGACCGTGGCGCTGCATTATGTCTTCAACACCCCCGACGACCGCCTGATCTGGGATGTCGGCCACCAGTGCTACCCGCACAAGATCCTCACCGGCCGGCGCGACCGCATCCGCACCCTGCGCCAGGGCGGTGGCCTGTCCGGTTTCACCAAGCGGGCCGAGAGCGAATACGACCCCTTCGGTGCCGCCCATTCCTCGACCTCGATTTCGGCGGGGCTCGGCATGGCGGTGGCCCGCGATCTCGACGGCCGCGACAACAATGTGATCTGCGTCATCGGCGACGGCGCCATGTCGGCGGGCATGGCCTATGAAGCCATGAACAACGCCGGTTTCATGCATTCGCGCCTCATCGTCATCCTCAACGACAACGACATGTCGATCGCGCCGCCGGTGGGCGGCATGAGCGCCTATCTCGCCCGCCTGGTATCGAGCCGCACCTATCTGTCGGTGCGCGAGGCCGCCAAGCAGCTGGCCAAGCGCCTGCCCAAGTTCATCGTCGACAAGGCCCAGCGCGCCGAGGAATATGCCCGCGGCTTCTGGACTGGCGGCACCCTGTTCGAGGAACTCGGCTTCTACTATGTCGGCCCCATCGACGGCCACAATCTCGACCATCTCCTGCCCGTGCTGAAGAATGTCCGCGATGCCGGGGAGGG
>JAGRLG010000070.1 GCA_020441905.1 Rhodobiaceae bacterium | reverse complement strand
TGCGCGCCATGTGCGCGAATGCGTGGTTCCGCCAGGCGGGCGGAGCAATGTTCTCCTTCAGGAATGCTCTTCACCTGAGATAGCAGCCACCCGAGAATATTGGCCCGGCAGGGCGCCCGGGGGCGCTTTGGCGCGCCTAGAGGAGCGGCTTGGCGCCGTCCCAGATCAGTTTCAGCGCCACCACGAAAATGAAGAAATAGGTCAGGCGGTAAAACAGGCCGACCTTGATCTTCTTGACCAGCCAGGCGCCGGTCAGGGTAGCCACCGGTGCGATCGGGGCCAGAACCAGCGAGGTCATGAGGTTCTCGGAGCCGAACTGGCCGAGTGCGGCATAGGGGATGACCTTGATCATGTTGACCACGGTGAAGAAGATCACCGACGTGCCGGCGAAGATGCGCGGCTCCATGCGCTGGGGCGCCAGATACATTTGCAGCGGCGCGCCGCCGGCATGGCAGACAAAGGATGTGAACCCGGCGACCGCGCCCCAGAACCCGCCACGGGAGATGCTGGGCTGGGTTTTCTCCGTGCCACGCCAGCCGATCCAGTAGTCGAGCACGAAGAGCAAGGCGATGACGCCGACGATGAGGCGGACATAGCTTTCCGAAACATAGGCCGCGGTGAGCCAGCCGACGAAGATGCCGACCAGGGCCGCCGGCAGAATGATTTTCAGGTTGCCGGCGTGATAAATGCTGCGATAGGCGAAAAGGGCGAAAATATCCATCGCGATCAGGATCGGCAGCAGGATGCCGGCCGCCTGCACCGGCGATATCATCAGCGACAGCAGGGGAACGCCGAGCATTACCATGGCGCCGACAAAACCGCCCTTGGCAAGCCCGACAAGGAAGACCGCGGGCACGGCAATCGCGTAGAAAAGAGGATCGGTGATCATGGAAATAGTGGGAGTCCAGGGTGGGAAGGGTGAGCGCCGCTGTTTGTGATAATCCCCGCGGCACGCGCTGCCTAGCCTAAAGTTCGAGCAGGGCGCTCTTGCAAAGGGGGGAGAGGGAACGGCACTCTGGCCAGAGCCGGTCCGGCATCACAGGGCCGGGCCTGTTGGAAACGGGAGGGGCAGGACGTGACGCGTTATCACGAGATATACCAGGGCTGGCAAAAGGATCCGGAGACTTTTTGGGGCAAGGCCGCCGAGGAGATCGACTGGGTCCGGCGCTGGGACAAGGTGTTCGACGCCGGTGCCGGGGTCTATGGTCACTGGTTCGCCGGGGCGCAGTGCAACACCTGCTACAACTGCGTCGACCGCCATGTCGAGGCCGGGCGGGGCGAGCAGGCGGCGCTGATCTACGACAGCCCGGTCACCGGCGTCAAACGCAGCTACAGCTACGCCGGGCTGCTCGACGAGGTGTCGGTGCTGGCCGCCGTTCTGGCCTCGCTCGGGCTGGGCAAGGGCGACCGCGCCATTCTTTACATGCCGATGATTCCCGAGGCGGTGATCGCCATGCTGGCCTGCGCCAGGCTTGGTGCCATCCACTCGGTGGTGTTCGGCGGATTCGCCGCCAAGGAGCTGGCAACCCGCATCGACGACGCCAAGCCCAAGGTGATCCTGTCGGCATCCTGCGGCATCGAGCCGGGCCGTGTCGTGGCCTACAAGCCGCTGCTCGACCAGGCTATCGACCTAAGCGCGTCCAAACCGCAGGCCTGCCTGGTCCTTCAGCGCGAACAGGCCGAAGCGACACTGTCCGCCGGCCGCGACCATGACTGGGCAAAGGCGGTGGACCAGGCCCGCGCCGCGGGCAAGAAGGCGGACTGTGTTCCGGTCAGCGCCACCGATCCGCTCTATATCCTCTATACCTCGGGCACTACCGGCCAGCCCAAGGGCGTGGTGCGCGACAATGGCGGCCACATGGTGGCGCTGAAATGGACGATGCAGAACTTCTACGGCATCGCGCCCGGCGAGGTTTATTGGGCGGCGTCGGATGTCGGCTGGGTCGTCGGACATTCCTATATCGTCTATGCGCCGCTGCTCCATGGCTGCACGTCCATCGTTTTCGAGGGCAAGCCGGTGGGCACGCCCGACGCCGGCACCTTCTGGCGCGTCATTTCGGAGCATGGCGTTTCGGCGCTGTTCACCGCGCCGACGGCGTTTCGCGCCATCAAGAAGGAAGACCCCAAGGGCACCTTCATCGGGCGTTACGACCTGAGCTGCCTGCGCACCCTGTTCCTGGCCGGGGAGCGCGCCGATCCCGACACCATTCACTGGGCCGAGGAAATGCTGAAGGTGCCGGTCATCGACCACTGGTGGCAGACCGAAACCGGCTGGGCCATCGCCGGCAATCCGGTGGGCCTCGGCGCGCTGCCGGTCAAATACGGCTCGCCGACGGTGGCGATGCCGGGCTATGACGTGCGCATTCTCGACGACGCGTGCAAGGAGGTGGCGCGCGGCAAGATGGGCGCGATCTCGATCAGGCTGCCGCTGCCGCCAGGCTGCCTGCCGACGCTGTGGCAGAACGACGAGCGCTTCAGGGAAAGTTATCTCGACGAGTATCCCGGCTACTACAAGACCGCCGATGCCGGCTTCATGGACGAGGACGACTATCTCTACATCATGGCCCGCACCGACGACATCATCAATGTCGCCGGGCACCGTCTCTCGACCGGCGGCATGGAGGAAATCCTGGCCAGCCACCCCGATGTCGCCGAATGCGCGGTGATCGGCATCGCCGACAAGCTGAAGGGGCAGGTGCCGGCCGGTTTCATCGTCATGAAATCGGGAGTCGAGAAACCTGCCGCCGAGATCGAAAAGGAAGTGGTGGCTTTGGTGCGCGAGAAGCTGGGGCCGGTGGCCGCCTTCAAGATCGCGGTTACGGTGCAGCGCCTGCCCAAGACGCGCTCAGGCAAGATCCTGCGCGGCACCATGCGCCAGATCGCGGATAGCGAGGACTACAAGGTGCCGGCGACCATCGACGATCCGGCCATTCTCGATGAAATCGCGGCGGAGCTGAAGGCCCACGGAATTCTGGGCCGCTAGGCGGGCGGCAGTCAGCGGTCGTCGTCGTCCTCGCCGCCGTCTTCGGGTCCCTTGAGGGCCTGGAGCTTGGCGAAAACCGAATCGGCGTCGAGTTCGACCTCCTCGGGTTCGGGCGGCGCCGTTTCGGCCGCAGGCTCGGCGATCGTCTCTTCGGCGGGAAGCAGGGTTCCAAGGTCGCGCCCCTCCTTTTCCGCCGCCTTGCGTTCGCGCGCGAGGCGCCGTGCCGCCTTGTCGACTTCGGCGTCGAGGTCGAGCTGCGAGCACAGGCCGAGGGTGACCGGGTCCTGGGGCTGCAGATTGGGCGAATTCCAGTGGCTGCGCTCGCGGATCGCCTGGATGGTCGGCTTGGTGGTACCGACGAGGCGGATGACCTGGGAGTCCTTCATTTCGGGGTGGTTGCGCAATAGCCACAAAATGGCATTGGGCCGGTCCTGGCGGCGCGACAGGGGGGTGTAGCGCGGGCCCTTACGGGTCTTGACCTCGGGAACCTCGACCTTGGATTCGGCAATGCGCAGCCGGTAGCCGGTATCGCGCTGGCCACGTTCGATTTCCTCGCGGGTCACCTGGCCCGAGGTGATCGGATCGAGGCCGCGAATGCCCTGGGCGACATCGCCATCGGCAATGCCCTTTACCTCCAGCATATGCAGGCCGCAGAAATCGGCGATCTGTTCAAAGGTCAGGGCCGTGTTGTCGACCAGCCAGACAGCGGTCGCCTTGGGCATCAGCAATGCCTTCGCCATGGTCAACGTCCTTTTCGCGTGCTCAACCGGTTGAGGCCAAGCCAAATCAAGTGAAGTTGTTACGGAATTGGCCGGAATATAGGCAGGATGGGGCGCGAAGGCAAACCGCTTTCGCGATTTGGGCGCGACTTGTTGACAGCTTTTGCGCCGTGGCGGCGGCAGGCCCGCGCCGTCTCAGGAAAAAGTGAGCACGATCTTGCCCATATGGGCATTGGTTTCCATGCGCGCATGGGCCTTGGCGGCGTCAAGGAAAGGGTAGGTCGAATCGATTATGGGGCGGATGCGGCCGGCCTCCAGCAGCGGCCATACCTTGTCGCCCAGGGCGCTGGCTATGGCGGCCTTGAAGGCAATATCGCGGGCGCGCAAGGTCGAGCCGGTATGGGTCAGCCTTTTCATCAGCAGGCGGGTGAAATCGACCTCGGCGCGGGCGCCGCGCAGAAAGGCGATCTGGACGATGCGCCCCTCGATCGCGGCGGCGGCATAATTGCGCCCGATATAGTCGCCGCCGACCATGTCGAGAATGACATCGGCGCCGTGGCCGCCGGTGGCCTCCTTGGCGGCTTCGACGAAGTCTTCCTCGCGGTAATTGATGGCGCGGATAGCGCCCAGGCTTTCGCACAGGGCGCATTTTTCCGCCGAACCGGCGGTGGCGATGACGCGGGCGCCAAGGGCGCTGGCGAGCATGATGGCGGTGGTTCCGATGCCGCTGGTGCCGCCATGGACGAGCAGATATTCGCCTTCGGCCAGGCGGGCGCGGTCATAGACGTTCGACCACACGGTGAAGAAGGTTTCGGGCAGTGCCGCCGCCTCGATCAGCGACAGGCCGGCGGGAACGGCAAGCGCATTGGTTTCGTCGACCGGGCAATACTCGGCATAGCCGCCGCCGGCGACCAGCGCCGTCACCTGCTCGCCAATGTTGAAGCGGCTGGCCCTGGCGCCGCGGGCGACCACAGTACCGGCGAACTCGAGGCCTGGAATGTCGGACGCCCCCTTGGGCGGCGGGTAGGACCCCTTGCGCTGGACGACGTCGGGCCGGTTGACGCCGGCAGCCGCCACCTTGACCAGTATCTCGTTTTCGCCCGGTTGCGGCAGCGGCCGCTGCTCGGGCCGCAACACCTCCGGCCCGCCGGGCTCGGCAATGCCGATGGCGGTCATGGTGGCGGGCAGGGCAGGGCGGGCGGGAGTTGCGGGCATCGGATTCTCGCTCGGCGGTCAGGGGCGGCGGATATGGCTTTCCTGTGTAGCCACCGCGCCTGGCGCCGGCAATAGCCCTGGCGGCGGCGAGCGGTTACACTCGGCGCGGAACAGGGAGGGTGTCATGGATCACGACGACCTGGTGCCGGCCAAACAGCAGGCCATCGAAATAGGCGGCGACCTGAGCCAGCTCTCGATCGGCGAGTTGCAAGAACGAATCGGCGCGCTCAAGGCCGAAATCGCCCGCGTCGAAGCCGATATCAAGGCCAAGAGTTCGTCGCGCCAGGCCGCTGAATCGGTTTTCAAGATCTAATGGCCGGCAGTTACAACTTTTTGAAATAACGTCATAAATTTGAACTTTTCCAGAAATGGCGCAGCCATTTTGGTACACCGGTTGTGCCATCGGGACGCCATTAACCATTTATTAGCGAAGAGCGGTAATGATTGAGGCCATCCAGTCATCTGGATTGAGTGGCTCCTGTCCACTCTGTTTGACGCCTCCCTGTTAAAACCACTGAGCCGCCTTTGGCGGCTCTTTTTTTGGCAAGACCGCCGTTTAGCGCCAATTTTCCGTCTCGGAACCGTGTTTCGATGGACGCCGCGCGGTTTTGGTTTTGCCGTGCGCCGATGCTTTTTGCGCCAATTGCGCCGTTAACCCTGTTTGCTGGCATTTGTCTTGCTAGCTTCTCATTGTCTTGACGCATGCCCCTGTCTGCCGACACCATGAATAGGGCAGGCCGCGCCAAATCGCGCCGGCCGGAGTGGAATTGGCGGGTCCGTTGCAGCGTTGTTTGAGTAAAGGGTAACGCAACATGACCGACAGGCAGCATTTCCTAGGCGGGCCCGGCGCCGGCAAAGACGAGGCGGTGACGGTCCGCTTTGCCGAAAAATTCGCTCATTCGCCGCAATTCATGTCGGTGTTTCACGAGGGTATGAACCTGGTGGAAGAGACGGCGGCTTATCTCGATGGCGACGGGCGCATGGAATCGCGGGTGCTTTCGCGCTCCGGTTCGCTGGCCTATGCCACCGAAAGCATGCGGCTGACGACGCGGCTGATGCAGCTGGCCTCGTGGCTGCTGCTGCACCGGGCTGTCAACGAAGGCGAGTTGACGGTCGACGAGGCGCGCTCGGAAAAACACAAGGCGCGCCTCAGCGCGGCGTCCGGGTCCAATGTCGACAGCGAGGGTTTCGCCGAATTGCCGGTCCGGCTCAAGGATCTGATCGCCCGCAGCCAGCGCCTGCATCAGCGCATCGTGTCGCTGGACCAGATGATGTATGGCAAACAGGCGCCAGCCCCGGTGGCCAATGCCATTCACAACCAGCTGGGCCGCCTCCAGGACGCTTTTTGCGCCGAATAGGCTCTGCCTTGAATTGCTGGCGGGAGGGCGCGTCAGGCGGCCCCCAAGGCCGGTGCCGGCGGCCGGCAGGGGGCGCGAAAAGCGCCCGCCGGAATTCTCGCGCCAGCTATTTCTTGCCCATCAGGCCTTCATATTTCTTGTTGAAACGGCTCAGCCGGCCGCCGCGGTCGATCAGGTGCTGGCCGCCGCCGGTCCACGCCGGGTGGGTATTGGGGTCGATATCCAGTTGCAGGGTATCGCCTTCATCGCCATAGGTGGAGCGGGTCATGTATTCCGTGCCGTCGGTCATGACGACCTTGATCATGTGATAGTCGGGATGGATTTCTTTTTTCATCTTAACCGCCTGCCGGATTTTTGATGGGCGCGCCCGCCGACCATCGGGTTCGAGATATCCCGTGTGCGAGCGCCGCGTTTTTTGAATTCGGGCGACCCTATAGCGCAGGGCGGAGATTGTTACAAGTGGCGCGCCGCGCGGCGGCCGGATTTCCGGGCGCGCGCACGGTCAAAAATGCACAGGTAATGTGACAGGACGGACAATCCGCTTTAAAGAGTGGGCCTGTTCTGAGAACCGGTGCGCGCCGCGCCGGCAAGGGGTGGCGCGGGCTGCTAGTTGTGTGCAGGAGCATCGACGGATCATGGAATTCAAGCGCGGCGGCGAAGACACTCAGGCGGGCGAGCCGCAAAAGGGGCGCGCGCGCCTGCGGCCATTGGCGCAAATGTGGCCCTATGTCGCCCGCTACAAGGGTCGGCTGATCGCGGCCCTGGTGGCGCTGCTGGCGGCGTCGGGAGCGACGCTGATCATTCCGGTGGCGGTGCGCCGGGTCATCGATCACGGCTTTTCGCGCGCCAATGCGGAATTCGTCGACCAGTATTTCGCCGTCATGATGGCGGTGGTGGCGCTGCTGGCGGTGGCCAGCGCCTCGCGCTTCTATTTCGTCACCTGGCTCGGCGAGCGGGTGGTGAGCGACGTGCGCAGCGCGGTTTTCGCCCATATCCTCAATCTCAGCCCCTCCTTCTACGACCGCAGCCAGACCGGCGAGGTGATCTCGCGGCTGACCGCCGATACCACCCAGATCAAGGCCGCCGTGGGCGCCAGCATGTCGATCGCGCTGCGCAACCTGTTCCTGCTGATCGGCGCCATGGTGATGATGGTGGTGACCAGCCCGCGCCTGTCGGGCCTGGTGCTGGGGGCGATCCCTATCATCGTTCTGCCACTGGTCGGCTTCGGGCGTTCGGTGCGCCGGCGCTCGCGCCTGGCCCAGGATACCCTGGCAGACGCCACCTCCTACGCCTCGGAGACGATATCGTCGGTGCGCGCGGTCCAGGCATTCAATCACGAGCGCGCCTCCGCCGGCCGCTTCGCCGCCGCCGTGGAAACCGCCTTTGGCGCCGCGCGGGCCTCGATCACGGCGCGCGCGGGCCTGACCTTCGGCGCCATCTTCCTCGTCTTCGCATCCGTCGTCGGCGTGCTGTGGTACGGCGCCCAGGATGTGCTGGACGGACGCATCACCGGCGGCCAGCTCAGCCAGTTCGTGCTCTATTCGGTCTTCGCCGCCGGGGCCATGGGCGAGCTGAGCCAGGTCTGGGGCGAGGTTTCGCAGGCCTCCGGCGCCGCCGAGCGATTGTCGGAACTGCTGGCGATCCGTCCCGCAATCAAGGCACCGGCCAATCCGCAAGACCTGCCCGATCCGGCGCGCGGCGAGGTGGCGTTCGAGGATGTGGGTTTCGCCTATGAGACACGCGCCGATGCGCCGGTGGTCGAAGGGGTGAGCTTTTCGGTCGCCGCCGGCGAGACGGTGGCCATTGTCGGCCCCTCGGGCGCGGGCAAGAGCACCCTGTTCCACCTCCTGCTGCGCTTCTACGACCCGTCATCGGGCACGATCCGGGTCGATGGCGTGGAACTGACCCGGGCCGATCCGGCGCAGATCCGCGCCCGCATGGCCATCGTGCCCCAGGAAACGGCGATCTTTGCCGCCAGCATCGGCGACAATATCCGCTTCGGGCGGCTGGACGCCAGCGACGAGGACGTGCGGGCTGCGGCGCGGGCGGCGCGGGTCGACGAGTTCGTGGACCCGCTGCCGGAAGGCTTCGACACCCTGGTTGGGGAGCGCGGCGTGACCCTGTCGGGCGGCCAGCGCCAGCGCATCGCCATTGCCCGCGCCATATTGAAGGACGCACCCATCCTGCTGCTCGACGAGGCCACCAGCGCGCTCGACGCCGAAAGCGAAAAGGCGGTTCAGGAAGCGCTGGAAGTGCTGATGCAGGGGCGCACGACGCTGGTGATCGCGCACCGCCTGGCAACGGTGAAGAAGGCCGACCGTATCCTGGTCATGGAGGACGGGCGCATTGTCGAACAGGGCAGCCATGGCGACCTTGCCGGGCAGGGCGGGCTTTATTCACGCCTTGCCAAGCTGCAATTCTCCGACCAGCCGGCGGCGTGAAGGCCGCCAGGGCCGTCAGCGCTCGGTGAGCTTGAGTTCGATACGCCGGTTGCGGCGATAGGCGGCTTCGCCGCTGCCCGAAGCCAGAGGCTGGAATTCGCCGAAACCGGCGGCGACGAGGTGGCCTGGCGCCACGCCGCGCTCGATCAGGAAACGCACCACCGAGATGGCGCGTCCGCTCGACAGTTCCCAGTTGGAGGGAAAGCGCGCCGACTGGATGGGGCGGTCGTCGGTGTGGCCATCGACCCGCAACACCCAGGCGATGTCGGCGGGGATTTCCTGTTCCAGCTCCTTGAGGGCGCCGGCCAGCTTGGCCAGCTCGGCCTGGCCGGCGGGGTTTATTTCCGCCGAGCCGGTATCGAACAGCACCTCGGACTGGAAGACGAAGCGGTCGCCGACGATCTCGATATCGGCGCGCTGGCTCAGGATCTCGCGCAGGCGGCCGAAGAAATCGGAGCGGAAGCGGGCCAGCTGCTGGACTTTCTGGGCCAGCGCCACATTGAGGCGGCGCCCCAGGTCGGCGATCTTGACCTGGGAATCGCGGTCGCGGCCCTCGGATGCTTCCAGGGCCTGTTCGAGCGCCGCCAGCTGGCGGCGCATGGCGGCAATCTGCTGGTTAAGCAAATCGATCCGGGCCAGCGCCGAACTGGAAACGCGCTTTTCCTCTTCCAGTTCGGCGCCAAGCTGCGCCGCGCGTTCGGCCGCGCTGCCGGCGCTTGCCGAGCCGGCGTCGAGCAAGCCCTGAAGACGGCCGGCTTTGGCCTTTTCGTCGGCGAGCGAGTCCTGAAGCGCGGCAAGGGTTTCCTCCACCGAGCGCTTGCCGGCGCGCTCCAGCGCCAGCAATTCGGTGAGTTCGGCGATCTGGAGGTTGAGGCGGCCGAGTATGGTGTCCTTGCCCGAGATTTCCTGGCTGAGGAAGAACTGGGTCAGCATGAACATCGACAGCAGGAAGATGATGACGAGGAGCAGCGTCGCCATGGCGTCGACAAAGCCCGGCCAGTAATTCGCCCCGCCCTCGCGCCGTCTTGTCCGCGCCAGCGCCATCGTTCTACTCTTCGCCGTGCCGCGCCAGCGTCTTAAGCGAATCGAGGGCGCGCTTGACGTCCTTCTGCTGGTCGGCCTGGGACTCGACCCATTCGCGGATCATCTGCTGCTCGACGCGCATGTGCTGGATCAGGGACTGGATGCCCTCGGCAAGCTGGGCCATGGCGGCGGTGGCGCCGGTGGTCGGCCCGCCGCCCTGCGAAACCGAGCGGGCGAGCTGGTCGATGCTGCGCTCGATGGAGGTCAGGCTGGCCGGCGACAGGGCTTCGCGCTCACCGGCGATCTCGGCGGGCGAAAGGTCGGTGACCGTCGACAGCCAGTCCTCCAGATCGTTGTAGAAGCGGTTCTGCGCCTGGCCGGCCTGGAGGTCGAGGAAGCCCAGAACGAGGGATCCGGCAAGGCCGAACAGCGAGGAGGAAAAGGCCGTGCCCATGCCCGACAGAGGCGCCTGGAGCCCGGCCTTGAGGTCCTCGAAAATGACGCCGGAATTGGCGGCGCCGGCATCGAGGGAGGAGATGGTGCGCCCGACCGAGGTCACGGTTTCGAGCAGGCCCCAGAATGTGCCGAGCAGGCCGAGAAAAACGAGCAGGCCGATCAGATAGCGCGAAATATCGCGCGACTCGTCAAGCCGCATGGCGATCGAATCGAGGATCGAGCGCATGGCCAGCGCCGACAGGCTCATGCGCC
>JAGRLG010000069.1 GCA_020441905.1 Rhodobiaceae bacterium | reverse complement strand
TGATCGTGGCCAGAACAATGGCGAGCGCGGCGACGGCGAGAGTATTGATCAGGCCGACGAGGAACGCCTCGCCATAGGTCGATTGCTCGCTATAGCCGACCAGCCAGGACCCCAGGGTGGCGACGATGCCGAAGCCGGCGCTGTTGTCCAGAAAGCCGAAGCCGGAGGATATGTGCTGTTTTTCGAGATTGACCGCCGCATTGGAAAGGATGGCATAGCCAAGCCAGACGATCAGGCCCACCAGCAGGAGCTGGCCGGCCAGGCCGCGAAACCGGGGATTGCTGAAAAGCGTGATGCCTTCTCCTCGCCGCCGCTGGCCCGGACTGCCTGAACCGCCGGTCATGCCGGATCAATGTGACCTGTTCCGATGCGCCGCGCCGCGCGCTCAGCGGATCGGGGGGGCATATTGAAGGCCGTCATTCGACCACAGGGCGTTGAGGCCCCGGGCAATGCCAAGCTTGGTCTTGGGGCCGAGATTGCGCTCGAACAGCTCGCCGTAATTGCCAACCTTCCTGACGATGTTGTAGGCCCAGTCATTGCCAAGGCCCATGCCTTCGCCAAAGGTGCCCTCGACGCCGAGAAAGCGGCGGATTTCAGGATTTTGCGATTCCTTCATCTGGTCGGCATTGGTGCTGTCGATGCCCATTTCCTCGCCGTTGATCAGGGCGAAGAGCGTCCATTTGACGATATCGAACCACTGGTCGTCGCCATGGCGCACCACGGGCCCCAGCGGCTCCTTGGAAATGATTTCCGGCAGCACGACATGCTCGTCCGGATTGGTCAGCTTGAGACGCTGGGCATAGAGGCCGGAGGAATCGGTGGTGTAGACGTCGCAGCGCCCGGAATTATAGGCCTGCACGACCTCGTCCGACTTCTCGAAGGCGACCACTTCATATTTCATCTTATTGGCACGGAAATAGTCGGCGACGTTAAGTTCGGTGGTGGTGCCGGTATTGGTGCAGATGGTGGCGCCGTCGAGTTGCAGGGCGCTGGTGACGCCAAGCGACTTGCGGACCATGAAACCCTGGCCGTCATAATAGATCACGCCGGCAAAATTCATGCCCTGGGCGGTGTCGCGGCTCATCGTCCAGGAGGTATTGCGCGACAGCACGTCTATCTCGCCCGATTGCAGGGCGACGAACCGCTCCTTGGCCGACAGGGGCGTGAACTTGACCTTGGCCGGGTCGCCGAATACCGCGGCGGCCAGGGCGCGGCAGAAATCGACATCGAGGCCGGTCCACTCCCCCTTGTCGTTGGTGGTGGCAAAGCCGGGCAGCCCCTGGTTGACACCGCACTGAATGGCGCCCTTGGACTTGACGTCGTCGAGCGTCGCCGCGCCGGCGGCGGAAGTGACAAGCCAAAGCCCTCCCAGCGCCACGAGAGCGCCCGAAATTACTTTCCTGAACAATCTATCCTCCCTGCGTTGCAGTCCCTGGCGGCGGCGAGCCTCGTGCCTTGGCCTCGCCCGCGTCCATGGACCGCGCAACTGTGGCGAAATTCCGCCTGTCCGGTGGCTCGACTCCACGGATCTTCTTGATGCTCTTATCTCAGGCGATAAACAAGGGCAGGTCAAGCCTCGCGCCGGTCGCGCCAGGCTATGTTCGCCGCGCAAACATGCTAAACCGGACCGGGGTGCCGCAGGGGACGAAAAGATATGGCCAAGAGCGATAAACCGGGGGCAGGAAAAGGCGCTGCGACCAGGATGGTGCATGCCGGGCGCCGCCCCTTCGACCATCACGGCTTCATCAATCCGCCGCTCTATCGCGGCTCGACGGTGCTCTACCCCGACACCGCCTCGCTGACCGGCAAACCCCCGCCTTATGTCTATGGACGGCGCGGCACGCCAACCATGGCCGCGCTCGAGGAGGCGATCGGCGAGTTGGACGGCGCGGCGGGGTGCGTGATATCGCCTTCCGGCCTTGGCGCCATTACCGCGGCGATCCTCGCCTATGCCCGCGCCGGCGACCATGTCCTGGTCACCGACAGCGTATACCGCCCGACCCGGCATTTCTGCGATTCGGTGCTGGCGAGGCTCGGCATCGAGACCGAATACTACGATCCGCTGATGGGCGGCGCCATCAAGGCGCTGCTCAAGCCCAACACCCGGCTCGTCTATACCGAAAGCCCCGGCTCGCAGACCATGGAAGTGCAGGATATCCCTGCCATTGCCGCTGCCGCCCACGACCATGGCGCGCTGGTGCTGTGCGACAACACCTGGGGCACACCGCTCTATTTCGCGGCGATCGGGAAAGGCGTTGATGTCGTCATTCATGCCGCGACCAAATACATCACCGGGCACAGCGACGCCATGCTCGGCGCCATCAGCGCCAATGACGCCGCCTGGCCGGCGCTGCGCGATACCTGGCAGGCGCTGGGAAATTGCGCCGGCACGGAGGAGATCTATATCGGCCTGCGCGGCCTGCGCACCATGGCGGTGCGGCTGGAGCGGCAAATGGCGGCGGGCATCGAGATCGCAAGCTGGCTTCGCGGGCGCGCGGAGGTGGCGGAGGTTCTTCACCCGGCGCTCGCCGGAGCGCCGGGGCACGAATTGTGGAAGCGCGATTTTTCCGGCGCCTGCGGGCTGTTCTCGATTGTCCTGAAACCGGTGGCGCAGAAAAAGGTCCACGCCATGCTGGATTCGCTTGCCCTGTTCGGCCTCGGCTATTCGTGGGGCGGTTATGAAAGCCTCATCATCCCCTTCGACCCGAGCCAATACCGCACCGCGACGCAATGGAGCGCAAAGGGCCCTGCCCTGCGCCTGCATGTCGGGCTTGAGGACGTAGCGGATCTCAAGGCCGACCTGGCCCGGGGGCTGGAAAAGCTACGGTCATAGCGGCCGGCGCCCTGGGACTTGACGGCGCACGCCGCGCCGGCCACCGGCCCAACAGGAGCGGCCCAGCAGTACCGGCCCAACAGTGGGAGACTGGCCCACCGGAAGGAGATCGGGAGACGTCGATGCGCAAATACCTCATCGTCCTTGCCTGGCTTTTGTTTTCCGTTTCCGGGTTTGCGGCAGCGGCGGAAGGGGCGGAAGGGGCGGGCTGGCAGAAATATGTCGAATTCCGCGACACCATCCGGCCGGACACGGTTCCCGCGGTTCTGGCCGAGCAGAAGAAAATCGCGGTCAAACCGTGGAAGGCTTCGGAAAAAGACAAGCTCGCCCGCGACATCGCGCTGCTATTTGCCCGAGCCCCCGGCCTGTTCCGGCTTGGCGCCGCGCAAGGGCCGATCCCGCTCTACCGCATCGAGGGGCTGGGAGGCAGCTCCTTCGGCGGCCACGGCGCCATGTGGTTCAACGACGTCTTCGCCGCCAATACCCGCAATTATCTGGGCGTGGCGTCTTCCCTCTACACCCTCACCCACGAACTCACCCATGTCGCCGACGCCGAACACAAGATCGTTCGCTCCGCCGCGTTCCGCTCGCTGGCGGAACCAAGGATCGCCGCTCTGAAGGCGGCAATGCACGAGGCCGGGTTGGCCGACCTTGCCTCCGCCATGGCCTCGAAGCGCCACGATATCGCCTACAAGCTGGGCATGCCGAGCTTCTATGCCGCCGCCACCATCCAGGAGGCACTGGCCGAATATGTCGCCGTATCGATTCACCACCCGGCATTCCAGCCGCCTTCCGACATGGCCGACTTCCTGCAATCACGCGTTCTGGACGCGGTCGCCACAAGCGATGCCTCGGTCGCGCTCTATCGCAGCGGCAAGGCGGCGCGGTTAAAAGGAAACAAGGAAGAGGCGCTGGCGCTGTTGACCACGGCCCTGGAAACCGATCCGGAATTCACCGAGGCGCTGATCGAGCGCGCCCTGGTCTACATGTCCCAGGGACAACTGGAAAAATCGATCGAAGATCTGGATGCCGCCATCGAACATATGTCCGATTATGACTGGCAGGCCTGGCTGCCCCGTTTCAAGCGTGGCACGGTTTTGGGACAATCCGGACAGTTCGACCGCGCCCTCGAGGATTTGGCCGAAGCCAGGCGCCTGGCGCCGCAAAGAGCGGACCAGTTCAACCGGCTGATCCAACAGTTCGAGACGTTTCGCACAATGATGAAGGGGCGCGGGGGCGGGTGAAAATGATCCGGCGCGGCTATCGCTCCAGTGCCCCGCAACCGGCCGGCCGGGCAGCCAGCAGGATCCGGCTTGGCGGATTTCCCCCGCCGGGGTCCGCTCATTTGCGAACTTCCGCGCGCAGCACCCAGGCATTCTCGGTCGCCGGGCAACTGCCCTTCAACCCGCCTGCAACCTCAACACTTGCCGCCCGCTTCAGCGAATAGGACCGACCATAGCAGCGCCGTATTTCCTCTTCGGCCACGGAGAATGGCGGACCCTCCATCCTGCTCTGATCATATTCGAAGGTGACGAGGAACTGGGGCGCCAGCCTCGTGATCTGCATCAGGTGCGCCGCGTAGTTCGCGCGCATCTTGCTGGGGAGCGCCACCAGTGCGGCGCGGTCGTAGAT
>JAGRLG010000068.1 GCA_020441905.1 Rhodobiaceae bacterium | reverse complement strand
TGGCCGAGATTATCGACCTGCACCACCCAGGGCACGACGGTCCCTCGCGCCGATTGCAGAACGAGCGCGGCAGCGAAGCCCGCCGAGAGGATCAGCGAGCCGAAGGCCATATAGCGCCAGTTCTTGGCCTGCACGCGAGCCGAGCCGATGCGCTCGTCCCAGACTTGCGCGGCTTTCTGGTAAGGCGTCTCGGGTTCGGGCGATTTGCCGTAATGGGTCGCTGGACGTCTGAAGATGTTCATGAGCGGTCACTTTCGGAAATGTTGACGGAAGAGCCGCCGCCGTGGCTGTCACCGGAGCGGACGGCATGGGCGGCCATGGTCGTGCCGTGATTGAGCGCCTGGCGGCGGTGCATCTGCTGCGCCCATGCAGGTGGGCCGCCCGCCGGTACGGAGGCGGGTGCGGCAGCGCCGGCCACGCTCGTACCGCCAATGGTTCCCTGCGAGGACGATCCACCGGTGACGCCGAGCCCGGCGCGCGCGCCATCGGAGAAGCTGGATTTGACGTTTTCCGCTGCTTTCGAGGCCGTCCGTTTCAGGGGTGATGCGGCGGCGGAGGCTGCCGCGCGGGCAACACCGCCGAGGCCGGAGGCAACACCGGCAGCGCCGGACTGGCCAAGCGAACCGACACTGTAGGCGGCGCTCGCCGCACCTGCGGCGGCAGCACCGCCACGGACAGCCGCAGTTCCACCCGACAGCGCCACTGCCCCTCCCTTCGTGGCCATGCCTGCGGCAGCGCCGCCGGCAAGCATCATGCCGCCAGCGGCGAGACCGGTTCCAACTGCTGCACCTGCGCCAAGCTGCGGGCCGCCAGAAACAAGACCGGAAGCGATGCCGGGACCGAAGATGCCGAGGCCGAGAAGGGAAAGTGCGGCCAGCACGATCGCCATGGCGTCGTCGATGGTCGGCGTCACGCCGCCAAAACCGGCCGTAAACTGCGAGAACAATGTCGAGCCGATGCCGATGATGACGGCCAGCACCAGCACCTTGATGCCGGAGGAGACGACATTGCCAAGAACGCGCTCGGCCATGAAGGCGGTCTTGCCGAAGAGGCCGAAGGGGATGAGGACAAAGCCCGCCAGCGTGGTCAGCTTGAACTCGATCAGCGTGACGAAGAGCTGCACGGCGAGAATGAAGAAGGCCAGCAGTACCAGCGCCCAGGCGAACATCAGGCAGGCGATCTGGATGAAGTTCTCGAAGAACGACCAATAGCCCATCATGTCCGAGATGGATTCGAGCAGCGGGCGACCGGCATCGAGGCCGGTCTGCGCCACCTTGCCGGGCCGCAGCAGATCGGCGGCGGAAAAGCTGGTGCCCGAACCTTTCAGGCCAAGACCGGCGAAGCTGTCGAAGATGATCTGGGCGAGATTGTTCCAGTTGCCGATCAGATAGGCGAAGACACCAACGAACAGCGTCTTCTTGACCAGCCGGGCGATGATGTCGTCATCGGCGCCCCAGGACCAGAAGAGTGCGGCCAGCGTCACGTCGATGACGATTAGCGTGGTGGCGATGAAGGCGACCTCGCCGCCAAGCAGGCCGAAGCCGCTGTCGATATAGCTGGTGAAGACGCCCAGGAAATTGTCGATGACGCCGGTGCCGCCCATGGTTCACTGCCCCCCGTTCTGATGCGGGGCGGCGGGCACCGGCGTCCGGCCGAGGAAACGGTCGCGGTTCTCGGCCCAGATGGCGAGGCAGCCGGGATCGTGCACGGCTGCCTCGCCAAGTTGCTGGCAGTGGCGCAGGCTCTGGCGAAGTGGATCGGCAGGCGCCTGAAGCGCCGGGGCCGGA
>JAGRLG010000014.1 GCA_020441905.1 Rhodobiaceae bacterium | reverse complement strand
GGCAAGCCATCGGTGACAATCTGGCCGAAATCGAGCACGACGATGGAATCGGCCAGATCGGCCACCATCTGCATGTCGTGCTCGACCCAGAGCATGGTGAGATCCATTTCGGCCTTGGCGCGCAGAATGAAGCGGGCGAGATTTTCCTTCTCCTCGCGGGTCAGTCCGGCGGAGGGCTCATCGAGGAGGAGCAGGCGCGGGTCCATGACCAGGGCGCGGGCAAAGCCGACCAGCTTTTGCACGCCGAAGGCGAGCGCGCCGACCAGGCGGTGGCGCACGCGTTCCAGCTCGCAGAACTCGATAACCCGCTCGACCGCCTCGCGCTCGCCAGCCTCGCGGCGGCGCACCAAAGGCAGGTACAGACCCTCGGCAAGGATATTGCCGCGCATATGGGCGTGGCGCGCCACCAGCAGATTGTCGATGACGCTCATATGGGGGAAGACCTCGCCGTGCTGGAAGGTGCGGGCGACGCCGGCGCGGGCGAGACGGTGGCCGGGCAGGCGCGTCAATTCGGCATCGTCGAGACGGATGCGCCCGGTATTGGGGCGGTAGATGCGGCTGACGCAATTGAGCATCGAGGTCTTGCCGGCGCCATTGGGGCCGATCAGCGCCTTCAATTCGCCGGACTCAACGGCAAAACAGACGTCGCGCAGCACCGAAAGGCCGCCGAAGGACAGGCTCACGCCGTCAATAGCCAGTCGCGCGCCTTCAGCCATACCAGCGCCTTTTCCTCGCATATTGCTTGACCGCCCGGTAGCTGCGCCGCTCCCCGGCGGCGGCGCCCTGGCCAAGATAGAATTCCTGGATATCGCCATGGGCCAGCAGGCGCCCGGCATCGCCATCGAGCACGATGCGGCCGTTTTCCATGACAAATCCGTAGTCGGCGATGGAGAGCGCGATATTGGCGTTCTGCTCGACGAGCAGGATGGTGATGCCGAGGGCATCGCGGATGTCGGTGAGGGCGGCGGCAAGGCGCTCGACCACCACGGGGGCCAGGCCGAGCGACAATTCGTCGATCAGCAACAGGCGCGGCGAGGTCAGCAGCGCCGAGCCGATGGCCAGCATCTGGCGCTCGCCGCCGGAGAGGAATCCGGCCTGGCGCCCGGTCAGGCGCTCCAACTCGGGAAAGAAGCGGTAGATGCCTTTCAGGTCGAGCCGGTCGCCACCCGCCGCCTGGCTTCCCGTCTTTCCCGCGACCATGCCGATCTCGAGATTTTCGCGTACCGAGAGCTGCTCGAAAACCTTGTCGCGCTCGGCCACCAGGGCAATGCCGGCACGGGCGCAGATATGCGGGGCCGCATTGGCGATATCCTCGCCGGCAAAGACGATGCGGCCGCCGGTGACCCTGGCGTGGTCGAGGCCGATAAAGCCGGAAATGGCGCGCAAGGTGGTTGTCTTGCCGGCGCCATTGGAGCCGAGCAGGCAAACGATCTGCCCAGCGCGGGCGGTCAGGTTGACGCCCTGCACGGCGGTGACGACGTCATGATAGACGACTTCAACCTGTTCGACCGACAGCAGAAGATCGCTCATTCTCACTCTCCCCCCGCCAGCGGCGTCTTGCGGAACGGCCACAGGAAGAAGTAATCGCGCAGGCGCCGCCAGATGCCGGCCAGTCCGTCGGGCTCAAACAGCAGGAAAGCCAGCATGACCAGCCCGAACAAGGCGTAATTGATGGCGAAGACATAGCCTGCCAGCGCCGCTGCCAGGCCCGTCGTCTCGAGCGCGGCCTCGATGGCATAGGGGAACATGGTGACGAAAATGGCGCCCAGAATGGCGCCGAGGATGGAGCCGAGGCCGCCGATGATGACCATCGCGACATACTGGATGGTGACGAAAAGGGAGAAGGCCTCGACCGAGACGAAGCCGCGGTAATAGGAGAATACGGCACCGGCCAGCGCGGTCAGCGCCGAGGAAATGACAAAGGCGGAAAGCTTGGCGCGGAATACCGAAACCCCCAGCGCCTCGGCGACGACATCGCGTTCATGGACGGCGCGCCAGGCGCGCCCGGTACGCGAGCGCAGCAGGTTGAGGGCAAAAAGGACGACGACGACATCGAAGGCGAGCAACACATAGTACCAGGCCGCCGGGTCGTAGAGCTCCCAGCCGAAAATGCGCGGGGGGTGAACCGAAATGCCGGTCGAAAAGCCGCGAATGGTCTCATATTCCTGGCCGAGGAAAACGACGATGAAATGCAGCGCCAGGGTCGAGATGCCGAGATAAAGCCCCTTGAGGCGCAGCGACGGCAGGCCGAACAGAAGACCCAGAAGGGCGCCGGCAATGGTTGCCGCCGGCAGGGTGATCCAGAACGGGGCCCCGGCCTCCTGGGTGAGAATGCCGGTGACAAGCGCACCGGCGGCGAGCAGGCCGGCATGGCCGAGCGAAACCTGGCCGGCGATGCCGGTGAGCAGCATCAGGGCCACGGCGCCGATGACGGCGAGAAAGATCTGGCCGGCCAGATCGAGCAGGAAGAAGGAGGCGAACAGCGGCAGCGCCAGCAGGGCGGCGGCGAGCAGCGCCAGCAACATCCACTGCATGCGCGTTTCCACCAGCACCAGTTGCTGGCCATAGCCGGTCTTCAGGTATCCGCTGGCGCGGGCCATCACACGCGGTCCAGTTCTTCGCGGGTGCCGAACAGGCCCCAGGGACGCACCATCAGGATTGCCAGCAGGACCAGGAAGGGCGCGACGTCGGCGACCAGCGGATCGACATAATAGATGGCAAGGATTTCGGCGCCCGCCACCACCAGGGCGCCGATGATGGCGCCGGACAGCGAGTCGAGGCCGCCGACCAGCACCACCGGGAAGGTCTTGAGGCCGATGATGGCCATGGCCTCGTCGATGCCGGTATCGATGGAGAGCAGCATGCCGGCAAGGCCGCCGGTGAGCGCGGCGATACCCCAGGCAAGCGCCAGCGGGCCGTGGGGCGCAATGCCGCGCTGGGCGGCGAGGCGCGGGTTTTCGCCCACCGCGCGCATGCGCACGCCCCAGGTGGTGTGGCGGAAAAACAAGAACAGGCCGCCATAGACAAGCACCGCGGAGGCGATGATGAGCAGGGATGCCTGGGACACCGCGACGCTGCCGCCAAGCGCGACCGAGGGATTTTCCATGGCAATGGCCTCGGCGGGATATTGCAGGCGCGGCGTCCAGACCAGGGCCATGGCGCCGCGCAACAGGATGCCAAGGGCGATGGTCACAAGAACGGCGGCAAAAACGGTTTCGCCGGCCATGCGGCGCATCACCATCCAATAGATCGCAAGCCCGACGACCAGGCTCATGAGGAGCGCGGCAATGAAGGCGGGCAGCGGCGGCAGATGAAAAAGCGTGCCCATGGTCAGCAGCAGATAGGCACCGACCATCATCACCTCGCCATGCGCCAGGGTGAGCACGCGGCTGACACGGTAGACCAGCACATAGCCGCAGGCGATCAGCGCATAGAGCGCGGCTAGGGTCAGATAATTGGCAAGAAGCTGCATTGGACGATCCCCGGCCCCGGCGCGGCGCAAATCATAAATTATGGAAGGGCGGCCAAGCAGGGCAAGGCGTGGCGGCAGATTGCCGCCGCCACGCCGCCGCCCGCTCGCCCGCGAGGGCCCAGCCGGGCGCGGTCAGTTGACCGGGAACGACACCCAGTCCGATTCACTGACGATGGCGTTCTTGGCGCTGTCCCAGCGATAGACCCGGTAAAAGGCATCGGTGCGAAAATGGTTGTCGGCGGTCCATTTGACCGGTCCGCCGCGCAGGCCCTTGGTGTCGATTTCCAGATCGTTCATCACCGCCGCCAGCTTTTCGCGGCTCGCCGGCCAGCCGGTCTTGGTCAGCGCGGCGTCGAGCGCCATGGCGACGACCCAGCCTTCGGCCAACTGCGTCACCGGGAAGGTGGCGCCGGCGGCCTTGGCGGTTTCCTCGATCTCCTTATGAATCGGCAGACCTTCCTGGAACAGCGCATTGGCGCCGAAAACATAGAAACCGTCATCCTTGACCCGGGCCAGTTCGTCCTCGGCATTGATATGGCCGAAGGCGATCATCTTGCCGCCCCAGCCTTGGGTGCGCAGCGCCTCGAAGGTCTTGATCTGGGTCACCCACGGCGCCCAGGAATAGACCCAGTTGGCGCCGGCGTCCTTGATCTTCACCGCATGGGGGCCGTAATTGGCGGTCGGCGGCGGGATGATCTCCTTGGCCACCGGCTTGAAGCCCATTTTCGGCGCCTGCTCCTCGGCATAGTCGATTTCGCCGCGCGAAACCGGAATGGCCATGGCCGAAAATCCGATCATGACGTCTTCCTTGGCCGCCTGCTTGATGAAGGCCAGGGCCATGTTGGAATCGTAATGGGCGCCGAAAGAGGTGGTGCAGAACAATAACGGATCGGCTTTCGGGAAAACCTGCGTCGGACAGACGCTGCCGCCGAACAGCAAGGGCGCGCCCGCCCGATTGGTTTCGTTGATCATCGGCTCATAGGTGCTCGACAGGCTGCTGTTGACGATAATCAGGGCATTGTCCTGAAGCAGCAGGCGCTTGGTATCGGCCGCCGCCTTTGACGGGTTGGACTGGTTGTCGAGAGCGACCAGATCGACCTTGTGGCCGTTGATGCCGCCAGCCTTGTTGACCTTGTCGAAATACATGCGCACCGCCTCGATCACCGGCGCATAGGTGCCGGCGCCGGGCCCGGTCAGGGCGCCGGATATGCCGACAACATAGGAGTCCTGGCCAAGCGCGGTGCCCGCCATCGAAGCCATGACGGCCCCGGTCAAAAGCAATTTCTTGAGCATTTCTCTTCCTCCCTTGCTTTTCTCACTGAAGGCGGCTGCGCCGCCACGCTCTTCCTTGCCCCTCAAAAAACCTCGCCCAGCTTGCCGGCGATGCGCTCCTCCTCGCTCTTGTCATACATGCCCTCGACGAGGTCGCGAAAACGCTCATACATCAAGGACCGCTTGACCTTGCGCGTCGGCGTCACCGGCTCGCCCTCCTCCTCGGGGTCGAGGATCTTGGGCAGGATCATGAATTTCTTGACCTGCTCGACGCGCGCCAGCTGGCTATTGGCCCGGGCAATTTCGCCCTCGATAAGGGCAATGACCGCGGGGTCCCTGGTCAGGGCGGTGAAGCCGCCTTGGGCGACATTGTTGCTGCGCGCCCATTCGGCGACCGTATCCTGGTCGAGCTCGATCAGGGCCGAGACATATTTGCGGTTGTCGCCGAAGGCGATGACCTCGCTGATATAGGACGATGCCTTGAGGGCATTTTCGATCGTCGTCGGGCTCAGGGTCTTGCCGCCGGCGGTGACGATAAAATCGCGGGCGCGATCGATGATCGCGAGCTGGCCACCGGACAGGCGCCCGACATCGCCGGTAAGCAGGCGGCCGGCCTCGTCGAAGGCGGCGGCGCTTTCCTTGTCGTCGCGCCAATAGCCATCGAACAGATCGCCCTTGGTGACCCGGATCTCGTCCTTGTCGCCGAAATCGAAGGCCCAGCCCGCCGGCGCCGTGCCGACGCTGCCGGGCTGGGGGAAGGGGCCGCGCTGGCCGGCGATGATGCCGCCGGCGGTTTCGGTCTGGCCATACATCTCGCAGACATTGACACCGAATATGTGCCACAGCGCCATGGTTTCGCGCGGCAGGGCCGAGCCGCCGCACAGCACCAGTTCGAGCCTGTCGAGGCCGAGCTGGCTGAGCATCGGGCGGAAGGCGGCAAAGCGCAGCAGCCGGCAGGCGGGACCTGGCGCCCTGCCCTCCCACAGCCGGGCCAGGGCGGCACGCCCGCGCGCCAGGGCAAGATCGTAAACCGCGCGCTTGAGGGCCGAGGTGTTTTCGATTCCAACCAGGATCTGGGAGGCGAATTTCTGCAAGTAGCGCGGCACCGTGAACAGCACCGTGGGCGCGACCTCAAAGCAGGTGTTGGGGAAATCCTCGATGCTGTCGCCATAATGGGGAACCATGTCGGTGAGCAGTGGCACGGTGATGGCGGCATCGCGGCCCAGCACATGGCACTGGGGCAGGTTGACCACGGTGCGCTGGCCCTTGCGCGCCATTTGCGGATAGTGGGCCACCAGATTGAAGGCGGCGGCCAGATGCCTGCCATGGCCGACAACGGCGCCCTTGGGGTGGCCGGTGGTGCCCGAGGTGTAGACGATGAAGGCGGTGTCGTCGGGCGACAGCGCCGCCGCCATTGCGGCCAGGGCATCGGGGGAGGTGTCGCCGCTGGCGCGCCCGCCCGCGATCACATCGTCGAGGGCAAGGATGCGGGCATCGTCATAGATGAACATGGCGGTGGTATCGGCAACGATGACATGGCTGACATCGGGCAAATCGGCCAGCAGCGGCAGCACCTTGTCGACATATTCCTGGTTCTCGGCGATGAACAGCCGGGCACCGGAATGGGCGAGCTGGTAGGCGACCTCGCCAGGCGATGCGGTGGGATAGATGCCGAAGGAAATGCCGCCCGCGGCCTGCACCGCATAATCGGCGATCACCCATTCCTCGCAAGGATCGCCCATGATGGCGACACGGCCGCCGGGCTTCAGGCCGAGTTCGCGCAGGCCCCGCGCCAGCGCCGCCACCTCGCCGGCGAGCCAGGCCCAGCTGCGCTCCTTGTAGATGCCGAGCTTCTTGGCGCGGTGAGCCGGGGCGCCGCCCGAGGCCATGGCCCGCTGCGCAAGCAAACCGGGCAGCGTCGAGGCGCGCAGGCGGCCATAGGCAGCTTCCGGTTTGTCTGGCGAGAGGTCCAACATTGCCTTCTCTTTTCTTGCTGCGCGCGCTCCGTCTCAGGCACTACCCCAGACGTCGTGGGCCACCTTGACCAGCAGTTCCAGCTTGCGCCGCTCATCGTCGATGGTCACCGGATTTCCGGCCACCGTCGAGGAGAAGCCGCATTGCGGGCTGATGGCGAGATTGTCCAGCGGGGCAAAGCCGGCGGCTTCGTCGATGCGGCGCTTGAGGGCACCTGCATCCTCAAGCTGCGGCGACTTGGTGGTCACCAGCCCGAGCACCGCAACCTTGTCTTCGGGGAGGAAACGAAGCGGTTCGAAGCCGCCGGCCCGCTCGCTGTCATATTCAAGAAAAAAGACATCAACCTTTGACTCGCCGAACAGAAGTTCGGCCACAGAGTCATAGCCGCCCTCGGACAGCCACTGCCCCTTGAAATTGCCGCGGCACAGATGCATGCCGACGGTGACGCTGCCGGGCGCCTCGGCGATGCATTCGTTCATCAGTTGCACGTAGCGGTTAGCCAGCCTGGAGGGGTCGCGCCCGGCGGCCTTCACCTGCTCGCGGATACCGGCATCGCACAGCATGGCCAGCGGCACTTCGTCGATCTGGATATAGCGCGCGCCGCGCCCGGCCAGATCCTTGATCTCGTCGTTGAAGACCCTGGCGAGGTCGGCGAAATAGGCCTCCTCGTCGTCATAGCTGCCGGAGGACAGCGTCTCCCTGAGGCGCCAGAAATGCATTGTCGGCGGCGACGGCATGGTGATCTTCGCGGTCTGGCTGGTCGCGGTCTTGAGGAAATCGAACTCGGCGCCCGAAATCGGCCGGTTGCGGCGCACCCTGCCCTCGACAAAGGGGGCGAGGAACTCCTGATCGTGGCCGTGGGAATCATGGAACTTGAAAACCGAGGGCCGCACGCCGAAGCCTTCCACCGCCTCGACGAAATGCGACCAGTAGGACTTGCGGCGGAACTCGCCATCGGTGATCGATTTCAGGCCGGCCTCTTCCTGAAGGCGGACGGCCTGGCGGATGGCATCGTCCACGGCGGCGCTATATTCGGCGTCCGACAATTCCCCCCTGTCGTGGCGGCGCCAGGCATCCTTGAGCGCCTGGGGGCGCAGCAGGCTGCCGATATGTTCGGCGCGGAATGGCGGATTGCGCTTCAAGATATCACCTCCCTGGATGCGACGCGGTTTAGATCCGCATTCTGCCTTCCATTAATTTCTATAAAGCTATAGAATTTGTCAATGCCTGTTTTCTTGCCGGCACGCTCGCCCTAAGGTCGCGGCGCGACGGCAAAGAGGCGCGAACCGCCAGGAGCGGCGGGAAACCGCGATTTGCCGCTGCGGCCTTGCCATGTGCCTTGGCAATGGCGACCAGGAACCGGGATCGATGACAAAGAACCAAGAACGTTCCGCGGCGCCTCGTGAGGGGAAGGGCGGGCAGCCTGCGCGGCGCAAGGATGGGATGCCGGAGGGCGCCAGCGCGCGCCAGTTCAAGCGGCGGGCCGAGATCATCGACGCCGCGGCGCAGACTTTTGCCGATCTGGGCTATAACGCGTCCTCGACACAAAATATCGCCGAGGTGCTGAACCTGCGCCAGGCCAGCCTCTATTACTATTTCTCGACCAAGCAGGATGCGCTGCGCGAGGTCTGCCTGATCGGCGTACAGGGCTTTGTCGAAACGCTGGAAGAGATCTGCGCCAGCGACCGCGACTGGGCGGACAAGGTGCGCGCCGGCATCCGCCACCATCTGCTGCCGCTGCGCGAGAAGCGCGCCTATGTGAAGGTTTTCCAGCGCGACCGGCATCACGTAACCGGGCCGGGACGCAAGCAGGTCGGCGCCGTGACCCGGCACTATGAAGGGCTGTGGCAAAAACTGATCGAAGACGGGCGGATCAACCGCCGCTTCGATTCCAGGCTCGACGCGCGCACGGCAACGCTTGCGATCCTTGGCATGTGCAACGCCGCCTCGGCCTGGCTCGACCCGGAAAAGCCGGGCGAAATCGAGCGCGTCGCCGAGCAGTTCGCGGTCATCGTGCTGTGCGGAATTCTGGCCGACTCGGGGCCGGAAAAGCGCGATTGACCGCCGCCCGGCGCGAAAAAACGGGGCGCGTTCACGTTTATTTGGCCGGCCGCGTGTGGCAACCGGCCCTGATTGGCGCTAGTTTTCACAATATTAAAAGTTCACCCGCATGGTTGGTGCTGCCGAGAGGCCGGGGGCGCTGGCGCGCGCGGCGGGTGGGGGTTGCGTAGATGGCGGACAACGCAAGACGCGAACAATCTTTGTATTCAGCATGGCGCCGGATTAGGGCCAAACGAGGCACGGCGCCGCGGCGCCATCAATTGGCGATGGCCCTATTGCTGGGGGTGCCTGCCCTGCTGGCCCTTGCCGCGGCGCCCGCGCTGGCCAGCGGCGGCAAGGCGCCGGGACAGGGAACCCCGGACGCGCTGCGGATCGTGCCAAGGGATCCGCTCAAGCTGGTGGTCTCCCTGGGCGGCCAGACAATCAAGGTCTATCGCGGCGGGCAGCTCATCCGATCCTCGCGGGTTTCGACCGGCCAGCCCGGCCATGACACCCCGGCGGGCATCTATTCCATCCTGCAAAAAAAGGTCTGGCACCGCTCAAATATCTATTCGCAAGCGCCAATGCCCTTCATGCAGCGCCTGACCTGGTCGGGTATTGCGCTTCATGCCGGCCATGTGCCGGACTATCCGGCCTCCCATGGCTGCATCCGCCTGCCGCGCGACTTCGCGCCGGAGCTTTTTTCAATGACGCAGCGCGGGGTTCAGGTCGTCATCGCCAAGGGCGATCCGGCGCCCGAGGCCATTTTCCACCGCGCCCTGCTCAACCCGCAGCCCCTGCCCTCCCTGACCCTGCCCTGGCCGCCGGCGCCGCCGATCCTGGAAGCCCGCCTCGGGCGGACCCGGGTCGTGGATCCGGTATCCGGGGCACAGATCGGCCGGGAGCCGCCGCGCGCGCCCTCTATCGCCCTGGCCGACATGGAAGCGGAGTTCGACCATCTGCGCCTCTATGCCAAGCGTTCCAGGGCGCCCTTGCATATCCTGATCACGCGGCGCAACGGCGCCGAGCGGCTGCGCGACGTCCAGCGGCTACTCGGCAGGCTTGGATATGAGCCCGGCGAAATCGACGGCTATATGGGGCCGGATACGGCGCGGGCGGTTGCCGCGTTCCAGAAGGACGGCGGGATGCGCGCCGACGGTCTTGTGAGCGAGGAACTGATCCGCGCCCTCTATGCCCGCGCCGGCGAAGGCGCGCCGGCGAACGGCCATCTCTATGTGCGCCAGAATTTCCGCCCGCTGTTCGACGCGCCAGTGCGGATACGCCGCGGCGAAGCGCCCCTCGGCACCCATATTTTCACCGCGATGGATTTTCCCGCCGACGCCCGCCAGGCGCGCTGGCTGGCGCTCAGCGTCACCGGCACGGACCATTCCGGCGACGGCGCATCCTCCCCCGACGCCGCCCAGGCGCTTGACCGCATGGACCTGCCGGACCCGCTGCGCAACCGGCTGGAGCGGCTGCTGATGCCCGGCTCCTCGCTGATCATTTCCGACAGCGGCCTGGGGCCGGAAAACATCAGCGGCACCAATTTCATCGTCCACGCCAACTAGTCCGCGCCCGAAACCGCCATTTCCGCGGTTCAGTAAGGCAGGCCGACATAGTTCTCGGCCAGATTGGCCAGGGCGTGGCGCGACCGCGTGGTGTTT
Organism: Rhodobiaceae bacterium; assembly: GCA_020441905.1. GTDB lineage: Bacteria > Pseudomonadota > Alphaproteobacteria > Rhizobiales > NORP267 > JAGRLG01. Next base: position 17,288 of record JAGRLG010000014.1, on the reverse strand, counting down.
TCGAATTCAGCGCGCTGCATGCGGGCATCGAAGGGGCTGGAATCGGGGAAACGGTGCAGCAGCATGGTCATCCACCACGAGAAGCGCTCGGCCTGCCAGATGCGGGCAAGGGCCTTTGCCGAATAGCCGTCGAGGCCTTCCTCGGCCTTGTCGCGGTAGAATGAAATCAGCGCCTGCGAGAGATACTGAATATCGGAGGCGGCGAGGTTAAGCCCCTTGGCCCCTGTCGGCGGCACGATATGGGCGGCATCGCCGGCGAGAAAGAGGCGGCCATGGCGCAGCGGCTCGGCGACGAAGCTGCGCAGCGGCGCGATCGACTTTTCCAGCGAGGGTCCGGTGACCAGCGCGGCGGCAAGCTCCTCGGGCAGGCGGCGGCGCAACTCATCCCAGAAGCGGTCGTCGGTCCACTCCTTCAGGTTCTCGTCGAAGGCGCACTGGATATAATAGCGGCTGCGGGTTTGCGAGCGCATGCTGGCCAGGGCAAAACCGCGTTCATGGCGGGCATAGACCAGTTCGTCGGCCACCGGCGGGGTGTCGGAAAGCAGGCCGAGCCAGCCGAAGGGGTAGACGCGCTCGAAGGTGCGCAGCACGCTGTCGGGGATCGAGGCGCGCGAGACGCCGTGATAGCCGTCGCAGCCGGCAATGAAGTCGCAGGCGATCTCATGGGTCTTGCCGTCCTTGACATAGCTGACCCGCGGATGATCGCCGGCGGGGTCGTGGATGGCAACGTTAGCGGCCTCGTAGACGGTGATACCGCCGGCGGCCTTTCGGGCATCCATGAGATCCCTGGTGAGCTCGGTCTGGCCATAGACGGTGACGACGTCGCCGCCGGTCAATTCCTTCAGATCGACGCGCCGGCGGTCGCCGTAAAAGCACAGTTCAAGGCCCTCGTGAACCAGGCCCTCGCGATCCATGCGCGCACCGGCCCCGGCCTGGCGCAGAAGATCGGCCATGCCCTGTTCGAGAATTCCGGCGCGGATGCGGCCAAGGACATAGTCGCCGCTCTGGCGCTCCAGCACGATGGTGTCGATGCCGGCATTGTGGAGCAATTGCGACAACAAAAGCCCGGACGGCCCGGCACCGATGATGCAGACTTGGGTTCGGACCTGTGTTCGCGACGTCATGTTGGATCTCCTGCCAATAGGATTGCTTGCGCCCCTTTTTTGTCGGTCCGGGGCGCCATTTGTAGGATTATGGCAGCGCGCCGCCGCAAGGCTCGGCACAGTTGCTGGTTTTAATTGTTATAAATATGGAATTTTTGTTCAATTATTCAAATAAATGAGGCTTGCAGAGTGACCATCAAATTCAAGGCAGCGGTGCTGCGCCAGGCCGGACTCGCACAACCCTACGGCCAAAGCATGCCCCTGAGCGTGGAGAACATCGAGGCCGAGGGGCCGGGAGCCAACGAATTGCTGGTTCGCATCGAGGCTGCCAGCCTGTGCCGCTCGGACCTGTCGGTGGTCAATGGCGTGCGCGCCTGGCCGCTGCCGATCGTGCCCGGCCACGAAGCCGCGGGCGTGGTCGAGGAGGTCGGCGCCGGCGTCACCACGGCGCGGGTGGGCGATCATGTCGTGCTGGTGTTCCAGCCCCATTGCGGCGCCTGCCCGGACTGCCTGCGCGGCGACACCCATCTCTGCGCGCCGGGGCTTGCCGCCAACCGGGCCGGCGCGCTTCTGGGCGGCGGCACGCGGCTGTCAAAGGACGGCCAGGCCATTCATCATCACATGGGTCTGTCGGCCTTTGCCGAATATGCCGTGATCTCGGAGCGCTCGGCGGTGGTGATCCCCAAGGACGTGCCGCTGGATGTCGCGGCGCTGTTCGGCTGCGCGGTGATGTGCGGCGCCGGTACGGTTCTCAATACCGGTGCCATTCGCGCCGGCGACACGGTGGCGATCGTAGGGCTTGGCGGGGTCGGCTCCAGCGCCATTCTCGGCGCGGCGCTGGCGGGAGCGCGCGAAATCATCGCCATCGACAAGGACCCGCGGCGCCTTGCGGCGGCGGCGCGGCTCGGCGCCACCCATGCCCTTGCCGATTTGGACGGCAGCGGCGCGGAGCTAATCCGCGACCTCAGCGGCGGCGGCACCGATATTGCCTTCGAGACGGCGGGGACGGTTGGCGCCTTTGCCACCGCCTATAACGCGGTGCGGCGCGGCGGCACGGTGGTTTCGGTCGGCCTGGTCGACCCGAAAACGCCGTTCCCGCTCGATGTCGCCTCCCTGGTGACTTCGGCCAAGACGGTCAAGGGCAGCTATATGGGCAGTTGCAACCCGCCCCTCGACCTGCCCCGCTATGCCGGACTCTTTGCCCAGGGGCACTTCCCGGTCGAAAAACTGATCAGCCACCATCTGCCGCTCGGCGACATCAACCTGGCCCTCGACCGCATGGCCGCCAACGAGGCGCTGCGCCAGATCATCACGCCGCACCGGGCGTAAATGCGGCATGGCGGCCGCGGTTGCGGCGCTATTCCGGTGGAAACGGTGCTATTTGGCGCGGGCGCCGGCGACCAGGCCTTCGCGCTGGGCCTGCTTGCGCGCCGCCTTGCGGGCGCGGCGGACCGCTTCGCCCGCCTTGCGGGCTCTTTTTTCCGACGGCTTTTCGTAGGACCGGCGGCGCTTCATCTCGCGAAAGAGGCCTTCGCGCTGAAGCTTCTTTTTCAGGACCCGGAGGGCCTGCTCGATATTGTTCTCGCGGACGGTGACTTGCAGCGGATTTCTCCTTTCAAGCAGGTTCGATCGGCAGGGGTCCGGGCCGCCCTTTGGCGGGAGAAAAGCCCGGCGCATCAGCGCCGGGCGATCCCGAACCGGTTAGAGTCAGGCGTTCTGGAGATTGACCGCCGACGACTTGCCGGACCGCTGATCGGTCTCGACTTCGTAGTTCAGCTTCTGGCCTTCGGCCAGGGCCGGAAGACCGGCGCGCTCGACCGCGGTGGCGTGGACGAAAACATCCTTGCCGCCGTCAGACGGCTCGATGAAGCCAAAACCGCGAGTGTGATTGAAAAACTTTACAGTACCTGTGGCCATGAGGGCCTCCTTTTTGACAACGCGAAACGCGTTACTTGCCCGCGCGACCATCGTGCGGGCCTTTATCCGATTTCAACGATGTCTTGGAAAGGGGCCGTACCCGGACCAATGCAGCAAGGCAGAGCATAATCTCGAATGCCCATCATATGTGGCCTAATGCGGCAAAGGTCAATGGCAGATCGCAACAGCGCCCGGCCGCGGCGCCGCGTCCAAATGCGCGCGGCGCGCTTTCAAGAAATTCCAAGCCACTGGCGACACGGGCAAATTACTGCCCCGAGGAGGCAATCCAGCCTTCAAGCGGACCCTCCAGGGCTTCCAGCGGCTGATAGCCATTGGTGAGCAGGGCATAGCCGCGCGCATCCTGCACCAGGACCGTGGGAAAACCGTGCACGCCCATGGAGCGTGCCCACTGGAAATCCTCGAGCGTCCCGGCCTTCACCGCCGGGTCGTCATAGGCGGCGAGGAAATCGCTGCGGGAAATGCCGATTTCCTCGGCGGCAAGGGCAAAACTGAGCGGATCATGAGGGTCGCGGTTATGGGTGTAGAACCCCGCCTGGATCAAGGGAAAGTAGGCCCATTCGGCGCCGGGCTTGAGGCGGCGCACCGCCACGACGGCGCGGCAGGCCAATTCCGTGTCGTAGATCCAGGCCGGCCTGTCGAGGATGTCGAGGGAAAATTTCTGCCCCGTGCGCTCGCCGATCTCAAGCCAGTGCGCGCGCAGGAACTCGCGGTAGTCGGCCTCGACGACATAGTCGTTGCCGACATGCAGGCCGCCCATTCTCAGCGTCATGGTCACGGCGTCCCTGTGCTTGGCATAGAGCGCCTGGATCACCGGCGCGAAGCCGAAGCACCAGGAACACATGGGATCGCCGATATAGATGAGTTCAGGTCGCATGGTGTCTGGCTCGCGTTGCTGGATCGTGGAACCAGCCGGATGGACCGAATGGACCATATGAGCCTTATCGGATTATGTCGCGGGAGGAAATGGCCGCGGGAGGAAATGGCGCGCACGTTCGAACGAAGTTCGAACTCGCCCTTGACCGAAGAGGCGGCCCTTCCAAAGGGAATGGCGCGCCGGGGAGGATTCGAACCCCCGACCCCCAGATTCGTAGTCTGGTGCTCTATCCAACTGAGCTACCGGCGCCTGAAATTGCGGGGAAGGCCCTGTTTCCGGCTTCCGGGTCCGGTGCTTCCCGCATGCCCGGCTGTCCCGCCGGGCGCCACTTGGTAATCCATCGATAGCCTAAAGGCAAGCCGTGTATCGCGCTGTTTTGCCGCCGCGGGCGAGATCCGGGCGGGCAGCGTCCGGACCTCGCCCGCGGCGCCATGCCGTCAGCCCTTGCGGCCGCTTGCCAGGGCGGCCTTGCGGGAGCGGGCAAGGCGCGCGGCAATGGCCGAAGATACGGTGGCGACGACAAAAAGGATAATGGCGGCGGCGTTCACATGGCCGCCATGGCCGCGCAGGGCATCGTTGGCGGTCAGATCGCCAACAAGACGCAGGGCGAGCGAAAGATGGAGCAGGGCAAGGTGCAGATAGAACCAGGGCCGGTAGGGCACCTGGAAGGTGGTAACGGCGGGCAGGATGACCGGCGCGTGGCCGAAGATCATCGAAAAGACGAAGCCGAGAAAGATGGCATGCAGGGCGCCGTCATAGACCATGCGATCGGCTGAAATGCCCCCCGATGCCAGGATCAGCACCCCGGCAAGGGCAAGCCAGGCATAGCCCGACAGCAGGCATATCGCGATGAAGCGCGGCAGCTTTTCGGTGCGCACGGTGCGCCGCGCCACATCATAGCGCACCAGCCAGGCGGCAAGGGCGATGAGGCCGGCGCCAAAGAGCATTTCGCCGTTCTCGCCCCACAGGGCCGCGAGAAGGGCGCCAAGGCCGAGCACCGCGACCACCAGGGCAAACAGCTTGCGGCCGAAGCGGGTCGGCGGCATGAGACGGCTCAGTTCCAGCCTCTCGCCGGCGATGGTGAGGATCAAAAAGGCGGCCCAGAGTGGCACCACGGCCTCGAAACCGGCGCCGGACAGCCACAACAGATTGCCGCCCGCCCAGGCCAGGGCGCCCAGCGCCATTACAATGGTATCGTCGGCCATGCGCAGGCGCAGCACAGCGCCATTGGCGAGGCAAAGAATGAGGCTGCCGAGGAAAAACAGGGCCGGGCCGACAAGCTCCGGCACGCCGGCCGGGCCGCCGGCGATCAGCGAGGCGCCGCCAAGGGCGGTCGCCAGCGGGCCGGCAAAGGCCCAGCGGCGGGACAGGGCGACGGCCCGTTCGAGGCCGATCACCGTGCCGAGAAAACCGCAGATCATGAGCGGGCCGTGGACGGCAGCAAGCTCGGATGCATGGTCGATCTGGAGGGGAACCAATCGGGCCAAGCCTGCCAATATGCCGGCGAACAGCGCCACAAATCCCAGTGCGAGCAGGGGAAGCCGAAGGGGAACAGGGAGCCCCCCCGCCGTGCCGGGTACGCCTGGGCGCTGCGATGAATTGGATGGGTTCATCTCACGACCGCCCATGATCTGCGTTCCGTTATGCCACTTTGCCGATGCGGACCTGCCAAATGTCAGGCCCCTGCTCCAGATAGTCCCAGCTCACGGCGCCGGGATATTCGGCCTGGAACTGGTAATGGAGCGGCTTCGGGTCATGGTCATTGATCAATAGAATGGCCTCGCCCTGCTTGAGGGCACCGTAGCTGCCAAAAATCATCGGATGACGGTTGCGCGGCTCGATCTCGCGCACGTCCAGGGTTTCCCGGATCGACAGTTCGCTCATTTTTCTCGCTCCTTACCTTTTCAGCGCGCCAATCCTGGCGCGGGATTGAACTTTTTCGCGGGGCTTCAACTCCAGCCGAATGTCAGCTTGGCCATTTCCGACATCTTTTCGGGCGACCATGGAGGATCCCAGACCAGGTCCACCGCGACGCCGGTCCCTTCCGGCGCCAGGGCGCGCAGATGTTCCTCGACCTGATCGGTCAACAGGCCGCTGACCGGGCAGGCCGGCGTCGTCATGGTCATGGTGACCCGCAATTCGGCAGGCGAAATCTCGATGCCATAGACCAGGCCAAGATCGACGATGTTGAGATGCACCTCGGGGTCGATGACGGCGCGCAGGGCGTCCCTGATCATGTCTTCGTCGGGCAATGGCCGGGTCATCGGTGTGCCGCCTGTATCATTCGCTGGCATAAGAGGTATCTCCTGTACATCTTCTGATTAGCATGGCGCTTGCCTGAAAGCAATATCTATTATACATCTTTGTGACGGATTTTTTGAAAGGCCCCTCGCCCATGCATCTGACCACTTTCACAGACTACAGCCTGAGGGTCTTGATCTATCTCGGGATCAAGGGCGAAGAGCTGGCGACGATCGGCGAGATAGCAAGCGCCTATGGCGTATCGCAGAATCATCTGATGAAGATCGTGCAGAATCTGGCCGGCATGGGATATGTCGAAACCATCCGCGGCAAGGGTGGCGGATTGCGCCTTGGCGCCCTGCCTGAAGAGATCAATGTCGGCGAGGTGGTACGCGCCTGCGAGCGCAACATGGCGCTGGTCGAGTGCTTCGAGCCGGGAACCGGCTGCTGCATCGAGAAAGCCTGCCTTCTCAAGGGGCTTTTCCGCGAGGCCGGCGAAGCCTTTCTGGCGGTGCTCGAAAAATATCATCTGTCGGACCTGTTGCGCACCAAAGGCCGGCTCGCGGCCAGCCTTGGCATCACCGCGCAGGACGGCCCCGCCCGCGCCTCCTCGCGCGGCGAACCGGCGCGCAGGTAAGCCGGGGCGCAAAAAAGCGGAGGCGCAAGCGAGCCGGACCCCTAGCTGGCGCGCTCTTGCCCGCGCCGCGCCTTCAGGTCCACCACCTGATCCGGCAGCACGATCTGAAAGGTCGCGCCCAGGGCGTGGTCGAGCAGGCGCAACTGGCCGCCATGGGCGCGCACGATCTCCGCGGCAATGGCTAGGCCAAGGCCGCTGCCGCCTGGCCGCACCGATCCCTTGAAGGCGGCGAAAAGATTTTCGCGCGCCTTGGCCGGCACGCCGGGGCCGGTATCGCAGATTTCCATTGTCACCACGGACCCGTCGCGACGCGCCGACAGGCGCACCATGTCCTGCTCGCTATAGCTGTGTGGCTCGCTTTCCAGCGCCTGAACGGAATTGCGCATCAGATTCATGAGGACGCGGAACAGCTGATCGGAATCGGCATCGACACGAAGCGCTGCTTCGACGGTGTTGACCCATTCGATTGCCGGATGGGCGGCCAGCCCGGCGGCCTCGGCGGCCTGATCCGCCAGGGGGGCAAGCAGCACGCTGGTGCGGCGCGGCGGTGCCTCGCGGGCGCGGCCATAGCGGATGGTGTCCGAGCACAAGGCGATGGCGCGGTCGAGCGAGGCGATCAGCTTGGGAACAAACCGCTGCACGGTGGGATCGGGCACCGCCGACAGGCGGTCGGATATCAGATGCGCGGTCGCCAGGATATTGCGCAGGTCGTGATTGATCTTGCTCACCGCCAGCCCGAGAGCGGCGAGGCGCGCCTTCTGCTGCAAGGTATCGGCAAGATCGGCCTGCATGGCGGCAAGCTCGCGTTCGGCGCGCCCGATCTCGTCGCCGCGCCCGCCGGGCGCAATGATCCGCTTGGCATCCTCCGGGTCCTGGCGAAAGCGGATCATGGCGCCGGTGATGCGGCGCATCGGGCGCACCAGCAGCCAGTTCAGCGAAAAATAGACCAGGGCCGCGGTGATGGCCGAAATGATCAGCGACAGGGAGAGAATATTGATCGAATAGACAAACATGGCGCGGCGCAGCGGCGTTTCGTCGAGCACCAGCTCGATCAGGCCGCCGGCGCCGTTGCCGCCAACGACGCTGATGGTGCGCCCGTCGCCGGCAAACAAGGCCGCGAAGGCATCGCGAATGGCCCCCCATCCGGGCGCCTCGCGGATGTCGACATGGGCAGCGACCTCATTGGGATGATCGGACATCATCATCAACCGCCGCACACCCTTGTTCTTGGTCGCGATGACCATCGCGCCGACCGATTCCAGGAGTTCCTTTTCCAGAGATTTGGGCACGAGCTTGTCGGGCGCGGCGTCGAGCACCAGCGCCGCGATCTGTCCCGAGGCGACGCGGTCGCGCAGCCAGGTCAGACGGTAATTGGCGATCGAGGGCACGAAGATCGCCACTTCGCTGATCATGACGAAAAGCACGGTCAGCAGCAGCAGCCTGCCTGAAAGACCGAGCCCAAGAAAACCGAAACGGGCACGCGCCGCGCCCGCGCCGGGCCGGGCCTTGTCCGCCGGAATATCGCCGATAGGATCTTCGAAGCCGTCTGTCGTGTTCACCCGCTTATCCAAAGGATCGCAATATCGAGAGGATGCGCCTCAGCCAGGGCTTCGTCAAACTGCCGGCATAGAAGGTGATGGCGGCGCGTTTCGATATCTCGCTCAAGGTGGGGTACGGCGAAACGAACCCGGTCATCGCCTTGATGGTGAGGCCGGAACTGATGGCGAGCGCCCAGAGCTGGATGATCTCGCCGGCACTGCGCCCGACAATGGTGGCGCCGAGAATGCGCCCGCCCTTGCCCGCGATGACCTTGATGAAGCCGCTGGTGGCCCGCTCGGCCTGGGCGCGGTCGTTCTCGCCATAGGGCCAGCGCAGGATCTGGATCTTGCCGCCTTGCTTTATCGCCTCGGCCTCGCTCATGCCGACATGGGCGAGCTCGGGGTCGGTATAGGTGACCCAGGGAATGATGCCCCGGTTTTCCTTCACCGGCAGGCGGAACAGGGCTGAACGGATCACCAGCCCGGCATGGTAGTTGGCGACATGGGTGAATTGCAGCCCGCCCGCGACATCGCCAATGGCATAGACACGGCGGTTGGACGTCTTGAGGCGCTTGTTGACGGCGATAGCTCCGCGATTTGTCGCGATACCGGCATGTTCGAGGCCGAGGCCATCAATATTGGGCCGGCGCCCGGCGGCGACCAGGAGATGGCTTCCGGTGATCGAGTCGGCCTTGCCGTCCCTGTCCTCGATGGCCACGCTCACCGTGCCCTTGCCGGCCGAGACACCGGCAACCTTGACCCCGGCGCGCACGACGACGCCATCGCGGCGGATCTGCTCGAGCACCACCGCGGTCGCTTCCGGGTCGTCCTTGGCCAGGGGGGCGAACATTTCCACCACCGTGACCTCGCAGCCGAGGCGGCGATGGGCCTGCGCCAGTTCCATGCCGATGGGGCCGCCGCCGATAACGATGAGATGGCTGGGGCGGCGGCGCAGCTGAAACACCGTCTCGTTGGTGAGATAGGGCACATCGGCAAGACCCGGAATAGGCGGCACCGCCGGCGAGGAGCCGGTGGCGATGACAAAGCGGCGGGCGCGGATCTCATGATCGCCCGCGACCACCGTGCGCCGGTCGGCGAAGCTGCCGGCAGCGCGGATGACCTTGACGCCGAGGCCGGTGAAGCGCTCTTGCGAATCATTGGGGGCGATGGCGGCGATGACCTTGTGGATATGGTCGTTGACGCGGCCGAAATTGACCTTGGGGTCCACCGGATTGATGCCGAACCGGCCGGCCTCGCGCATGTCATGGGCGTGGCGGGCGGCGGCGATCAGCGCCTTTGACGGCACGCAGCCGTAATTGAGGCAATCGCCACCCATCTCGCCTTTTTCGATCAGCACCACCGGCACGCCGAAGGCCGCCGCCGCGGCGGCAACAGACAGGCCGCCTGAACCGGCGCCGATAACGCAAAGATCTGGGGTAAGGATTTCAGGCATGGCGGCGGACCTTTATATGCGGACGTGCGGAGCGAAGCCGGTTGGGATGGCGCAATTCACGTCGAGGACCGGCGGCGGGCGCGGACCCTTTTTATAATGACGGGCAGCAGGGCGATGATGCCTAGAGCGGCAAAGGCAATCAATATTTCGCGCGTCACCAGCGCCCCGGTATCGAGGCGGAAAGCGCATTCGCCGCCCGACAGGCAATTCGGATTGGCGGCAAGCTGGGCATCGATGATGCTGTCGAGGCCCGACCCGACAATGGCGAAGGTGAAGGTGCCGGGAATGATGCCGAAAAAGGTGCCGAGGACAAACAGGCGCAAGGACACGCCAAGCAGCGCCGGCGCCAGGTTGACCAGCCAGAACGGAAAGGCGGGCACCAGGCGCAGGAACAGCAGGTAATTGAGAGCGTCTTCCTGAAAACCGGAGCGCAGCTTGCCAAGCCAGGGACCGGCGCGGGCGGCCAGCGGCTCGCCAAGGGCGCTGCGTGCGATCAGAAACAGGATGCTGGCGCCGATGGTGGCGGCGACGACCGTGACCAGCCCGCCGGCGAGCCAGCCGAACAGCAGGCCGCCGGAAATCGTGAGCAAGGCGCCGCCGGGCAGCGACAGCGCCACCACCGCGATATAAATGCCAGCATAGGCTGCCAGCGCCAGAGGCCAGTTGCCGGCGACAAAGCCGCGCAAGGCTTCGCGGTTCATGGCCAGGGTTTCAAAGGACAGAAAGCGGTGCCAGCCCATGGCGAAGGCAAGGCCGGCCAGGGCGATGAGCACGAAAAGGGGCGCGATGCGGCGCCAGGACCAGCTTCGCCGCCCCTGCTCCGTTGCCGCTGCGCTGCCATTCTTCTCTGTCACCGGATGCCCCATTGCCGCAAATCGTGCTTTTTTATCAGCGTGGCGGGGGCTGGCGCCTGCCCGCATTTCTAGCCATACGGCAATTATGGCGGCGGCGGAAAGCCGTTTTCCGCCAAAATCAAGCCTATGTGATGTTTTGTCAGAACAAGTGAGAAAGCGGGAGGCAAACTGCGCCAAAGCGCTGGCAGGTCAATTGACTTGCCCGGCGCGGCGCCCTATAAGCCGATCCGTTCCATTCGCCCGCGATGTGCGCGGCGTGGCTGGCTTTGTTCGCCCGCGCGCCCCGCTGCCATCGATGCCGGGCGGCGGAACAGCATCCTATTCAACCTTATGCCGGTAGCGGCGGAGGAGCGAACGTGAAACGGACGTATCAACCGAGCAGGCTTGTGCGCAAGCGCCGCCACGGATTTCGGGCCCGCAAGGCGACTGTCGGCGGGATGAAAGTGCTGGCGCGCCGCCGCGCCCGTGGCCGCAAGAGATTGTCGGCCTGAGGCCGGCACCGCCGCGAAGGCCCCCGGCCGCGCGGCACACCTGATCGATGCGCGGCTTCGAGCGACTGAAGAAGCGGCCGGATTTCCTCCGGACGGCCCGCGGCCGGCGGCAGAACACACAGCACTTCACATTGCAGACCAGGGCGCGCGCCACGGCCGATGCCGGGCCGCCGCGTTTCGGTTTTACGGTGACCAAGAAGGTCGGTATCGCCGTCACACGCAACCGCATCCGGCGCCGTTTGCGCGAGGCGGTGCGCCTTGCCGCCCCGCAGGGTGCGCGCGCCGGGCATGATTATGTTTTGATTGGCCGCCTGAGCGCTGCTAAAGCTCCATTCGCGTCTCTGGTGAACGACCTTGCGGCAGCGCTTGCGCGCGGCGGCGAGGAAAGCGGCAGAACCGGCCGGCCGGATACCCGGCGGACGCCAGGGGCAGCGGGGGGAAGCGGGGCGCGCCAGGACTGACGCGGCCCCGTATCAAGAATTGCAACAACGGAAGCAACGATGGACGACAATCGAAACACCATTTTGGCGATCGCGCTGTCTCTGGTCATCCTGATCGCCTGGCAGTTCTTCATCGGCGCTCCGAAGGTGCAGGACGAGCGCGACAAGCAGGTGGCAAGCCAGGAAATGCAGGCCGCCCCCACCGCTCCGGGGAGCAGCGCTCCGGCCGCTGGCAGCGCCCCGGCACCGGATCAGGGCGGCGCGCCGGCGCCGAGCGGCGCCGCACCGCAGGCCGCCGGAACACAGCCTAGCGCGCCCGGAAGCGCCACCAGCCGCGAAGCCGCGCTCAAGGCCAGCCCGCGCATCGCCATCGACACGCCGTCGCTGGGCGGCTCGATCGCGCTCACAGGAGCGCGTATCGACGATATCGTGCTGAAGAAATACCGCGAGGACGTGGACCCGAAAAGCAAGCCCATCGTGCTGTTCTCGCCCGCTGGCAGCGAGCACCCCTATTATGCCGAATTCGGCTGGTCCAGCGGCGCCAAGACGGTGAAGCTGCCGGATGCCAATTCGGTTTGGACGCCCGACCAAGCCGGCGCGCTGACGCCGGGCAAGCCGGTGACGCTGAGCTGGGACAATGGCGAGGGCCTGATCTTCAAGCGCAGCTACGCGGTGGACCAGAACGCCATGTTCTCGATCACCCAGACGGTGGAGAACCACGGCGCCGAGGCGGTTCGCCTGCATCCCTATGGCCTCATCCTGCGCCAGCACACGCCGAAAACTCTCGGCTACTATGTGCTGCATGAGGGGCTGATCGGCGTTTTCGGCGACCAGGGCCTGCAAGAGGTCAAGTACTCGTCGATCCTCGATGACCGCAAGAAGGAGTTCTCCGTCACCGGAGGCTGGCTCGGCTTTACCGACAAATACTGGGCGGCGACGCTGATTCCCAGCCAGTCGGAACCTTTCAATGCGCGTCTCAGCGCCTTCCCGCTTGGAGAGTCCGACGCCACCTACCAGACCGACTACCTGGCCGCGCCCCAGGACATCGCGCCGGGACAGAGCGTCAGCGTGTCGTCGAACCTGTTTGCCGGAGCCAAGGTCGTCAATGTCGTCGACGGCTATGAGGATGCGCTCGGCATTCTCAATTTCGAACTGCTGATCGACTGGGGCTGGTTCTATTTCATCACCAAGCCGCTGTTCTACGCCATCGACTTCTTCTTCCGCCTGGTGGGCAATTTCGGCATCGCCATCCTGATCGTCACCGTGATGGTAAAGATCGTCTTCTTCCCGCTGGCCAACAAGTCCTATGTCTCGATGAGCCGGATGAAGAAGGTGCAGCCGGAAATGCTCAAGATCCGCGAGCGTTTCAAGGACGACAAGGCGCGCCAGCAACAGGCGATGATGGAGCTCTACAAGAAGGAAAAGATCAACCCGATGTCGGGCTGCCTGCCGGTGCTGCTGCAAATTCCGGTGTTCTTCGCCCTCTACAAGGTGCTGTTCGTCACCATCGAAATGCGCCATGCGCCGTTCTTCGGCTGGATCCAGGACCTGGCGGCGCCCGACCCGACGACCCTGTTCAACCTGTTCGGCCTCATTCCCTTCACCCCGCCCGACTTTCTCATGCTCGGGGTATGGCCGCTGATCATGGGCCTGACCATGTTCCTGCAAATGCGGCTCAATCCGCCGCCGCCGGACCCCACCCAGGCGATGATCTTCAACTGGATGCCGCTGATCTTCACCTTCCTGCTGGCACGCTTTCCGGCCGGGCTGGTGATCTACTGGGCATGGAACAATTCACTCTCCATCCTGCAGCAATATGTGATCATGCGCCGCCAGGGGGTCGATGTGGATCTGATCGGCAATATCAGGGCCATGTTCCCGGGCAGGAAGCAGCCCAAGGCAGGCGAATAGGCGCCTTCGGGCGCCGCCTCTGGCGGGAGCGGCAAATGGGCGAAGCGGACGCAGGGGCGCAAGCGGGCGAGACGGCAAGCGGGACAATCGCGCGCGAGCAGGCCCGGCTGGAGGCTGGCCGGCTGCTCTTTGCCGGTCCTTGCGACTTCCTGCTGTCGGTGGCCCAACTGGAGCAGTTGCCGGCGCCGCGGCGCGCCGAGGTCGCCTTTGCCGGGCGGTCCAATGTCGGCAAGTCGAGCCTGGTCAATGCCCTGACGGGGCGCAACACCCTGGCCAAGACCTCGAACACGCCGGGGCGCACCCGCGAGCTCAATTTCTTTGCCCTGGGGCCGGCCTGCTACCTCGTCGACATGCCAGGCTATGGCTATGCGCGGGCGCCCAAGGGGCAGATATCGGCCTGGACCAGGCTGATCACCCGCTACCTCGCCGGGCGGGCAAGCCTCGGCCGCGTATTCCTGCTCATCGATTCGCGCCACGGGCTGAAATCCTCGGACGAGGAACTGATGTCGCTGCTCGACACCAGCGCCGTGGTCTATCAGGCGGTGCTGACCAAGATCGACAAGGTCAAAAGCGGCGAGCGCGAAAAGGTGCTGGCCGCGGTGAGCGCCGCGCTGGGCCGCCGCCCGGCCGCTTTTCCGCGCATTCTCGCCACCTCCAGCCGCAGCAATGAGGGTATCGACCAGCTGCGCGCCGAAATCGCCGAGCTGGCCGGCTGACAGCGGCGCCAGTTGACAGCGGCCATTGAGCATGGCGGCACAAATCGGCTAAGAGAGGGGCCGGCGCATGGCGCGCCGCTTCTTCGTTGCGGAGCAATCGCATGGCAAATAAAAGGCCGCCCGGCGCCCCGACCGGCACAGGTCCGGAAGGTACGGCGCCGGAAATTTCTCCATACGACAAGGCGCGGATCCTCGCCGAGGCGCTGCCCTATATGCAGCGCTATTCGGAGCGCACCATCGTCATCAAATATGGCGGCCACGCCATGGGCGATGAAACCATGGCGCACCAGTTCGCGCGCGATATCGTGCTGCTCAAGCAGTCCGGGGTGAATCCGGTGGTGGTGCATGGCGGCGGGCCGCAAATCGGCGCCATGCTGGAGAGACTCAACATAAAGAGCGAATTCCGCGACGGCCTCAGGGTGACTGACAAGGCGACGGTGGAAATCGTCGAGATGGTGCTGGCGGGCGCCATCAACAAGCAGATCGTCGCCGCGATCAACGCGGTTGGCGGGCGCGCCGTCGGCCTGTCGGGCAAGGACGCCAATATGGTGATCGCGCGCAAGCTGAAACGCACGGCGCAGGATCCCGATTCCAATATCGAGCGCATCATCGATCTCGGCTTTGTCGGCGAACCGGACAAGGTCAATCGCGACGTGCTCGACGTGGTCATCCATTCAGACCTCATTCCGGTGGTGGCGCCGGTGGCGACCTCGGAAGGCGGCGAAACCTACAACGTCAATGCCGACACATTTGCCGGCGCCATTGCCGGCGCGCTGATGGCCGAGCGCTTCCTGCTGCTGACCGACGTGCCCGGAGTGCTCGACGAGGACAAGTGCCTGATCAAGGAACTGACCGTTGCCGAGGCCCGCAAGCTGATCAAGGAGGGCACGATCACCGGCGGCATGATCCCCAAGATCGAAACCTGCATCTATGCCATTCAGCAGGGCGTGCGCGGCGTCGTCATCCTGGACGGCAAGGTTCCGCATCCGGTTCTGCTGGAGCTCTATACCGAACATGGCGCCGGCACACTCATCCACCGCTGAGCGCGCAAGGCGGCGCCGCGCCGGGGCGGCCGCCCTGCTGCTTTCCGCCCTGGTGGGGGCGGGCACCGCTGCCGGCACCCCGGCGGCGGCCGAGGACTACCAGCTGTGCAACCGCACCGCCTATATCCTGGAGGCGGCGCTGGCCATCGAGACACAGGGGTCGAGCGCGACCCAGGGCTGGTTCCGCACCCTGCCCGGCAGTTGCACCGTGGTGCTGGAAAATCCCGGCGAGGGCGAACGCTATTTTCTCCATGTGCGCACCCCCGCTTTTTATGGCGAGAAGGGCGAGACGGCGCAGATCTCGCGCATGTTCTGTATCAAGAATACGGATTTCCTGCTTGCCGGCGCGGCGCGCTGCGCCGACGAAGGGGGCAGGCTGGCGCCGTTCAACGAAGTTGGGGGCAGCGGCGAACAGCGGATCACCGAGCTCACCGGCACGCCGGATTTCGACGCGCCGAGCGCACGTATCGCCGCCATTCAGCGGCTGCTGTCCATCGCCGGCTACGAACCGGATGCCGCCGATGGCAATTTCGGCGCCATGACGCGCAGCGCTCTCGACGCATTTGCCGCCGCGCTCAAGGCGCCGCAATTCGCGGCCGCAAGTATCGAGGCCACCATCGGCGGCGGCACGGTTGAAGCCGGGGAAATGCCCGAGAACCGCGCGGCGGCGGATGATGCTCTCTTTTCCGCTCTCTACAACGCCGCGGTGGCGGCGACCGAGGCCAATGGCCTAAAGGTCTGCAACGACTCGCCGCACAACATGATGGCGGCGGTCGGCATTGGCGCCGGCACAGAGATCGTCAGCCGCGGCTGGTATGAAGTCGGCGCCGGGGCCTGCGTCCAGGTGGTGCGCCAGCCGCTCGGCGGCGAGCCGCTCTATGTCTATGCCGAGGCGGTCGACGCCAATGGCGAAACGCTTGTTTCGGAGGGCCGGCCGCTTATATGGGGAGGCGACGAGGAGCTGTGCACCAAGGCGAGCCAGTTCGAGATCACGCGCCAGGGCGACTGCGGCGCGCGGGCGCTTGGCCAGGCCGGCTTTCGGCGCATGGCCGCAGATGGTTCGGCCGGGCGCACGGTTCGCCTGGGGCCGGAAAACAGGCACTGACCATGAAAATCTCCAGGACCGCCAACCAGGAGGCCCGGGCGGGCGGGCATTCCCCTTCGCAGGCCGGCGCCTTGTCGGCGGTGGAAACCTGGATCTTCGATCTCGACAACACGCTCTACCCGCCCAAATGCGCGCTGTTCGCCCAGATCGACCAGCGCATGGGCGAGTTCATCGCCCGCCATTTCGGCATCGATGCCGCGGCGGCGCGGCGCATGCAGAAGCAGTTCTATCGCGATTATGGCACCACCTTGCGCGGCCTGATGAGCGAGCACCGCCTCGATCCGCGTCCCTTCCTCGACTATGTCCATGATATCGACCTGTCGGCGGTGCCCCGCGATGGCCCACTTTCGGCGGCGGTGAAGGCGCTGTCGGGGCGGATCTTCATTCACACCAACGGTACGCGCGCCCATGCCGAAAAGGTGGCGGCGCGAATCGGGCTGCTGGAGCATGTCGACGCGGTCTATGACATCGAGGCGGCAGGCTATGTGCCCAAGCCGGCGCGCGCGACCTATGAAGCCTTTCTCGCCCGCTATGACATCGAACCGCGGCGCGCCGTCATATTCGAGGATTTGCAGCGCAACCTGGAAGCCCCGGCGGCGCTGGGAATGACAACGGTTCTGGTCCGCCCCAACGGCCATGCCCATCCCGACGCGGAACTGGGATGGGCGGTGAGCGAGGAGACGCCGGCACACGTTCACTACGTCACCGACGATCTGGCGGCCTTCCTGGCAGCGGTGCCTGGCAGGGCGGCGGGCGAGAGTTGACTTGACGCCCGGCGCCGCTAATCTCGCGCCAAATCCTGAATTTTCAAGCTCAAACCCGGATTGCCATGACCATCGCGCAACTGAAGACGACCATCGAACGCGCCTTTGCGGCGCGCGAGCAAATCGGCCCCGACACACGCGGCGAAGTGCGGGAAGCCGTCGACGAGGCGCTCGGACTTC
>JAGRLG010000067.1 GCA_020441905.1 Rhodobiaceae bacterium | reverse complement strand
GCGCGCCCATGTTCTCGAACTTGTCCTCAAGCTCGATTTCCTTGGCCACGGTCACGCCGTCCTTGGTGGTGCGCGGCGCGCCGAACGACTTGTCGAGCACCACGTTGCGGCCCTTGGGGCCCAGCGTCACCTTGACTGCATTGGCCAGAATGTCGACGCCGCGGAGCATGCGCTCGCGGGCATCGGCTGCAAATTTCACTTCTTTGGCTGCCATTTTCGATTACCTCGGATCCGGCCGCATCGGCGCGGCCTGGTTAGCAGGGATCTGGATCGCTTTTTCGAATGCCCGCGGGGCTATTCGAGGATCCCCATGATGTCGGACTCTTTCATGATCAAGAGCTCTTCGCCGTTGACCTTGACCTCGGTGCCCGACCATTTGCCGAACAGGACCTTGTCGCCGGCTTTCACGTCGAGCGGCTGGGTCTTGCCGTTCTCGTCCTTGGCGCCTGCGCCGACGGAAACGATTTCGCCCTGGCTCGGTTTCTCTTTTGCGGTGTCCGGAATGATGATGCCGCCGGCGGTCTTTTCTTCTTCCTGAAGACGCCGGACCAGCACGCGGTCATGGAGAGGACGGAATTTCATGACGGATCGTTCCTCCTGATACGCGGCGTTGTGCCGCGACAACGATGTTGGATGGTCGTTGTTAGCACTCAAGTGATGTGAGTGCTAACGTGATGGATGGTGAAATAATGGGCGGCAGGGAAACTGTCAAGACGACAGGGAGAAACAACCCAGACCGGCCGCCCGCCTTGGTTAATCCCGGCGCCTGACATATGCGGCCGCGGGCCGTCGATTTTGGCGCGGCAAGTCGAGCTATTCTGTATCCTGCCCGTCTGTCCGATAATGGATAGCGAGCTGGAGATATCAGGCAAATGAACCCTGACGCCAACAACCGGGCGATCCGCATCGTGCCTTTCGCCGGGCGTGTCACGATCCATCTTGGCGGCCGAATGGTCGGCGACAGCATTGGCGCGCTAGTGCTTCACGAGGCGGGCCGCGCGCCGGAATATTATCTTCCGCGCGCCGATGTCCGCCTTGATCTGGCGCTGCGCGCGGCGCATGTCTCCCATTCTCCCGGCAAGGGCAAGGCCGGCTATTTCAGCTTCGACTTTGCCGGGCAGGCGGGCCAGAATATCGCCTGGAGCTATGAGGACCCGCCGCCCGGCGCCGCCGCCATCAAGGGTTTTGTCGCCTTTTACCGCGACAAGGTTGCGATCACGGTTGCCGCCGATTGACCGCCGGGACAACGGGGCGAAGACCGGCGCCGCATGCTCCGCCGCCCGGATGGCGGCCTGGAGAAATGCCCGGGTTCGGTATCGGTTGCAATCCGGCTCACTGGAGTTCAGCGGGCGATTAGAGTTCAAGGAGCCACCATGTACAGTACCAAGTCTTCCCCCATCCCGGCCTTGTTGCCCCGTTCCGCGCCTTTGCGCCTTGCCGCCTGGATCACCTTGTGGATGGCCATCGTCATGCCCGTTCTTTCGGCCGGGCCCCTGCAAGCTGCCGACGACCTGTCGGTGCGGCAGGCCTTTGAAATGGCGGGCAAGGGCGAGATCACCCTCATTGACATCCGCTCGCGCGGCGAGTGGCGCCAAAGCGGGGTGGCGCCTGTGGCCCGCCCCATTTCCATGCATGAGGACGGCTTTTTCCAGAAACTCGATGAGGCGGTGGGCGGCGATCACAAGGCCCCGATCGCCCTCATCTGCGCCTCCGGCGGGCGCTCGACCATGATGCAGGCGCAGTTGATCGCGCGCGGCTACACCAATGTCCGCAACGTTCCCGCCGGCATGACCGGCGGTCCCAATGATCCCAACGGCCCGGGGTGGATAGCCTCCGGCCTGCCGGTGGCCCCGTTCAGCCAGTAGCCGGTCGCGGCCATGCGTGAAGTTTGCCCTTGCTTCCCACGGCTGGAAGGTTGCTAGCACAATTGTCAGCAAGCCAGGATCAGGGCCGGGATGGCGCTTTCAGCCGTGCCGGGCCGGTAGAATATGGAACCCGAGATGACCGAGACGCAGCTACCGAGCCAGAGCGCCACAACCGCGACCGATCCGGTCTGCGGCATGACGGTGGACCTGTCCAAGGGCAAGCCCAGCTATACGCATCAGGGAACCACCTATCATTTCTGCTCGCAGGGCTGCGCCGACAAGTTCGCCGCCGGCCCGGACAAATATCTTGCCCCTGCATCGGCGCCGGCGACGGCGAAGGATCCGGTCTGCGGCATGACCGTGGATCTTGCCAAGGGCAAGCCCAGCCTCAACCACGAGGGCACCACCTATCATTTCTGCTGCCAGGGCTGCGCCAATAAATTCGCCACCGATCCGCAAGAATATCTTGGCGCCGGCAAGGCTGCCGCCAGCTGTTGCGGCGGCCACGGCCATAGCCACGATCACGGCAAGACCGGCGCGGGGACATCTCCCCATACCGGCAAAGGCGGCTATATCTGCCCGATGTGCCCCGAAGTCTGGAGCGCGGACCCGGCCGCCTGCCCCAGCTGCGGCATGGCGCTGGAGGCCGCCGAAATCGGGCCGCGGACCAAGGTCCAGTACACCTGCCCGATGCATCCGGAGATCGTCCGCGACGAGCCGGGCGATTGCCCGATCTGCGGCATGGCGCTGGAGCCGGTCACGGTCGCGCTGGAAGATGCGCCAAATCCCGAGCTGGTGGACATGACCCGGCGTTTCCGCATCGGTGCCCTGTTCGCGGTGCCTCTTCTTTTCATAGCCATGGGAGAAATGCTGCCCGGCCTGCATGGCCTGCTGGCGGCGCCGTGGATGAAATGGTTGCAGCTTGCCCTGGCGGTGCCGGTGGTGCTGTGGGCCGGGGCGCCGTTTTTCCAGCGCGGCTGGCGTTCGCTGCAAACCATGAACTTGAACATGTTCACCCTGATCGCCATCGGCACTGGCGCCGCATTCGGCTTTTCCCTGGTGGCGGTCATAGCCCCCGAGGTCTTTCCCGAGGGCTTTCGCGATTCTCACGGCCGCGTCGGGCTCTACTTCGAGGCTGCCGCCGTCATCATCGTCCTGGTTCTGCTTGGCCAGGTTCTCGAGCTGCGTGCCCGCGAGCGCACTTCGGGCGCCCTGAAGGCCCTGCTCGATCTGGCGCCCAAAATGGCGCGCCGCCTCAAATCAGATGGCAGCGAGGAGGAAATACCGCTCGCCAATGTCGCCCTTGGCGATCTATTGCGGGTGCGCCCGGGGGAAAAGGTTCCGGTCGATGGCGAGGTGACCGAAGGGCGCTCCAATATCGACGAATCCATGGTCACCGGCGAGGCCATGCCGGTTGTCAAGGGCGCCGGCGACATGCTGATCGGCGGCACCCTCAATGGCAGCGGCGGCCTTGTCATGCGCGCCGACCGCATCGGCGCCGACACCATGCTGGCGCGCATCGTCCAGCTTGTCGCCGAGGCCCAGCGCTCGCGCGCCCCCATCCAGCGCGTCGCCGATGCCGTCGCCGGCTATTTCGTTCCCGCCGTGGTGGCGGTTGCGCTCCTTGCCTTTGCCGGATGGGCGCTGTTCGGCCCAGCACCTGCCCTTGCCTATGCCCTCATCGCCGCGGTTTCGGTGCTCATCATCGCCTGCCCCTGCGCCCTCGGGCTGGCAACGCCGATGTCGATCATGGTCGCCGCCGGGCGCGGCGCCGAAGCCGGGGTGCTGATCCGCAATGCCGAAGCCCTGGAGCGGCTGGAAAAGGTCGATACCCTGATCGTCGACAAGACCGGAACGCTGACCCTGGGGCGGCCGAGGCTGGTCGCAGCCCGGCCTGCCGGCGCCTTCTCCGAATCCGCCCTGCTTGGCCTTGCCGCCAGTCTCGAGCGCGCGAGCGAGCACCCGCTGGCCGAAGCCATCGTTTCCGGGGCCAGGGAAAAGGGCGCTGAAATTGGGGCGGCGAGCGAGTTTGAATCCCACACCGGCAAGGGCGTGACCGGCAAGGTCGGCGCGGCGCGGGTCGCCCTCGGCAATGCCCGGCTGATGGCCGATCTCGGCATCGAGGTGGCCGGCCTTGCCGATGAAGCCGATGCCTTGCGCGCCGACGGCGCCACCGTGATGTTTGTCGGCGTTGATGACCGCCCCGCCGGTCTGCTGGCGGTTGCCGATCCGGTCAAGCCCACCACCCGCGAGGCGCTGGACGGGCTGCGCGCCGACGGCGTGCGGGTGATCATGGTCACCGGCGACAACCGGCGCACCGCGGAGGCGGTTGCCGGCAGCCTCGGGCTGACCGATATCCATGCCGAGATCCTGCCCGAGCAGAAAAACGAGATCGTGCGCCGCCTCAAGAGCGAAGGCCGGATCGTCGCCATGGCCGGTGATGGCGTCAACGACGCTCCGGCGCTGGCCCAGGCCGATGTCGGCATCGCCATGGGCCAGGGCACGGACATTGCCATGGAGAGCGCCGGTGTCACCCTGGTCAAGGGCGACCTGCGGGGCATATTGCGGGCCCGGCGGCTGTCGCGCGCCACCATGGGCAATATCCGCCAGAACCTGTTTTTTGCTTTTGCTTATAACGCTCTTGGCATTCCTGTCGCTGCCGGCGTCCTCTATCCCGTCTTCGGCATCCTGCTGAGCCCGATGATTGCGGCGGCGGCGATGAGTTTCTCGTCCGTTTCGGTCATAGCCAATGCCTTGCGGCTGCGCATGACCCGTATCTAGCGCCAAAAGGACTCCGGTCCGTAAGGGCGATGTGGGGGGAGAATGCACCCGTGTCTGGCGCGGATCTGCGCCGGACACCGAGGACGCCAGCGGCGCTTCGCTCCTGAACGCGCCTTAGACTAGACCTTCTTGACCTTGTCGGTGACGCGCGGGCGCAAATAGAAGGTGTCGGTCAGCGTGATGCCCGACGGCACGAGATATTTGAGGAACGACACATAGTCGTATTGCACCTCGGCCACGATCAGGCTGGTGCTGGGAATATTCAGGCCATCAGGCAATGTAAACGGTGACCCCTGCGAGCGCGCCGTGCCGCCATAGGGGCCGGCCTTGCTCCAGTCCACCGTGGGCTTGCCGTCAACATCGACCACCACGCTGGACAGGACGATGGTCAGGCCGGTGGTGGGAAAGGGCACCAGGATCGCTGTCGCCGCTTCGAAGATGTCCTGCAATTCGTTGTCGTTGACGGTCTTGGTCTGGGCCACCAGGTCGGCCACGGTGCTGGTGATATTGGTCACCTTGCGATCGGCCATGACCGCTTGCGAAATCTCTATGGCGCCGAAATAAAGCGCGATCAGCAGCGGCAGAATGAAGGCGAATTCGACCGCGGCAACGCCCCTGCGGTCCTTGAACCGGACCTCAAGCCAGCGCCGCAATTCCCTTGCCCGTGTCATCGCGACCTTCCCATCGCCTAGAACGGCTCGTTGCGGAATGCGACGGTCGACGCCAGCAGGGTGTTGCCATTGGCCAGATTTCCCGGGGTGACGCTGAATCCCGGCGTAACGGTCTTCCATTCATAGAAGGCGCGCACCAGGACGATGTCGCCGCCGACGCCGGGCTGATAATCGAAATTCTCGATCAGATTGCCATCGGCATCGATGGGGTTGGCGAGATTCTCACTGGCGGTCTTGAAGTCCTGATAGGTCCGGACATCGAGTTTGAGCGTATTTTCGCAATTGCTGAAAACGCCGATCTTGTCGCAGATTTCCGCCTTGAAGCGCGCCTCGTCAAAGCCCTGGGACTGGGCTTGCCCGGTGCGGATCAGCCGCGCCGCCTCCGAAACGCTGGATTCCACCAGTTGGCCGGCAAAGAACACCATGGCCACCTCGATGATGCCGAAAAGCAAGGAAAAGAAGGGAACCGCCACAAAGGCGAATTCGACCGCCGTCACCCCGCCTTTGGCGGCGGCAAAACGGGTCAGGATATTTCCAGGTTTTCCGCGCCGGGTCGTGGGTGCCGGCCCGGGCTTTCTTGTCGCATTGGCGATTGTCGTCATGACCACCGTCCTCTTGCACCGCGACGGGGCCGGTCAGGCATCGGCCGCACGATTCGCGTCGGACATTACAGCGCAAGAGTCTTTAGCAATGATGAAAACAAAAGCTCAAATTGCTTCCGCCGGCACCGGCCCGGCCTGCCCGCGCCATATATATAAAGAGGGCCGTCAGCGCGTTTTGTTCGATCCGGACGCCGCTGAGCTGTCGATGCGGCTGACGATCTGGTCGCGCACGGATTCAAAATATTCCTTCGAGTCGCCGGACAGCAGCGCCGGCTCGCACACCGGCGAACAGGAATAGGACTGGCGCGCGGCGCCCTTGTGCATGGTCACCACCGACTGCGACCCGATACGCACTTCCAGCGTCTTCGAATAGATTTCGCGTCCCGCGCTGTCGAGAATGATCAGATTGGTGGTGCCGAAGCTCTTGCCGGTAATGACCAGCATCTTGTGATCGTGGATCGCGGCATCGGCGATCATCGGATTGCCGATGATGACCGAACCGGCCGGCTCTTCGAGGCGCAGCAATTGTGCCCGGTCGACTTCAACCAATATCCGTCCACTGGCCGACACTTCGCCGCCCGCCGTTTCCTGGGCCACCGCTTCCTTGGCCTGGGGTTCGGCCATTGCGCTTTGGACTGGCGCCAGCGCGGCTGCGGCAAGACCGAGCGCCACCGCCAGGGCTGGGCCGCTCGCCAACCAATTCGAATCCGCATTCGCTGCCAGGCGTGCCATCGCAAAAGTCCTCCAGATTGAGTTCAGATGACATATTTGCGCGAAATTGGTGAATGGAACGCTAACGCCGCCCTCCTTACCATGGCATTTGCCCATTGCCCGCGCGTCAGCCGGGCAGGGGTGATATATTGTCATGTTAAATACTGGGGTAATACATATGAATTGCAGAACATAAGTGGCATGTAGCGAAATAATATGTAATAATAGAAAAATAGATTTCATTGGAAGTAATTTATAAATGCATTGTTAACTAATAATTTCATAAAATCGAAAATCTCCCCTGGTGGATATTTTATGTTCTGATTTTAACCTTGGTGTAACGTCTTCGCGCTAGGGTGGCATCCGGTTCAGCACGCCAAGACGTTTGGCCGAAGAACCAGGTGCTGAGACCTGTGACAGGAAGGATTTCACCAATGACCAAATTGTTTGCGAAGTTTGCCAAAGACGAATCCGGCGCCACGGCCATCGAATATGGTCTGATCGCGGCCGGTATCGCGGTCGTTATCATCGCCGCCGTCAATGCGGTCGGCGACCAGCTGATCGTGCTGTTCGGCGATGTCGAGGCCGGTCTGGCCGGCAACTAAATATGCCGCGGCGGCCGGCGCTGTCCGGCCCCGTATCGCATCTGACCAGGACCGCCCGTTGCGCTATGGCGCTGCGGGCGGTTCCTTTATTGGCTTTACCAGACTTTTAGACTTCCTGGCCTAGTCTTGCCGAAGTGCCGCGCCGGTTTTGGCCGGGGCGGCGCGGTTCGTGCCGGCAAAGCCGGTTTGCAGGTCCGCCGGCGCGGGGAGGGAGCAAGTCCATGATTGTCGAGGCCCTCGTTCTCATCATATTTCCCGGTCTGCTGGCATATGCCGCGGCGACCGACCTTCTGACCATGACCATTCCCAACCGCGTCTCGCTTGGCCTGGTGGCCGGTTTCGCCGTTCTGGCCATTGCTACCGCGATGCCCCTCGCGCTGCTGGGGGTTCATGTGGCGACCGGCTTCGGCATGCTGGCCCTCTGCTTCTGCCTGTATTCCTTCGGCTATGTTGGCGGCGGCGACGCCAAGCTGCTGGCGTCGGTTGCGTTGTGGTTCGGCTGGGCCGATCTTCTGCCCTTTATCCTGATGACGGCTCTTTTCGGCGGCGGCCTGGCCATGGCGCTGCTGGCAGTGCGCAGAATTCCCCTGCCGGCCGGGCTCTCCCGTATGCCCTGGATTGTCCGCCTCCACACCCAGGGCGAGGGAACGCCCTATGGACTGGCCATCGCCGCCGGCGCGCTGGCGATCTATCCCCACACCCACTGGATGGCGCTGGCCGCCTGATCGCGGTCGCAGGACCCAATTTCCGGCAATAATTCGGTAGCGGTTCCTGCCGCCCGATCGCGCCATGCGTCCGTGCCGCATTGGCGTTTCCTGCGTATCAACTGTCCGCTTCCGGGATTCACTGCGCGATAACTTAAATTGGATACCGAACATTAACCATGAATTGACGATTACGAATTCATACTGCGGGCAAGTTGAAGTCGAATTGTGTGAAAAAGTGAGGTCTGGCGCCATGAAATCAGCGCGAATCGTGGTTCTGTTCGTTGCCTTGGGAGCAGCCGGCGGTGCCGCCATGCTGGCGAAATCGGTCATACCGGGCGCGCCGGCTCCCGTCGCCGATGCCGGACCCAAGCTCAAAACCGAAAAGGTTCTGGTCGCCTCCAAGGACATTTCGCTGGGCGCCAAGGTCGTTGCCGGCGATCTGAGCTGGCAGGACTGGCCCGCCAGTTCGCTGTCGCCGCATTTCATAACCCAGGGCAAGACGCCCGACGGCCTGTCCAAGGCTGTCGGCGCCATCGCCCGCATGCCGGTCCTTGGCGGCGAACCGGTCAATATGAACAAGCTTGTCCAGGCCGGCGAGGGTGGCTTCATGTCCGCTATCCTGCCCCGCGGCATGCGCGCGGTGTCGACCAAGATCTCGCCCGAAACCGGCGCCGGCGGCTTCATCCTGCCCAATGACCGGGTCGACGTCATTTTGACCAAGAAGGAAAAGAACGAGTCGATCGGCGGCAGCGAAACATTCAATAGCGAGACCATTCTCGCCAATGTGCGCGTCCTGGCGATTGACCAGACCGTCAAGGAAGAAGACGGCCGCCAGGTCGTCGTCGGCAAGACGGCGACGCTGGAACTCGCCCCCGAGCAGGCCGAAGTCCTGACTTTGGCCGAGCAGATGGGGGAGATGTCCCTGGCGCTGCGCAGCCTGGCCGATGCCGCGCCCGGCAGCGAGGACGACCGGGTATATCGCTCCGGCAGCATCAAGGTCGTCAAATTCGGGGTGGCTTCTCAGGTTATGACGTCTCGCTGAGGCGCGGCGCAAGGGGAACAAGTCTATGTTCGGGATTATCTCAGCCATTGCCGAGTTGGCGCGAAAAGAGGCCGGCCGCTCATGCTTCGTCGCCGCCCTGATGTCGGGTGCCGTGGCGATCCTTTTTGCCTCTCTTCCGGCGACGACCGGCCATGCCGCCGATATCGGCA
Source organism: Rhodobiaceae bacterium (assembly GCA_020441905.1). GTDB lineage: Bacteria > Pseudomonadota > Alphaproteobacteria > Rhizobiales > NORP267 > JAGRLG01. The sequence goes on along the minus strand of JAGRLG010000067.1, from coordinate 35,122 downwards.
ACCGCCATATCGAAATTCTCGCCGATCAGAGCCTGGATACCAGCCCCCAGATCGTTCGCCTCGGCCTCAACAAGTCGCTGGTTGTCGATCTGCCGCGCGCCGCCAAGGACGTGCTGGTGTCGAGCCCCAAAAAGGCCGATGCGGTCATGCGCACGCCGCGCCGCGCCTATGTCATCGGCATGGAAGTCGGCCAGACCAACATCTTCTTCTTCGACGATCAGGGACGTCAGATCGTGGGCCTGGAACTGGTGGTCGAGCAGGATGTCTCGGCCCTCCACGATATGTTCGCCCGCCTTATCCCCGGCTCCAATATCAGAGCCGAAGCCATCAACGAGAACGTGGTCCTGAGCGGCAGCGCCCAAAGCCCGGCCGATGCCGCCCGCGCCACCGACATCGCCGGGCGCTTCGCCGGGGATGCCAAAAAAGTCCTCAACATGATCGCGGTCCAGGGCAAGGACCAGATCTACCTCAAAGTCACGGTGGCCGAGATACAGCGCAATGCCGCCAAGCAACTCGGTGTCGATGTCGATGCCGCCATCAACCAGACCGCGGAAACCGCTTTCCGGGTCATTTCGGCCAACCCGTTCTCCGTCGCCGGCCAGGCCTTGTCGGCTTCCGGGGCGTCTGCCACCTACCAGAAGGGCGATACCTCGATCACCGGTGTCATCCGCATGATGGAGGAGAACGGCGTCCTGAGGACCCTGGCCGAGCCGACCTTGACGGCGATTTCCGGCGAATCGGCGAGCTTCCTCGCTGGCGGCGAATTTCCGATTCCCGTGGCCGCCGATGGCGGCGACATCACCATCGAATTCAAGCCTTTTGGTGTCGGCCTGGCCTTCACCCCGGTGGTGCTTTCGGAAGGGCGCATCAGCCTGCGGATCAAGACCGAGGTCAGCGAAATCACCACCGATGGTGCCTTCGGCCTCAACTTCGGCAATGCCAATGCCAGCCTGACCATTCCCGGCCTCAAGGTTCGCCGCGCCGAAACCACGGTCGAACTGCCGAGCGGCGGGTCGCTGGTCATGGCCGGCCTGCTTCAGGAAAGCACCAAGCACAACATCAACGGCGTGCCCGGCGCCAAGGACATGCCGGTGCTCGGCGCCCTGTTCCGCAGCCGCGACTTCCAGAACGACGAAACCGAACTCGTCGTCATCGTGACGCCCTACACCGTAGAGCCTGCGGCGCGCAACAAGCTCGCCCTGCCGACCGACAACTTCAAGACTCCGAGCGATCACACCACCAATCTGATGGGCCGCCTCAACGAGCTCTATGGAGTGCGCGGCAATGCGCCCGCCGGCGACTATAGCGGCCGTTACGGCTTCATCATCAAGTAGGTCTTAACAGACAAGGATTTCCGGTTATGGCTAAGTTGGGCACGAATGGCAGCACCGCCGCGGGTGAAAAGGCCCGGATCGTCAGCATGCCAGGCCTTCTTTTCAGCTTGTTGGCGGCGACGGCTCTTGCCGCCTGCGACAAGACCGAGCGCGTCAGCTATTCGCCGCGCGACATGTCGGTGGAACAGCGCTATCCGATCGTGCTTGCCGAAGAACCGGTCACCATGGAGCTTCCGGTGGCTCCGGGCAGCTATGCCCTGACCGCCGGCCAGCGCGCCGAGGTGGCGAGCTTCCTGCGCTCCTATCGCGCCGATGCCAGCGGCCCGCTGGTCATCCGGACTCCCAGCGGCACCCGCAATGAAACCGCGGCGCTGAGTGCCGTGGAGGAAATCCGCCGCATCATGGCCGAGGTCGATGTTTCCCAGGGTGCCCTCAAGTTCAGCCCCTATTCCGGCGGCCGCGGGCGCGGCGTCTATCCCCCTGTCATCCTCGCCTATCAGGGCGTCAAGGCGCAGAGCGCGGAATGCGGCGACTGGTCGGTGAATGTCGCCGCCAATTACGGCAACAACCCCTATCCGAATTACGGGTGCTCCTCGCAGCGCAATCTGGCCGCCATGGTGTCGAACCCGCGCGATCTGGAAACGCCGCGCGGCATGGATCCGGCGTCCTCCGAGCGCCGCCAGACTGTGCGCGACAAATATATCCAGGGCGAACCCACCGCGACCAAGGTCGAGGATGAGAGCAAGGGCACAGCGAGCAAGGTTGGACAATGAGCGATCACGCCATGCAGATTGAGCCGAGGTTCGACGTCGACGACATCGAGCAGATTGGCGCCGAAGACGAAGCGGAAACCTTTATCCCGCCGGTTCCGCGGGTATCGATCCAGGCCTTTTGCGAGACTGCCGACACGGCAAAGATGCTCCAGGTCGCGGCCGAGGACCGGCGCATGGCGCGGGCCCACACCAATATCCAGAGCAGCGGGATCGATGGCGCCATTTCCTTCTATCGCGAAGCGCCGTCGCCGAATCTGATCATTGTCGAACTGATCGGCGGCCCCGACTCCATCCTGGAAAATCTCGCCCGCCTCGCCGAGGTCTGCGATTCCGGCACCAAGGTGCTTGTCATCGGTCACGTCAACGACGTCCTGCTTTATCGCGAACTGGTGCGCCGGGGGGTGAGCGAATATCTCGTCGCGCCGCTGTCGACCAAACAGGTTCTGCAATCCATCGCCGGTCTTTATGGCGATCCCCAGGCCGAGCCGCTGGGCCGGGTCCTTGCCTTTGTCGGCGCCAAGGGCGGCTCGGGGTCGAGTACCGTTGCCCATAATTCGGCATGGATGATTGCCAATAATCTTGGCACCGATGCCATTATCGCCGATCTCGATCTGCCCTTTGGCACCGCCGCCCTGGATTTCAACCAGGATCCGATGCAGGGCATTGCCGAGGCCGTCTATGCCCCCGACCGCCTCGACGACGTGCTGCTCGACCGCCTGCTGGCCAAATGCACCGATAATCTCTCCCTGTTTTCGGCGCCCGGAAATCTGGGCCGCGACTACGATCTGGAACCCGACGCCTATGACCGGGTGCTCGATGTCGTGCGCGCCAACGTTCCCGCCGTCATTCTGGATCTGCCGCATATGTGGAATGGCTGGGTCAAGCACATCCTGCTTGACGCTGATGAAATCGTCATCACGGCCGAGCCGGACCTCGCCAATTTGCGCAATGCCAAGAATATTTTCGAAATCGTCCGCCAGGGCCGGCCCAATGATCGCCCGCCCCGCCTTGTCCTCAACCGTGTCGGCGTTCCAAAGCGGCCCGAAATATCGCCCAAGGATTTCGCCGAGGCGCTCAACTGCGAACCGGCGGCGATCATCGCCTTCGATCCGGCCCTGTTCGGCACCGCCGCCAACAATGGCCAGATGATCCAGGAAATGGCCGCCAACGCCAAGCCGCTCGAAGCTTTCGCCGAAATCGCCAAGGCCCTGACCGGCCGCAGCGAACCCAGCGACAAGCGCCGGTCCTTGCTCGCCCCGCTGATGGCAAGGTTGGGAAGCAGGAAGAAAAGCTGAAGTCAGGTCCCATGTTCGGTAAACGCGGAACAAATGATTCGTTTGGTGGGGTGAAGGCCCCGCCGGTGCCCACGAAGTCGCCGGACAAAGCCTTGCAGGCGCCGCCGCCAGCTGCCGCGGCATCCGCCGCGGCGCCGAAATCGCCGCAGGCGCCCGCGGGCAAGCCGGCTGCCGCCGCGCCGGCGCCGGGTATCAAGAAGCCGGCGGCCCCGGCCGAGCCGGCGCGCAAGTCGGAAGACTATTACGACATCAAGACGACGATCTTCTCGGCCCTTATCGATACCATCGATCTGGCGCAGCTCGCCAAGCTCGACATCGAGAGCGCGCGCGAGGAAATCCGCGATATCGTCAACGAAATCATAGCGATCAAGAATGTCGTCATGTCCATCGCCGAGCAGGAGGAACTGCTCGAGGACATCTGCAACGACGTGCTCGGCTACGGCCCGCTCGAACCGCTGCTCGCCCGCGACGAAATCGCCGACATCATGGTCAATGGCGCGGACACCACCTATATCGAAGTCAACGGCAAGGTGCAGCGCACCGGGGTTCGTTTCCGCGACAACTCCCAGCTCATGAATATCTGCCAGCGCATCGTCAGCCAGGTCGGCCGCCGTGTCGACGAGGCCAGCCCGATCTGCGACGCGCGCCTTCCCGACGGCAGCCGCGTCAACGTCATCGCGCCGCCACTGGCCATCGACGGCCCGGCCCTGACGATCCGCAAATTCAAGAAGGACAAGCTGACCCTCGAGCAGCTGGTCAAATACGGCTCGATCACGCCGGAAGGCGCGCGCATCCTCCAGATCATCGGCCGGGTGCGCTGCAACGTCATCATTTCCGGCGGCACCGGTTCGGGCAAGACGACACTGCTGAACTGCCTGACCGCCTTCATCGAATCCGCCGAGCGCATCATCACCTGCGAGGATTCGGCCGAACTCCAGTTGCAGCAGCCCCATGTCGTGCGCCTTGAAACCAGGCCGCCGAATCTTGAGGGCGAAGGCGAGATCACCATGCGCGATCTGGTCAAGAACTGCCTGCGCATGCGCCCGGAGCGCATCATCGTCGGCGAAGTGCGCGGACCGGAGGCATTCGACCTCCTTCAGGCCATGAATACCGGTCATGACGGCTCCATGGGCACGCTCCATGCCAACTCGCCGCGCGAGGCCATGTCGCGCCTTGAAGGCATGATCACCATGGGCGGCTATGCGCTGCCGTCCAAGACCATCAAGGAAATGATCGTGTCTTCGGTCGATGTGGTGGTGCAGGCGGCGCGCCTGCGCGACGGCTCGCGCCGCATCACCCAGATTTCGGAAGTCATCGGCATGCAGGGCGACGTCATCACCATGCAGGACATCTTCGTCTACGACATCGAGGGCGAGGATGCCGACGGCAATGTGGTCGGCCGTCACCGTTCGACCGGCATTGCCCGCCCGGTATTCTGGGAGCGCGCGCGCTACTTCAACGAAGAGAAGAACCTCGCCGCCGCGCTCGATGCCGCCGAGGTGATCCAGCTCGATGGCGGAGGCGGCCGTGTTTAGTCCGCAGCTGGTTCAGCTGGCGCTGTTTGCCATGGTGGCCATCGCCATCGGTGGCGTCGGCTATGTGTTCCTGTCCCCTTTCCTCACCGGAGAACGGCGCGGAACCAAGCGGCTCAATTCTGTCGCCCATCAGGCGCCGGCCGGCGCGCAGCGCGGCAAGGCCATCGACCAGGCCAGCAAGAAGAAGCAGGTTCAGGAATCCCTCAAGGAACTTGAAGACAAGCGCAAGAAACTGAAAAAGCGGCTTACCCTCAAACAGATAATTGCCCAGGCCGGCTACGATTTTTCCCTGCGCACCTATTTTATCGCCAGTGCGATATTCGGTTTTCTAGTCGCCCTGATACTGCTCCTCGCCACCGGCAAATTGGTGGTGGCCCTGACCGGCGCCTTTGCCGCCGGTATCGGGGTTCCGCGCTGGGTCATGAACTTCCTGCGCAAGCGCCGGCAAAAGAAGTTCCTCGACGAATTTCCCAATTCCATCGATGTCATCGTGCGCGGCGTCAAGGCGGGCCTGCCGCTCAACGACACCATCCGCGTCATCGCTTCTGAATCCGCCGAGCCGGTGCGCTCGGAGTTCCGCGAGGTGGTGGAAGCCCAGGCTTTCGGTCTGCCGGTCGGCGAGGGCCTGGAGCGCATGTATGAACGCATGCCGCTGGCCGAGGTCAACTTCCTGTCCATCGTCATCGCCATCCAGTCCCAGGCCGGCGGCAACCTTGCCGAGGCGCTGTCCAACCTCTCCAAGGTGCTGCGCGACCGCAAGCGCCTGGCCGGCAAGATCCAGGCCATGAGCCAGGAAGCCAAGGCATCGGCCGCCATCATCGCCGCCCTGCCGCTGACCGTGATGTTGCTCGTCTATATCACCACGCCGGCCTATATCGCCCTGCTGTGGCAGGAGCAGCTCGGCCACATGATGCTGGCCGGGTCCGCGCTGTGGATGACCACTGGCGTCCTCGTGATGCGCAAGATGATCAATTTCGACTTCTAGAAAAAGGGCATGTGACGATGTTCGATCTGCTCCGCATGTTCTTTAACCCGCAGACCCTGATGATGATCCTGGTGGCGGTCGCCGCCTTTGCCACCATCATGACGCTGGCCCTGCCGCTGTTGCAGACCGACCGCCTTGAGACGCGCATGAAGCTGGTGTCCAGCGAGCGCGCGGCATTGCGCGCCAAGGAGCGCGAGCGCCTCGAAAAGGGGCAGCGGGCCAGTGCCGGGCTGCGCCAGGCGCCCAAGAGCTACATGAAGACCGTGGTCGACCAGCTCAATCTGCAAAAGCTGCTCGGCGCCGACGAGGTCCGCGCAAGGTTGCGCATGGCCGGCTATCGCGGCCAGGCGCCGGTCGTCACCTTCCTGTTCTTCCGCCTCGTCATGCCGGTGATCCTTTTCGTCGTCGCCTTGGCCTATCTGTTCGCGGTCAACGATCTCGGCCGCCCGCCCATGGTCCGCGTGCTCATTTCCGTCGGCGGCGCCTATGTCGGCTTCTACCTGCCGAACCTGTTCCTGGCCAACAAGATCCAGAAGCGCCAGCAGGCCGTTTCGCGCTCGTTCCCCGATGCACTCGACCTGCTTCTGATCTGCGTTGAATCCGGCATGTCCATCGAGGCTGCGTTCAACAAGGTTGCCGAGGAAATCGGCACTCAGTCAATCGAGATGGCTGAGGAACTGATGCTCACCACCGCCGAATTGTCCTACCTTCAGGACCGCCGCCTGGCCTATGAGAACCTCGGCAAGCGCACCGGCCTGCCCGGCGTCAAGGCGGTGGTCACCAGCCTGATCCAGTCCGAACGCTATGGCACGCCCCTGGGCACCGCGCTGCGCGTCATGGCCCAGGAAAACCGCGACATGCGCATGCAGGCTGCCGAAAAGAAGGCCGCCGGCCTGCCGCCCAAGCTGACGGTGCCGATGATCCTGTTCTTTCTTCCGGTGCTCTTTGTCGTCATCCTCGGCCCGGCCGCCATCCGCATGATGGCGGGCTAGCCGCCGGACCCGGCATCGCCCCCCGCGCCCATCCGCTTCTGTCAGGCGAGGCGGGGCCATCCCGGCGCGGCGAAATGCCATGCGCGTTTCTTGAGTGCGAAAGCCGGATGCGCGTCCAGGCGCCGGGCCAGGGGCACAGCCATGCTATATCCGCTCGCGATCCTGTCGCCCTATTGGTGCTTTGCCGCCTTGTTCTTGGCTTCAAGCGCCTGCAATTTGGCCCAGTTCTGCGGTTGGCTGAGCATCTGCTTGAGATAGCTCAGATTGCCGCTGACCTGGTTGTCCGGCAGCGCCGCGCGCGCCACCTTTTCGGCTTCCTCGAACTTGCCCTGAAGGCCGAGGACCAGGGCAAGGTTTTCCAGAACGGTGGTTTCGGCGCGCGGCTGGGCCGCCGCCAGGCGCAGCGTCTTTTCCGCCTCCGGCAGATTGCCGTCGAGGGCGTAGGAAAGCCCCATATTGGAGAGCACGCTGGGTTCGTTGGGGGCCAGCGCGAGCGCTTTTTGATATTGCTCGCGGGCTTGCCCGTGTTTTTCCATCTGATCGAGAACGGTGCCGTAGCTGGACACCAGCTGCCAGTCGGCGCGCTGGCTTGCCATCAGTTTTTCCAGCGTCGCCTGCGCTTCGGCGTTTTGTCCGGCATCGGCCAGCGCCTTGCCCAGCTCGGCCTGCATGTCGGTGTCCCTGGGGTGGTGGACAATGGCCTGGCGCATCAGGATAACGGCCTGCGACTTCTTGCCCTGCGCCCTGAGAACCCGGGACAGGTTGACTGCCGCCGTCTTGTCCTTGGGGTTGGCGGCGAACCGGTTGGCCCAATGGGCGCTGGCCTGGTGCAGCGCCTTGTCGCGCTCGCTGCCGTCCTGGAGCGAACCGGTGATGTCGCCGCTGCTTTGCGCCTTGTTGGCCGTATTGCACCCCGATAGCAGCAATCCGGCCGCCAATGGCGCCGCCATGAAGGCCTGCATCCAGCGCGTGCCTTGCGCGATCCTTCGCTTCGCCGCCATGCCATGCTCCTGCGGCTGCGGCCCCAGGCCGGGGCGGCAACCGGTTCGTGCTTCGATTGGCCCCCAAGATGCGCCGCGATCCGTCAACAAATCATTAACCCTAATGACCGGTTAATCCCCGGCGCGTTCCATGCTGCGCGCATATCTCGCGCAGCCTTCGCTTTGCTGGCCTGCACTTTGCTGGCCTACACTTTGCTGGAAGGTGCGTGGGAGGCGAATCGATGTTAACTACCCTAACGTCATGGTGAGATTTGCCTGACAGCACGAAGGGGGCGGATGGCTTGAAGAGAGATCGGGATATGCCGCTGCACAGCGCGCTGACAACCGCCGGGCGGGCCCGCGCAGTGCCCATCATTAGCGTTTGCCCGAACCGGATGAAGGGCGTGCTGGAGGGCTTCCCGCGCTTTATCGCCAAATGGGCCCACGTTTCCGGGTTTTCGGCCGCCAGCGGCGAAATCGGCCTCGTACCCAACGCCAAGGGCAATCTGGAGGCGGTTCTGCTTGGCCTTGGCGGCCCGAACCCCGACCCCCTGCTGTGCGGCTGCTTGCCGGCGCGCCTTCCCGCCGGCCGCTACCGGCTCGACCCGGCGCCGCAGAATGGAGAAATGGCGGCGCTGGGCTGGGTGCTCGGCACCTATGCCTTTTCGCGTTACCGCCAGAAGGATACCAGACAGGCCCAGCTGGTGCTGCCCGCCGGCGCCGACGGCGCGCACGTAACCCGCATGGCGACAAGCGTCTTCCTCGCCCGCGATCTCATCAATACCCCGGCCAACGATATGGGGCCGGCGGCCCTTGAAGCCGCCGCGCGCGACCTAGCCAAGGCCTATGGCGCCAGGATTTCGGTCATCCGCGGCGATGCCCTGCTGGCCAAGGGTTTTCCGCTGGTTCATGCGGTGGGCCGGGCTTCGGCCCAGGCGCCGCGCCTGATCGATATGCGCTGGGGTCCGGTGCGGGCGCCCAAGGTCACGCTGGTCGGCAAGGGCGTGTGTTTTGACAGCGGCGGGCTGGACCTCAAGACGTCCGCTGGCATGTTGCTGATGAAGAAAGACATGGGCGGTGCCGCCAATGCCATGGCACTGGCGCGCATGATCATGGATGCGGAACTGCCGCTGCGTCTGCGCCTGATCGTGCCTGCGGTCGAGAATGCCGTGTCCGGTGGCGCCTTCAGGCCCGGCGATGTCTATGCCAGCCGCAAGGGGCTTTCTGTCGAGATCGGCAACACCGATGCCGAAGGACGGTTGATTCTGGCCGACGCACTGGCGCTCGCGGACGAGGAAAAACCCGATCTCCTGATCGACCTGGCGACCCTGACCGGCGCCGCTCGGGTGGCGCTGGGTCCCGATCTGCCGGCTTTTTTCACCGACGATTCGGCGCTGGCCGCCGAACTCAACCACAAGGCGGCCCATGCCGCCGATCCGATGTGGCGCCTGCCCTTGTGGCGTCCCTATGGCGCCCGGCTCGATTCGTCCATTGCCGACATCAACAATGTCAGCAATGACGGCTTTGCCGGCGCCATCACCGCCGCCCTGTTTCTCGACCGCTTCGTCGAGCAGGCAGGAAGCTGGGTGCATTTCGACATCTTTGGCTGGAATCCCGAATGCCGCCCCGCCCGGCCCAAGGGCGGCGAGGCCCAGGCAATCCGGGCGCTCTATGCCTTGATCTGCGACCGCTATTACGCTTGAGCCGGTTTGGTGATCCGGCTGCCCGGTGGCGGCCGCCTGCGCGTTAGCCATGACGCGACGATTGTCTTTCCGCCGATCCGCCGCCCGGCTAGGATGAAACGCATCCGAAACGAATGCGCGGGAGCGCGGGAGAGGATGGCAATAGAATTGCAGCCCGGTCAGGCGATGCAGCTCATGCATGACGTCAATCTGATGCTGGTCCGCGACGAGGCGCCCGATCTCAACATGCGCCAGCTTGCGATCCTGCTGACCATCTATCTGGAGCGCCCGCCCCACACCGTGCGCGGCCTTGCCCAAAAGCTCGGTGTCACCAAGCCGGTCATTACCCGTGCTCTCGATACCATGGGCGCTCTTGGCCTGGTGGCCCGCCGCCGCGACGATGCCGACAGGCGCAATGTCCTGGTCCAGCGCACCGTCGCCGGCGCGCTCTATCTTGAAAATCTGGGCGATGTCATCGCTCGCTGCGCCCGCGCCATGCCGGCATGAGCGAGGCCCCCGATCCCCGCCGCCACCCCTGGCGCTCCGACCTCGCCGCCGCAAGCCTGCGCGGCAAGGTTCCATCTGCCCGCTATGTCGAGGGAAGGGAAATGCGCGTCGTTTGCGGCCAGTCGCCGCTGCGCGCCGCGCCCGATCCCGGCGGATCCTTCACCAGCGAGGCCCTGTTTGGCGAAACCTTCACCGTGTTCGAGGAGCGCGAGGGCTGGGCCTGGGGCCAATTGGCGAGCGATGGCTATGTCGGCTATCTCGCCGCCTCCGCGCTCGGCGCTCCCGGGCTGGCGCCGACCCACCGCGTCGGTGCCCTGCGCAGCTATCTCTATCCCGGCCCCGATATCAAGGTGCCGCCGCTCGACCTGTTGTCGATGAACAGCCTTGTCGCGGTCGAAGCGGTGGAGGGCGGTTTCGCCCGTCTTGCCGGTTCCGGATACATGACGGCGCGGCACCTGTGCGCGCTGCCGCAGGCCGAGAACGACTTCGTCGCCATTGCCGAGCGCTTCGTCGGCACGCCCTATCTGTGGGGCGGGCGCTCGAGCCTCGGCCTCGATTGTTCGGCCCTGGTGCAGATGGCGCTCGCCGCCTGCGCCATCGCTTGTCCGCGCGACAGCGACATGCAGCAGAACGAGTTGGGCGAGCCTGTCGATCCTGGCCGGCTCGACGAGGTGGCGCGCGGCGACCTCATATTCTGGCGCGGCCATGTCGCCATCGCCGCCGGAGCGGGCATGCTGGTCCATGCCAATGCCCACCACATGATGGTGGTGCGCGAACCACAGGACGCGGCGGTGGCGCGCATCGCCGCCGCCGGGCTGGAGGTCCGCGCGATTCGCCGCCTCTTCAGAAGCTGAGGATCAATAGCCGCGCTCGCGGTCGATCACATTGGCAAGCGGTGCGCCGGCCTCGAAGCGGGCGATCTGCTCGGCGACGCTCGTGCAGACCGCGTAGGGCGCCGTCACCGAGGCGCAATGCGGCGTCACCAGCACGCGGGGGTGGCGCCATAACGGGCTTGAACGCGGCAGCGGTTCGTCCTCGAAGACATCGAGGCTGGCACCCTTGAGCAGGCCCGCCTCCAGCGCCGCCACAATATCGGCCTCGACATGCAGGCCGCCGCGCCCGGCATTGATCAGCACCGGACCGCCGAGCGGACCGTCGGGCGACAGTTTTTCAAACAGCCGGTGGTCGAGCATGCCGCGGGTTTGGGCCGTCAGCGGCAGCAGGCACACCAGGATCTCGCTGCGGGCCAGAAAGGCGTCGAGGCCTTCCGGCCCGGCGAAACACTCTATGCCGTCCATGGTGTGCCGGCTGGCGCTCCATCCGGCGACCTTGAAGCCGAGGGCAGCGAGCTGCCTTGCCGCCGCGCCGCCAAGCTCGCCCAGTCCCATGACGCCGACACCGACCCTGCCGGCGGCAGCCTGGCGCAGATCGTTCCATTCGCCGCGCGCCTGCTGCTCGATATAGGCGAACATCTGGCGGTGATGGAACAGCACATGCAGCGCCACATATTCGACCATGCGCTGGGTCAGGTCGGGGTCGACGAAGCGCACGATCGGCACGTCGGGCAGGTGGGGATCTTCCAGGATATGGTCAACGCCGGCGCCAAGCGAAAAGATGGCTTTCAGGGCGGGCAGGCTGCTCAGCAGCCCGGCCGGCGGCTTCCACACCAGCGCGAATTCGATGTCCTCGCGCCGGCCCGCATGGGGCCATCTGCGCACTTCGAGGCCGGGTGCTTCCACCTCCAGGCGCGCCGCCCATTTTTCCTGGGGCAATTCGCTCAAGGCGACCAGCAGCGCCATGGTGTTTCCTCTAGGTCGAAACCACGCCGTCGGGCGCCGCCTCGATATCGAAGGCGGCGGCGATCAGCGCCTTGGTATAGTCGCTCCTGGGGGCGGCAAAGACGTCCGCCGCCGGACCCTGCTCCACCATGCGTCCGTTGCGCAGCACGATGACCTCGTTGGACAGCGCCCGCACCACCTTCAGGTCGTGGCTGATGAACAGATAGGCGAGGGCGTGGCGGCGCTGCAATTCGCGCAAGAGGTCGACGATCTGCGCCTGCACGCTCATGTCGAGCGCGCTGGTCGGTTCGTCCAGCATGACGAATTTGGGCTCCAGCACCATGGTGCGGGCGATGGCGATGCGCTGGCGCTGGCCGCCGGAGAATTCGTGCGGGTAGCGGTCCATCGTCGCCGGATCGATGCCGACCTCGTCGAGCGCCCGCGCCACCCGCGTGCGCCGTTCATCGGCCGACAGCCGCCCGCCCTGGACCAGCAGCCCTTCGCCGACGATCTGCTCGATGGAGAGGCGCGGCGAAAGCGAGCCATAGGGGTCCTGGAACACGATCTGCAAGTCCTTGCGCAAGGGCCGCATCTCCTTGAAGCCGTAACCCTCGATCGGCTTGCCGAGATAGGCGATGCGCCCGGAGCTGGAGAGTAGCCGCAGCATGGCGAGGCCCAGCGTCGTCTTGCCCGATCCCGATTCGCCGACCACGCCCAGCGTCTGTCCGGCGCGCACCGTGATATCGATGCCGTCCACCGCCTTGATGTGGTCGACGGTGCGGCGCATCAGGCCGCGCTTGACCGGAAACCAGACCTTCAGATCCCGCGCCGTCATCACCACCGGCGCCGAAGGATCGGCCTTCGGCGGCTTGCCCTTGGGCTCGGCGGCGAGCAGATGGCGGGTATAGCTGTGCTGCGGGGCGTCGAAGATCCGCGCCGTTTCGCCCTGTTCGACGATCCTGCCATCGGTCATCACGCAAACCCGGTCGGCCACCTTGCGCACGATGCCGAGGTCATGGGTGATAAGCAGCATGGCCATGCCCAGTTCCAGCTGGAGTTCCTTGAGCAGCTTGAGGATCTGGGCCTGCACCGTGACATCGAGCGCGGTGGTCGGCTCGTCGGCGATCAGCAGGTCGGGCTCGTTGGCCAGCGCCATGGCGATCATCACGCGCTGGCGCTGGCCGCCGGACAGCTGGTGCGGATAGCTGCCGAGCCGCCGCTCGGGTTCCTGGATGCCGACCTGGTTGAGCAGCTCCACGACCCGTGCCCGCGCCTGCTTCTCGCCCATGCCGCGATGGAGCTTGAGCACCTCGCCGACCTGGCGCTCGACCGTATGCAGCGGATTGAGCGAGGTCATCGGCTCCTGGAAGATCATGGTGATGTCGTTGCCGCGCACTGCCCGCATGGTGCCCGCATCGGCGCCCATCAGCTCCTCGCCGCGAAACCGGATCGTGCCCGAAGGGTGCGACGCCGCCGGATAGGGCAGGAGCTGCATCACCGACAGCGCGGTGACCGATTTTCCCGATCCCGATTCGCCGACCAGGCCCACCGTCTCGCCGCGCCGGATGTCGAACGACACCCTGTCGACCGCCAGGGTCTCCGCCTTGCCGGCGCGAAAGGCGACCGAAAGGTCGCGCACCTGGAGGAGCGTTTCGCCGTCCGTCCTTCCCGCCGCGCTCATTTGAAGGTCTTTCTCGGGTCGAAGGCGTCGCGCACCGCCTCGCCGATGAAAATCAGCAGCGACAGCATGGTGGCGATGACCAGGAACCCGGTGATGCCGAGCCATGGCGCCTGCAGGTTGGACTTGCCCTGGGCCAGCAATTCGCCCAGCGATGGCGAGCCCGGCGGCAGGCCGAAGCCGAGAAAGTCGAGCGAGGTCAGCGTCGTGATCGAGCCATTGAGGATGAAGGGCATGAAGGTCAGCGTCGCCACCATGGCATTGGGAAGGAGGTGCTTGAACATGATGGCGCCGTTGGAGCGCCCCAGCGCGCGGGCCGCGTTGATATATTCGAAATTGCGCCCGCGCAGGAATTCCGCCCTCACCACGCCGACCAGCGCCACCCAGGAGAACAGCAGCAGGATACCGAGCAGGATCCAGAAATTGGGCGCCACCACCGACGCGATGATGATCAGCAGATAGAGCGCCGGGATCGAGGTCCATATCTCGATGAATCGCTGGAAGATGAGATCGACCCAGCCGCCGAAATAGCCCTGCACGGCGCCGGCGACGACCCCGACCAGAGACGACACCAGGGTCAGCGCCAGGCCGAACAGCACCGAGATCCGGAAGCCGTAGAACAGCCGCGCCACCACGTCGCGGCCCTGGTCGTCGGTGCCGAGCCAGTTCTCGCCCGACGGCGGCGCCGGAGCGGGAACGGGCAGGTCGAGATTGATGGTGTCGTAGGAATAACGGATCGGCGGCCACACCATCCAGCCGTCCTTTTGCACGATCAGGTCCTGGACGAAGGGGTCGCGGTAATCGGCTTCCGTTTCGAATTCGCCGCCGAATTCGGTTTCCGCGTAGGACTGCAACACCGGCATGTAATAGGCGCCGTCGAAGCGGATCAGCAGCGGCTTGTCATTGGCGATGAATTCGGAAAACAGCGTGACGAGGAACAGCAGAAGGAAGATCCACAGCGACCAGAAGCCGCGCCTGTTGGCGCAGAACAGGTCCCAGCGCCGGGCGTTGATCGGCGACAGGAAGCGCCGCCGCCCGGTCTGCGCCGCCGCCTTGGGGGCGGGATCGGTTTCGCGTTCCATGGCCTAGACGTCCCGCCGCTCGAAATCGATCCTGGGATCGATCCAGGTATAGGTGAGATCGCTGATCAGATTGATCGCCAGTCCCATCAGCGAAAAGATGAACAGATTGGCGAAGACCACCGGATAGTCGCGGTTGACGATGGATTCGAACGACAGCAGGCCCAGCCCGTCGAGCGAGAAGATGGTTTCGATCAGCAGCGAGCCGGTGAAGAAGGCGGAGATGAAGGCGCCGGGAAAGCCGGCGATGACGATCAGCATGGCATTGCGGAAGACATGGCCGTAAAGCACCTCGCGCTGCGACAGGCCCTTGGCCCGCGCGGTCAGCACGTAGTGCTTGCGGATCTCGTCGAGAAAGGAATTCTTGGTCAGCAGGGTGGTGGTGGCGAAGGCGCCCAGCGCCATCGAGATCAGCGGCAGGGCGATGTGCCAGAAATAGTCGAGCACCTTGCTCCACCAGGACAGGTCGGCCCAGTTGTCCGAGGTCAGGCCGCGCAGGGGAAACCAGTCGAGGAAGGTGCCGCCGGCGAACAGCACGATCAGCAGCACCGCGAACAGGAATCCGGGTATGGCATAGCCGATGACCACCACCGCCGAGGTCCAGACGTCGAAACGGGTGCCGTCGCGCACCGCCTTGGCGATGCCGAGCGGGATCGAGATGCCGTAGGACAGCAGCGTCATCCACAGCCCCAGCGAAATCGAAACCGGGAGTTTTTCCGCGATCAGCTCCAGCACCGAGATATCGCGAAAATAACTCGTCCCGAAATCGAAGCGGATATAGTTCCACAGCATCAGCGCGAAGCGCTCATGGGCCGGCTTGTCGAAGCCGAACTGCTTTTCCAGGCTCTTGATGAATTCCGGGTCGAGGCCCTGGGCGCCGCGATACTTGGAGCTGACATCGCCCGCCGCCCCGGCTGCCGCGCCGCCCCCAGCCCGCGCCGCTTCGCCGGCTCCCCCGCCGATGCGCGCGGTGGCGGCAACGTCGCTTCCGGTGAGCTGGGCGATCACCCGCTCCACCGGCCCGCCGGGCGCGAATTGCACGATGGCGAACGAAACCAGCATGATCCCGAGAATGGTCGGGATCATCAAGAGCAGACGCCTGAAAATATAGGCAGCCAACCGGCAATCCCCTCAAATCACCGCCCGCCGGTCTTGCGGGCCTTGTCCTCGTCATACCACCAAGTGTCGAGAATTCCACGGTCATAGTCCGGCTTGGCGCCGGGGCGCGAAAAACGGTCCCAATAGGCGATGGTGTGGCTGGCCTTGAACCAGTGCGGCACCCAGTAATGGCCTGCCCGCAACATGCGGTCCAGGGCGCGGGCGGCAATCGTCAGTTCGCCGCGGCCGCGCGCGCCGATAACCTTTTCGATCAATGCGTCGATCGCCGGGTCGGCAATGCCGGACAGGTTGAGGCTGCCCGGAGTTTGCGCCGCCTGGGAGGAGAAATAGCTGCGCAGTTCGACCCCCGGCGTCAGCCGCATCACATAGCGCTGGGTGGTGATGTCGAAATCGAAGGCCTTGACCCGCTCCTGATACTGCGCCGGATCGACGATGCGCATTTTCGCCTCGATGCCGAGCCGCGCCAAGTTGCGCACATAGGGTGCGATGACACGCTCGAAGCTGGGTTCGAACATCAGGAATTCAAGCGCCATCTGCTTGCCCGAGGCGTCCGTGAGGTGCCCGTCCTTCACCGTCCATCCGGCCGCGCCGAGCAGCTTGAGGGCGCCATTCAGCGCCGCGCGATGATTGCCGTCGCCCTTGGAAACCGCCGGGGTGACAGGTTCGCCGGCGAGAATTTCCGGTGCCGCGCCCACCGATTCCAGCAGCGCGCGCTCCTCCGGCGCCGGCACCCCTTGCGCCTTCATGCCCGAGTTCTCGAAATAGGAATGGGTGCGCCGATAAAGACCGAAAAACAGGTTCTTGTTGGTCCATTCGAAATCGAAGGCCAGCGCCAGCGCCGCGCGCACCCGAACATCGGAAAATTGCGCGCGCCGGGTGTTGAGAAAGAAGCCCTGCGTGCCCGATGGTGTCAGGTCGGGCAGCGTCTCGCGCTTGACGCGGCCATCGGCGACGGCGGGAAAGCCATATTCGGTGGCCCAGACCTTGGAAGTAAATTCCTCGCGAAAGTCGTAGGCCCCGGCCTTGAAGGCTTCCATGCCCGCGGTGCGGTCGCGGAAATATTCGAAGCGGATCTGGTCGAAGTTCCACCTGCCCCGATTGACCGGCAGGTCCCTGGCCCAGTAGTCGGCATTTCGCCGGTAGGTGATGCTGCGCCCCTGCTGCACATCGGCGACGGCATAGGGCCCGGAGCCGAGCGGAGGCTCCAGCGTCGTTTGGTCGAAGGCGCGGGTTTCATAGAAACGCCGGGAAAAAATCGGCAGTGTCGCCACCGTCATCGGCAGGTCGCGTACCAGGTCGCCGCTGAAGCGATAGCGCAGCTCATGCGGCCCCAGCACCTCGGCCCCGGCTACGTCGCGCAGGATCTCGCGGAAGATCGGGTGGCCCTTTTCCTTCAGCACCTCGAAGGAAAAGGCGGCGTCCTCGGCGGTGAGCGGCGAGCCGTCGGCAAAGCGCGCCTCGGGTCTGAGTTCGAAGGTCACCGACTTGCCGTCCGCCGACAGGTCGGCGCTTTTCGCCACCAGGCCATAGACGGCGTCGGGTTCGTCCTCGGCGCGTGCCATCAGCGAATCGAACAGCAGTTCCAGCCCCTGCGCCGCGTCGCCCTTGAGGATGTAGTTGTTGAGGCTGTTGAAGGTCGTGGTGCCGCCCCAGCCGACCAGCGAGAAGCTCCCTCCCTTGGGCGCAGCCGTATTCACATAGGCGAAATGGGTGAAATCGGGCGGGTATTTCAAATCGCCAAAGGCGGAAAGGCCGTGGCGCGGCGCGGCACCGGCAATGCCGCTTGCCAGCATCAGCGCAAGCGCGGTGTGGAACAGCACTGCGCCGAGACGGCCGGCGCGCCGGCTCACCTGGCGCCCCCTCCGGCATTGTCGGCGGCCTTTTTCTCGCCCGCCCACCACCAGATGGCGGGAAAGCCGACCGAGAATTGCGGCATTTTCTCCGGTTTGCCGAAGCGGTTCCAGCGCGCCGTGCGCTCATAGGGAATATGCCATTGCGGCACCACATAATGGTTCCACAGCAGCACCCGGTCGAGCGCCCGGCAGGCCGCGATCAGTTCCGCGCGGTCGCGCGCGAAGATGATTTTGTCGACAAGGAAGTCGACCGCCGGGTTCTCGATGCCGGCAAAATTGCGGCTGCCATTGGTTTTGGCGGCGGCGCTGGACCAGTAATTGCGCTGCTCGTTGCCCGGGGACAGCGACTGGCCCCAGCTGGCGACGATGATATCGAAATCGAAATTATCGAGCCGGCTTTGATATTGCGAGGCGTCTACGGTGCGGATCGAGGCCGAAATGCCGAGTTTCTCCAGGTTGCGGATAAAGGGCAGCACAACGCGTTCGAAGGCGGGGGAAACCAGCAGGAACTCGACTCTCAACGGCTCCCCGCCGGCCTTGCTGACGAGCTGGCCATTGCGGATTTCCCACCCCGCTTCTTCCAGCAGGGCGTGGGCGCGGCGCAGGTTGGCGCGCTGGGCACCTGCCGTGTCATTGACCGGGTTCTTGTATTCGCCGGTGAAGACCTCCGGCGGGACCTGGTCCTTCACTTCCTCCAGCAGGGCCAGTTCCGCCGGGCCCGGCAAGCCGCTGGCGGCGGCTTCCGAATTGGCGAAGAAGGAACCGGTGCGCACATACTGGCCATAGAACAGGTTCTTGTTGGTCCACTCGAAGTCGAAGGCAAGGTTGAAGGCCTCGCGCAGCCGCCGGTCGGCGAATTTGGCGCGCCTGGTATTGAAGGCGAAGGCCTGCATGCCGGCGCCGTTTTCCAGATCGAACTTCTCCTGGATCACGCGGCCGTCGCGAATTGCGGCAAAATCATAGGCTGTGGCCCAGTTCTTGGCCGAGCTCTCGACACGCCAGTCATACTGGTCGCCCTTGAAGGCTTCGAGGGCAATGGTGTCGTCGCGGAAAAACTCGACCCGGATCTCGTCGAAATTGTTCTGGCCTGCATTGACCGCGAGGTCCCTGGCCCAGTAGTCCGCCACCCTGCGCACCGACAGCGAGCGGCCCGGCTTGACCTCGCCGATTTCATAGGCGCCCGAGCCGAGCGGAGGCTCCAGGGTGGTGGATTGAATGTCGCGCCTGGTGCCGTCGGGCGCGGTGCCGGTCCACCAGTGCTCCGGCAGCACCGGCATCTGGCCGACGATTTGCGGCAGCTCCCGGTTGCCCGTGACATTGAAGCGGAAGGTCACTTCGCGCTCCCCGGTTTCCTCGGCCGAAATCACGTCCTTGTAGTAGCCGGCGTAGAAGGGGTGGGCGCTCTTGAGCGCCCCGAGCGAAAAGATGACGTCCTGCACCGTGATCGGCTTGCCATCATGCCAGCGCGCCTCGCGGCGCAGCCGGTAGGTGACGGAGGAAAAATCTTCCGGGTGGGAGACTGCCTCAGCGATCAGGCCGTATTCGCTTCCCGGCTCGTCGAGGCTCGGCGCCATCAGCGTGTCGTAGATCATCCCGGCCAGCCCGGCCGAGCGCCCCTTGAAAGTGAAGGTGTTGAGGCTGTCGAACGTGCCGATGGTGGAAAGACGGGCCAGTCCGCCCTTGGGGGCGGCCGGGTTGACATAGTCGAAATGGGCAAAGCCTTGAGGGTATTTCAGTTCGCCATGCAGCGACAGGCCGTGGCGCCAGCTTTTGGCCGCCTCCTCAGCCTGGGCCGGCGCCAGCAGGAATACCGTCAGCGCGCCGAGGACGGCGAGGGCAATGTTCCGCGCCGCGCTCAATCGCATGGCGGGAGAAAGGAAACCGGCCGCCATATGGGTACGTAATTCCTTCTTCTTTCCCTCGTGCGTCTGCGGGGCGCGGATGCAGGGCAACGGCGCCCCGCCGGACAAATCGCGCCCCCGCGCCAGCCTGCCACGGCGCGGCGCATCAAGTCCAGCAAGGCCCTGCGCGCCATACAAGAAACCGCCGGGCATTGCGGCCCGGCGGCTGTCAATTCGCTGGCGCCATCAAAGCCGCGCCGCGCCGCCAGGCTCAGGGCAGCGGCGGGGCGTCCGGGCTGATGGACCTGAGATAGGCAATGAGGTCGGCGCGATCTTCCGCCTTCTTGACGCCGGCAAAGGACATGCTGGTCTTGGCCACCAGTTCCTTCGGGTTGGTCAGCCAGGCGTCGAGGCGTTCATAGTCCCACGCGCCGCCCAGTTCCTTCAGCGCGCTGCTGTAGGAAAATTCGGCGCCGCTGGCCACCGCGCGCCCGACGATGCCGTGCAGGTTGGGCCCGACGCGGTTCTTGCCGCCCTCGTCGAAGGTGTGGCAGGCGGCGCATTTTTTCGCCACCTTCTCCCCCGCATCGGCATTGCCCGCCGCCAGCAACTGGCCCAGCGCCGAAGCCCCCGCCGAATCCCCCGCCGCTGCCGGCGCCGCTCCGCCTTCAGCCTTGGCTTCGCCCTGCGCCATCTGGTCCGGCTTGGCTTCGCCTTCCGGCTGGGCGGCCTGTTCGGCGCCCTGTTCGGCGGCCTGTCCAGCGGCCTGTCCAGCGGCCTGTCCAGCGGCCTGGGCCGGTTCGGACGTTTCCGCTGCTGCCTTCATCTCCGGTTCGGCCTTCTTGTCATGCGCCGCCGGCGCCGGCTCGGCCTTTTCCGGCATGGCTACCGCATAGCCCGGCTCTTCGGGTGCCTCGACGTGAAATATGCTGTCGGAGACGACCCCGACACCGAGAATGACGAGAACCGAGAACAGCACCGCACCAATGATCTTGTTGATTTCAAACAGATCGAACATCTTCAGCTCCGGGCAAATTGGCAGATCAAACGGCGCGGAGCCTACATGCATTGCCGGGCGCTAGGCAACACGTATAAAGCGCAAAAGGCCGTGCGCTTTGACATCGCCCTCGTTGACACGAGTGGGGGTCGCTGCCGATACTCCAGCCGGCCTTGAGAGCCACGCAGTCCGCCGCCATTCGCCGGGCGGCAATTCCCAGTGACGGATCCAGAGACTTATGTCGGAGCTAGAAAAAATCGCCTTTCAGGGCGAGCCGGGCGCCAACTCGCATATCGCCTGCCAGGAAGTGTTTCCCGATATGGAGGCCATGCCCTGCCACACCTTCGAGGACGCGCTGGGCGCGATCGCCGACGGCACGGCGCGCTATGGAATGATCCCGATCGAGAATTCGGTGGCCGGCCGCGTCGCCGACATCCATCACCTGCTGCCCGATTCGGGACTGTTCATCATCGGCGAGCATTTCCTGCGCGTGCGCCATTGCCTGCTCGGCATCAAGGGCGCGCGCATCGCCGATCTCAGGGAAGCCCACAGTCATACCCAGGCGCTCGGCCAGTGCCGGGGCACGCTGCGCTCCCTTGGCATCGAAGCGATCGCCGCCGCCGATACGGCGGGCGCGGCGCGCGCCGTTGCCGAGCGCGGCGAGAAGAGCCATGCCGCCATCGCCTCGCAGCTCGCCGCCGAGATCTATGGCCTCGATATTCTCAAGAGCGACATCGAGGACGAGGATCACAACACCACCAGGTTCGTCGTGCTGTCGCGCGAGCGCAGGGATCCCGCGCCCGGCTCCAGCGGTGTCATCACCAGCTTCATCTTCCGGGTGCGCAATGTGCCGGCGGCGCTCTACAAGGCCATGGGGGGCTTCGCCACCAACGGCGTCAACATAACCAAGCTTGAGTCCTATCAGCTCGGCGGCTCCTTCAACGCCACCCAGTTCTATGCCGATATCGAGGGCGGCCCCGGCGATCACAGCGTTCAGCTCGCCTTCGAGGAACTCGAATTCTTCACCAGCAAGTTCCGCATTCTCGGCGCCTACCGGGCCAGCCCACTGCGTGCATCTCTGAGCCTGGCCGGCGACGGCGCCCATTAGGCGCTTCCCGGCGCCGCCCGCCCGCCCGGCCGGCGCGCGAAGGAATACGGGCTTGTCGCGGCGTCCGGCCCGTGCCATATGCGCCGGGGCACAATCTATAGCGGTTCTAAAATAAGCACATGAGCGCCTATCCCAAGCTGTTTTCCCCGTTGCGAGTCGGCCCGGTCGAATTGCCGAGCCGCATCATCATGGGCTCGATGCATACCGGGCTGGAAGCCCATCCCGACGGGCCAGCGCGCATGGCCGCCTTCTATGGCGCCCGCGCCCGGGGGGGCGCGGCGCTGATCGTCACCGGCGGCTGGTCGCCCGACCCCGCCGGTTGTCTTGGTCCCCATCCCAACGTTTTCGCCGACGCTAAGACGGCGCAGGCCCATCGCGCCGTCACCGATGCCGTGCATGCCGGGGGCGGGCGCATCCTGCTGCAACTGCTCCATGCCGGGCGCTATGGCCAGCACGAGGCCATCGTGGCGCCTTCGCCGCTGCGCGCGCCGATCAATTCGATAACCCCGCGCGAGATGAGCGCGGCCGAGATCGAGGCCACCATCGCCGCCTATGCCAGATCCGCCGCGCTGTCGGCGGAGGCCGGGTATGACGGCGTCGAGGTCATGGGCTCGGAGGGCTATCTCATCACCCAGTTCCTCGCCCGGCGCACCAACAGGCGCGAGGATGAATGGGGCGGCACGCGGGGCGGGCGGGCGCGCTTTGCCATCAAGGTCGTGGAAGCGGTGCGCGCGGCGCTGGGGCCGGACAGGATCCTGATGTTCCGCCTTTCCGCGCTCGATCTGGTTGAGGACGCGCAGTCCAGCGAGGATATCTGCTGGCTGGCGCGCAAGATCGAGGCCGCCGGCGCCGATATCCTCGATACCGGCATTGGTTGGCACGAGGCCCGCATTCCCACCATTTCCCAGGCTGTGCCGCGCGGCGCCTTCACCGAAGCGGTGCGCCAGGTGCGCGAGGCTGTCGCCATTCCCGTTGTCGCCAGCAACCGCATCAATACGCCGGACCTTGCCGAAGCCGTCATTGCGCGCGGCGATGCCGACGCGGTGCTGATGGCGCGCCCCTTCCTAGCCGATGCCGAACTTGTCGCCAAGGCGAGGGCCGGCGAGGCCCGCCGCATCAACTCCTGCATCGCCTGCAACCAGGCCTGCCTCGACCATCTTTTCGAAGGCAAGGTCGCCAGCTGCCTTGTCAATCCGCTGGCCTGCAACGAGACGGAAATCGTCATTTCGCCGGCGCGTTCGCCCAAGCGCGTCGCCGTTGTCGGCGCAGGTCCCGCCGGCCTCGCCGCCGCCACCACGCTTGCCGAGCGCGGCCATGACGTCGCCCTGTTCGAGGGCACGGGCCGTATCGGCGGCCAGCTGGCGCTGGCCTGTGTCGTGCCGGGAAAGGGCGAATTTCACGAAACCTTGCGCTATTTCGAGAACCGCATCGCCGAAACCGGCGTCGATTTGCGCCTGTCCACAGAGGCGGACGCCGCAATGCTGGCCGGATTCGACGAGGTCGTCATTGCCGCCGGCGTGGTGCCGCGGCGCGGCGTCATCCCCGGCGAGGACCATGCCAGTGTCGTCTCTTACGCCGATATTCTGGCTGGGCGCCATGTCGCCGGAAAGCGCGTTGCCGTTATCGGCGCCGGAGGCATCGGCTTCGATATCGCGCTGTATCTTGCCGAGCCGGACGATGCCGCCCAGACCGAGCCGGCTGCGTTCCGCGAGCATTGGGGCATCGGCGCCGCGCCGAGGAAGACCAGCCCGGTCCGCCAGGTCACCATGTTGCAGCGTTCGCCCGGCGCCATGGGGCGCTCATTGGGCAAGACCACCGGCTGGGTGCACCGCATCGAGGCGGCGCGGGCCGGTATCGAGCAGATTTCCGGGGTCACCTATCAGGGCATCGACGATGCCGGACTGCATATTCTCGCCGGCGGCGAGAAAAGGCTCATTGAAGCCGATACCATCGTGCTGTGCGCCGGTCAGGAGGAGCGCAGAGATCTTGCCGCCGAACTGGGCATGGGCGCGCGTCCGGTCCATGTCATTGGCGGAGCGCGCCTTGCCGCCAATGTCGACGCCAAGCGGGCGATCGACGAAGGGGTCCGCCTGGCGGCAACGATCTGACGTCAGACCTCGCCGTCGGCATAGGCGCGGATGAGGTGGTGGGCGATGGCGAATGAAAACGGCGTGAACAGCCCGTCGGCGTGATTTTGCGACAGCATGTCCCGCGCCTCGGCGCGCGAGAACCAGCGCGCATCCTCCAGTTCCTTGGTATCCATGGTGATCTCGTCCGACAGGCCTTGCGCGTGGCAGCCGATCATCAGCGCGGACGGGAAGGGCCAAGGCTGGCTGGAATGGTAGCGCACCTGCCCAACCTCGATTCCCGCTTCCTCCATGATTTCGCGGCGCACCGATTCTTCGAGCGATTCGCCAGGTTCGATGAAGCCGGCCAGGGCCGAATACATGTTGCGGGTAAAATGGGTCTGGCGCGCCAGCAGGCATTTCTCGCCCCGGTGCACCAGCATGATCACCACCGGGTCGACGCGGGGAAAATGTTCGCGCTGGCAGCTCGGGCAATCGCGTTTGGCCCCGCCATTGCCGATATTGGTTTTCGCGCCGCACGTGGCGCAAAAGCCGTGCATCCGGTGCCATTCGAGCAGCGACTTGGCCAGCCCGATGCGGGCCAGCTGGGCGCGGGCGACCCGGTTCTGGATGCCGAGAATGCGCACATCCTCGAATACGCCCTCGCCGGAATAGTCCTGCTCGGCGCCGATCGAATAGGCAAAAAGCGGGGATTGCGCGGCATCGAGACCGAGCAGAATGGCGTCCTCGAGCGCCCCGGCGGCCACGCGTTCAAGTTCCGCCGCCGTCAGCAGCACCGGCTCGGTGACACCGCCGCCGGTATCCAGGTCGACCAGCGGCTTGCCCCTGGCAAACAGCAGGAAGCGGGCTTCCTTGCTCGCCTTCAGCGCCTCGACCCATGCGGGGTCGGTGCGCTCGTCGGTGGACCGGTCCAGCTCGTGGCCGGTGAACATATGCTGGTGATCGCTCATCTGTTCCGCCCGGCACCCCTTGTCCTGTGCGGCGCCCCTTGCCCCGATCGCGTCGCAAGGCCGCCCGGTTCCGGTCATAGCCTGCCCGCGCCCCGACTTGAAGCGCCAATTGATATCCCCGGCCCGCGCCAATTGATATCCCCGGCCCGCGGCAATTGATATTTCTTGCCTGTGCCAATCGATTTCTTTTGCCTGTGTATGTGGCCGCCGCGGCGGCTTGCGTTCGCCCCGGCGATGACCGATATAGGGCACGGGAGGCTGGCAGTGGACGCGCCGCTCGCCAACCGGGTCAGGTCCGGAAGGAAGCAGCCCCAACGAGTTTGGCACGGGTCGCCGTCCAGTCTCCCACTCGCGGCCCGCCGGCAGCGCCATCAAGGGCGCGCCGGAGCGCCGGCAGCGCGCCGCATGGCGCGCCGCGGGGAGGCGGAATGAGCGATAGCGAAGAGACCGGCGCCGGACGCGCCGCAAAGGAGCACGTTGCCACGCCGCTGGCGGCGCAGCCGCGCTCTGCCTCCTATCGCGTGCTGGCGCGCAAATACCGCCCGCAGAACTTCGATCAGCTGATCGGCCAGCAGGCCATGGTGCGCACCCTCACCAATGCCTTCAGGACCGGGCGCATCGCCCAGGCCTATATGCTCACCGGCGTGCGCGGGGTCGGCAAGACCACCACCGCCCGCATCATCGCCCGCGCCCTCAATTATACCGGCCCCGACGGCAAGAGCGGACCCAGCATCGAACTTGCCGGGTTTGGCGAACATTGCGAGGCGATCATGGCCTCGCGCCATGTCGATGTCATCGAAATGGATGCGGCCTCCCATACCGGCATCGGCGATGTGCGCGAGATCATCGAGGCGGTGCGCTACAAGCCGGCCTCGGCGCGCTACAAGGTCTATATCATCGACGAGGTCCACATGCTCTCGCGCCAGGCCTTCAACGGCCTGCTCAAGACGCTCGAGGAGCCGCCCGAGCATGTGAAGTTCATTTTCGCCACAACCGAGATCCGCAAGGTTCCGATCACCGTATTGTCGCGCTGCCAGCGCTTCGATCTGCGGCGCATCGATGCCGGCGAGCTTGCCGCCTATCTGAAGGACATTGTCGCCAGCGAGAAGGCGCAGGCCGAGGACGAGGCGCTGGCGCTGATTGCCCGCGCCGCCGAAGGCTCGGCGCGCGACGCGCTTTCCATTCTCGACCAGGCGATCGCCCATGCCGGCGGCGCGTCCGCCGGGGGCGGTGTCAGCGCCGGACAGGTGCGAGACATGCTCGGCCTCGCTGATCGCGGCCGGGTGATTTCGCTGTTCCGCGCCCTCATGGCGGGCGATGTCACCGCCGCCCTTCAGGAATTCAAGGCTCAATATGAGTCCGGCGCCGATCCGGTCGCCATATTGAGCGACCTTGCCGCCTTCGTGCATTTCGTCACCCGCGTGCGCTATGTGCCCCAGGCCGCGAATGACCAGAGCCTTTCGCAGGCCGAGCGCAGCGCCGGAACCGAGCTGGCGGCGGCGCTGGACATCCGCCAGCTGTCGCGCATCTGGCAGATGCTGCTCAAGGGCATCGACGAGACGGCGGGCGCGCGCCAGGCCCTTGCCGCCGCCGAAATGGTGCTGGTGCGCATCGCTCATGCCAGCGATCTGCCGACGCCCGATGAATTGATCCGTTACCTGCGGGCAAATCCGGATGCCGGAACAGGCCCGGCGCCGGGCGGCGGCGCCCGCGCCGCGCCGGCGCCAGCCCCCGGTTCGGCCTCGGCAACCGGGCCGCGCGGTGACGGCCCGCCAGTTGCCTCGCAGCCTTCTCCATCTGCGGCCGCGCCGCGCGGTTACGGCGCCCTTGCCCGCGACAGCGCGCCGCGCCACGCACCCCGGTCCGCCCCCCGGTCCGCCCCCCGGTCCGCCCTGGCGCCCCAGCCCGGCGCCGCGGCCCTGTCCTGCCTTGAAGACATCGTCGCCCTGGCCGGCGAAAAGCGTGACCTGCCCTTGAAACAGGCGTTGGAACAGCAGGTGCGGCTGGTCCGCTTCGAGCCCGGCCGGCTCGAGATCGCCCTTGACGATGCCGCGCCGGCCGGCCTGGCCAACGACCTTTCGACAAAGCTCAACGCCTGGACCGGCATGCGCTGGATGGTCGTCGTCTCGAGCCGCGACGCCGGACCGACCCTGGCCGAACGAACGCGCGACGAGCGCGAACGAAAGCTGCGCCAGGCCGCGGGCGAACCGCAGGTGCGCCGCCTGCTTGATTGTTTCCCCGGCGCCGAAATCGTCGAGGTGCGCGACAATCCCCTCGCCGGTGAGGACGATAGCGAATAGCCGCGCGCCACAGGTGGCGGCGGCAGTGGCAAGAGGCAGGACATGAAGAATTTCGCCAGTATGTTGAAACAGGCCCAGGAGCTCCAGGGCCGCATGGCCGAAATGCAGGCCGAACTTGAGAATGTCACCGTCGAGGGCAGCGCCGGCGGCGGCCTGGTGCGGATTTCCCTGTCCGGCAAGGGCGATCTGAAGGAAGTCAGGATAGACCCGTCCATGGCCAAGCCCGAGGATGTCGAAATTTTGGAAGACCTTCTGGTCGCCGCCCATTTCGACGCCAAGTCGAAGCTGGAAACCGAGTTGCAGGAAAAGATGAAGCAGGTCGCGGGCGGCCTGCCTCTTCCCCCTGGTCTCGGCTTTTGAGGCGGGCGCGGGCGCAAACAGCGGAGCCGACATGTCGCGTGCCATCGCCGGGCCGGAAATAGAAAAGCTGATCCAGTTGCTGGCCCGTCTGCCGGGCCTGGGGCCGCGCTCGGCGCGCCGCGCCGCGCTCTATCTCATCAAGCGCAAGGACCAGTTGCTTGTTCCCCTGGCCGGCGCCCTTCAACTCGCCGCCGAGCGCATCCTGGTGTGCTCGGCCTGCGGCAATATCGACACCGCCGACCCGTGCGCCATCTGCACCGATCCGCGCCGCGACGCTTCGGTCATCTGCGTCGTCGAGGATGTCGCCGATCTGTGGGCGCTGGAGCGCGCTAATGCCATCAATGCGCGCTATCACGTTCTCGGCGGCGTGCTGTCGCCGCTCGATGGCACCGGCCCCGACGATCTCAATCTCGCCGGACTTATCGAACGCGCCCGCGCCGAAGATGTCAGGGAGGTTCTGCTCGCCGTCAACGCCACGGTGGAGGGCCAGACCACGGCGCATTACATCACCGACCTGCTCGCCGGTGCCGGCGTTTCGGTTTCGCGCCTGGCCCATGGCGTGCCGGTGGGCGGCGAACTCGACTATCTCGACGACGGCACCCTGGCCGCCGCAGTAAAGTCGCGCACGCCATTTTAGAGCGGGTGGAGAAGGTCCTGGCTGTGCAGGGGCCGCGATTCATGTAAGAACGCTTTACATGAGATGGTCTTCCCACGGCCCAAAAGGCAGGCGTAGCTACCACCACGGCAATTTGCGCGAGGCCCTGATCGAGGCGGCGCTGGAACTGATCGCCAGCAAGGGACCTGCCGGTTTCACCTTTGCCGAGGCGGCCCGATCCGCCGGCGTCAGCCCGGCGGCGCCCTATCGCCACTACCGCGACCGCGACGCCCTGCTCGGCGATGTCGCCCAGCGCGGGTTTGAACGCTTTACCGCCGATCTCGAAACGGCGTGGAACGGCGGCAAGCCCGATCCGCTGGCCGCCTTCAAGCGTATCGGCCACGCCTATCTCGCTTTCGCGCGCAACGAACCGGCCTTTTATGCCGCCATGTTCGAATCCGGCCTGCCGCCGGACATCAGCGCCGAGCTGGTGCGCGCCGCCGACGATGCCTTTGCCGTGCTGCACCGCGCCAGCGAGGTGATCTGGGCGGCGCTGCCGCAAAAGGGCCGCCCGCCGGCAAAAATGATCTCCCTCCATGTCTGGGCGCTGTCCCACGGTATCGCCTCGCTGTTTGCCCGCGGCGACGCGGCGCGGCGCAAGCTCCCCATGACGCCGGAAGACCTGCTGGAGGCGGGCATTCTCGTCTATCTGCGCGGGCTGGGCTACGGCGAGGCCTGAGCCGCCTCCGCCGCGCCATGAACCGGCCGGGGATGACAAAGCCAGAACGCCACCCCACATTCTGTTTTGTGCGCCCGGTTGGCGCGCATGCGGAGCCGGCATCCGCCGGCCAGGGCCGGAGGTCCCGAAACCCGCCATGAACCGCTCCCCCGCGACAGGCTCCATGACAGGCCCCATGACAGGCCGAGTCACTGGCCCGGTTGCTGGCCCGGATATTGGTCCTGTCATGGGGCTTGAAAAAAGTTCAGGGCGCGTTCTTGACGGCGCCAGCGCCTTTCTCCATATATGTGAATGTAAACAACATTAACATGAGGGTAAGATGGAACTCGTCTCCAGGATTGATGATTACGGCAAGCCGGCCTGGATCATTTTGATGATCCTAGGCTTTGTCGTCTTCTGGCCTGTCGGCCTCGCCCTTCTTTTCTACCTGATATGGAGTGGACGAATGGGATGCAGAAAGCACGGGCCAGCCGGACGCTGGCATTTCGAGGAAAAGGCGCGCCAATTTGCCGGCCGCAATTTCTCCAAGTTCCGCATGGCGCCGAGCGGCAACAGCGCCTTTGACGAATACCGCGAGGAAACCCTGAAGCGGCTGGAACGCGAGCATGAGGAGTTCAGGGATTTCCTCCAGCAGCTGCGCCATGCCCGCGACAAGGCGGAATTCGACCAGTTCATGGCCGACCGCCGGAAAAAGGATGACGCGGAAGATGCGCCGGACGGCCCGCCGCGGAGCGGCGGGGAAGCGGATCGCGGCGACCAGCCGGCGGCCTGAGCCGCATCGGGCAGGAACCCGGCCGGTAACCGGGGCCGGGCAGGATGAAAAAAAAGGCGCCGGGCGCGCTAATGCCCCGGCGTTTTTTTCGTGCGCCAATCAATCGCAGCCGACCCCCCTCCATTGAAACGCCCCTTGCTGCTATTTTATGCGTGCCTTGGCCGCAAGCGGAGCAGGTGGAGGGGGTTGATGGTTCGCCTGTTGCTGTTGCGTCATGCCAAGTCGGACTGGGGGGCCCCCGATCTTGCCGATCACGACCGGCCTTTGGCCGAACGCGGACGCCATGACGCGCCCCGTATCGGCGCCGCCTTGCGCGCCGGCGGGCATGTTCCCGACCGTGTATTGTGCTCCACGGCGCTGAGAGCGCGCCACACCCTGGATCTGGTGGCGGGCGAAATGGCTCTTGAGGCCGCGGCCGAATTCCTGCCCGAGATCTATGAAGGAGGCCCGCAGCAGATTCTCGATCTGGCACGCAGCGCCAATGGCGGCGCGCAAACCCTGATGATGGTTGGCCACAACCCCGCCTTTCACGAGGCTGCTCTGGCGCTGTGCGGCGCCGGGGGCGAGGCCCTGCGCACCGCGATGGAGGCCAAGTTCCCGACCTGCACCTTCGCCGTCATCGATTTTCCCGATGGCTGGAGCAAGGTGGGCTGGGGCGCCGGCTGTCTCGTCGCCTTCCTGCGGCCGCGGGATCTGGAAGCGGCGCAAACCGGACCAAAACCGGCCTAGCTGCCCGCCAGCCGTTCGGCGAACAGGGCGATGATCCGGCAATAGGTCTGCGACTTGTTCCATTTCTGCAAAACGGCGAAATTGGCCGAGCCGGGCTGCCAGCTGCCGCCGCGCCGCCAGCCATAGCCCTTCAGGTAATTGGCGGTCGAGGCCAGGGCGTCGGCCACGCTGGTGATCAGGTTAGCCCGCCCGTCACCGTCGAAATCCACCGCAAAGCGCAAATAGGACGAGGCGAGAAACTGGGTTTGCCCCAGCTCGCCCGCCCAGGCGCCGCGCATGTCCGAGGGCTTGAGGTCGCCGCGCGCGACCAGGTGCAGGGCGGAGGTCAGCTCGTTGGTGAAAAAGGCCGAGCGGCGGCAGTCATAGGCCAGCGTCGCCAGCGAGCGCAGCGCGGCCATGGATCCGGTATTGGCGCCGTAGTCGGTTTCAAGCCCCCAGATCGCCACCACGACCTCGCGCGGCACCCCGAAGCGGCGCTCGATTGCGTCCAGAACGCTTGCGTAGCGGCTCAGCATCCTCGCGCCGCCTTGAAGGCGCGAACGGGTGACGCGTTCGGCGGCAACCTGCTCGAAGCTCTTTTTGAACGCCTTCTGCGAACGGTCGAGGGCAATGACTCTCGAATTGTAGGTCACGCCGTCCAGCGCCGCGGAAACGACGCGGTGCGGCAGGCCGCGCGCCACCGTTTCGCGCTTGAAGGCGCCGAGCCATCTGTCGAACCCGGCGCCGCTGTTGCCGCAACCGGCCGCCGAAGCCGGCGCGCCCGCCGTCAGCAGCGCCGCCGCCAGCGCGCCGGCGATCAGAATTTTGACCGGTAGCCCATTCGCCATGACGTTATTCCGCTAACAAACAGATGCCGCATCGGCGGCCATGATAGGCCCGGCTCCCCCGGCCGGGCAATCATCCCGCGCCGCTTTGCTGCCGGCGCGGTCAATTGTCTGCCGGTCGCTCCGGTTCAAGGGCGGCGAAGTGGCCGCGCCGCTGCAACCACCACAACAATGCCAGGCCGGGCAGGGCAGCCAGCGCGCTCAAGGCAAAAAATACCATCCAGCCGGTGGTATCGGCGATGAAGCCGGACACCGAGGACAGCATCGTGCGGCCCACCGAGGCCAGGGCGGTGAGCAGCGCGAATTGGGTCGCGGTGTGCAGCGGGTTGACGCACAGGCTGGAGAGATAGGCGACGAAGATCACCGTTCCGATGGCGCCGGTGAAGTTTTCAACCACGATGGTCACCGTCAGCGCCGCATGGTTGACGCCGACAAAGGCTTGCCAGGTGAAGACCAGATTGGAGGCCATTTGCAGGAACGCCGCGATCCACAGCGCGGTTGAAAAGGGCAAGGCGCGGGCGATCAATCCGCCGGCGATGCCCCCGCCCAGCGAGGCCGCCAGTCCGACGCCCTTGACGATGGCGGCATAGCTCGCCTTGTCGAAGCCGATATCGATGACGAAGGGCCCGGTCATGATGCCGGCAAAGGTGTCGCAAAGCTTGAAGGCGACGACGAAGGCGAGAATGGCCAGCGCCTGATCCTTGGTCAGGAAATCGGCGAAGGCGTCGCGCGCCGTGGCGAGCAGCCGGGCCAGCGGATTGTCCTGCGGCCTTGCCGCCTGTGCCCGCTCCCTGGCCGCGTCGCCATCAGGCTCGCTGGCAAACAGCGCCGCCGCGGCGCCGACCAGCACCAGGCCCGCCATTGCCGCGTAGCCGTAAAACCAGACCAGGCTTGCCGCCACGCCAAGATATTCGAGCCAGGCGACAAGGCCGATGGCGCCCGCGGTCGCCGCCAGCAGGCCGATGCGGTAGGCGGCGACAAACCACGCCATGCCCGCCGCCTGTTCCTCCGTTTTCAGGCTTTCGACGCGAAAGGCGTCGATGACGATGTCCTGGGTCGCCGAGGCAATGGCCACCACCAGCGCCCCGGCGGCGACCATCAGCGGAACCTTGAGCGGGTCGAGTGAGCCGAGAAAGACGATCGCCGCCATCAGCAGGATCTGGGAGGCGATGAGCCAGCCGCGGCGGTGGCCGAGCAGGCGGCCCAGCACCGGCACTTGCAGCGCGTCGACAATCGGCGCCCACAGGAATTTCAGCGTATAGGGCACCCCGACCAGGCCGAACAGGCCGATGGTGCCGAGATCGACGCCGCTATCGGCCATGCGCACGGCCAGCGTCGAGCCCGACAGCGCCAGCGGCAGGCCGGAGGAGAATCCCAGGAACAGCACGATGAGCACGCGCGGCTGGAGGAAGACCCGCGCCGCGGCGAGAAAGCGGGCCGCCGGTCCGCGCCGGTCCATGGCACTGGGCAGGCTCATGGCGGCGCTCCTATTTGGCGGCCTGCATCAATGCCGGCCCGGCGCCGGGGTCCTCAAGATCCGCCGGCTGGTCCTTGTCGGCTGCGCCGCCCCGGCCATCCTTGCCGAATTCCAGCGTCCCGATGCGCTCGCCATGGCGGGTGATCTTGCGCGTCGAGGTCAGGATCTGCTCGACATCGGTGCTGGTCTGCTGGAAATGGGTCTTCAGCTTGTTCACCCTCTCGTCGAGGCGCACCACGTCTTCCATCAGCTTGGCGACCTCGAGCTGGATCACCCCGGCCTGCTCGCGCATGCGCTGGTCGCGCATGACCGCCTGCACCACCTGGATCGACAGCATCAGCAGCGAGGGCGAGACGATGACCACGCGCTTGCGATGGGCGCGTTGCACCACGTCGTCGAAGTTCTCGTGCAGTTCGGCAAAGACCGATTCCGACGGCACGAACATGAAGGCGGTGTCCTGGGTCTCCCCGGCGATGAGATAGCGCTCGGCGATGTCGGAAATATGTTTGACGATATGCTGGCGGAACTGCGCCGCGGCCGCCTTGCGCGCCTCGTCGGTTTCCGCCACCCGCAGCGCATTGAAGGCTTCCAGCGGGAACTTGGCGTCGATCACCAGGGCGCCGGCGCCATTGGGCATATGCACCAGGCAGTCCGGCCGCCTGCCATTGGACAGCGTGGCCTGGAAGGTGTAGGCGCCGGGCGGCAGCTGGTCGGCGACGATCGCCTCCATGCGTCCCTGGCCGAAGGCGCCGCGCTGCTGTTTGTTGGAAAGAATGGTCTGCAATTCCACCATCTGCCCCGACAGGGCGGTGATGTTGCGCTGCGCGTTGTCGATCACCGCCAGCCGTTCATGAAGCTTGGCCAGGTTCTCATGGGTATTCTGCTGGCTTTGCGCCATGGTCTGGCCGATGCGGTGCGACACCCCGTCGAGGCGCTCGCTCAGGGCCTTGTTGAGTTCGGCTTGCCGCGTGCCGAAAACCTCGGCCATGGTCTGCATGCGCCCGGTAATCTCGGCCTGGGAGCGGATCATCTCCGAAAGCTGCGCTTCCAGCTCCTGGGTGCGCGCCATGGCCGCTTCTTCGGCCTTGGCGCCGGCGCGCCGGGAATGGCGCAGAACGGCCAGCACCAGCACGAGGAAAAGCGCGGCGAAACCGGCCAGCGCCATCACCGGCGCGGATAGCCCGAGCGCCGCCCAGCGCGCGGCATCGAATAGCGGTGAAGTGGCGGATGGCTCCAGCATGGCAAAGCTATAACCGATTCGCGCCGCGATACGGGATCAAATAGCGAACATCCCCGATTTGCCGCCAACCTGGAAATGGCCGCGCCCGACCTGCTTTTGTTGACCTTTTCTTGCCGTTCGCCTATCTCAGCGCCATGGCATTGCGAACGATCATAACCCTGCCCGACCCGCGCCTGCGCCTGGTCTGCGACCCTGTCGCCACGGTCGACGACACCATCCGCGCCCTGATGGACGACATGCTGGAGACGATGTACGACGCCCCCGGCATCGGCCTCGCCGCAATCCAGATCGCGGTGGCCAAGCGCGTCGTGGTCATCGATGCCTCGCGCGAGGAGGATGCGCGCCAGCCCATGCGGCTGGTCAATCCGCAGGTCGTCTGGGCGTCTGAAGAAACCTCTGTCTATGAGGAAGGCTGCCTGTCGATCCCGGAATATTTCGCGGAAGTCGAACGTCCGTCCCGCTGCAAGGTTTCCTATCTCGACGAAACCGGCAAGCCGTGCGAAATGGACTGCGAGGGCCTGCTGGCAACAGTGGTCCAGCATGAGATCGACCATATCAACGGCGTGCTGTTCATCGACCATCTTTCCAAGCTGAAGCGCGACCGCGTCGTCAAGAAATTCGCCAAGGCGGCAAAGCGCGAGAGCGTGGCCTGAGCCTTGGCGCCGGCACGGCGCCTTAAAATGAGGCCGCATATGCGCATCGTCTTCATGGGAACGCCGGATTTCGCTGTGCCGGTTCTTGCCGCCATCACCGGCCATGGCCATGACGTCGCGGCTGTCTTCAGCCAGCCGCCGCGCCCCTCGGGCCGCGGCATGGCGGCGAGCCCGAGCCCGGTTCACCAGTTCGCGCTGGATAGCGGCATCGAGGTCCACACCCCGGCAAGCTTTGCCGGCGAAGCCGAACAGGCGCTGTTCTCGGCCCTTGGCGCCGAGCTTGCAGTGGTCGTCGCCTATGGCCTCATTCTGCCCAGGCCGGTGCTCGATACGCCGCCCCTGGGCTGCCTCAATCTCCATGCCTCGCTGCTGCCGCGCTGGCGCGGCGCGGCGCCGATCCAGCGCGCCATCATGGCCGGCGACAGGCAAACCGGCGTCATGGTCATGCGCATGGAGGAAGGGCTGGATACCGGACCCGTCTGCATGGCCGAGAAGGTCGCCATCGGCGCCGAAACGACCGCCGGCGAGTTGCATGACGAACTGGTGCGGCGCGGCGCCGACCTCATGGTGCGGGCGCTGGCGGCGGCCTCGCGCGGCGCCCTCGACTGCACGCCCCAGGCCGGTGAGGCGACCTACGCGAAAAAGATCGACAAGGCCGAGGCGCGCATCGATTTCACGCGGCCGGCCGAGGAAGTGCACAATATCATCCGCGGCCTCTCGCCTTTCCCCGGCGCCTGGTTCGAGGCCGAGATCGGCGGCAGGTTCGAGCGCGTCAAGGTGCTGCGCTCGGCGCTGGCGCAAGGCTCGGGCGCCCCCGGCACGGTTCTGGACGACAGGATGACGGTGGCCTGCGGCGCTGG
>JAGRLG010000066.1 GCA_020441905.1 Rhodobiaceae bacterium | reverse complement strand
CGCCGTAGGAAAAGGCGGCATGGCCATATTCATAGGCCTGCACGCCTGTGAAGGTGACGCCCAGCGCAATGGTAGCGACAAGGCCCCAGATCAGCCCCGAGCGGTCGTTCTTGAGCAGGGCGTGATGGGCCCATGTCACCGTTGTTCCCGAGGTCAGCAGGATCAAGGTGTTGATGAGCGGCAGGTGCCAGGGGTCGAAAGTCTCGATGCCCTGGGGCGGCCAGTGGCCGCCGGTGAATTCGGTCCGCGCGGCCTGAATCGCTTCGCCGGAAAACAGCGAGGCGTCGAAATAGGCCCAGAACCAGGCGAGGAAGAACATCACTTCGGAGGCGATGAACAGGATCATGCCGTAGCGCAGGTGCAGCTGGACCACGGGAGTGTGATAGCCCGAATGGGCTTCAACGATGACATCGCGCCACCAGGCGATCATGGTGTAGGCGATGCCGATCAGGCCCGGCACCAGCAGCCAGGCGCCGTGGCCGTGAAACCACAGGATGGCGCCGATGGCGGTGATGAAGGCCGAGGCGGCGCCGATTGCCGGCCAGGGGCTTGGATCCACCAGATGATAGTCGTGATTCTTAGCGTGGGCCTCAGCCATGGATCTTGCCTCCCGTATCGGATCCGGCCTTCTGCTCACCAGGAGCGGGCGCGCCGGTTTGCGCCTCGGCCGGCGGCGCGGGCTTGGCCACCGGATAGAAGGTATAGGACAGGGTGATGGTGATATCGCCGGCGGCGGCACGTTCGTCCAGGATCGCCGGGTCGACGAAAAAGGCAACCGGCATGTCGACGCTCTCGCCGGCCTGCAATGTCTGCTCGGTAAAGCAGAAGCACTCGATCTTGTTGAAATAGGCGCCAGCCCAGTCGGGCGTGACATTGAAGGTCGCGCTGCCGGTGCGCGCCTCCCCGGCCGTGTTCTCGGCGCGGAAAAAGGCCAAGGTGGTTTCGCCGATGGCCAGGCGCCTGGAGGTTTCCAGCGGGGCGAACCGCCAGCCCAGCGCCTTGGCCGTGTTGGCGTCGAAACGCACGGTTACCATGCGCGCCAGAGCCGGGGCTGCCGGCGCGGCGGCGATCCGCGTCGTGCCGCCAAAGCCGGTGACCTGGCAGAACAGGCGATAAAGCGGCACCGAGGCGTATGCGGCGCCGGCCATGGCGGCAACCACGCCACAGCAGGCTATGGCGAAGACGAGATTGCGGCGGCTGGCGGAACGGGAATTGCGCGTCTGCATCGCCATCAGCCCTGCCCCACCGCCCGCTGAAGCGCCTGCGGCACCCATTCGAGAATCGAAATGGAAAAGAACATCAGGGCGAGCAGCCCGAGAACGAGGCCGGTGGCGACGGTTCGCCCGCGCCTGGCGCGAAGCTGGTCCGGGGTCAATGGCGTTATCGGTCCTGCCGTCATCGATCCAACCTAGGCCCAGACCGCCATGACCATGCCGGCGACGTGCTCGATCAGCAGCATGGCGAACAGGGCGAAGAGATAGAGAATGGAAAAACCGAACAGGCGGCGCGGAAGGCCCTTGGCATGGGGCGCCGCGCCGCGCCACCACAGGGCCAGGGCGAGGTATACCAGATAGAGGCTCAGCGCGGCCGCGCCGACGGCATAGAACAGCCCGGCATGGCCCAGCACGAAGGGCAGCATCGCCACCATCGCCAGCACCAGCGAATATGCCAGGATCTGCCGCCGCGTCGCGTCGTCGCCCGCGACCACCGGCATCATCGGCACCCCGGCCTTGGCATAGTCGGCGCTGCGGAACAGCGCCAGCGCCCAGAAATGGGGCGGCGTCCACAGGAAGATGATGAGAAACAGGACAATGGCGCCAAGGCCGATATCGCCGCTTGAGACGACCCAGCCGACCATGGGCGGAAAGGCCCCGGCGGCGCCGCCGATGACGATGTTCTGCGGCGTCGAGCGCTTCAGCCACATGGTGTAGATGACGACATAGAAAAATATGGTGAAGGCGAGAAAGGCGGCCGCCAGCCAGTTGGCGACGGCGCCAAGGGCGGTAACCGAGATCATCGATACGGCGAGGCCGAAAATGAGCGCCTCGCGCGGCGATACGCGGCCCTGGGGCACCGGACGGCGGGCGGTACGGTGCATGACGGCATCGATGTCGGCGTCGTACCACATATTGAGGGCGCCCGAGGCGCCGGCGCCAAGGGCGATGCAGAGCACCGAAATGGCGCCGCGCAGGAAGGAAATCTCGCCCGGCGCGGTCACCAGCCCGACCAGG
Organism: Rhodobiaceae bacterium; assembly: GCA_020441905.1. Classification (GTDB taxonomy): domain Bacteria; phylum Pseudomonadota; class Alphaproteobacteria; order Rhizobiales; family NORP267; genus JAGRLG01. The sequence goes on along the minus strand of JAGRLG010000066.1, from coordinate 37,769 downwards.
GCGGTAAAGATCACCAGCGACATCACCCTCGGCTTCATCAGCTCGAAGAAATCGCGCAGACGCATTGCGCCGGCATCGCCGAGGGCAAGCGCCTCGTCGTGCTTGGCGGCTTTAAGAGCGGTGTCCGACAGGTCCAATGTCGTGGTCCTCGCTACTCTTGGGTCTGCTCAGTTTCGCGCCCCGGCCGGCCTACCGGCCGGGGGCACGCGGTTCAGGATATGCGCGGCAGCGTCTCATATTGATGGAACGGCGGCGGCGAAGGCAATGTCCATTCCAGGGTTGTCGCCCCCTCGCCCCAGGGATTGGCCGGCGCTTTGCGCTTCTGGGCAAAGGCAACGACGATGCCGGCAACGAAGGCCAGCGTTCCGGCCGCCGACAGATAGGCCCCGATCGAGGATACGTAATTCCAGCCGGCAAAGACATCCGGGTAGTCGACATAGCGCCGCGGCATGCCGGCAAGGCCGAGGAAATGCTGCGGGAAGAACAGGATGTTGACGCCGATGAAGGTGAGCCAGAAATGGGCGTGGGCGAGGAAGCGGTTATAGAGATAACCCGACATTTTCGGGAACCAGTAGTACCAGCCGGTGAAGATGCCGAAAGTGGCGCCCAGCGACATCGTGTAATGGAAATGGGCGACGACGTAATAGGTGTCGTGCAGCGCGCGGTCGACGCCCGCATTGGCGAGCACGACGCCGGTAACGCCGCCGACGGTGAACAGGAATATGAAGCCCATCGCCCACATCATCGGCACGCGGAAGCTGATCGAGCCGCCCCACATGGTGGCGATCCAGGAGAAGATCTTGATGCCGGTGGGCACCGCGATGACCATGGTCGCGGCGGTGAAATAAGCCTGGGTATCGACATCCATGCCGACTGTGAACATGTGGTGGGCCCAGACGATGAAGCCGACGGCGCCGATGGCGACCATGGCATAGGCCATGCCGAGATAGCCGAAGATCGGCTTGCGCGAGAAGGTCGAGACAACATGGCTGATGATGCCGAAGGCGGGCAGGATGAGGATGTAGACCTCGGGGTGGCCGAAGAACCAGAACAGGTGCTGGAACAGCACCGGGTCGCCGCCGCCGGCGGGGGCGAAGAAGGTGGTGCCGAAATTGCGGTCGGTGAGCAGCATGGTGATGCCGCCGGCAAGTACCGGGAGCGCCAGCAGCAGCAGGAAGGCGGTGACCAGCACCGACCATGCGAAAAGCGGCATCTTGTGCAGGGTCATACCCGGCGCGCGCATGTTGAAAATGGTGGTGATGAAATTGATGGCGCCGAGAATCGAGGAGGCACCCGCAAGATGCAGCGCCAGGATGGCGAAATCCATCGCCGGGCCGGGCTGGCCGCTGGTTGAAAGCGGCGCATAGACGGTCCAGCCGGTACCGACGCCAAGGGCATTCGGCGGCCCCTCGACGAACATCGAGATCACCAGCAGGGCAATCGCCGGCGGCAGCAGCCAGAACGAAATGTTGTTCATGCGCGGGAAAGCCATGTCTGGAGCGCCGATCATCAGCGGCACGAACCAGTTGCCGAAGCCGCCGATCAGCGCCGGCATGATCATGAAGAAGACCATGATCAGGCCATGGGCGGTGATGAAGACGTTGAAGGCATGGGGATCGCCGAAGATCTGCATCCCCGGCTCCTGAAGCTCGAGGCGCATGCCGACGGACAAGAACCCGCCAACGAGGCCGGCGATGATGGCGAACACAAGATACATCGTGCCGATGTCCTTGTGATTGGTCGAATAGACGTAGCGCCGCCAGCCGGTCGGGTGGTCGTGCGCGTCGTGGGTTCCGGCCCGGGTTCCGCTGTGAGTTGCCATGGTCCTGCTTCCCCCTAATTAGCCGGCCGAGCCGGAACCGCCAGCGCCGCCGTGCGCGGCGCTGAGCCGGCGTCTTGGGAGGTCTGCGCGAGTTTTCGATATGCCTCTGCCAGGCCGGCCGTCTTGGCGGTTTCGACCCAGGAACTGAAATCGGCCTCGGTGACGACGCGAACGGCGATCGGCATGAAGGCATGGCCGCGGCCGCACAGTTCGGAACACTGGCCGTAGTAAAGGCCGGTGCGCTCGGCCTTGAACCAGGTTTCGTTCAGACGGCCCGGCACGGCGTCGATCTTGACGCCGAATGCGGGGATCGCCCAGGCATGGATGACGCCGGCCGGATCGGCGGTGACGAGAAGACGGACCACCTTGCCCACCGGCACCACCACTTCGGCATCGACGGTCAGCAGGCGCGGCTGGCCCGGCTTCAGATCGGCCTCCTCGACCAGATAGGAATCGAAGCTGATATCGCCGTGATCGGGATATTCGTATGACCAGTACCACTGCTCGCCGATGGCCTTGACCGTGATATCGGGGGCGCGTTGCTCGTTGACGTAATCAAGCTGGAAATAAAGCAGGCGGAAGGAGGGGATAGCGACCGCGACCAGAATCAGCACCGGGACGAGTGTCCACGCCACCTCCAGCGCCGTGTTGTGGGTAGTGCGCGAGGGCGTGGGATTGGCACGAGCGTTGAACCTGACGGCGCAGATGACCAGCAGCAGCAGCACGAAGGCGGCGATGACGATGGTCAGCGGCAGCAGGAAGGAATCGTGGAACCAGCGTATCTCGTTCATGACCGGAGAAGCCGCCGGCTGAAAACCGGTCTGCCACGGTTCGGCCATGCCTTCGGCGGCCCGGGCCGCCGAGGCGCCAATCGCGGCGGCCATCGCCGTCAGCGATGCCGCGGCCCAACGGCCCGCGCCGTTCGCGAAGTCAAACATTGTCCCTATTCCCTCGCTCGGTTCATTGTTGCCGGCTGACCGCAACTGGGACCATTGCCCCCCACGGCGCGGCCGATTGTCCTAATTCCCGATCATTCCTGATGCCACCGTTGGCCGGCAATGCGCAAGCGCTTTTGCCTTCCGGGCAAAGGTGATCCCACTGAAAATTCGCCTCTCCGGCTCCCAAACAGGCCCAAACCGGACCCTGGGGCCAAGAAATGACCTCCCGCCGCACATGGTTTTCGTGATGTCACCGAATGAAGCCCAGCCCGGCTGTTTCTTGTTATTCTAATTCACAAACCACAATCGCCGCGGTGCCGCAAGCCCCAATGGAGGGCAACGGGCGCTCCGGAGCGCCATGCCGCCGGCGAATGGCGGACGGCGGCGGCAATTGAAATCGCGCGGCGCGCGGCGGGGCGGCACCATCGCGCGATGCACAAGGCGCAATTGACAAGGGCGACAGGTCTGCTAGGTGGCAAAATGGGCGGCGGCGTGGCAGTCTTCGCAGGTCCGGCAAGGGCCGGGGATGCCGCGCGCCGCGGCGTCGCCAGGTTGCAGCCATCTTTTCGACCAGATGTTATACCAACCCATTGGCCCGGATATCTATTGCCGCCTGGCGGGCGGGTATTACAGGAAAGCAGAATGAACGGAAAACGTCTTGCCTGCCCCATCTCATCGCGATTGGCTCTGATATTTGCTTCCGCCCTGTTGCTGGCGGTTGCATCGATGCCGTCAATGGCTGCGGCACAGGGCACGGTGAAGGGCACTTTCGGCGCATGGAACCTGGAATGCGCCACCCCGCCCGGCGCACGGGCGGAGCAATGCGCGCTGGTGCAAAGGGTGATCGATCAGGACCGGCCCGGCGCGGTTGGCCTGGCGGTGATCGTGCTCAAGGCGGCAGACAACAAGACCTGGATATTGCGCGCGCTGGCGCCGCTTGGCGTGCTGCTGCCGTCCCGGCTGGGCCTGAAAATCGACGAAACCGATGTTGGCAATGTCGAGTTCCAGAGCTGCGCCACAAATGGCTGCTTCGCCCAGGCGATCATGCAGGACGAGCTGATCGAGAAATTCAAGACCGGCAAGGAAGCGGTTTTCATCATCTTCAAGACGCCGGAACAGGGGATCGGTATTCCGGTGACCCTCGAAGGGTTTTCGGACGGCATGGAGAAGCTTCGCTAAACCGGCGCGGCGCCATGTATATTGGCCATGGACATGGCCAGGTGCCCCAGACGGCGCAGGCATTCCGGAGCCAGGGGTAAAATGACAAAGACAAGCACCGCAGACCGCGAATCACCGCCGGTCGATATCCTCGCGGCAAACAATCTGCGGCGCGAGGCGGCGCGGGAGATTCTCGGCGAAGCGGTAGCGGGCGGCGACGACGGCGAGCTCTATTTCGAGCACCGCAAGAGCGAGAGCCTGCTGTTCGACAATGGCCGGCTGAAAGCGGCGAGCTATGACACCAGCGAGGGCTTCGGCCTGCGCGTCGTTGCCGGCGAGGCGGTGGGCTATGCCCATAGCTCGGAAATTTCCCAAGGCGCGCTGCGGCGCGCCGGCGCGGCGGCGGCGGCGGCCAAGCGCGGCTATTCGGGGCAATTGGCGCCATCTCCGGCGCGCAGCAACCGCCATCTCTACACCGACGCCTCGCCGCTGGAGCAGCCCGATTTCGCCGCCAAGGCGACGTTGCTGGCGGAAATCGACGCATATGCGCGCGGGCTTGATCCGCGCGTGCGGCAAGTATCGGTCAGCCTGGCCGGCGAGTGGCAGTCGATCGAGATCCTGCGCGCCGATGGCGCCGGCTACCTCGACCACCGGCCACTGGTGCGCCTCAGCGTTTCGATTGTCGCAGAACAGGACGGGCGCCAGGAATCGGGCAGCTCGGGCGGCGGCGGGCGGGTGGACTTTTCCGGGACGATCGACGGGCCAAGCTGGCGCTTTCACGCCGACGAGGCGCTGCGGCGGGCGCTGGTCAATCTCGATGCCGTTCCGGCGCCTGCCGGCGAGATGGACGTGGTGCTGGGCGCCGGCTGGCCCGGCATCCTGCTGCACGAGGCCATCGGCCACGGGCTGGAAGGCGATTTCAACCGCAAGAAGACCTCCGCCTTTTCCGGCCTGATGGGAAAACGCGTGGCCTCGCCGGGCGTCACCGTGGTCGATGACGGCACCCTCCAGGACCGGCGCGGATCGCTTTCGATCGACGACGAGGGCACGCCGACCCAGTGCACCACCCTTATCGAGGACGGCATTCTGGTCGGCTATATGCAGGACCGCCAGAACGCCCGGCTGATGGGGGCGAAGGCGACCGGGAATGGCCGGCGCCAGTCTTATGCCCATGTGCCGATGCCGCGCATGACCAATACCATCATGCTGGCGGGAGGCGCCGAGCGCGAGGAGATCATTTCCTCGGTCAGGAACGGGATCTACGCCGTCACCTTTGGCGGTGGCCAGGTCGATATCGTTTCCGGCAAGTTCGTCTTTTCCTGCACCGAGGCCTACCGGATCGAGAACGGCCGCCTTGGCCCCGCGATCAAGGGGGCGATGCTGATCGGCAACGGCCCGGATGCGCTGACAAGGGTAAAAATGATAGGCAACGACATGGAGCTCGATCCCGGCGTCGGCACCTGCGGCAAGAACGGCCAGGGGGTTCCGGTCGGCGTCGGCCAGCCCACCTTGCGCATCGATGCCCTGACGGTTGGCGGCACCGCGACCTGACCTGCCAGCCGCGCGGCCAGGCCCCGTCAGGTTTTCGAACGGCCATCTATTTTTGAGTTTTCCCTATGGAAAGCACCCTTTTACCCGAAATGGGCTATGGTCGCCGCGCAGGCCCCGCCGGCGGCAGTCAAAGGACGAGCGGACGATCATGAACGAGGCGATTGTGCCGGACGCGGGCGGGATGATCCTGATAGACGCCCTGGTTCTGCTGGCGGCGGCGGTCATCGCCGTGCCCCTGTTCAAGCGCCTCGGCCTTGGCATCGTGCTCGGTTATCTGGCGGCCGGACTGGCGCTTGGCCCCTGGGGGCTGGCGCTGTTCAGCCGTCCCGATGCAATCCTTTCCATTGCCGAGCTTGGCGTCGTGCTGCTGCTTTTCATCATCGGCCTCGAGCTCAATCCCTCGCGGCTGTGGACCATGCGCCGCGACATATTCGGCCTCGGCGCGGCCCAGGTGCTGATATGCGGCGCGGTGCTGACGCTGACCGCGCTCTATGGCGGCGGGCTGACGCTGTCCGCGGCCCTTGTCGCCGGTTTCGCGCTGGCACTGTCTTCCACCGCCTTCGGCCTGCAAATGCTCCAGGAACAGGGTCAGCTCAAATCGGCCTATGGCCAGCGCACCCTGGCCATTCTGCTGTTTCAGGACCTCAGCATCGTACCGCTGCTGCTGGCGCTGCCGCTGCTCGCCCCGGCGGCGGGTGGCGACGCCGAAGGGCCGGCCTGGCTTGCCCTGGTCCATGTCACCGCCGCCCTTGTCGGCGTCGTTCTGGCCGGGCGTTTCCTGCTCAATCCGCTGTTCACCCTGCTGGCGCGCATCGATGCCCGGGAGGTCATGATCGCCGCCGCGCTGCTGGTGGTATTCGGCGCCGCGTTCGCCATGCACAAGGCCGGGCTGTCGATGGCGCTGGGGGCCTTTCTGGCCGGGGTCATGCTGGCGGAATCCTCCTTCCGCCATCAGCTGGAGGCCGATATCGAGCCCTTTCGCGCCCTGTTGCTGGGGCTGTTCTTCATCGGCGTCGGCATGTCGATCGATATCGCCACAATTGCCGGCTCCTGGCTGCTCGTCGCGTCCGGCGTCGTCGTCGTCCTCGCATTCAAGGTGTTCCTGATCTGGCTGGCAGCAAGGCTGTTCGGCGCCTCCAATGCCGACGCCCTGCGCAGCGCGGTCACCATTCCTCAAGGGGGCGAATTCGGATTCGTGCTGTTCTCCGCCGCCGTGGCGGCGCAGGTCCTGGAGCCGGATGAGGCCAATATCCTGGCCGCCATCGTGGTGTTGACGATGGCGGCGACCCCTCCCCTGCGCGCCGGGTTCGAATATGCGGCGCGGCGCCTGTCCGCCCAGGGTGTCTCGCCGGATATCGTCGCCACCTTCGAAACGGCGCGCCCGCGCATCATCGTCCTCGGTTTCGGCCGTTTCGGACAGATCGTGGCGCAGATGTTCATGGCCGAGGGGCTCGAACTGGTGGCCATCGACCGCGACCCGGACCGTATCGCGGCGGCCAGGAAATATGGCTACACCGTCTATTACGGCGATGCCACGCGGCCCGACATTCTTCGCGCGGCGGGGGCGGACACGGCGGTGCTGATCGCGCTGTGCATCAATAACCGCACCCAGATGGCCAAGGCCATCGACTCCATCCGCACCGCCTTTCCCGATGTCGCCCTGTTCTGCCGCGCCGCCGACCGCTCCCATGTGCTGGAACTCAACGCCAAGGGGGTCGATTTCGCCATTCGCGAGACCTTCGAATCGGGCATCGCCTTCGGCCGCGCCGCGCTCGAACATATCGGGCTGGCCGCCGAGCGCATTGCCGCGGTGGAGGCCGACGTCCGCTGGCGCGACAACGAGCGCATGCGGCGCCAGACCGAAGCCGGCGATCTGGCCGGGGTCGAAATGCTGCACAAGCGCACGCCGCCTTCCAGGGGGAAAGACGAGTAATGGCAGACCGTTCACCGTCCGCCGGGGCAGGGGCGCGCGGATCCTCGCGCGCCACCTTCGTCGAAGGCTCGACGATGCGCCATGTCGTGGTGATGACGGTGACCGGGTCGGTCGGACTGATGGCCATCTTCGCCGTCGATTTCCTCAACCTGGTCTATATTTCGATGCTGGGCGAAGCCGAGCTGGCGGCGGCCATCGGCTATGCCGGAACGGTGCTGTTCTTCACCATGTCGCTGTCCATCGGCCTCAATATTTCGGCCACGGCGCTGACGGCGCGCGCGCTCGGCGCGGGCGATCGCGACCTGGCGCGGCGGCGCGCCGGTTCCAGCCTGCTGTTTGTGACCGTCGTGCTGAGCCTGGTCACCATCGCCTTGATGCCGTTTCTCGGCCTTGCCCTGGATTTCCTGGGCGCCAGCGGGCGCACCCACGACATCGCCCACCGCTTCTTGCTCATGGTCGTGCCCTCGGTGCCGGTGCTGGGGGTCGGCATGGTGTTTTCCGGCCTGCTGCGGGCCTGCGGAGACGCCCGCCGCGCGATGTATGTCACCCTGGCCGGCGCGATGACGACGGCAATCCTCGACCCGATCCTGATTTTCGGATTTCATCTTGGCGTCGATGGCGCCGCCATTACCTCGGTAATCTCGCGCACGGTGCTGTTCGCCATCGGCTATTGGGGCTGCGTGCGGCTGCACCGGCTGGTGGCGATGCCGCGCCTGGCGCATCTGCGCGCCGATCTCGGGTCGATCCTCGGCATCGCCGTTCCCGCGGTGGCGACCCAGCTCGCGACGCCGATCGGCAACGCCTATGTCACCGCCACGATCGCCGCATTCGGCGATCCGGCGGTCGCCGCCTGGGCGATCATCGGGCGTCTCATTCCGGTGGCCTTCGGCGCCATTTTCGCGCTGTCCGGCTCCATTGGCCCGATTCTGGGGCAGAATCTCGGCGCCGGGCAATATGAACGGCTGCGCCGGGCGCTGCTGGACAGCCTGATCTTCGCCAGCCTCTATGTCGTGGCGGTATGGCTGGTATTGTGGCTGGCACAGGACGAAATCGTCTATCTGTTCGGCGCGCGCGGCGAGTCAGAGGCTGTCGTGCGCTTCTTCTGCACCTGGATCGCCGGCACATTCCTGTTCTGGGGCGCCCTGTTCGTCGCCAATGCCGCCTTCAACAATCTGGGCTTTCCGGCCCTTGCCACGCTGTTCAACTGGGGCCGGGCGACACTTGGCACCATGCCCTTCGTTGCCGTTGGTGCGGCGTGGTGGGGCGCCGAAGGCGTGCTGATCGGCCAGGGCATCGGCGCCGTGCTGTTCGGCACCGCCGCCGTCGCGACCTGCTTTCGCGTCATCCGCCATATCGGCCGCCCGCCGGATGCAGGCCGGACACCGGCGCTGCGCTGGTTCGCCATGCCGCCCTTCACCAGCGGAAAAGGCGGCACCGCCGGTTGAGCTAGTGGCGCCGCATCACCACCACATTGCCGGCCAGCACCATGGCCAGGCCGGCAATCGCCGGCACGGTCCACTGGTAGCCCTCGACAAAGGTCGAGATCAACAGCGCCAGCAGCGGAAAGACCACCGTGACATAGCCGGCGCGCGCCGGGCCGATGCGGCGCAGCAAGGTGAGATAGGTGGCGAAGGCGATCACCGAGGCGAAAATGGCGAGCCAGACCAGGGAAAAGACGTAAGAGGGGCGCAAATCGAAGGTGAAGGCTTCGCCGGCCAGCAGGGCGTAGAGCACCAGCAACAGCGATCCGTAGGCCATGCCCCAGGCGGTCGAGGATACCATGGGCACGCCGCGGCGCTGCTGGCTCGCCGACACCATGTTGCCCAGCGAGAAGGAGAGCGCGCCGCCAAGACCGAGCACCAGCCCGATCGCAGTACCGGCGTCGAAGCCCCGGGCGGCAATCTGCGGCCAGAAGATGGTGGCAAGGCCGCAAAAGCCGAGCAGGCCGGCTAGAATGACGCGCGGGCGTGCCGGTTCGCCGAGAAAGATCATCGAATTGATCATGTTCATCAGGACGGCGGTGGAAAAGATCAGGGCCAGCAGGCCGGTGACCAGATACTGGCCGGCATAATAGAACAGGGCGAAATTGGTCGAGAACAGAAACAGCCCCATGACGAGGAATATGCCGTGCTGAGCCAGGGGGAAGCGCAACTGGCGGCGCGAAACGATGACCCAGGCGAACATGATGAGCGCGGCGATGATGAAACGATAGGCCACGGAAACCGAGGGCGGCACCACCCCAAGCTGGTATCTGATGCCGATCCAGCTGGTGCCCCAGAACAGGATCACTGCGGCGTAGAGCGCATAGTCGAGGCGGCCAAATCCACTCCCGGAATCCACTTTCGCGGCAGCCCTTGCCTTCTCTCCCGCCTGTGTTGCCGTCATGCACCTCCCCCTAAATCCGACCCCGGTCTGAACCCCGGATCTTTACTTGTCCTCTTGGGCGGCTCCTCTCGGTCGGCAAATCGGCGGCGCCCGTCGCCAATCGATGCGGTCAATAGGCTTCCGCGGCAAAAAGCGGGTCAATCTTTCCTTCCCACTCGCCGTGAAAGCGCTCGAGCAGCCGCTCCGCCGGTGTCTTTCCCGACCAGACGATCGATTCGACCTCCTCAAGGAATATCGACTCGTCTTCCCCCGAGGCATTGGTGCGGGCGCGGCGGGCCAGCCCCTCGCGGGCAATGCTTACCGCCTGCTTGGCGATGTCCTGCACCGTGTCGGAGCGCAGCCGCGCGGCCAGGCCGAGGCGCGGTACGTCGTTGCGCATTTTTTCGCGCTCCTCGCTGCTCCAGTCCTTGACCAGGTCCCAGGCCGCGTCGAGGGCGGAGCCATCATAGAGCAGGCCGGTCCAGAACGCCGGAAGGGCGCAGAGCCGGCGCCACGGCCCGCCATCGGCGCCGCGCATTTCCAGATAGCTTTTCAGCCGGGCATCGGGAAACAGGGTCGAAAGGTGGTTGAGCCAGTCGGTGTCGGTCGGCCGCTCGCCGGGAAGGACCTCCAGCCGCCCTTCCATGAAGTCGGCGAAGGAGCCGCGCCTGGCGTCGATATAGCGGGCGCCGCGCTGGACGAAATACATCGGCACCGACAGCGCATAATCGACATAGGCCTCAAAGCCCATGCCGTCCTCGAAGGCAAAGGGCAGCAGGCCGGTGCGCTCATTGTCGGTATCGCGCCAGACCTCGGCGCGGTAGGAGCAAAAGCCGTTGGGACGCCCCTCGGTGAAAGGCGAATTGGCGAAAATGGCGGTTGCCACCGGTTGCAGGGCGAGGCTGACCCGCAGCTTCTTGACCATGTCGGCTTCCGACGAGAAGTCGAGATTCACCTGCACGGTGCAGGTGCGGTACATCATGTCGAGGCCGTGGCCGCCCACCTTCGGCATATAGGCGGTCATGAACGCATAGCGGCCCTTGGGCATGCGCGGGGTTTGCGCCAGTGTCCATTTGGGCGAAAAGCCAAGACCGATAAATCCGATGCCCAGATCGCCGGCGATGGCGCGGACATGGGAAAGATGGGTATTCACCTCGTTGCAGGTCTGGTGCACGGTTTCGAGCGGCGCGCCGGACAGCTCGAGCTGGCCGCCCGGCTCCAGCGAGACATTGCCGCCGCCGACCGGATCTTCAAGGCCGATCAGGGTTTCACCCTCGATAACCTCGCGCCAGCCCATGCGCTGGCCGAGGGCGCGCAGCAGCACCGCGATACCATCGGGATCGTCATAGCCCAGCGGCGAACGATCCGAGAGACGGAAACCGAATTTTTCATGTTCGGTGCCGATGCGCCATTTTTCCACCGGCTTGCAGCCGCGCTCGATTTCGGCGATCAGGTCCGCCCGGGTGCCGATCGGCACACCCGCCTGTTGCGGCTTTGACATGCAGCCCTCTTTCTTCTTGCTGGCGCGCCGTTGCGATGGGCCGGGCGCGGCGGGGGCGAATTACGGTCTTGAGTTTCCTCTATGCGCTCCGCGCCGATGAGGCAAGTCACGCTTGGGCGAGGCGTCAGGCCAGATCGCCCAGCGCCGCCTGGACCAGCGCCAGCGCGGCTATGGCGGCGGTATCGGCGCGCAGGATGCGCGGGCCCAGCGAGATGGCGAGGGTGAAGGGGAGCCTGGACAGCAATTCGCGCTCCTGGGGCGAAAATCCGCCCTCGGGGCCGACAAGAACGCCAAGCGGGCCGCGCCTGACCCCGGCCAGGGAGCGCAACGGCCCCTGCCCTTGCGCGTCCTCGTCGCACCAGATCAGGGCGCGGGCCGGATCCCAGGCGGCGATCAGCGCCTCAAGGCCGACCGGGGCGCCGATTTCCGGCACGCTGAGAATTCCGCATTGCTCGGCGGCCTCGATGGCGTTGGCCCGCATGCGCTCGGGCTTGACGCGTTCGGCGACAGTGCGCCCGGTCATCACCGGTTGCAGCAGGGAAGCGCCCATCTCGGTCGCCTTCTGCACCACGAAATCCATGCGCGCCCGCTTGAGCGGGGCGAAAAGATAATGCAGGTCGCAGGCGGGCGTCTGGTCCCTGGTCTTCTCGATCAGGCTCAGTTCGCAGTCGTGGCGGCCGATATCAGCGATCTCGGCCAGCCATTCGCCGTCGCGGCCGTTAAACAGCAAGAGCCGGGCGCCGGGACCGAGGCGCAAGACATTGCGCAGATAGTGAACCTGGTCGTTCGCCAGATTCACCTGCGCGCCTGCACCAAGCCCCCCGGTGACAAAAAGGCGCTGGGTGCGGAAATCGTAACGCGCCATCCGGTTTCCTTTCCCGCATGCATCGCCCGTGACGGGATTGATCATTTTTCGTACCGCCTGCGCAAGTCTTGACGCGCGTCAAAGAAGGCGCCACCACTGGCCCTTACAGGAAAGAGCTCATGCAACAAAGCCAAACAGGACCGCAGACCATTGTCGCCGACGCCGTGCGCGGCAGCTGGGTCGATACCTGGGCGCCGATGGCGGCGCGGCCCTATTTGCGCATGATGCGCGCCGACCGGCCGATCGGCACATGGCTGCTGCTGTGGCCGTGCTGGTGGTCGCTGGCGCTGGCGGCGCTGGCAACCGGGCGCGCCTATCCCGACCCATGGCTGGTCGCGCTGTTCGGCGCCGGGGCGGTGGTGATGCGCGGCGCGGGGTGTACCTTCAACGACATCGTCGACCGCGATTTCGACGCCAAGGTGGCGCGCACCCGCTCGCGGCCCATCCCCAGCGGCCAGGTCACGGTGGCCCAGGCATGGGTCTTCGCGATCCTGCTGTCGCTGGCCGGCTTCGCCATCCTCGTCCAGTTCAACGCCTTCGCCATCGCGATGGGCGTCGCCTCGCTGATCCTGATCGCCATCTACCCCTTCATGAAGCGCGTCACCTGGTGGCCGCAGTTCTTTCTCGGCCTCGCCTTCAACTGGGGCGCCCTGCTGGGCTGGGCGGCGGTGACGGGGAGCCTGTCCTTCGCCCCGGCGGTGCTCTATGCCGGCGGCATCTTCTGGACCCTGGGCTATGACACCATCTACGCCCTGCAGGACAAGGAAGACGACGCGCTGGTCGGCATCAAGTCCACCGCGCGCCGGCTGGCCGCCGACATGACGGGATGGATCACGTTTTTTTATGTCTGCACCAGCGCGCTTTTCGCCCTCGCCGGATATCTCGCCGGGGCGCACTGGGCATTCTATCTCGGCCTTGGCGCCGGGGCGGCGCATATGATGTGGCAGGTGCGCACGCTGGATGCCGACAGCCCGGCGCGCTGCCTGCGGCTGTTCCGTTCCAATCGCGATTACGGCTATCTGGTCTTTGCCGGCATCGTCGCCGCCAGCATGGCGGCCAACTGGGGCTGACCTGGTTCGGCGCGGTCGTGCAGGTTCAGTCCCTGGCGGTGATCTCGCGCCCCTGGACACGGCGGCGCGGCAGCAGCGAAATAAGGCGGCGCTTGACCAGCATCATCGGGCGCCGGCTGACAATGCGCACATCAAGGCGGCGCGGCTTGGAAAAAGCAACGCGCAATTCGCCGAGACGGTGTGTCGAAGGGCACAGGCGCAACAGGGCGCAGATCGAAGCCGGGTCCGGCGCCCCAGGCCGGCGCGGCAATTCGTTTTCGGGGGGCGGCCCCGCATCCGTGGGTTCGAGCAGACAATATTCCCGCTCGCGGGCAGCCGGCTGCCCGCCGAATTCGGTGTAATGCCTCACCGTGAAGCTCCCTGCCTGTCCCGCCATTTTTTGTGCGGGTACCTGATTGACGAGGAGTGTCTCACAGAAAAATTGGGAACCGCTTAAGGGAATAGGTTAAGGAACGTTAGCGGCCTTTGATCGAATTTTACCGGCATCGCGACGCGGATTTCGGGCCGGCGGGCATACTGGCGGGAGCGCATGAGCAAATACGACAATTTCGACGATCTTCTCGATTACGCCGAAAACCTGCTGGCGGCGGCACGAAAGGCCGGTGCCGATAGCGCCGATGCGCTGGCGGTGCGCCACCGGGCTTTGTCGGCCTCGTGCCGCATGGGCAAATGCGAGGAGATCGAGCGCGCCGAGGGCGACGATGTCGGCTTGCGCGTCTTTGTCGGCCGCCGCCAGGCCATCGTTTCCGACAACCGGGGGCGGCGGGAAGCCGCCGGCGAACTGGCGGAGCGGGCGGTGGCCATGGCGCGGGCAGCGCCGGAAGATCCCTATTGCGGCCTCGCCGATCCCGAACTGCTGGCCCGCGACTGGCAGGTGCCGGACATTCTCGACGGCCGGGAAGGCGACGCCGACCAGCTCGCCGCCGCGGCGCTCGCCTGCGAAGAGGCGGGGCTTGGCGTTTCGGGAATCACCAATTCGGGCGGCGCCTCGGCGTCCTGGTCGGTGGGCGGCATGGCGCTGGCAACCAGCTCAGGGTTTCGCGGTGCCTATGCCGGATCGGGCTTTTCGATTTCCTGCTCGCTGGTGGCCGGAGAAGGCACGGCGATGGAACGCGACTACGACCATGAGAGCCGGACCCATTTCGCCGATCTGCCGGGCCCGGCGGCAATCGGCGGCAAGGCGGGCCAACGCACGGTGCGGCGCCTCGGCGCCCGCAAGCTGGCCTCTTGCCAGATGCCGGTACTGTTCGAGCCGCGGGTCGCCGCAAGCCTTGTCGGCCATTTCCTCGGCGCCATATCGGGTGCCGCCATCGCCCGCAAGACCAGCTTCCTGCGCAACGATCTGGGCAAGCAGGTGCTGGCGCGCGGCATCGACATTTTCGACGATCCGGCGCGCCCGCGCGGTCTGCGCTCCCACCCCTTCGACGGCGAAGGCGTTGCCGCCCGCCCGTTGCAGCTGTGCCGCGACGGCGTTGTCGAAAGCTGGCTGCTCGACAGCGCCAGCGCGCGCGAACTGGGCCTTGCCAGCACCGGCCATGCCCGGCGCGGCATTTCCGGGCCGCCCTCTCCCGGCGCCTCCAACGTGCATCTGGGCGCCGGCAAGGCCAGCCCGGCGCAGTTGATGCGCGACGCCGGGCGCGCCCTGCTGGTCACCGATCTCATCGGCCAGGGCGTCAATCTGGTCAGCGGCGATTACAGCCGCGGCGCCGCCGGGTTCCTGATCGAGAACGGTGAAATCGCCCATGCGGTGAGCGAGATCACGATCGCCGGGCATCTGCGCGATATGTTTGCCGGGCTGGTCGCCGCCGACGATCTCGAATTCAACCGTGCCGTCAACGCGCCGACGTTGATGGTGGAAAGGATGACCATTGCAGGACGATAGCAGGATCAAGACAGCGGGCGCCGAAATGGCGCTGCTGGAAGAGGCGGTGCGGGCCGCCGCCAAGGTCGCCATGGGGTTTTTCGGCAAGGATCCGAAAAGCTGGAAAAAGGACAAGGACAATTCCCCGGTCAGCGAGGCGGATCTGGCCACCGACGAGGTGCTGCGCCGCCTGCTTACCGCCGCCAGGCCCGGTTTCGGCTGGATTTCCGAGGAAAGCGCGCACAAGCCGCCCGCCGAGGGCGAAGACCGGATGTGGATTGTCGACCCCATCGACGGCACCCGGGGGTTTTTGGGCGGGCGCCCCGAATGGGCGGTTTCCGCCGCCCTGGTGCAGGGCCGGCGGCCATTGGCGGGTATCGTTTTCAACCCCGCCGCCGACCGGCTCTACGCCGCCACGACCGGCGGCGGCGCCTTCCTCAATGGCCGGCCGATCAAGGCGCCCCCCGGCGGCAGCCTGACCGGGGCGCGCATGCTGGCCTATGACGGCGCGCTGCGCGACGGGCGCTGGAGCCGGCCCTGGCCCGAAATGCAGATCGAGCGGGTCAATTCGATTGCCTACCGGCTGTGCCTGGTCGCCAGCGGCGACTTCGACGCCAGCATTTCGACCTCGCCCAAGAGCGACTGGGATCTGGCCGCCGCCGATCTGATCGTGCACGAGGCGGGCGGGCGGGTTACGGCTTTCAATGGAGCCAGTTTCGTGTACAACAGGCACGCTTTTCGCCACCCCAATGTGGTGTGCGCCGGAACCGTGCTGCACGAGAGGCTGCTCGCCCATATCGACGCGGCCTTCGATGCGCTCCGGGGGGGCGCGGAAGACGGGCTGGACTAGAGTATGGGCCGGGCGGGTGCCTGGCGTCCGAGGTCAAAGGGATCTTCATGAGCGATCAGGAGCAGGGCCGCGCAAAAGGCCAATTGCTGCACATGGTATTTGGCGGCGAACTGGAATCGGTGGATGGCGACGTTACCTTCCGCGACCTGGAAAGCCTGGATATCGTCGGGATCTTCCCCAACTATGCCAAGGCCTATGACGCGTGGAAATCGGCCGCGCAGCGCACCGTAGACAACGCCCATATGCGCTATTTCATCGTCCATATGCACAAGCTGCTCAAACCGGAGGAAACCGGGCCGGGCGGACCGGCGCGCTGAGCGGCGCGGATGCGATGAGCGGAGCAGAGGCTTGAGTAAATCAGTATTCAAGGACAGCGCCGGGGTCGACCGCGAAATCGACAGCCTGCATCTGGGTCAGATGTCGACCTGGCAGGTGGCGCGGCGCCTGGCGCTCGACTATCTGCGCCCGCAGATGCGGGTCATTCTTATCGGTCTGGCGTCGATGCTGGTGGTGGCGGCGACGACCGGGGCGGTGCCCTTTCTGATCCAGCAGGCCGCCGACGAGGTTTTCGCCAAACACAATGAGGGCCTGCTCTATCTGCTGCCGGCGGCCATTGTCGCCGTGGTGACGATCAAGGGGGTGGCCGAATACATCGCCCATGTCTCGGAATCCTTTGTCGGCAACCGGGTCGTGGCCGATCTGCGCATCCAGATGTTCGACCGCCTGGCCCATTCCGATCTGAGCTGGCTGCAACGCCACCATTCCGGGCGCTTCATCTCCTCCTTCCTCACCGATTCGGCACTGATCCGCGAAGCCGCCGGCAAGGTGCTGGTGGCGCTGGGGCAAAACCTGCTCAAGGTGGCGGCGTTGATGATCGCCATGTTCTGGATGGACTGGCGGCTCGCCATCCTGGCGATCATCCTGATGCCACTCGGCGTCTTTCTGCTCGGCCGCCAGCGCCGCAAGGTCCACCACTCGGCAACCAAATCGCTCCAGGAAACCGGCGACCTAGGCTCGCTGATCTCGCAGACCCTGACCGGCATCCGTGTGGTCAAGGCCTATCACCGCGAGGCCCAGGAAACGGCGCGGGCGGCGGCGACCATCAACCGCGCGGTGGAATTCGTCATGCGCTCGGTGCGCGCCAAGGCGGCGGCGGGGCCGACGACCGAAGCGCTGACCGGCATCGGCTTCGCGCTCGCCGTGTTCTATGCCGGCTTCCAGGGCATTCACGGCAATCTGACCATTGGCCATTTCATGGGATTTGCCACCGCCGCGATGCTGACCTACCAGCCGATCAAGGCGCTGGCGACGCTGCAAACCACGCTTCAGGAGGGCGTCGCGGCCTCGGTGCGCATTTTCGGCATCATCGACCAGGACCGCACGGTGACGGAGCGCCCCGGCGCCGGCGCGCTGGTGGCGAAACGCGGCGATATCGAATTCGACCGCGTCAACTTCTCCTATAATGACGGCCAGGAGGTGCTGTCCGATTTCTCGCTCAAGGTTCCGGCGGGGAGCACGGTGGCGCTGGTGGGGCCGAGCGGCGCCGGCAAGAGCACGGTGCTCAACCTGCTGCTGCGCTTCTTCGACCCGGAAAGCGGCCGCATCCTCATCGACGGCACCGAAATTTCCGGCGTCACCCTGAAGAGCCTGCGCATGTCGACAGCGCTGCTGACCCAGGAACCTTTCCTGTTCGACGACACCATCGGCGCCAATATCGCCTATGGCGCCGACGACGCCACTCCCGCTGACATCGAGGCGGCGGCGCGGCTGGCGGCGGCCCATGACTTCATCATGCGCCTGCCCAAGGGCTATGACACGCCGGTGGGCGAAGCCGGCAATTCGCTCTCGGGGGGCGAGCGCCAGCGCATCGCCTTTGCCCGCGCCATGCTCAAGAACGCGCCGATCCTGCTGCTCGACGAGCCGACCAGCTCGCTCGACAGCGAAACCGAAGCGCAGGTGCAGCGGGCGCTGGAGAAGCTGCTCAACGGACGCACCGTGGTGATGATCGCGCACCGGCTGAGCACGGTGAAGAACGCCGACATGATCTGCGTCATGAACCGGGGGCGCATCGTCGAGACCGGCCGCCACGATGAACTGATTGCCAAGGGCGGGCTCTACAGCGAACTGCACCGCACTCAGCTCGACGGGACGGGCCTGTTTGCCGGCGCCGAACAGGAGGCGGCGGAAAAACCGGCGCCTTCGGCAAAGACCGCCGTCGGCAGCGCGGCACAATAGGAAAGTCCGCCCCCGCCCATGTGGAAACGCCTTGCCCGCTCGGACGCTTTCATCGCCGTGGTCGGCTGGCTGCTGGCCGGCTATCTGCGCCTGGTGTGGCGGACCAGCCGCTTCACTATCGACCCTCCGGAAGGCTACGACATCATCGCGCAGGGCTGGCCGGCGATCGTCGCCATGTGGCATGGCCAGCATTTCATGGTGCCCTTCGTGCGCAAGCCGGAGCAAAAAGTGGCGGTTCTGATTTCGCGCCACCGCGACGGCGAGGCCAATGCCCGCGCGGTGCGCCGGCTGGGCCTGATGCTGATCCGCGGCTCGGGCGATTCCAAGCGCCGTTTCCTGCGCAAGGGTGGCGCGGTGGCGCTGCGCGAGATGGCGCGGGCGCTGGACGCGGGCACCACGGTGGCGCTGACCGCCGACGTGCCCAAGGGTCCGGCGCGTATTTCCGGGCTTGGCATCGTTACCCTGGCGCGTATTTCGGGGCGGCCGATCTACCCGGTGGCGACCGCGACCAGCCGGCGCATCGAGCTCAATTCCTGGGACAAGGCGGCGGTCAACCTGCCGTTCAGCCGCGGCGTCTTTGTGCTTGGCGATCCGGTCCTGGTGCCCGAGGATGCGGACAGCGAAATGATGGAAGCAAAGCGCCTCGAGGTGGAAAATGGCCTCAATGCGGCTACCAAGCGCGCCTACGCGATCGTGGATCGCCATGACCGCGGCTGAACCGCCGGCGACGCTGAAAGTTTATCGCGCCGCCATCGGCCTGTGCGCGCCACTGGCGGGACTTGCGCTGCGGCTGCGCCTTTCACGCGGCAAGGAGGACGAAGCGCGGCTGTGCGAACGGCGCGGATGGGCGTCCCTGCCCCGCCCGCAAGGCGAGGTGATCTGGGTTCACGGCGCCAGCGTCGGCGAAATGCTGTCGGTCCTGCCGCTGATCGAGGGCATCGGCGCGCGCTGGCCGCAAACCGCCATTCTGCTGACCAGCGGAACCGTCACCTCGGCGCGCCTGGCCACGGAGCGCCTGCCGGCGGGTGTGCTGCATCAATTCGTGCCCCTCGACGTGCCGGCGTTCCTCGAGCGGTTTCTCGATCATTGGCGGCCACGGCTGGCGATCTTCGCCGAATCCGAGTTGTGGCCGAACACGATCATGGCGCTGAAGGCGCGGGGCATTCGCAGCGCCCTGGTCAATGGGCGGCTTTCGGCGCGCTCGGCGGCGCGCTGGCGCCGCCTGCCGGCCACCATCGCCTGGCTGATCGGCGCTTTCGAGATCTGCCTGGCCCAGGGGCCGGGCGACGGCGAGCGGCTCAAATCGCTTGGCGGCCACCATGTCAAGGTGGCCGGCAATCTCAAGCTCGACGTGCCGGCGCCGGGCGCCAACGCGGAAAACCTCAAGGCCCTGCAAGCGAGCATCGGCGGGCGCCAGGTGCTGATCGCCGCCAGCACCCATGGCGGCGAGGAAACCATGCTCGCCGAGGCCCACCGCCAGATCTCGGCCAGGTTTCCCCGCCTGCTGACGATCATCGCGCCGCGCCACCCCGAGCGCGGAGCGGGCATCGCCGAGGACCTCGCCGGCCTCGGCCTGAGGGTGAAACTGCGCTCAAAAGGGCAGTTGCCCGGCAAGACCACCGATATCTACATCGCCGACACGCTTGGCGAACTCGGCCTCATCTACCGGTGCGGCATGGTGACCTTCATGGGCGGATCGCTGATCCCCCATGGCGGGCAGAACCCGATCGAGCCGGCAAAGCTGTCGGCGGCTATCCTGCACGGGCCGCAGGTGTTCAATTTCGCCGAGATCTACCAGCGGCTCGATGCCGCCGGAGGCGCGTTCGCGGTCGCTTCGGCGGCCCAGCTGGCACAGACCGCAACGGACCTTCTGGACAATCCGGATGCCATTGCGCGGGCTGCCGCCCAGGCCCGGCTGGCGGTCGAGGAAGGCGGCGGCGCGCTGGCCCGCACCCTTGATGCCCTGGCGCCGCTGCTGGCGCCGGAAAGGGCCTGATCCGATGCGCGCGCCGCGCTTCTGGCAGTCCGGCGGCGCAAGCTGGCCATGCCTGCTGCTGGCCCCTGTGGGGGCGCTTTACGATGCCGTGACGAGGTGGCGCTTTGCCCGTGTCGCGTCGGTAAAGGCCCCAATTCCGGTGATCTGCGTCGGCAATCTGACCGCCGGCGGCAGCGGCAAGACGCCGGCGGCGCTGGCGATTGCCGCCATGCTGCGGGCCAAGGGCTACCGTCCGGCCTTCCTGAGCCGCGGCTATGGCGGCAGCGAAGCCGGGCCGCTGCTGGTCGATCCGTCATGCCACAGCGCGGCGAAGGTCGGCGACGAGCCGTTGCTGCTGGCGGCAAACGGCCCGGCGATCGTTTCGCGCGACCGCGTGGCCGGCCTTGGCGAAGCGCTGCGCATCGGCGCCGATGCCGTGGTCATGGATGACGGTTTGCAGAACCCGTCGCTGGCCAAGACGGTCGGCCTGGCGATCGTCGATGGCGAGGCGGGCATCGGCAATGGCCGCGTCATTCCCGCCGGCCCGTTGCGGGCGCGGCTCGATTTCCAGTTTTCTCTGGCCGATGCGGTGATCGTGGTGGGGAGCGGCGAAGCGGGCGAGGACGTGGCGGCGCGTGCACGGGCGCGCGGCATCCCGGTCTTCGCGGCGCGCCTCGACGGCGCGGCGGATCACGGCCTTGCCGGGCGCAAACTGGTGGCCTTTGCCGGCATCGGCCGGCCGGAGAAGTTCTTCGCCAGCCTGGCGGCAACCGGCGCCGAGGTGGTGGCGCGGCGGTCCTTTGGCGACCACCATGTCTATAGCGAGCGCGACTGCGCCGGCCTGCTGGCGCTGGCCCGCCAAACGGGGGCCGAATTGATGACGACAACCAAGGACCTGGCGCGCCTTGGCGCGGGAACAGCGCCGTCCCAGCGCGCGGTGGCGGACAAAACGAAAACCCTTCCGGTCGAGCTTCGCTTCAAAGATGGCGGCGAATTCGAGCGCTTTGTCCTTGCCCGCCTGGCGATGCCGGCGGCAGGAAACGCCAGTCAGTCCGCCCCGGCGCCGGATGCCGTCTCGCGGTAGCGCTTCAGCGAAGCCTCCGGCGTTGCATAGGGCTCCTGAAGCGGAATGCTCCAATAGCGCAATTCGTCGAGCGGAATGGGCTGGCCGGAAACGGCGCAGCGCACGAAAGTGCCCGGCGTCAGGATTTCGAAATCGCCGTCGCCATAGCGCAGGCGCGCCTCGCCCTGGACATTGAAGGAATTTTCGAACCGGTTCATCTTCCTATCCAATCCTTGCCCGCGCCTCATCCTTAGATATAGCCGGCGCCGGCCAATTGCCACCCCGCGCGTCGTTCTCTTGCGGTGGGGTCCGGCGCGCATCTCAGAACAGGGATCCCTGCCCCGCCGGCTTGGCCTTGCCCGTGGCGGGTGCGCTCTGCGCCCCCGAGGGGCTCGCCGGAGCCGCCGGACCGTCCGCCGTCGCCTTGAGGCGGCCGTCGGCGAATTCTAACTCGATTTTTGCCCCAGGGGCCACGGCGGCGGCCCGTTTGAGCATGGCGCCTTTTGCATCGCGCACCAGCGCATAGCCTCGCCTGAGCACATTTTCATAGCTCAAGGACGCAAGCAGCCCGGCGCGGGCCTCGAGGCGGTCGTGGCGGCGGGCGATCTGCTGGCTCAAGGCGCGCGCCGCGCGGGCGGCCAGATCGGCGATGCGCGCGCCCTCGTGGCGGATGCGGGCGCGATGAACGGCGGGGGCGAGGCGGGCGGCGCAGCGGGCGAAGCGGACCCGCACCGCATGGGCATTGGCGGCGAGCGCCGGGGCAAGGCGGCCGGACACGCGGTCCAGGCGGGTGCGGTGGCCGGTGGTATTGGCGATGAGGGCGCGGCCGAGCAGCCCGGCGGCGATGTCGAAGCGCTGGCGCGGCAGGGCCAGCAGTTCGGTCAACCGCGGCAGCGCCCTGGCGGCGGAACGCAAGGCGGCGCGCCGTTCGCCGAGATAGCGCAGGGAGCCGGCGCGGGCGCGCCGCGCTAGGTCGTCGGTGGCGGCGATCAGTTCGAGACGCACCGGGACCGCCATTTCCGCCGCCGCTGTCGGTGTCGGCGCGCGGCAATCGGCAACGAGGTCGAGCAGCGTCCAGTCGGTTTCATGGCCGACGGCGGAAATCAACGGAATGGCACTGGCGGCGGCGGCGCGCACCACCTCCTCCTCGTTGAAACTCCACAATTCCTCGATGGAACCGCCGCCGCGGGCGACGATCAGCAGGTCAGGGCGGGGAACCGGCCCGCCGGGGGAAATGGCATTGAAGCCGGCAATCGCCGCCGCCACCTCGCGCGCGCTGGTCTCGCCCTGCACGCGAACCGGCCAGACCAGCACATGGCGCGGAAAACGGTCGGCAAGACGGTGCAGGATGTCGCGGATAACGGCGCCGGTAGGCGAGGTGACGACGCCGATGACGGCGGGCAGAAAGGGCAAGGGCCGCTTGCGGTCCTCGCCGAACAGCCCTTCGGCGGCGAGCTTGCGCTTGCGTTCCTCGAGCAGCGCCATCAGCGCCCCGGCGCCTGCCGGCTCGAGGCTCTCGATGACGATCTGGTAGGACGAGCGCCCCGGATAGGTGGTCAGCTTGCCGCTGGCGACGACCTCCATGCCCTCCTCGGGGCGAAAACGCAGCTTGCCGAACACGCCGCGCCAGATGATGGCGTCGATCTTGGCCTTGTCGTCCTTGAGGGCGAAATAGCAATGGCCGGAGGAATGAGGGCCGCGATAGCCCGAGATCTCGCCGCGCACGCGCACATAGCCATAGGCATCCTCGACGGTGCGCTTGAGCGCGCCGGACAGCTCGCTCACGGTATATTCGGCCACATTGTCCTGGCTTTCGGCGCTGGTCGCCATTTCCCGGCCCGATCTGTCCACAACACAGGTTCCGCACCGTGCCGGGCCGGTGCTAAAAGAGCGCGGCGGCAGGAGCGTGCTGCGGTGATAGCACGGATCCAAGCTCTGGAAAAAGGCGGCGGGGACTGGCCCATGAACATACTGATTATCGGCGGCGGCGGGCGCGAGCATTCGCTGGCCTGGGCGATCGCGAAAAGCCCGCTGGCGGACAAGCTCTATTGCGCGCCTGGCAATGCCGGCATGGAAAGCCTCGCGGAGCGGGTCCGCCTCGACATCGCCGACCACGGCGCAGTGATCGGTTTTTGCCGCGAAAAGGACATCGGCTATGTGGTCATCGGCCCCGAGGCGCCGCTGGTGGCCGGGCTTGCCGACGATCTGGACAAGGCGGGGATCGAATCCTTCGGGCCGGGCAAGGCGGCGGCGCAGCTGGAAGGCTCCAAAGCCTTCACCAAGGAGTTGTGCGACCGCCACAATATCCCCACCGCGGCCTATGGGCGCTTCGACCGGCTGGCGCCCGCCGCCGACTATGTGCGCCGAATGGGCGCCCCGATCGTCATCAAGGCCGACGGGCTGGCGGCCGGCAAGGGCGTTACCGTGGCCATGAGCGAGGCCGAGGCCATGGCGGCCCTTGAGGAGATCTTCGCCGGGCGCTTCGGCGCCGCCGGCGCCGAGGTGGTGATCGAGGAATTCCTTGACGGCGAGGAAGCAAGCTTCTTTGCCCTGGTCGACGGGCGCCATGTGCTGGCGCTGGCCACCGCGCAGGACCACAAGCGGGTCGGGGACGGCGATACCGGTCCCAATACCGGGGGCATGGGCGCCTATTCGCCGGCGCCGGTGATGAGCGACGAGATGTGCCGGCGCACCCTGGCAGAAATCGTGCAGCCGACGGTCGATGGCATGGCGAAGGAGGGCATCCCATATAGGGGCGTGCTCTATGCCGGGCTGATGATCGGCGCGGAGGGTCCAAAGCTGATCGAATACAATGTGCGCTTCGGCGACCCGGAATGCCAGGTGCTGATGATGCGGCTGAAAAGCGACATACTGGAACTGATGCTGGCGGCGTCGCGCGGCACGCTGGACCAGGTTTCGGCGCTGTGGCGCGACGAGGTGGCGCTGACCGTGGTGATGGCGGCGGCGGGCTATCCCGGCGACTATGAAAAAGGCAGCCGCATTCTCGGGCTGGAGGCGGCGGAGAACGAGGCGGTGACGGTGTTCCATGCCGGCACCGAGCGGCGCGCTGGCGACATCGTCGCCAGCGGCGGGCGGGTGCTCAATGTCACCGCGCGCGGGACAAATGTGGAGGAGGCGCGGGCGCGCGCCTATGCGGCGATCGACCGTATCGACTGGCCGCAGGGCTTCTGCCGCCGCGACATCGGCTGGCGGGCGCTGGACCGGGAAAAGACGGCTTGAAGACGGGAACCTGCGCGGAGACCAGGAGGCGCGCGTGAGCAAGGGACAGAATGGCGGGGTCGGCCTTGCGCTTGGCGGCGGCGGCGCGCGCGGCCTGGCGCATATCCCGGTGCTGGAGGCCCTCGACGAACTGGGGGTGCGGCCGGAGCGGATCGCCGGCACCAGCATCGGCGCGATATTCGGCGCCGCCTACGCCTCCGGCATGACCGGCGCGGAGATCAGGGCGCACACGCTGGACGTGCTCGGCCAGCCGGCCCGGGTCCTGCGCAAGCTGATGGAGTTATTGCCGCGAGGTTTTCGCGAAATGTTCACCCGCTCCGCCTTGATGCCGGCGCAGTTCGACGCCGGACGCGTGATCGACTTGTTTCTGCCGGCGGGGGTCAAGCAGGATTTTTGCGAGCTCGAAATCCCGCTGTCTATTGTCGCCACCGACTTCTATGGCTGGCACGAGGCCGAACTGACGACGGGACCCTTGCGCCAGGCGATAGCCGCTTCGATCGCATTGCCGGTGATTTTCCGCCCGGTGACCATGGGCGGCCGGGTGTTGATCGATGGCGGCATCGTCAATCCATTGCCCGTCGACAAGCTTGCCGGCAGCAAGCTGGTCATTGCCGTCGATGTCGTCGGCGGCCCGGAAAAACGCGCCAAAAGGGAGACGCCCAGCGCCACCGAGGCCATTTTCGGCGCCAGCCAGATCCTGATGCAGGCGATCATCACCGAGAAGCTGCGGCACGACAAGGCGGACATATTGCTGCGCCCGGCGATCAACCAGTTCCGGGTTCTAGATTTTCTCAAGGCGCGGGCCATTCTCGAGGCCGCCGGGCCGGTTAAGGAAGAGTTGAAAATACGCCTCGACCAGGTCCTGAGCGCGGTATAGCGCAGGGGCTGAATCCAGCTCGCAGGACTTGCCGGGATCAATCAGGATCCGAGGCGGGCGATGGTGCGGGCGATCTCGAAGTGGAAATCGAGTCCGGTCTGCTGGGCAATGTGCCAGCCGCGCGCGCTATAGCGGCCGCCGAACGCCACCAGGTCCAGCGCCATAATTACGACCAGAAATGCCATTACCCATTGGAAGCGCATCCTCCAAGTTTAGGGGAAAAGAATTCATATATTCCTTACACGCCGAATAAATTTCATTTATTTTTTATTTCAAGGCTTACCCTTATTTATATGTTCTTTTTGGCGCTTTTCTGCAAAAAATTCCCTCAGAATCACTGAAGATTCTATCTCTCCAATACCGCCATAGACTTCAGGTGAGTGGTGACAGGTGTCCTGTAGGTAAAACCTGGCGCCATGATCAACGCCGCCACCCTTGGGATCGGCGGCGGCAAAATACAGGCGGCGGATGCGGGCGAATGAGATTGCGGCGGCACACATGGCACAAGGTTCCAGCGACACGTAAATATCGCAATTCGTGAGGCGCTCGCTGCCCAATACTTCAGCGGCGGCGCGGATCGCCAGCATTTCGGCATGGGCGGTCGGATCCTTGCGCCGGATGGTTTCGTTGTGGGCGCCGGCGACAAGGCGGCCATCGGGGCCGATAATGACGGCGCCCACCGGCACCTCGCCAAGCGCGGCGGCGGCAATGGCGAGCCGAATTGCCTCATCCATGTGAGAGGGCTTGCTCATGGCGGCAGGTTCTGAGACTTTCCGGTCAACCATTTTAAATTCGTCCTCGCACGCAGAGCGGGAAGATACGAGCCTGCCATGGCCGCATCCTCCCCGGTCTTGGTGCCGGAGCGGCAAGTCGAGGTCAAGCATCATGGCGCAATCACATTCCGGGCCGCGCGCGGGCGCAAGCAGGGCAAAGCGCGGCGGCGGCGGCGGCGGGCACAAAAAGCCCGCGGCGGACAGGGCGGAGGCGGGCGAGGCGGTAGCGGGTGGCGGCGAGCGCATCGCCAAGGTCCTGGCGCGGGCCGGCATCTGCTCGCGCCGCGAGGCGGAACGCTGGATCGCCGAGGGCCGGATCACGCTCAATGGCGTCAGGCTGGCCTCGCCGGCCGTCAATGTCGCGCCAACTGACACGGTCGAGGTCGACGGCAAGGCCTTGCCGGCAGCGGAGCCGGCGCGGCTGTGGCGCTTTCACAAGGCCAAGGGGCTGGTCACGACCCATCGTGACCCGGAGGGGAGGCCCACCGTGTTCAACCGCATTCCGGCGGCGCTGGGACGGGTCATTTCGGTCGGCCGCCTCGACATCAATACCGAGGGCCTGCTGCTGCTGACCAATGACGGCGCGCTGGCCCGGATGCTCGAATTGCCATCGACCGGCTGGCTGCGGCGCTACCGGGTGCGCGCCCATGGCCGGCTGACCCAGGCCGATCTTGACCGCCTCAAGGGCGGCATCAGCGTCGATGGTGTCCATTACGGGCCGATCGAGGCCCAGATCGACCGCCAGCAGGGCGGCAATGTGTGGATGACGATTGCGCTGCGCGAGGGCAAGAACCGCGAGATCAAGCGCGTGCTCGAACATCTCGATGTCGCCGTCAACCGGCTGATCCGGGTTTCATTCGGTCCCTTCATGCTGGGCGACCTGGCCGCCGGGGCAATCGAGGAGGTCAAGCCGCGGGTGCTGCGCGACCAGCTCGGTGAAAAGGCCATTCTCGAGGCCGGGATCGAGCTGCCCAGGCCGCAGAAAGAAGAACGCGGGCGTGCCGGCGGCGAGCGGACGAGCCGCGAGGCGGCGGCGCCGGCAGCGCCAAAGCCCAAGCGGACCAAGCCGATGCGGGCGCGGCGGACGGAGGCCGGGAATTTCGCCGGCGGCCCGGGCCGCAAGCCGAAAGGCGGACGCTAGACCATGCGTATCGTCGCCGGACGTCATAAGGGCCGCCACCTCGCCGCCCCGCCCGCCCATGACCTCTCGATCCGGCCGACTTCGGACCGGCTGCGCGAGGCGCTGTTCAATATCCTCAGTCACTGGGAAGGCGGCGACAGGGTGGCGCAGGCGCGGGTCCTCGATCTTTTTGCCGGCACCGGGGCGCTGGGGCTTGAGGCGCTGTCTCGCGGCGCCAGGTTCTGCCTCTTTGTCGAGGAGGCGGCGGGGGCGCGGGCGCTGATCCGCGAAAACATCGAGACGCTTTCGGCGACCGGCGCCAGCCGGCTGTTCCGCCGCGACGCCACAAGCCTTGGGCCGGCGGGCAATCTGGGACAATTCTCGCTGGCTTTCCTTGACCCGCCCTATGGCAAGGGACTGGCGGAAAGAGCCCTTGTCTCGGCGCGCGACGGCGGCTGGCTGGAAGAGGAAGCGCTGATCGTTGTCGAGGAGAAGGCGGGGTCCGGCTTTGCCGCGCCGCCGGGCTTTGAAACGATGATGCAGCGCAGCTATGGCGACAGCGAGGTCTTTTTCCTGCGCCCCGGCGAAACCGGCGCGGCGGCGGGCCAGGGCTAGCGGCGGGCGAACAGGCGCTCGATGTCGGCCAGCTTCAATTCGACATAGGTCGGGCGGCCATGATTGCACTGGCCGGAAAAGGGCGTCGCTTCCATTTCGCGCAGCAGGGCGTTCATTTCCTCGGCCGTGAGGCGGCGCCCGGCGCGCACCGAGCCATGGCAGGCCATGGTGGCGGCAACATGGTCGAGGCGCTCCTTCAGCCGCGCGGTTTCGCCAAGTTCCGCCAGGTCGTCGGCAAGGTCGCGCACCAGCCCCCTGATGTCGCCGCCGCCCAGCAGCGCCGGCACCTCGCGCACGGCGAGCGAGCCGGGGCCGAAGGGCTCGATGACGAGCCCCAGTTCGGCAAGTTCCGCGGCGCGGGCCCACAGCCTCTGCGCATCGACCTCGTCAAGATCGACGATTTCGGGAATCAGCAACCCCTGCCGGGCAACGCCGGAGGCGGCCAGCTGGGCCTTCATCTTCTCATAGACCAGGCGTTCATGGGCGGCATGCTGATCGACCAGCACGAAGCCGTCGCGGGTCTGGGCAAGGATATAAGTCTCGTGCAGCTGCGCCCTGGCGGCGCCCAGCGGGCGGTCGAGGGCATCGGAAGCCGCCTCGCCGGTACCCGCCCTGGCGTCGGCGGACAGGGCGGCACCGCCGTCGAAACCAAGGGCCGGATGCCAGGCGGATGGCGGCGGCGAGTCAAAAGGCGCCTGGGCGCTTTCGCCAAAGCCCGGCATGGCGGCGGGGCGGGCGCCATGGGACGGCGCAAAGGGCGCCTGGCGCGCGGTGAAGGCGGACAGCGTTACCCCGGTATTGGTGGTGGCGGCGCGAAAACCGGCGCCGGCAAGGGCGCTTTTCAGCGCGCCAACAATAAGACCGCGCACCAGGCCGGGGTCGCGGAAGCGCACCTCCGCCTTGGCGGGGTGGACATTGACGTCGACCTGTTCGGGTTCCAGCTCGACAAACAGCGCCAGCATGGGGTGGCGGTCGCGGTGCAGCACGTCGGCATAGGCGGCGCGCACGGCGCCGTGGAGCAGCTTGTCGCGCACCGGGCGGCCATTGACGAAGAGGAACTGCATCTGGGCATTGGCGCGGTGCAGCGTCGGCAGGCCGGCAAAGCCGGAGAGGTGAATGCCCTCGCGGCTGGCGGCGACCGGCAGCGCATTGGCGGTGAACTCCTCGCCCATTACCTCGCCGAGGCGGCTCAGCAGCCCCTCCTCGCCCGCCGGCGCGGCGCGGAAGCTGTAGGAATTGCGCTCGCCGGTGGACAGCTCGAACCCGATTTGCGGATGGGCCATGGCGAGGCGGCGCACGACATCGATGATGGCGGCGTTCTCGGCGCGGTCGCTCTTGAGGAATTTGAGCCGGGCGGGGGTGCGCTGGAACAGGTCGCGAACCTCGACGCGGGTGCCCTTGGTCAGGGCCGCCGGGGCCAGTGGCGTGCGCCGCGACGCCTCGACCGTAAGACAGAGGCCATGTTCGGCGCCTGCCGGGCGGCTGGTAATAGTGAGCCGGGCTACGGCGCCGATGGAAGGCAGCGCCTCGCCGCGAAATCCCAGGGTGTGGATATGCGACAGATTCTCGTCGTCGAGCTTGGAGGTGGCATGGCGCTCGGTGCACAGCGCCAGATCTGTGCCATCCATGCCCGAGCCATTGTCGGCGATGCGGATCAGGCTGCGGCCGCCATCGGCGATGGTGATCTCGATGCGGCCAGCGCCGGCATCGATGGCATTCTCGACCAGTTCCTTGACCGCGCTGGCGGGGCGCTCGATGACCTCGCCGGCGGCGATGCGGTTGACAACCGGTTCCGGCAATTGGCGTATCGGCACACTGGTTCTCCGGCAGAAAAAATCAGAGCGCGGCGAGATTCCCGCGCGCCAGCGCCTTGCCGGCCTCAACAGCCGGCTGGCCGAACGGATCGACGCCGAACAGATCGGCGGCAAACATGGTTTCGAGCATGAAATGCATCATCACCTGCCCGGCCGATTCGGCACCGATGGAGTCTAAGCGCAAGGTTCGCACCGGTCGCCCGGACGCGGCAAGGGTTGCCGCCGTGGCTTCCTGCATTGCCGCCACCAGATCGCCGATACGTTTGTCCGCAAGATAGGGGGCACCGGCCTCGCGCGCCAGATCGCCATCGAGCAACGGCCCCTGCCCGGCCTGGGGCGCCATGAGCACGGTGAAGACCTTGTCCCGCGGCCCGTCGAGAAAGAGCTGGAGCTGGCTGTGCTGATCGACCGGACCGAGGGCGGCAATCGGTGTCGTCCCCCTGCCCTCCTTGCCAAGGCTCTCGGCCCAGAGCTGGACATGCCAGCGCGCCAGGCGCTCCAGCCGGTCGCCATAGGCGAAAAGCACGCTGGTGGCGGCGCCGCGATGGGCCCACAAGGCGACCTGGAGGGCGGCGCCCACAGCCGGAGCGCAGTCGCCCGGCACATGCGCGCCTTGCAGCGCCCGCAAGACCTGAGCCGCGCCCGCGCGCACCTCATCGGGGTCGAGGCCGGCCAGCAGCGCCGGCAGCATGCCGACATTGGAAAACACCGAAAACCGCCCGCCGAGATCGGGCAGATGATCGAGCGCAGCGAGGCCGAACCTGGCGGCAAGGGCACGCAATCCGTTGCCGCTGCCCGGCCCGGCTTCGGTGAGAACGCAGACCCGCTCCGCGATTTCCCCTTCCAGTCCGCGGGCCCGGAAGGCACCAAGAATGGCAAGGGTCTGCGCCAGCGTTTCGGCCGTGGTGCCGGACTTGGATATGATGACGAAATAGGGCGTTGCGGTCGCAATCAGCCTGGTCAGGGCAGCGAAGCCCTCGGCATCGAGATTATCGGCAAAATGGAGGCGAGGCACGCTTTGCAGGCTTTGCGCGCAGGCAAAACGGCCGGCGACCTGGGCCAGTGCCTGGCCGCCCAGGCTGGAGCCGCCGGTGCCGCAAAACACGACATCGGACGCATTGCGGCCCAAATGGCCGGCAAGGGCACGGACACCCTCCAGATCGTCGTCCCGGAAGGGCAGGGAAAAATGGGGCCGCGCCGCCGCGCCAACTTCGTCCTTGAGCCGCTCGAGGCTCGGCGCCGATCTTGCCAATACGGCGTCGAAGGAGGCGCGGTCGATGCCGCCGGCGCCGATCGCGTCTTCAAAGCAAGATTCAATGACTTGCCGCACCGTGCTCCCCCTGCCGGCGCCAGACGGGCGTGCCGGTTCTTTCCGCTTACCCTCCGGGACGGATTTCCTCAAGCCCCGCCGGACGGCCGACAATGGCGGCGATGAGCCCGCCGGTTCCCAGCAGACGGGCGGCAACGGCCCGAACCTGCTCGATGGTGACCTGTTCGATGAGCTCGTTGCGGCGGTTTATGTAATCAATGCCAAGGCCTTCGAGCTGAATGCCGACCAGCTCGGAAGCGATCTTGCCGCTGGAATCGAAGCGCAGCGCATAGGAGCCGGTGAGAAATTTCTTGGCCGCTTCAAGCTCCTCGGCGCTGGGGCCGCCGGCGGCGAGACGGGCGAGTTCGGCCTCGATGAGAGCCAGCGAATCGGCGGCCTTGTCGTTGCGGGTGGCAACCGCGCCATAGAGGATCGGCGCATGGTCGAGGGTATAAAGCCCGCTATAGACCGAATAGGCATAGCCGTGCTTTTCGCGCACCTGCGCATAAAGCCGGGAGGAAAAGCCGCCGCCGCCCAGGATGTGATTGACGATGAAGGCGGGAATAAAATCGGGGTCCTTGCGCGGAATGCCGGGCAGGCCGAACTTGATCACCGTTTGCGGTATGTCCATGTCGACGATGCGGCGCACCGGCCCGGCGGCGACCCTTGTCGATGCCACGTCGCTCAGATCCGCCCTGGCCGGCAGCGCGCCGAAAACCTGATCGAGGCGGGCGCCCAGGCTGGCGGCGTCGATATCGCCGACAACGGCGATCCTGAGATTGCCGCGCGCCAGCACCCTGGCGACATAGCCCTTCAGATCGGCGGTCTGGAGGGCTGCGACGGTTTCAGGCGTGCCCTCGACGGGGCGCGCATAGGGGTGGCCGGAAAAGGCGAGATCAAACCACAGTTTTCCCGCCACTTCGTCGGGGTCCTGGGCCTTGAAGCGCAGGCCGGTCTGGATCTGGGCACGGATGCGCTCAACGGCTTCGCTATCGAAACGCGGCTCGGAGAGGGCAAGGCGCAACATGCCCAGCGCCTCGTCGAGATTGCGGCTCAAAGTCTTGAGATTTCCGGAAAAATTGTCCCGCGAGGCATCGAAGGAAAGGCGGATCGCGCGTTCCTGGAGGCGCAGCTGGAAGGCTTGCGAATCATATTCTCCGGCGCCTTCGTCTAGGAGCCCGGACACCATGTTGGCAAGCCCCTCCTTGCCCGGCGGATCCTGGGTGGCACCGCCAAGGAAGGAAAACTGCACCGAGATCAGCGGAATGGAATGCTCCTCGACCAGCCAGGCCTCGATGCCGCCGGGGCTGACGACGCGCTGGATCTGGGTGGCTGATGCCGGGCGCGGCGCGAGCACGGCCAGAACCATGGCAAGGGCCGCCACCAGAGCGGCGGCGAGATGGCGCGAAATACTCATGACCTGTTGTCCGATTTTTCAGCCTGTTTCTTGCCCGCCGGCACCAGAATGCCGGTGACGGAGCGCTCGCGAAGCAGATATTTGCGTGCCACGCCGATGACCGCCTCGGCGCTGACATTGGAAATGCGCTGGGGCCAGTCCTGTACGTCCTCGATGGCGCGCCCGGTGGTGAGCGCGGTGCCGAAAGCACGGGTCAGCAGGTACTGGCTGTCCTGGGCATAGACGGCCTCGGCGACCAGCTTGTCCTTGGTGCGCTGCAATTCCGTAGCGTCGACGCCGCCGTCGATGAGGGCGGCAAGGGTGGCATCGAGCGCGTCGTCCAGCGTGCTCAGGGGCGTATCGCCGCGCGGCACCGCGTAGAGGCCGAATTCGCCATTGTCGAGGGCGGTCCCGGAATAATAGGCCCCGACCGAGGTCGCGATCTGGTCTTCGATGACAAGCTTCCTGTACAGACGGCTGGTGGAGCCGCCGCCCAGCAGTTCGGCCAACACGTCCATGGCCTCGGCCTCGCCGGCGGTTCCGTTTTCTCCCGGCACGTCATATTGGCGTTGCAGGCTGGCCTGTTCGACCCGCTCATGGACCAGGGTAACCCGGCGCTCGGCGCGCTGCGGCGGCTCGGCGGGGCGAAGCCTCGGCCCCGGCTCGGCGCGCCGCTTCACCTTGCCGTAGATCCGCTCGGCAAGGGCGCGCACTTCATCGGCGGTGGTGTCGCCGGCAACGATCAGGATGGCGTTATTGGGGCTGTAATAGGTATTGTAGAAGTCGATGGCGTCGGCCCGGTTCAAGGCCCGGATCTCGTGCTCCCAGCCGATGATGGGCCGTCCATAGGGGTGGGAGCGATAGAGCGCCGCCGACATTTCCTCCGACAGCTGGCTGCCGGGATCGTTGTCGGTGCGGCTGCGCCGCTCCTCCAGCACCACTTCGCGCTCGGCGGCAATGACCCCTTCCTTGAGGTCGAGATTGACCATGCGGTCGGCTTCCAGCCCCATGACCAGGGGCAGGTGGCGGCGCGCCACGCGCTGGTAATAGGCGGTGTAATCCTGCGAGGTGAAGGCATTTTCCTGGCCGCCAAGCTCGGCCACGATGCGCGAAAAGGCGGCGTCGGGGTGAGCCGGGGTGCCCTTGAACATGAGATGCTCGAGAAAATGGGCGACGCCGCTCTTGCCTTCCGGCTCGTCGGCGGCACCGACATTGTACCAGACCATATGCGTCACGACGGGAGTGCGGTGGTCGGGGATGACGACGACCCGCATGCCGTTTTCGAGCGTGAATCCGCTGGCGTCGGGGGCAAAGCGTTCCGCTTTGGGCGCGGCACCGGCCGTCGAAAGCGCGGCCAGGGCATAAAGACCGGCAAGGAAGGCCAGGAAAAGATATCTCGGCAGACAGCGCATGGCGGGTTCCAGTTGCAATTTCGTGCTGGCGGCGCAGCAGGGCCGCCACTGATTTGGGGATGGCGGGCGCCCCGCGTCAACCGCGGTCAGTACACTTTTGCGATATCGCACGGGAAATCGGCGCAATGGGATCGGCGCTATCGGTTACCGGCGGGCCGGAGGCAAAGCGGACGGGAGCTGCCGCGCCATTTTCCGGCGGCGGCAATCAATCCCACAACATGCGGTCCCACCAGCCCTTTTTCTTCGTGGCCGGGGCCGGCACATCGGTGATCTCCTCGCTCTGGCGATGAACCTGGCCATCGGCGGAAACAACCTGCGAGGTGGTTACCCGGCCCGGCTGGGGCGGCTCGATGAGGCTTCCGCTGCGTGTCGGGAGCTGCGGCTGGCCCTGGCTTTCGGCGAGCTTCTGGGCTTCCATTCGCCGCTTGTGAAGTTCCCTCAGTTCGTCGGGGGGGATGACGCGCGAAGCATCGCCGCCGGCGGCAAGATAGGGGTCGAGCGGGCGCGTCGGCGCCGGCGCCCTGGTGCCTTCCTTCATCTCGTCCGGTGTCAGCGCCCGCGAACGGCCCTCGACCGTGAGTTTTTCCCTGATAATGGCTTCATCGCGGCGGGCCTTTTCGAGCGCGGCGACCTCGCGCGCCTTGAGGTCGGGATCAACCGGCCAGTCGGCGCCAAGACGTGCCTGCTCCTGCTCGGGATTTTCCGGCGGAGGCAAGCGGTTGTCGGGCGGAATGACGAGCGGCGAACGGGCGCGAACCTCGATATCGCGGTTCTGGTCTTCCTTCGGCCTGGTTCCGGTCAAGGCCCCGATGCCGCCGGCGGCGACACGGGTAATATCGGCGCCGGAAAATTCGGGAACGCGGCCGCATGCGCCAATTGCCAGCGCCAGCCCCGCGGCAGCGCAAAACCCCGCCGCTCTTGCCCAGCCATTTGTCACCATACGTCCCCCGCACACATTTTGTTTATCTGGCATCGGCGCGATGCTGCCGCGCCTCGCCATATTGGAACCGGCCAGCCGACGGACGGGCGCCGGTCCCTTGCTCAAAAGAGGCATCACCGCGACTGCCGCTATCTCGTACCCTGCCCCTAAGGCCCGTTTGCGGCACTTTTGTGTCGGTTGAACAGCGAGTCATACAGGAGCCAGCCAACACCGGCAACAATACCGGCATCGGCAAGGTTAAAGACGTACCATTCATATCCCCAGATATGAAAAAGGAAGAAATCGGCGACCGCTCCGTGCACGAGGCGGTCGATCATATTGCTCATCGCGCCGCCGATGACGAGGCCGAAGGCCAGCGCCGTCATGCGGGCGGAGGTGGCGGCGAGCCAGAGCACCAGGGCGGCAAGGGCAAAGAGGGTCACGGCAATGAGGATCCAGCGGCCGGCCTGGCTGTCCTGCTGGAACAGGCCGTAGCTGATGCCGCGATTCCACACCATCACCAGGTCGAGAAAGGGGGTCAGCGCCACCCGTCCGCGGGCGGCGATGTCAAAGGGACCGAGCATCCAGTATTTGTGCGCCTGGTCGGCGGCAAGCAGCGCTAGCGCCACGACGGCGCCCATCTTACTCCACCTGCCCCAAAGACGGACCGCGCCGAACATGCCGAGCATAGGGCCGGTCCCCCTCCAGCTCAGCCGCGCGCCGCGAGCACCGAGGCGCAGCGCGAGCAGGTGCCGGGCGCCGCCTCGTGGGCGCCGACATCGGGCAGGATCTTCCAGCAGCGGGCGCATTTTCCGCCCTCGGCGGAAGCGACCACGACCGCCAGCTTGTCCTGGCTCTCGGGCAGGCGGAAGGCACCTTGCGGCGCCTCGGCCAGCGGCCGGACGGCAAAGCCTGAAGTGATGCACAGCTCCGCCATGTCGAGGGCGGCAATCGCCGCCAGCAGGTCGGGATCGGAGAGAAAGAGCACCGGCGAGGCTTCCAGGCTGGCGCCGATGCGTTTTTCCGCCCGTTCCAGTTCCAAGGCGCCGGTGACGACGCGGCGCACCGTGCGCATGGCGGCGAATTTGCGCCCCAGCGCCTCGTTGCGCCACTCGGCGGGTATGGCGGGAAAGAGCTGGAGGTGCACGCTCTCTTCGGCACCGGGAAAGCGGGTCAGCCAGGCTTCTTCCATGGTGAAGCAGAGCATGGGAGCGAGCCAGGTGACGACGCAGGTGAAGAGGTGGTCGAGCACAGTGCGGCAGGCGCGCCGCGTGATGCTGGCGGCATCGTCGCAATAGAGCGCGTCCTTGCGGATATCGAAATAGACCGAGGACAGATCGACGGTGCAGAAGTTGAACAGGGCGGAAAAGGCGCGCTGATAGGCAAAATCCGAATAGCCCTTGCGGGTCGCGGCGTCGAGTTCGGCGAGGCGGTGCAGCACCCAGCGCTCCAGCTCGGGCATCTGGTCGAAAGGCAGGCGCTCGGATTCGTCGAAGCCGGAAAGATTGCCGAGCATGAAGCGGATGGTGTTGCGCAGGCGGCGATAGGCGTCGGCATTGGACTTTACGATCTCGGGGCCGATGCGCAGGTCTTCCGCATAGTCGGAGCTCATCACCCAGAGGCGCAGGATGTCGGCGCCATACTGGTCGACGACCTTCTGCGGCTCGGTGGTATTGCCGAGCGATTTCGACATCTTGCGGCCCTGCTCGTCCATGACGAAGCCATGGGTGAGCACGCCGTCATAGGGCGCGCGGCCGCGCGTGCCGCAGCTTTCCAGCAAGGAAGAATGGAACCAGCCGCGATGCTGGTCGGAGCCTTCCAGATAGAGCGAGGCCGGCCATTTCAGATCCTCGCGCGCCTCCAGCACGAAGGCGTGGGTGGAGCCGGAATCGAACCAGACGTCGAGAATGTCGTCGACTTTAAGCCAGTCCTCATTGGCGCGGGCGCCGAGGAAACGTTCCCGCGCCCCTTGCGCGAACCAGGCATCGGCGCCTTCGGCCTCGAAGGCGGCGGCGATGCGCTCATCGACCGCCTCGTCGTTCAGGATCTCGCCATCCTCGCGCGCGAAAACAGCGATCGGCACGCCCCAGGCGCGCTGGCGCGACACCACCCAGTCGGGGCGGTTGGCGATCATGCCGTTGATGCGCGCGCGCCCGGCCTCGGGGACAAAGCGGGTGTCGGCAATCGCCTTCAGGGCGCGGGCGCGCAGGGTGTCGCCGGCGCCTTCAATGTCGCCGTCCATGGCGATGAACCATTGCGGCGTGTTGCGGAAGATGACCGGCTTCTTGGAGCGCCAGGAATGGGGATAGTCATGGGTGATGCGCGAGCGCGCGAACAGCCGGTCGGCGCCGATCAGGGCCTTGATGACGGCCTCGTTGGCGTCGCCCTTCTCGCCCTTGTCGGTGATGACGCGGCGGCCCTCGAAACCCGGCGCGGCCTCGGTATAGAAGCCGTCGGCATCGACGGTATAGGGGATGAGGGTGTCGATGCCGCGCGCCTCGAGCCGCGCCTTGTTGTCCATCCAGACATCGAAATCCTCGCGGCCATGGCCGGGGGCGGTGTGGACGAAGCCGGTGCCGGTCTCGGCGGTGACGTGCTCGCCGGCCAGCAGCGGCACGTCGAAGGTATAGCCGAAGTCTTTCAGGGGATGGGCGCAGACGATAGCCGTCAGTTCATCGGCCGCCACTTCACGCAGGCGGTTGAGCTCCAGCTTGGCCGACCTGGCGCAATCGGCGGAAAGGCCCTCGGCGAGGATCAGCTTCTCGCCGGCCTGTGGCCCGAAATCGTTTTCCGCCGCCGTCACCTCGTAAAGGGCGTAGGAAACGGCATTGGAATAGCAAATGGCGCGGTTGCCGGGAATGGTCCAGGGCGTTGTCGTCCAGATGACGACGAAGACGCCTTCCAGCCCGTCACCGCCGCCTGATACCGGAAACTTCACCCAGATGGCGTCGGACTTGACCTCGTGATACTCGACCTCGGCCTCGGCGAGCGCGGTCTTTTCCACCACCGACCACATCACCGGCTTGGAGCCGCGATAGAGCTGGCCGGTGCGCGCGAATTTCATGATCTCGCGGGCGATCTGCGCCTCGGCGGCGAAGCTCATGGTGG
>JAGRLG010000065.1 GCA_020441905.1 Rhodobiaceae bacterium | reverse complement strand
TTTTCCAGCCGCGCCATTTCGCGCGCGTAATCCATGCTGATATCGACATCGTGGCGCAGCAGCACGGTTTTCTCGCGCGGCGTCTCGCCAGCGGCGATTTCACCAAAGGTCCTGGCCTGGTAGCCGGACCCGCCGAGGACTTTTACCAGATGCGCGTAGCCTTTCGGCGAGAATTCAAAGTCAGCCCGTGTCATCGGTCCGGGTCCCCGACCGGTTGCGCAGGATTGCCTTCCATCGATCCGACCATCTCCGCGATCCCATCGCGGAATCTCGTCATCGGCGCTGTCAGCCTTTGCCTCAGCCGTGAAATATCGGCGACCACGCTGTCGGCCTCGCCTTCCTGTGCGTCGAAAAGCGGCTCGCGGCCGATGAGCGCCCCGATATGCAGCGCGATATCCCGGATCGTCAGCACCTCCGGCCCGGCGAGATTGAGAACGCCGGGCGCATCGGCGGCAAGGCAGGTGGCAAGCGCCTCGACCGCGTCGCCGACAAAGATCGGGTTGAGCCTTGTGCCGCGCCCGCCCCGCACCGGCAGCGCCCGGCCCTCGCGCACATTGGCGATCAGGCGCGGAAGGAGCATGGTTTCGCGCTGCCCCGGCCCGTAGATGAAGAACGGGCGCAGGATCACGGTGTGCATCTGCCCTTCATAGGCCCTGACCAGGATTTCCGAGCAAAGCTTGGTATCGAAGTAGAAGCCGAGCGGCCCGCGCGGCGGATCGAGGCGCGACTCCTCGGTCAATGGCGCGGCGGAAGGCGCATAAAGCCCGCCGGTGGAGGCAAGGAGGAAATGACCGGCCCCCGCCCGCCGCGCCCAGTCGAGCAATTGGGCCGTCGAGGCGGTGTTGACGGCATAGATGTCGGACGCGGCGTCGGGAAAATCGCGCATATGCGGCGACTGGGCGAGATGGATCACCGCATCGACGCGCGCGGGCAGGCGCGCGAAATCCAGCGGGCCGGCGAGGTCCATCGCGATATAGGACACGCCCTCGATCGGCCTGTCCGGCGCCCGGCGCACCAGGGCATGGATGTCGCGGCTCCCCCGCCAGGTTTCGAGCACGTGGCGGCCAAGAAGCCCATCGGCCCCTGTAACCAGAATTCTTTGCGCGGCCGGAAGGACGGACATGGTCAGGGCAGATACTCGGTGAGAAAGGTTTCGAAACTGAGCAGCGACCAGATGAACAGGCGCCGGTTGGTGTTCCCATTCATATGTTCCTCGACCAGCCGCGTGGTGGTGGCGCGGTCGAGGAATTCATGGATCCTTGCTTCGCCTGCCAACAGCGTTCGGCGCACGAAGTCGATGCTCTCGCCCTTGAACCAGCTGGCATCTGGAGCGGAAAAGCCCTGCTTGACCGCGCGGGCGGTATCGTCGGGCATGTATTTGGCCATCACATCGCGCAGGATCTGTTTGCCGTCGGCGGATTTTTGAAAGAATTTGCCCTTCTGCCCCATCATTTCATTTTCGTTGATGCGGACCACTTCCCTCAGATTGTTGAGCTTGAGTGAAACCGGGCATTTCATGGCAAAATCGACCAGGTCATTGTCGAGGAAAGGCACCCGGGACTCCAGTCCATGGGCCATGCTGACCTTGTCTTCAACCACCAGCAGGCCGTGCAGGAAGGTCTTGGCCTCGAAATAGAGCGAGTGGTTGATGTAGTCCTCCGGGGTCTCCAGGCTGTTGTCGTGAAAGTCGAAAACATCGCGAAAAATGTCCCGGGTCCAGACGCCGCTGACTTCCG
This sequence comes from Rhodobiaceae bacterium, assembly GCA_020441905.1. Taxonomy (GTDB): domain Bacteria; phylum Pseudomonadota; class Alphaproteobacteria; order Rhizobiales; family NORP267; genus JAGRLG01. Next base: position 10,988 of record JAGRLG010000065.1, on the reverse strand, counting down.
GCCAGATCGGCGCGAACAGTTTGGCGATCTCCACATTGGGGATCAGGCGGTGCCAGAAGCCGTAATACTGGTCGATGTAATGCTCGAAATCGTCGCTCACCGCGGCGCGGTAATAGCGCCAGGGATAGCCGCCGAACAACTCGTCGCCGCCGGCTCCCGACAACACGACCTTGACCTGTTGGCTGGCCAGCTGCGCCGCATAGTAATTCGGGTAGCTCTGGCCGACGCGCGGCTCTTCGAGGTGATGGCCCAGCGCCGGCAGCGCGCGCTCCATGTCGCCTGATTTCAGCACGATCTCATGATGCGTGGTGCCCAGGAATTCCGCCATGTTACGCGCCGCGGCGCGTTCGTCGAAGCCCAGTTCGATGCCGGAGGCCGAAGCCAGATCGAAACCGCAGGTAAAGGTATTCAGATGCGGGCGGTGATGGGCGGCGACGGCGGTGATCGAACCTGAGTCGATGCCGCCGCTCAGATAGCTGCCGAGCGCCACGTCGGACACGAGCTGGCGGTTCACCGCCTGCTGGAACAGCCGGTCGAGTTCCTCCCGGTATTCGTCCGGCGAAGCCTCGCGCGCCGGCTCCCGGAAGTGGAAATCCCAATACCGGGTCAGTTCAAGCCGGCTATCCGCGCCACCCATGTCCAGCTCGGCATAATGGCCCGCCGGCAGGACCGAAATGTCTTCAAGCAGAGTGCGGTCGGTGAACAGGTTCTGGAAGGTGAAGTATTCGAGCAGCGCCTTCTTGTCGAGCCTGCGGGCGAGGCGGGGAATGGCCAGCATGGCCTTCTGCTCGGAGGCAAAGGCGAAGAGGCTGCCCTGGCGGCAGTAATAGAGCGGCTTGATGCCATAGCGGTCGCGCCCCAGCAGCAGGCGGCGGGTCTGGCGGTCCCACAGCGCGAAGGCGAACATGCCGTTGAGCCGGTTCAGGGCCTGCGGCCCCCAATGGATCAGCGCGTAGAGCAGCACCTCGCTGTCGGTGCGCGAGTGGAAGCAGTGGCCCAGCGCCTGCAATTCGCCGCGCAACTCGCGGAAATTATAGATCATGCCGTTAAAGACCAGCACATAGCGCCCATCCGCGCTGTGCATGGGCTGGCTGGCGGCGTCGGACAGATCGATGATCGCCAGGCGCCGGTGCGCCAGCCCCACATTGCCCTCGCGCCAGATGCCCTCGCCATCCGGGCCGCGATGGGCGATGGCGGATGCCATGGCGCGCAGGGTGGCGTCGTCCGCTTCTCCCCCGCCAAGATCGATATAGCCCGCCAGTCCGCACATGGGCGCTTAGCTCACCCTCCCCTCAGACCGGCTTGCGGGCGGCAAGATAAAGACCGTGGCGATGGTCATTGCCCTTGTAGTCGTAGCGGCGCACCTCCTCGATGCCCATGCCCTCCAGGGCGCCGAAGATCTCGTATTCGCGGAAATGGTGAAAATGGACGGAGTCGGCGAGCAGTCCGGCCCGTTCGGTCCAGGCCAGAGTGCACAGATACAGGCGCCCTCCCGGAACAAGAACGCGGCGCGCTTCGTCGAGGGCGCGGCGCCAGTCGAGAATGTGGTCGAGACTGGTATTGAACAGCACCCCGTCGAGGCTGGCATCCTTGAAGGGGAGATATTCGCCGACACCGATCAGGCGAAAGGGCGTCTCGCGGCTGCAAAACGGGTCGAGGCCGACATAGCGAACGGCGGGGGGCAGCAGGCTGGCGCCGATCTCCGGATCGTCGCAGCCGACATCGAGGACGAGGCCCTCGGCACCGGCCAGCAGGGCGCGCAGGCGGTGCAGATGGCGTTCGTAATGGACGTCGTCGGCAGCTGCGTTGATTTCGCCCGACTGCTTGATCGAGGCCAGCAGGAAATACTGCATGAAGGCGTCGTCGGCATATTCGGCCAGCGGCACCTTCAGCCTGTCGGTGAAATATTGCTGAAGGCGGCCTGGCAGCAGCAGGTAGGGTTCGCCGCGTTGCGGATAGAGGTTTTCCCCGTCCGACAGCGCTTTGCCGCCGCGCTCTTGAGCCAGCGCCCTGCCGCTGTCGGGGGAAATCAGCAGCGGCAAGATCTCGCCGATGCCGAGCGCCGTTGCATGGGGCGCCGCCGCCAGTTCGCCGGCGCTGGCCTGGCGGGTGTCGGCGGCAAGTTCCGGCCGCTGGGTCACGCGCTCGCCCTTTCGGCGCGGCGGCGCGCGGCGACTTCCTGCTTATGTCCGGCGCGCCATTCGATCAGCGCCCTGAGGCCGTCATCGAGGCCGACACGGGCGGTAAAGCCGATCTCCTGCGCCGCCCGCTTGGGGCAGCCGATGCGGTTGCGCACCAGGGTTGCCTGGCTGCGCTCGCGATACTGGATCGGCTGGTTGGAGCCGGTCAGCACCAGCAGTTTTTCCGCCAGCTCCTTCAGCGAGGTGCGGGTTCCCGTGCCCACATTGTAGAAGCGATCGACGCTGTCGGCGCCCATGGCGCAGATATTCGCCCGCGCGCAGTCCTCCACGGCGACGAAATCGAAAGCCTCGCTGCCATCGCCGAAAATGGTCGGCGCCTCGCCATTGTCGATGGCGTCCAGCATCTTCATGATCACCGCGATATAGGCGCCGTGATAGTCCTGGCGCGGGCCATAGACATTCATGTAGCGCAGACCGGCATAGTTGAGGCCGTAGCGGTGATGGAAGGAGCGCAGCATCGCTTCGCCGGCAATCTTGGTCGCGCCGTAGAAATTCTTGTTGTTGAAGGGATGGTCCTCGTCCATCGGTTCGTGCACCGCGTCGCCATAGACCGATGCAGAGGAAGAGTAGACGAGCCGGGCCACCTTCTGCTCGACGCAGGCTTCCATGACATTGAAGGTGCCCTGGATATTGACGTTGAAGGCGGCGCGCGGAAATTCGTGGCATTGCAGCAGCCACAACGCGGCGAACTGGAACACGCCATCGGCACCCTTGAGCGCGGCGTTGAGGATGTCGGTCTGGCAGATATCGCCGCCGGCCTCGAAGATGCGAACGCGCGGGTCTTTTAGCGCGTCTTCGAGATTTTCCAGCGAGCCGCGGGTGAAATTGTCATAGATGACGATTTCACCGACATCCTCGCGCGTCAGCTGATCGACGGTATGCGAGCCGATCAGCCCGGCTCCGCCGATGACCACAAGTTTTTTGCCTCTGATATCCACTTGCCGTTTCCTTGCTGTATGGCGCGGCGCCGATGCGCGGCCGCTCAGGCCGCCTCGCGCACCGCGGCGGCGATGGCCGCGACCTGGGCATCTTCGAGATAGGGGTGCATGGGCAGGCTGAGCACCGTTGCCGCCAGTTCCTCGGCCACCGGCGCGCCGCCCGGCGCGGCCGGATAGGCGCGATAGGCGGTCTGCTGGGTCAGCGCCCTTGGGTAATAGATCATGGTCGGGATCCGCCGCGCGGCGCAGGTCTGGCGGATAGCCTCGCGGTTCCTGCTGCGGATGGTGTACTGGGCGAAGGCCGACACCTCGCTTGGCCCCCGCTTCGGCGTCTCCACCGCATCGCCCAGCAATCGGTCATACATTGCCGCGATGCGCCCGCGCGCCGCGATTTCGTCTTCGAGGATCGCCAGTTTCTCGATCAGGACGGCGGCCTGGATGGTATCGAGGCGGGCATTCATGCCGATACGAACATTGTCGTATTTCTCCTCGCCGCGGCCATGGAAGCGCAACGAACGCAGGATCTCGGCCATATCGCCATCGTCGGTCATCACCGCGCCGCCGTCGCCATAGCAGCCCAGCGGTTTGGCGGGAAAGAAGCTGGTCGCGGTCACTGGGGCCAGGGCGCCTGAGCGCTTGCCGTCCCGGCTCGCCCCGGCCGACTGCGCGGCATCGGCCAAGAGCCTCAGGCCATGGCGCTGGCAAATGGCGGCGATTTCGCCATAACCCGCCGGCAGGCCGAACAGATCCGCCGGGATCACGGCGCGGGGCGCGAGGCCCAGGCTTTCGGCATGGGCGATCGCCGCTTCAAGGCTCGCCGGATCCATGTTGAAGCTGTCCTGATTCACATCGACCAGAACCGGCGTCGCGCCGACCAGCGCCGCCGCTTCGGCGGTGGCGGCGAAAGTGAAGGCGGGCACGAAGACGGCATCGCCCGGCCCGATGCTCCAGGCCATCAGCGGCAGGACAAGGGCGTCGGTGCCATTCGAGGTCGAAACGACATGGGCCACGCCGCAGAACTCGGCAAAAGCCTGCTCGAATTGCGCCACTTCCGGCCCCATGATGTATTGGCCATGGGCAAGCACGCGGGCAATCGCCGCATCGATGCGCTCCGAAATGCGGGCGCGCTGGGCATCGAGATCGACGAAATGAATGATCGGCAGGGTCACGGCGCGTTCCTTCAGCTTCGCGAAACCGGCTCTTCCGCAACAAGCCGCCCGTCTTCCGTCTCGCGGTAGCGGCTGCCGTCGCGCGGGCAGACAAGATCGGCGCCCAGCTTCTCGCCGGCCCGGCTCATCCAGCCGATACGCCGCGCCGGCACCCCGGCCATCAGGGCATGGGGCACGACATGGCCGGTAACGACCGCTCCGGCGGCGATGAAGCAGAATTCGCCAAGGTCGTGGCCGCAGACGATGGTGGCATTGGCGCCGATGGTGGCGCCGCGCCCGACCCGGGTCCGCCGGAACTCCGCCTTGCGGCTGACATGGGCGCGCGGATTGAGCACATTGGTGAAGACGCAGCTCGGGCCGCAAAAGACATCGTCCTCCAGCACCACCCCTTCATAGAGGGCGACATTGTTCTGGATCTTGCAGCCCGCCCCCACCGCGACATTGGGGCCGATCATGACATTCTGGCCGATGCTGCAATTCTCGCCGATGGAAACCCCGGAAAGGATGTGGCTGAAATGCCAGATCCGTGTTCCGCTGCCGAGGCTGGCGCCGTCATCGACATAGCTGCTCTCATGGACGAAGGCGCCGGGAAAGGCCGCAAGGGCGCGCATCTCGCCGCTCATCGCAGGGCCTTTGCCGTCAGCGGATGCTGCTCGCCGCGCCCCGGCTCCGCCGCCGCACCGCGCAGGGCGGAAACGACCTCGATCGACGGGCGCACGTCGTTGAGGCCATAGCCCTTGCCGGCGAGAATGGCCTCATAGCTTGCGGTATGCAGGTCGGTGAATCCGTCCGAAAATTCCACGTTCTCGCCATCGACCGAAACCGCACGGTAGGTGGTCTGGCCATTGGCGAGGCCCTCGGGCAGGTCATTGCGGTCCACCGACAGGAACCAGCGGATATCGGCCTTTTCGCATTCGATGAAGCCGGCCATCTGGCGCTCGTTGCGCAGATGCAGGACATTGGCGCGGATCTTGCCGAAAACGAAAGTCAGCATATCGAAAAAATGCACGCCGATATTGGTGCCGACGCCGCCCGACTTGCCTTCCTCGCCCTTCCAGGACTGGTGATACCAGCGCCCGCGCGAGGTGACATAGGACAGATCGACGGCATGGCGCCGCGGCGAGGAAGCGACCTTCTCCTTGAGCGCCAGGATCGCCGGATGCAGGCGCAATTGCAGGATGGTGTTGACCTTGCGCCCTGTGCTGGCCTCGATCTCCGCCAGCCCGTCGACATTCCACGGATTGAGCACCAGCGGCTTTTCGCAGATGGCGTCGCTGTCCGAGCGCAGGGCGAAGCGCACATGGGCGTCATGCAGATAGTTGGGCGAGCAGATGCTGACATAGTCGATGCGCTCGCCGAGGCGGCGCAGCTTGTCGATATAGCGGTCGAAACGCTCGAACTCGGTGAAGAAATGAGCGTCGGGAAAGTGGCTGTCCATCACCCCGACCGAGTCGTGGGGGTCCAGCGCCGCCTTCAGCGTGCCGCCGACCGCCAGGATCGCCTTCATATGGCGCGGCGCGATATAGCCGGCCGCGCCGATCAGTGCAAACTTGCTCATGGCCTCAACAAACCCCGTGCCTTCAAGAAAACCACGCCGTCTCTTTTTCCACGCTACCGCCATTCGGGTGACCGCTAGGGCAACCCGGATCAAATTGACAGGCCGGCACGCCGCTTCCCTTTCAGGCTGCGGCCAGTACCTCCAGATCGACCTTCACCTGCACCTTGCGGCCGAGAAAGTCGATCAAAATGAGCGCCCGTGCGCGCTCGTCCAGCCCTTCGTAAAGGCCGAGACAGCTTTCAAAAGCGCCCTCGACGACCTGCACCGCGTCGCCTTTTGCTAGCCGGCTCCGCGGTTCGAGGCGCACGCAACCATCCTCGCCCTCGCGCGCGCGCAACGCCGCGATCACTGTTTCCGGCACGCCGGAAGGGGCTTCGCCACCGCTGACGAGGCGGGCCACGCCAAGGGTTGAGTTGATGCTGCGCCAGCCCTGGCGGGCGGTGTCCAGCGAGACGAACAGATAGCCGCAAAACAGCGGACGGGCGACCCTTTCGACCTTGCGCGCATGGCGGCGGGTGCGCGCATATTTGGGCAGATAGACGCCGAAGCCCTGGCGGCTCAGGTTGAACGCCGCCTTGTCTTCCTGGTTGGGCTTGGTCTGCACCGCGAACCAGCGCGTGCCGCCCCCGGCAAATTCGCCGCTCATCACTCCGCCCCGCTTTTTCGCTCGGCGGAGATTGCCTGGGCCAGCACATTGGGCACCAGCACGCGGTCCGCGCCGAGCGCGGCCGTGGCACCGTCCCATGCGCCCTGGGTATCGGCGATGGTGGTGATCAGGGCACCGTCAAAGGGCTCCGCGACATCTGCAATCGCGCCGGCCAGCGGAATACCGGCAAATCGCGCGCCCCGCTCCGCTTCCCCGTCGACAACGGCCACGATACGCAGCGGATGATTGAGGGCGCAGACCACGGCGATCTCCGCCAGGTCGCTCTGGCCGACGAGAATGAGCCGCTCCCAGCCGGCGGCAACGGCGCGCTCCATGGCCGTGTCGCAGGAGGCGCGCGCCTTGCGGAAAAAGTCGAAGGAATAGGCCAGATAGCTGGCCGCCAGCCTCGATTTTTCGGCAAAACCCTTGGGTGTCAGAAAATAGGCATAGCGCCGCCGCGGCACCTGCTGGACCTTGATCAGCCCCTTGTTGACGCAGCGCTTGAGATAGGCGTTGACCAGGCCGACGGCAATGCCGAGCTCGGAGGCCAGGCGGCGCTGGGTCACCGCGCTCTCCTCTTCCACCGCATAGAGCAATCCGAGGGTGATCCGCGCCGCCGCCTGCTGCTGGTCGCCGTCAGGTGCTTTGAAATCGGGCATCGCCTAAACCACCTTGGTTGAAAAGGGCGCGGCGGCCGGGAATGGGCGCCGCGAAGGCCGTATCGCACCCCTGCCGCGGCGCGCCCTCCGGCGGCGCCATCGCGGGCTATGTTCACAACGCGAACATCTACGGTGTTCAGGGCGTGAATGTCAATATCGCACTTGGCCGGCACCCTGTTCCCAGGAGCGCGATGGAGCGGCAAATCGCGCCGGACGGCATTGCCATTTCGGCGCGGCGCGCTCCCCCGGCGCGATGTTGATGGAGAGGCTGGATCCGCCCATTGCAGGCAATGTTCCCACAGGCGCCGGCTTTGCTGGACACCCGGCGGAAGGTCGCAGCCGCGGACAGGGAACGGATCGCGGCAAAGGCCGTGGCGCCGCATGCCGCGCCATTCGCCCCGCCACCACTTGCCGACAGCGCGCGATCTCAGTGCCGCCAGAACCGGGCGGCCTTGCGGGATCCCGCCCCGACCGCCAACACGAGAACAGGCGATCAGTTTTCCCGGTTGGGAACCTTGGTCTTCTTCATGGCATCGAGGATCGCATCGCGTGGGCCATCGGCAACCAGGCGCCCTCCTTCGAGCACCAGCAGCCTGTCCACCAATTCCAGCATGCCCTGGCGGTGGGTCGCCACGAAAACGGTCTGACCTGGCAGAATGGCCTTTTTCAGATGAAGAATCAGCTGGCGTTCCGACGGTATGTCCATCGAGCTCGTCGGCTCATCGAGAATCAGGATCCGGGGTTTCTTGATCAGCACGCGGGCAAGCGCGATCGCCTGGCGCTGGCCGCCGGAAAGCGCCGAGCCGCGTTCGCCGGTCGGCATGTCGTAGCCCATCGGATGCTGGCTGACGAAACTGTCGACACCGGCCATTTTGGCGGCGGCAATCAGCGCCTCGTCATCGGCCTCCGGATCGCCGAGCAGAATGTTATCCTTCACCGACCCGTCGAACAGATCCGCTTCCTGATTGACGAATCCGACCGCGTTGCGCACCTCCTGGGGGTGATATTGGCGAATATCCACGCCATCGAGAAGAATCTCGCCCTCGGTGGCAAAATAGAGTCCGGACATGAGCCGCGCGACGGTCGTCTTGCCAGAGCCGATACGGCCGACAATTCCGATCTTCTCGCCAGCCCCCGCCTTGAAGCTGACATCGTTCAGGATGTTACGGTCCGAGTGGGGATAGTGAAACCTGACGCCGCTGAACTGGTATCCACCTTTTGCCACCTTCCGATTGACGAAACTACGCGTCGATATCCGCTCGTCGGGCAGTTTCATGATCGAATCGAGCAGCCTGAACGACAGCCAGGCCTGGCGGGCCCGGGTCAGGGTCATCGCGATCTGCGACAGCGGCGCGATGGCCCGCGAAGACAGGATGACCGTGGCGATGATGGCACCGGACGACATTTCGGCGGCGGCAAAGGCGTAGGTGCCGCCGGCGACGATCCCGATCGTCGCCAATTGCTGGCATAGTTGCGCGACATTTAGACCGATCGAGGAAAGACGCTTTATCTCCTCCGACGTTCCCGAGGTGGCATGGGCATTGTCGTCCCAGCGGCGCAACAGGTGCCCTTCGGCCCGCAGGCTCTTGACCGTCTCGATCGATGAGATGGTTTCCACCAGTAGACCCTGGCGCATCGCGCTCTGGCCCTGCGCAACGGTAAGTTTGCGGCCGATCAGGAATTGCAGCATCAGTCCGGCTGCGATCACAATTACAACTGCCAGCGCCGGAAAAATGACCAGCCAGCCCGACAACTGCCAGATCACCAGGAAAAATACGCCGATAAAGGCCAGGTCGGTGAACAGCGCCACGGTATTCGAGGTGAAAAACTCACGCAGGAATTCATATTGGGAAATGTGGCTGACAAACGCGCCGGTCGATGTCGGCCGCACCGCCAGGCTCATGTTGAGCACCTTCTCGAACAGGGTCGAGGAAAGGCGAATATCGATATGGCGCGCGACATCGTCGATAAGCCGCGCCCGCGCCCAGGTCAGCACGAAATTGAAAACAAGCGCCAGAACGAGCCCGGCGGCCAGCACCCACAAGGTCGGGAAGGCCTTGTTTGGCAGCACTCGGTCATAGACATTCATGATGAACAGGGGCGCCGCCAGGCCCAGCAGGTTGATTAGAGACGCCGCCAGGACGATCGAGACATAGTCCTTGCGGTGGCGCCGCAAGGCGCTCCAGAACCAGTGTTCGGTGTGGAGGCGCGCCCTGGTTTCCTCGTCCATGACCGCGCCCGGCGCCGAATAGACCAGCTCGACGCCGATCGCCCTGCCGGAATAGCGCTCTTCCAGGTCTTTGAGCTGCACCGTGCGAATGCCCTTCACATTGGGCAGCTGCACCGCATAGCAATCTTCCGAAACCTCTCGGATCACCACCGCCGGCACATCGCCATCGAGAAACAGGATCGACGGCAGCGCCACCGGCAGGATATCGGCAAGTCGGCCGTCCAGCTGGCTGCATTTTAGACCGATGCGCTGGGCGGCGCGGAAAAGCAGTTCGACCGTCAGCTTGCCGTCAACCAGCGGCAGGCCGGAAGTCAGAATGGCATCGGAATCGGGCCGTTCGAAATGGCGCGCGATGACCTTCAGCGCGATCAGCAGCGGATCGAGGTGATGAACCGCCGTTCGAGCGGGCGGCTTAGCCCCGGCGGTCGTTTCTGATCGCATGGGGTTCTTCATTTCATCGCCCGGCTATCGCTTCCGAAACCCGCCCTCGGCCGCCGCGCTGATAGGTTTGGTCACTGCGCGTCCTTGCGGAAGTTGAGCAGGTTGAGCGGCGCGCCGGAAGGTGGCGGCGTGCGGCGGTCCGTGAGCGCCGGCGGGGTCGGCGGCACATTGGAGTCCTGTCGCGCCGTCGCGCCGGCCTGGGCCGGGGCTCCAACCCCCAGCGCGGCAAGCAGATTGCCCGTCGCCGCCAGCAAGCGATATTCGGCAAATCGGGAGGCGTAGGCAGCCGTCTCGCGCAATACGCTGACATTGAACAGCGTGTTCTGGGCGTCCAGCACATCGAGAAGCGAGCGGCGCCCGACCTTGAACTGGTCGCGATAGGCCGAGACCACGCGGGTGTTGGAGCCGAGCTGCGCGGCATAGGTCGTTTGCAGTTCGTTCTGGCGAATGCGCCGGTCCCACGAGATACGGACCGCTTCCTCGATTTCACGATGCACCTGGTGCAGCTTGAAGCGCTCCTCGCTGCCGCGGCGGATCTGTTCCTGCTCGTCGGCGGAGGTGATGCCGCCGCGATAAATGTTCCAGCGCATGACGACGCGGGCCCGCAGGTCGTGGGTGCGCCCCGCCGTGCCGTCGATGTCATCGCCTGTCCGGGCCGTGCCTTCCAGGTTGACCTTGGGGTAATAATCGGCGCGCGCCTTGCCCACCAGCGCATCGGCGGCATCGACGCTGGCGCCGGCGATCTTGATTTCCGGGTTGTTCTGGCGCGCGACCCCTATCGCCTCCTCGAGGCTGCGCGGCAGCCGTCCGGCCATGGAGGGCGGCATCGTCGCATTTCCGATCGGCATCGCGACAAGGCGGTTGAACCGGATCTTGGCGGCATTGAGTTCCTCGGTCGCTTCCTTGGACCGTGCCCGCGCGGCGAACAGGCGTTCTTCCGCCTGCAAACGGTCGGCCTCGGTCAACGATCCCTGGGTGCCGGCGCGAATGTCGCCCAATATGCCTTCGTGAAAACGCACATTGAATAGCCCCTAGATTCGTAGACGCCTTCTTTCCTAATTTTGAGGCAAGGAGGCCATGATGGGCAAAGCCAATTTCAGCGACGATTTCAAACGGGACGCAGTGGCTCAGATCACCGAGCGAGGC
>JAGRLG010000064.1 GCA_020441905.1 Rhodobiaceae bacterium | reverse complement strand
GCCTGCTCCTTTGGCACCACGCCGGTAATCAGCGCGGCGAGAAGCGCGACGAAGGCGACGAGGTCATAGCGCCATCGGCCCCAAATCAGCAGCGCGAATACGAGGGTGAAAATAGTGAATAGCGCGATCTGGTCGAAATTCACCTCTGGCCTCCCGGAATGCGTCCGTCCTTGCCTGATGCGGCGAATTGCAGACTAGGCCAGCCGGCGCGTCTGGCAAGAGCGGCGCGCGATCCCAGCCAAAGGGCTTGGCACCGGGGCGCGGCGCGGGCATGCTCTGCGCTCACAGGCGGGTTGGGGTAATTAACACGATATGAGCGAGAAGAACGAAGTGCTGGCGGCCAACGAGGCCTTTTACCGCGCCTTCGCGGCCGCGGATCTCGGCGCCATGGACGCGATGATCGCCCGGGCCCATCCGGTGGCAATCATCCACCCCGGCTGGCCGGCGATCAGCGGGCGTGCCTCGGTCATGGAAACCTGGCGCATGATCTTCGCCGAAGGGCCGCAGGAAACCCGTCCGGTCAATCCGGAAGTCTATCTGTGCGGCGATTCGGCCTTTGTCATCGTCTATGAGGGCATGGGCGGCGTTTTTCTGGTCGCCACCAATATCTTCGTGCGCGAGGACGGCGAATGGCGCCTCGCCCATCATCAGGCCGGGCCGATCCCCTCGCCCTCTCCCGATGCGCCGCTGATGTAGAAAGCGCCGCCGCGACCCGGCAAGCGGGGAGCCATGCATCACGGCGCGGGCGGAGGGGCTTCCGCTTCACTGGCGCGCGGATCGAGCTCGACGATGACCGGCGTGGTGCGGGGCAGGAGCACCAGCAGGTCGCGCTCCTCGGCCGGCGGCGCGGCGCGCCTGGTGGTCCGCCAGGCGGCAAACAGGGCGATCGCCAGCAAGGTGGCGGCGATCAGGTGGAACAGGCCGCTGGCGGACAATTGCGCCATGGCGGCGCCGGCCAGCATCGGCCCGGCCGCGGCGCCGCAGCCATAAACCAGCAACAGCGCGCTGCCGGCGGCGACGAATTGGCGGTGCTCGACGAAATCGTTAGTATGGGCCACGGCCAGCGAATAGAGCGGGTAGACCAGACCGCCGAACAGGGCGACTAGCGCCCAGGCCAGCCAGGGCGCCATGGCCGCGAACTGGCCCAGCGCGACGGCGGCCATCGCCGCCGCCAGGCTGGTGCCAGCAATGACATGGCGGCGGTCGATGCGGTCCGAAAGCCGCCCCACCGGCCATTGCAGGACCATGCCGCCGAGAATGGCTGCGGTCATGAACCAGGCCACGCCGCGGGTGCCGTATCCGATCGACTGGGCGAAAATCGGCGCCATGCTCCAGAAAGCGCCCATGACGACGCCGCTGGCGGCGCAGGCAATGAGACCGAGCGGGGATTTGGCATAGAGCGCTTGCAGGTTCATCGGGTGGGCCTGGGGCAGTTCGGGAGCCTGTGAGCGGGTCAAGGCCACCGGCACCAGGGCCAGCGAAACCAATATCGAGGCCAGGGCAAACAGCTCGAAGCCAAGCGGGTCGCCGCCGGACAGCAGGAGCTGGCCGATGGCGACGCCGCCCAGATTGACGATCATGTAGGCCGACAGCAGCTGGCCGCGCAGGGCGCCGCTGGCGCGCTCGTTGAGCCAGCTTTCGGTGACCATGAAAAGCCCCGCCATGGCTGCTCCGGAAAGGAAGCGCAGCGCCATCCAGGCCGGCGGCGTGACGACAAGGACATGGGCGAGGGCCGCCGAGGAGGCGATGGCGGCAAAGGCGGCGAAGGCGCGGATATGGCCGGCGCGGGCAATGAAACGGCCAGCCTGCAGCGAGCCGAGAATGAAGCCGAGATGGTAGAAGGCGAGGACCAGACCCGTGATTTCAAGCGCGAAGCCGGCGGCGTTGGCGCGCAGCGCGAGCAGGGTCGCCAACAGGCCGTTGCCGGCCAGCAGCAGGGCCACCGCGCCGAGCAGGGCGCGAAAGGATGTGATCGCCTGGAACACGCGCGTTGTGCCTGATCCTGCATCGCCAAGGTACCGACTCTGCCGCCCCGGGGCGAAAGGTCAAGGATGCCGGGGCGGGCGGCGCCGGAGAGCCGCAGGGCCTGGTCCGTTTCGTTAGGCGAATTGGCCGTGGCAGTGCTTGTATTTCTTGCCCGAGCCGCACGGGCAGGGCGCATTGCGGCCGACCTTGCCCCAGCTTGCCGGGTTGTTCGGATCGGCGGCGACCTGCCTGGCCGGGGCGGTGGCCGGGGCGGCGCCGGCGGCGGCCTCGGCGAGGGCCAGTTCGTCCTCACCGGTCTGCGGGTCGAGATGATGGGCCTGCATCTGGGGCAGGTCCTCGTCACTCGGCACCTGGGGCTGAAGCGAAATCTGGACATGCATCAGCTGGCCGGTGACAGCCTCGCGCAGGCGCGACAGCAGGCTTTCGAACAGGTTGAAGGATTCGGTCTTGTATTCGTTGAGCGGATCGCGCTGGCCGTAGCCGCGCAGGCCGATGACCTGGCGCAGATGTTCAAGCGTCACCAGATGCTCGCGCCACAAATGGTCGAGGGTCTGGAGCAGGACGGCTTTTTCGACCTGGCGCATGACGTCGGGGCCGAACTCGGCCGCCTTGCGGGCAAAGGCCTCGTCGGCGGCGCGAATCGTTCTTTCGCGGATTTCGTCCTCGGCGATGCCTTCCTCGGCGGCCCAGTCCTCGAGCGGCAGATCGAGATTGAGAACGCCCTGAACCTCCGCCTTCAGGCCCTTGACGTCCCATTGCTCGGCATAGGCCCGCTCGGGGATATGGCGGGCCACCAGGTCCTCGATGGTTTCGTGGCGCATGTCGCGCGCGGTCTCGTTGAGGTGATCGTCGGCCATCAGCTCGATGCGCTGCTCGAAGATGACCTTGCGCTGGTCGTTCATCACGTCGTCGAATTTGAGCAGGTTCTTGCGGATGTCGAAATTGCGCGCCTCGACTTTCTGCTGCGCCTTTTCCAGCGCCTTGTTGATCCAGGGATGAACGATGGCCTCGCCTTCCTGCAGGCCCAGCTTCTGGAGCATGGAATCCATGCGCTCGGAGCCGAAAATGCGCATCAGGTCGTCCTGGAGCGAAAGGAAGAAGCGCGAATGGCCGGGGTCGCCCTGGCGCCCGGACCGGCCGCGCAGCTGGTTGTCGATGCGCCGGCTTTCATGGCGCTCGGTGCCGATGACATAAAGACCGCCGGCGGCCAACGCCTTCTGCTTCAGCGCCTCGACCTCGGCGCGGATCGCTTTTTCCCTGCCGGCGCGCTCGCCCTCATCCTCGATCCCGGCCAGTTCCTGGGCGATGCGCATGTCGGCATTGCCGCCGAGCTGGATATCGGTGCCGCGCCCGGCCATGTTGGTGGCGATGGTGATGGCGCCGGGAACGCCGGCCTGGGCGATGATGAAGGCTTCCTGCTCGTGATAACGGGCGTTGAGCACCTGGAAGATCCGGGTGTCCTTCTTGTCGGCCTGGGGGTCGAACAGCACCGAGAAATCGCGCTGGCGGTAGCCCTGCTTCTTCAGCATTTCGGCGAGCATTTCGGATTTCTCGATCGAGGTGGTGCCGACCAGGATGGGCTGGCCGCGCTGGCGGCAGTCGTCGATCAGCTCGGCGATGGCGGCGAATTTCTCGTCCGCGGTGCGGTAGACCTCGTCATCGTCGTCGATGCGCGCCACCTCGACATTGGTCGGGATCTCGACAACGTCCAGCTTGTAAATGTCGTGGAACTCGTCGGCCTCGGTGGCTGCGGTGCCGGTCATGCCGGCCAGCTTGTCATAGAGACGGAAATAGTTCTGGAAGGTGATCGAGGCCAGGGTCTGGTTTTCCGGCTGGATGTTCACCTTTTCCTTGGCTTCCAGGGCCTGGTGCAAGCCTTCCGAATAGCGCCGGCCCGGCATCATGCGTCCGGTGAACTCGTCGATGATGACGACTTCATTGTCCTTGACGATATAGTCGCGGTCGCGCTGGAACAGCTTGTGCGCCTTCAGGGCCTGGTTGAGATGGTGCACCACCGACACGTTCTCGACATCATAGAGGCTGTCGCCGCGCAGCTGCCCGGCCTGGCGCAGCAGATCCTCGACGAATTCGTTGCCGCTTTCGGTCAAGGTGGCGTGGCGGGTCTTTTCATCGACCTCGAAATGCTCGCCCAGAAGCTTGGGGATGAAGCCGTCGATTGCGGTGTAGAGCTCGGAGCGGTCCTCGAGCGGGCCGGAAATGATGAGGGGCGTGCGCGCCTCGTCGACCAGGATCGAATCCACTTCGTCGACGATGGCGAAGTTGTGGCCGCGCTGGACCATGTGGTCCAACTCGTACTTCATGTTGTCGCGCAGATAGTCGAAGCCGTATTCGTTGTTGGTGCCGTAGGTGACGTCGCAGGCGTAAGCCGCGCGGCGCTCCTCGTCGTCGAGGCCATGGACGATGACGCCGACGGTAAGGCCGAGGAACTTGTAGATCCGCCCCATCCATTCGGCGTCGCGGCTGGCCAGATAATCGTTGACCGTGACCACATGGACGCCCTTGCCGGCGAGGGAATTGAGGTAGACGGCGAGGGTGGCGACCAGGGTCTTGCCCTCGCCGGTCTTCATTTCGGCGATCTTGCCTTCGTGAAGGACGATGCCGCCGATCAGCTGGACGTCGAAATGGCGCTGGCCGAGGACGCGCTTGGCGGCTTCGCGCACGGTGGCGAAGGCGGGCACCAGAAGGTCATCGAGGCGCGCGCCGCCCGCCAGTTGCTCGCGAAAGGCTTCGGTGCGGGCGCGCAAGGCCTCGTCGGAGAGCTTTTCCAGCTCGCCTTCAAGGGCGTTGATCTCCTTGACCGTGGATTCGTATTTCCTGATCTTGCGCTCATTGGCGCTTCCGAACATTCTTGCCGCGATCGCACCAAGGCCGGCCATGGGCATCTCTTCCTTGCCTTCACTAGCGGCGCGCACCAAGAGGCCGGACTGCCAAATTGGCGCGTTCCCTCCGCTGGAAACAGTTTGTGCCGGCCAATATCGATGGCGGCTTATTCCCCCCAAACGCCCGGACGGCGCGGCAGGATAACTGGTCGTAGGTCCCGCCGGCCATTGGCACGTTCTTGCGCCATGAGATAGGATTGGCGGCAGGGCATGTCAATCGAAGCATGGCGCCATGGTTGCCGCAGCAAGATGCCGCTGCTCGGCACTGGACAGAAGCGGCCAATACTATATTGATCATCGCCGCCGTGACAGGCACCCGAAAAGACAGGAAACCAGGACAATGATGTGTGAATTCTTCCTTCGCCCGGTTGCGGGCGGCGCGCCGCGGCGCCTTTTGGCGGCCGGGCTGGTGTTTGGTGCCTTGTCGGGCTTGACCCTGGCGCAGATCCCCGGGGCGATGGCGCAAGCGCCGAGCCATGATGTGGTGGCGACCGTCAACGGCAGCCCGATCACCGAGGCCGATGTCGCCTTTACCGCCATCGACCTCGCCGACACCCTGGAGCAATATTCGCCCGAGCAGCGCACCCGGATCCTGATGGACCTGCTGATCAACCAGAAGCTGATGGCGGCGGCGGCCGAGAAGGCCGGCATTGCCGAGAGCAAGGATTTCGAACAGCGCATGGTGCTGATGCGCGAACGCACCTTGCGCGACTTCTATTTCAATGAGCAGGTGCAAAAGAAGATCAGCGATGCCGATGTGCGCGCCGCCTATGACAAGCTGGCGGCGGAAATCGGCGCCCAGGACGAAGTCAATGCCCGCCATATCCTGCTCAAGAGCAAGGAAGAGGCCGAGGCGGTCATCAAGGAGCTCAAGGGCGGCGGCGATTTCGCCAAGCTGGCGGCGGAAAAATCGATCGGCCCGAGCAAGGCCAATGGCGGCGAACTCGGGTTTTTAGGCCGCGGCGATGTGGCGGAGCCCTTTGCCGATGCCGCGCTGTCGCTGGAAATCGGCCAGATTTCTGATCCGGTGGAAACCGATTTCGGCTGGCATGTCATTCAGGTGAGCGAAAAGCGCAAGAGAGAGGCGCCGTCCTTCGAGCAGGTCGAGGGCGAAATCCGCCAGCACGAGGCGCGCCGGCACTTCCTCGCCCTGATCGACGAACTGAAGAAGGACGCCAAGATCGAGGTCATGGACGCCGGAAAGCCTGCCGGTTCCGACGCCGGCAAGCCGGCAGCCGGCGAAGAAAAGAAATAGGCTTGGCGCGCCGGGCGGCGGGGCAACCGGCCGCCGCCCCGGCGGCCCGATCCATATTGGCGCGGTTGGCCGGCTGAAGACGATGACGATGAAGATTTCTCCGCTTGCCCCAGCAAATTTCCCCCAGATACCCCCGGTAGAAGGCATCCGCCTGGCCAGTGGCGAGGCCGGCGTGCGCTACGCCGGGCGCACCGATGTGCTGGTGGTGCTGATGGACAAGGGCACCACGGCGGCGGGCGTGCTGACGCGCTCCAAATGCCCCTCGGCGCCGGTGGACTGGTGCCGGCAGGCACTTTCCGGGGGCAAGGCGCGGGCGCTGGTGGTCAATTCGGGCAATGCCAATGCCTTTACCGGCGCCGCAGGCGTGGCGGCGGCCCGGGCAACGGCGAAAACCGCCGCCAAAGTTGCGAACTGCACAGCCAACGAAGTCTTTCTGGCCTCGACGGGCGTTATCGGCGAACCGCTGGAGGCGGCACGCATCGAAGCGGTGCTGGCCGGACTCGCCGAAAAGGCGGCGCCGGGCAACTGGGAAGCGGCGGCGCGGGCGATCATGACCACCGATACCTTTCCCAAGGGCGCCAGCCGGACGGTGAAGCTGGGCGGGGCCGAAGTCACCATCGCCGGCATTGCCAAGGGGGCAGGGATGATCGCGCCCGACATGGCGACCATGCTGTCCTTCATCTTCACCGATGCGCCGATATCGGCCGAGGCCCTGCAGGGCATGGTTTCTTCGGCTGCCAGCGGCAGCTTCAACGCCATCACCGTCGACAGCGACACCTCGACCAGCGACACTGTGCTGCTGTTCGCCACCGGCGCGGCGGCGTCGCGCGGGGCGCCCCGGATAGAGGCCAGGGGCGATCGCCGGCTCGGCGCATTCCGCGCCGCGCTGCGCGAAGTGATGTTCGATCTGGCGCAGCAGATCGTGCGCGACGGCGAAGGCGCCAGCAAGCTGATCGAGGTTGCGGTATCGGGCGCGGTATCACGGCGTTCGGCGCGGCGGGTCGCGCTTTCGATCGCCAATTCGCCACTGGTCAAGACGGCGGCGGCGGGCCAGGACGCCAATTGGGGGCGGGTCGTCATGGCGGTCGGCAAGGCCGGCGAGCCGGCCGAGCGCGACCGCCTGGCGATCTGGTTCGGTCCCCACCGCGTCGCCGTCGCTGGCGGGCGCGACCCGGCCTACCGGGAAGACGACGCGGCGGCCTATATGAAAAACAAGGAGATCCGCATTGCCGTCGATCTTGGCCTCGGCAAGGGGGCGGACACGGTCTGGACCTGCGATCTGACCCACGACTACATCACCATCAATGGCAGCTACCGGTCGTGATGCGGTTCGACGCCCGGTTGCGCGCCGTTCCGGCCGATCAGCGAATCTTAACATATTGCGCGTTAGCGTCCGGGGAGCCGGAATGACGGCGAAGATTGTTCTTGTGGCGGCCTGCGCCCTCGTCGATGTCGACGGAAGGGTGCTGGTGGCGCGGCGCCCGGAAGGCAAGCCGATGGCGGGCTTGTGGGAATTTCCGGGCGGCAAGGTCGAGAAAGGCGAAACGCCGGAGGTGAGCCTGATCCGCGAGCTCAAGGAAGAGCTGGGGATCGATGTTTCACAGGCCTGCCTGGCACCGCTGACCTTTGCCAGCCACTCTTACGAGGACTTTCATCTCGTCATGCCGCTCTATGTGTGCAGACGCTGGAGCGGCCTGGTGCAACCCCTCGAGGGCCAGGAACTGGCCTGGGTGGCGCCGGTCAGGCTGAGCGGATATCCGATGCCGCCGGCAGATATTCCGCTCGTTGCCCAGTTGCGCGACTTGCTCTAGGCGCGGCGGGCGCCAAGGGGGGCAGGGCGGAGAAAGGAAGAGTTGATCGTGAATCAATTCGAACAGATACAGAATTCCGGCCGGTGGTTGCGGGGCCTGGCCGGCGACAGGCGCGGCGCCACCGCGATCGAATATGCGATCATTGCCGGCGGCATTTCGATTGTCATCGTCGCCACCGTCTCGGCGGTCGGCCTGATGCTGCGAACCAATTATTTCGAGCCGATCCTGGCGGCCCTGGTCGGTTAACGCTATCGGGCGCCGGCGTCGCGGCGCCGCGGCGCCTGGCAGCGCTCAGTCGCGGCGTGTCTTCGGCGCGGCCTTTTCACCGGTTGAAATTTCGGTCGTTCCCAGGGCGTCGGCGAGGCGCGCGCGGGCCGATCCCGGCGCCAACGGTTTCTGCTGGCTTTCGTGGGGCTTCCATCCCGTTGCGGTGACAATCTCGAATGTCGCCTCGATGCGGCCATCGGCGCGCGCGAAGCGCTCGGCATAGATTTCGGCGGCGCGCGCGAAAAACCGGCGCGTCACCGGCCGGCGGGCGCGCTCCACCAGCACATTGGTGGCGCCCATGGCGCGCAGATCGCGCAATAGTTCGAACATGGTGGGATAGGCGACCTTGATCAGGTCCTTGTCAGCGACGGGCAGGGCAAGGCCGGCGCGCTGCAACAGCGAACCCATGTCGCGCAATTCGATGAAGGGGGCAACGCGCGGACTGGCGCCGCCATGCAACTGAGTTTCGGCGAGGGTCAGGGCGGCGCGCAATTCGCGCAAGGTTTCGGTGCCGAACAGGGCGGCCAGAAACAATCCGTCGGGGGCCAGCCCGCGCGCGATCTGGGCCAGGGCGCCGGGCAGGTCGTTGACCCATTGCAGCGACAGGGCGCTGGTGACCAGGTTGAGGGCGCCGGGCGCGAATGGCAGTCTTTCCTCGTCGCAGGCCAGGGCCGGGCGCGGCGCGCCCGTCACCAGATCGGGGCACAGGTCGGCGCGGATCACGGCGCCAATATTGGCGGCTGCGGCCAGGGTGTCGGCAACGGCGCCGGTGTGGGTGCCGAGATCAAGGGCAATGGGAAAATCGCGCTTGATCATGGCCAGGCGGTCGGCGAAGTCGGCGGCGACCTCGCGCAAAAGGAAATCGGCGCCGAACCCGCCGGCGTTCAACGCCGCCGCGGCGCGGGCGCGGCGGCGCGCCAGCAGGGCGCGGTCAAAGATGATGTGCGGCTCGGTCATCAGACGCCTTTCGCGGTTTGCTCCATAGTCCGGCCCAGCGTTATCCTGCGGGCGCGGCGGCGTCAAAAGCTGCTGGCGCAGCCGCGGCCCGTCCTTCTACCATGGCGCGGCAATGATGCGGGGCTGGGGGGATTTTTGGAAACGCGGCAGGCGGAGAAACCACATGCGCCAGGCGCAGGGCGCGGCGGCTTGCTGGCGGGCGGAATTGCCCGGCTGGCGGACTTCCTGCTGCCGCCGCAATGCGCCGCCTGCGGCGCGCGCATCAGCGCCGCCGGCAATCTGTGCGGCAGTTGCTGGGGCAGGCTGCGGTTCATCGAAGCGCCCTATTGCCAGCGTCTCGGCATTCCCCTGGCCTTTGATTGCGGTCCCGGAGCCGTCAGTCCGCGCGCGATTGCCGCGCCGCCGGTGTTTTCACGCGCCCGCGCCGCGGTGCTCTATGACGATGTCGCGCGCCAATTGGTCCACGGCCTGAAATATCGCGACCGCCACGACCTGACGGCGCTGATGGCGCGCATGATGGTGCGGGCGGGCAGCGAACTGCTTGGCGAGGCGACGCTGGTTGCCCCGGTGCCGCTGCATCGGCGGCGGCTATGGACGCGCCGCTTCAATCAGTCGGCGCTGCTGGCGAAAGAGATTTCGCGCCTTTCCGGCGTTCCCCTGGTGCCGGACCTGTTGTCGCGCATCAAGGCGACGCGCCAGCAGGTTGGCCTGAGCGCCGAGCAGCGCCGGCGCAATGTCGCCGGGGCCTTCCGGCTCGATGACGACTGGCGCGCGCGAATCTCCGGCCAGCGCGTGGTGCTGGTTGATGACGTGCTGACCACGGGAGCGACGGTGGAGGGCTGCGCCAGGGTACTGCTGCGCAGCGGCGCCGGGCGCGTCGATGTGCTGCTGTTCGCGCTTGTTGCGCAACCGGTGGAGAACCCCATATAGAACCGGAACAGCGGCGGATTGACCGCCAATGGCGGCGCGCGAGGCGCAGGCGCCGGCTCAAGGTTGCGAGGGCATGGGGGCTGAGAATGGTTGAAGTGACCATCTATACGAGTTCGATGTGCGGCTTTTGCCGCTCGGCGAAGGAATTGCTCAAGGAAAAGGGCGTGGGCTTTCACGAAATCGACGTCACCTTCGATCCGGCGGGGCGCGCGGCGATGAGCGCGCGGGCCAACGGGCGGCGCACGGTGCCGCAGATCTTTTTCGGCGATACCCATATCGGCGGCTGCGACGATTTGTACGACCTGGAATATGATGGCAAGCTCGATGCCCTGCTCGCCGGCGAGGATGCTGGCGGGCCGGCAATGGCCGGGTAGCGGGCGGGCAGGCAAGGACGCATGGTGCAGCGATGAGCGAACGGATCTTCACGGCGGCCTGCGTGCAGCTTCAGGCGAGCCAGAATGTGGCGGCCAATATCGATGCCGCCGAGGCGCTGATCCGCGAGGCGGCGGGCACCGGCGCCGACTATGTCCAGACCCCCGAACAGACGGCGCTGATGGAGCTGCGCACCGAGGCGCTGTTCGCCAATATCGTCGCCGAGGAGGACGATCCGGCGCTGGCCCGTCTGCGCGCCCTGGCGCGCGAGCTTCGCATCTGGCTGCATATCGGCTCGCTGGCGATCAAGGTGGCCGCCGACAAGGCCGCCAACCGCGCCTATGTCCTATCGCCGGAGGGCGAGGTGGCGGCGGCCTACGACAAGATCCATATGTTCGACGTCGACCTTCCGAGCGGCGAGGTCTACCGCGAATCGAAAAATTACCGCGCCGGGGCCACCGCGGTGACCGCCGATCTGCCCTGGGCGCGGCTGGGGCTGAGCATTTGCTACGATCTGCGCTTTGCCTATCTGTACCGCGCCCTGGCCCATGCCGGGGCCGAGGTGCTGGCCATTCCCGCCGCCTTTACCCGCCAGACCGGGGAAGCCCACTGGCACGTGCTGCAAAGGGCGCGGGCGATCGAGACCGGCTGCTTCGTCATTTCGGCGGCCCAGGGCGGCCGCCATGAAAACGGCCGCGAAACCTATGGCCACTCTCTGATCATCTCGCCCTGGGGCGAGATCCTCGCCGAGGCGGGCAGCGAACCTTGCGTGATCGCGGCAAGGATCGACATGGCGGAGTGCGCCGAAGCGCGCCGCCGCATTCCGGTGCTGTCCCACGACCGGGTGATCGAGGTTGCCGGAATGCCTGCCCGGCCGGCCGGGCGGGCGGCCGAGTAACGCGGCGATGATCCGCTACCAGCTTATTTGCGGCCGCGGCCACGACTTCGATGCCTGGTTCGCCGATTCGGCGGCCTTTGATGCCCAGCGCGATGGTGGTCTTCTCGGCTGCCCGCATTGCGGCGGCGCCGATGTCGAAAAGGCGCTGATGGCGCCGGCGGTTCCCTCCAAGAGACGCAAGAGCGCCGCCACGCCTGGCGCACCCCAGGCGCCAGAGACGCCCGCCGGGGGCGGCGATCAGGTGCTGCTGGGCCCGGAACCCGGCGCGCGCGAACTTGCCGAGGCGCTAAAGCAACTGCGCCGGCAAGTTACCGCCAATGCCGACTATGTCGGCGGGCGTTTTGCCGAAGAGGCGCGCAAGATCCATTACCGGGAAGCGGAGGCGCGCGGTATCTGGGGCGAGGCCAGCGCCGAGGAAGCAAGGGCGCTGGGCGAGGAAGGCATCGAGTTCCACCCCCTGCCGGTGCTGCCCGAGGACCGCAACTAGCAGGGCCGCTGCATGACGCCGGTCAGGCGCCGCCGGGTTTTTTTGCCAGCATCATGTAATTGACATCGGCGTCGCTGCTTTGGCGCCAGCTGTCGGCGAGGGGATTGTAGGCCACCCCCACCGGCGCTTGCGGCGTCATGCCGCCGGCGGCGAGGGCGCGCGCAAGCTCGTCCGGGGTGACGAATCGGTCCCATTGGTGGGTGCCGCGCGGCAGCCAGCGCAGGACATATTCGGCGCCGACAATGGCGAGGGCAAAGGATTTCAGGGTGCGGTTCAAGGTGGCGAGGAACATCAGCCCGCCGGGGCGAACCAGGGCAGCACAGGTGGCGATGAAACGGTCGACATCGGCGACATGTTCCACCACTTCCATGTTGAGGACGATGTCGAATGTCTCGCCCGCCCCGGCCAGCGCCTCGGCCGTGGTGTCGCGATAATCGATTTCCAGGCCCTGCTCGCGGGCATGCACGCGCGCGGTCTCGATGTTGCGGCGGGACGGATCGGCGCCAGTAACACTGGCGCCAAGATTTGCCATCGGCTCGCACAGCAGGCCGCCGCCGCAGCCGATATCGAGCAGGCGCAGGTCCTTGAGCAGGCCGGGGCGGTTCGGATCGCGCGAAAAATGGCTGGCCGCCTGGTCGCGTATGTAGCCGAGGCGAACCGGATTGAGCTTGTGCAGGGGGCGGAACTTGCCCGCCGGGTCCCACCATTCGGCGGCCATGGCGCTAAAATTGGCGACCTCGCGCGGATCAACCGATGCCGCCGTGTCTGCGGATTCTGGAGTTTTCGACTTGCTGGACATTCTCGCCTCGAATTTTCTGGGCATAGGCGCCACGGCGCGCACGCAATGTCAAGGCAAGTCGGTTGCGGGGCGGCGCGCATATGGATATGAAAGGCGGCCGACCGCCGGCGAAACCGGCGCGGCAAAACGATCCGCGCCGCCGCAATGGCGCGCTGTCTTTTTTGGGGACCTGCTGCGCCTATGGCCCGCATCGTCATGAAATTCGGCGGCACCTCCGTCGCCAACGTGGAGCGAATCAAGAATGTCGCGCGCCATGTCGCGCGCGAGGTCAATGCCGGCCACCATGTCGCCGTGGTTGTCTCGGCGATGGCCGGCAAGACCAATGAACTGGTCGCCTATACCCGCGAAACGGCGCCGCTGCACGACGCGCGCGAATATGACGCGGTGGTGGCGTCCGGCGAGCAGGTGACGTCGGGCCTCTTGGCCATCGCCTTGCAGGAAATAGGCATATCGGCGCGCTCGTGGCAGGGCTGGCAGATCCCGATCCGCACCAATGACGCCCATGCCTCGGCGCGAATCGAAGGCATCGATCCGGCGAAGCTGCTGGAGCGTTTCAAGGACGGCCAGGTGGCGGTGATCGCCGGATTCCAGGGCGTCGCGCCATCGGGCCGCATCACCACGCTGGGGCGCGGCGGGTCCGATACCAGCGCGGTGGCGATCGCGGCGGCGATCCAGGCCGAAAGATGCGACATCTACACCGATGTCGATGGCGTCTATACTACCGACCCGCGCATTGTCGCCGCGGCGCGCAGATTGAGGCGCATTTCCTACGAGGAAATGCTGGAAATGGCTTCGCTGGGCGCCAAGGTTCTGCAAACGCGCTCGGTGGAGCTTGCAATGAACCACCATGTCAATGTCATGGTGCGTTCGAGTTTCGAGGCGCCGGAGGATCTGGCGCCGGCATTGGCCGCCAACGAAGGCGTTGTCGGTACACTGGTTTGCGACGAGGACGAGATCGTGGAACAGCAGATTGTCAGCGGCATCGCCTATTCACGGGACGAGGCCAAGGTCACCTTGCTCAAGGTCGAGGACAAGCCGGGCGTTGCGGCGCGGGTCTTCGGTCCGCTGGCGGAGGCCAATATCAACGTCGACATGATCGTGCAGAACATTTCCGAGGACGGACGGCACACCGACATGACCTTCACCGTGCCGGTGGCCGATTACGAGCGCGCCGCCAAGGTCATCGAGTCGGCCAAGGCCGAGATCAACTACAAGGACCTGCGCGGATCGACCGATGTGGTAAAGGTGTCGGTGATCGGCGTCGGCATGCGCTCCCATGCCGGCGTTGCGGCACGCATGTTTACCGCCCTGGCCGACAAGGGCATCAATATCCAGGCCATTACAACCTCCGAAATCAAGGTCAGCATCCTGATCGACGCAGCCTATACTGAACTTGCCGTTCGCACGTTGCATTCGGTATACGGTCTCGACAAGACTTAGACGGCGGATCAGGCTTCCAGGCCTGGCTTTCTCTTTCTCGCCCGTTTCCGGGGGGCTGGCGCCGAAGCGCCGGCCGGCAGGTAAGGACCAGATTCCATGCGCGGCAATTTGCCCGGCCCGCGTGCATTGTTGCGCCGCTTACGCGAGGCGATGGCGGAACCCGTCGGCGCGCAGCAAAGACTTGACAAGATCACGGTCCTGATCGCGGCCAATATGGTGGCCGAGGTATGCTCGATCTATGTATTGCGGGGCGGCGACACGCTCGAGCTGTTTGCCACCGAGGGCCTCAAGCGCGAGGCCGTTCATGCCACGCGGCTGAAGGTCGGCGAGGGCCTGGTCGGCACCATTGCCTCCGAGGCCGAGCCGCTCAACCTGACCGAGGCCCAGGATCATCCCGCCTTTGCCTACCGGCCGGAAACGGGCGAAGAGGCCTATCACTCGTTTCTCGGCGTGCCGATCCTGCGCGGCGGCGACACGCTGGGCGTGCTGGTGGTGCAGAACCGGGCGCGGCGTATCTATTCGGAAGAAGAGGTCGAGGCACTCCAGACCATCGCCATGCTGGTGGCGGAAATGGTGGCCTCGGGGGAACCTGGCGCCGAAGACGGCGGGACCGATTCGGAAGATGCGGCCAAGCCGCTGCATCTCGATGGCGTGGTGCTGTCGGAGGGTATCGGTCTTGGCCATGCCGTCATGCATGAGCCGAAGATCGTCGTCACCAATCTGATTTCCGACGATATCGATACCGAGACGCAGCGCCTCAACGAAGGCATAGAATCCCTGCGGGCTTGGATAGACCGCATGTTGACCAGCGGCGACGTGGCGCGGGCCGGCGATCATCGCGACGTGCTGGAGGCCTATCGCATGCTGGCCTATGACCGCGGCTGGGCGCGGCGCATTCGCGAGGCGGTGGCGACCGGTCTGACGGCCGAGGCCGGTGTCGAACGCGTGCAGAGCGATGCGCGGGCGCGGATGATGCGCCAGACCGACCCCTATATGCGCGAGCGGCTCCACGACCTCGACGATCTTTCCAACCGGCTGCTGCGGATCCTGGTCGGGCGCACGGTGACGGCGGCGGCCAGCGAATTGCCGCGCGACGCCATCATTATCGCCCGGAATATGGGGCCGGCGGAACTGCTCGACTATGACGGCACGCGCCTGCGCGGCCTGATTCTGGAAGAGGGCGGGCCGAGCAGCCATGTCGCTATCGTGGCGCGGGCGCTGGGCATAGCCACCGTGGGCCAGGTCGAGGGCATTGTCGAAGCGGTCGAGGCCGGAGACGCGGTGGTGGTCGATGGCGAATCGGGCGAGGTGCATGTGCGCCCGCTTGCCGATGTCGAATCGGCCTATGTCGACAAGGTGCGGTTCCGCGCCCGGCGCCAGGCGCAGTACAAGGCGCTGCAAGATACGCCGGCGGTGTCGAGCGACGGCGAGGAAGTGTCACTCTTCATCAATGCCGGTCTGGTCGTCGAAATGCCGCATCTGACCGAATCGGGGGCCGCCGGCATCGGCCTTTACCGCACCGAATTCCAGTTCCTGCTGGCGGCAACCTTTCCGCGCATGCGCGAGCAAGAAAAGGTTTATCGTGCCGTGCTCGACGCTGCCGACGGCAAGCCGGTTGTATTCCGTTCGCTCGATGTCGGCGGCGACAAGGTGATGCCCTTCCTGCGCCATGCCCACGAGGAAAACCCGGCGCTTGGCTGGCGGGCCATCCGCATGGCGCTGGACCGGCCGGCGCTGCTGCGCGCCCAGGTGCGGGCGCTGCTGCATGCCGCCGCGGGCCGCGAATTGTCGCTGATGTTTCCGATGGTGAGCGAGGTCGGCGAATTTCAGCGCGCGCGGGCCATTGTCGACCGCGAATTGAAGCATTTGGACCGTTTTGGCCACCCGCGTCCGCGGTCCATCCGGCTTGGCGCGATGATCGAAGTGCCGTCGCTGATGTGGCAGCTCGACTCGCTGCTGGACAAGGCCGATTTCGTGTCGGTCGGCAGCAATGACCTGCTCCAGTTCACCTGGGCCTGCGACCGGTCAAATGCCCGCATGGCCGGGCGCTTCGATACCCTGAATCCCGCCGTGTTGCGGATGCTGGCGCAGATTGTCGAAGCCGCCGGCAAACATGGCAAGCCGTTGACCCTGTGCGGTGAAATGGCGGGGCGGCCGCTCGAAGCCATGGCGCTGCTGGGTATCGGGTTTCGCAGCATTTCGATGGCGCCGGCCTCGATCGGCCCCGTCAAGGCGATGCTACTCAAGCTAGATATCGGCAAGCTGAAAGATTTCCTGACCCCGCTCCTGACCAGTGAATCGTCGAGTTTGCGCGGCGAACTGAGAGAGTTCGCACGCCAGCACAAGGTTCCTGTCTGACTTAGAGCGGGTACACGCATCGCGTGCATTTTCGCTTGCCGATGCACCGGCTCTGCGGCCACATTGCTTGCGCGATGGCTGCGCTGGGGAGCGGGGGATGCGTATCCGGTCTGTCGAAGAGGTCGCGACGGGGAGCGATGACGTCATGGCCGCGGAATTTTCGCGGCGCCGGGGCCGCCTCGGGATTTCCATCGGCGCGGCGGCAAGGGCGACCGGGGCCGGCGCCGACGAGCTGGCGGCGCTGGAAAATGGCGCCATCGCCGCCTTTGGCAATGTGGAGCGGGCGCGCCTGGTCATTCTTGCCTATTGCGACTATCTGGACTGCGATCCGGGGCCGATGCTGGGGCGGCTCGAGGCCTATGGGCGCCGCCCTGGCATGGCGGCTAGCGGTGCGAGGGCCGGCGATGTCTCCTTGCCGCGCCGGCGGCTGCGCCCGGCAGTCGCGGCGGCGGGGCTGGCGCTGCTTTTCGTCGCCGGCCTGGCTGTCTTGATCGTTCTTTCCGGGCGCTGAACACGGGCGACGGCGTCAGGGCCATTGCCTGGCGCGGGCTTTGTCTGTATCCCGGCGGCCGGTATTGGGGCTGATGGCGAAAACATGATTGTGCTGGAAAAGCTGAAACCGCTGGTGGACCGCTTCGAGACGGTGCAGGCCGAAATGGCGGCAGGTCCCGATCCGGAGGCCTATGTGCGGCTGTCGCGCGAATATGCCGAGCTGGGGCCGGTGGTGGAGCATATTCGCGCCCTGGCGGCGGCGACGGACGAACTGGCGGGCCTGAGCGAGATCATCGACGACGCATCGTCGGACGCCGAAATGCGGGCGCTGGCGGAAGACGAATATGGCGAACTGGAGGAGCGGCTGGAGGAGCTTCAGCACCAGCTCAAGCTGTTGCTGCTGCCCAAGGACGCCGCGGACGAGAAGAACGTGATCCTTGAGGTGCGGGCGGGAACGGGAGGCGAGGAGGCGGCCCTGTTCGCCGCCGACCTGTTTCGCATGTATCAGCGCTATGCCGATCTGAAGGGCTGGAAAGTGGCCATCCTTTCGGCCAGCGAATCGGGCGTCGGCGGCTACAAGGAGGTGATCGCCTCGGTGAGCGGCAAGGGTGCCTATGCGCGGCTCAAGTTCGAATCCGGCGTGCACCGGGTGCAGCGCGTGCCGGAAACCGAAGCCGGCGGGCGCATTCACACCTCGGCGGCAACGGTTGCCGTTCTGCCGGAAGCCGAGGAGGTCGATGTGCAGATCGATGACAAGGATCTGCGCATCGACGTCTATCGCTCCAGCGGGCCGGGCGGGCAGTCGGTCAACACCACCGACAGCGCGGTGCGCATCACCCATATTCCCACCGGCCTGGTGGTCATCCAGCAGGACGAGAAATCCCAGCACAAGAACCGCGCCAAGGCGATGAAGGTGCTGAGATCGCGGCTTTACGACATGGAACGCGAACGCGCCGACGCCGAGCGCGCCGCCGACCGGCGCGGCCAGGTCGGAAGCGGCGACCGCTCGGAACGCATCCGCACCTATAATTTCCCCCAGGGCCGGGTGTCCGATCACCGTATCAATCTGACGCTGTACAAGCTCGACCGCATCCTGGAGGGCGAGGCGCTGGACGAGATCATCGATGCCCTGATTACCGACAACCAGACGGCGCAACTGGCGGCGATCGAGTCGGGCGGCGGTGGAAGCATCGCCGGGGCGCGGTGACGGGCGAGCCGGCAAGCGCCGGCTCCGGCGGCACGCAGACCGTGCGCGCCGCATTCAACCGTCTGGGGCGCCGCTTCACCGCCGCCGGTCTGGAAAATGCCGCGCTCGACGCCAGGCTGCTGGTGTGCCATGCCGCCGGACTTTCCCATGAGCAGTTCATCGCCGGCCCGGACCGGGAACTGGCGCATGAGAACCTGCGGTGCCTTGAAGATCTGGCGGAGCGCCGGCTGGCGGGCCGGCCGCTGGCGCGGCTGATCGGGCACCGCGAATTCTGGGGCCGCGATTTTGCGCTCTGCGATGACGCTCTGGTGCCGCGCCCGGACAGCGAATTGCTGGTCGAGCAGGGACTGGCATTGCTGACGGGCGGAGTTGGGGCGGGCGCCGGCCGGATCGCAGATCTGGGAACCGGAAGCGGCTGCCTGCTGGTCAGCCTGCTGGCGGATTTCGCTCCCGGCCTCGGGGTCGGCTTCGATTTGTCGCAAGACGCGCTGGCCACGGCCAGGGCCAATGCGCGGGTTCATGGCGTTGGCGGGCGGGCGCTGTTCGCGCGCGCCGACTGGTTGGCCGCCGCAGGGCTTTTCGATCTTATCGTCGCCAACCCGCCCTATATCGCCAGCGACGAGATTGCTGGCCTGGCACGCGAGGTCGCGGACCATGATCCAAGGCTTGCCCTTGACGGCGGCGACGACGGGTTGGAGGCATTTCGCCGGATCGCCGCGCAGGCGCGTAACCATCTGGTGCCGGGCGGCGCGCTACTCGCCGAAGTCGGCTCCGGGCAGGCCGCCGCGGTGGCGGCATTGCTGGCGGCACAGGGCCTGTCTGCCGATCCGGCGGAAGATATCTTTCGCGATCTCGCCGGTGTGGAGCGCGTTGTAAGGGCACGGAAAAGCGATTAACTGCGACAAAAAATTCGCTTGGAATACGGGATCGAAAAGTATAGGGTCCGACCACGATTTGAGGGCCGCAGTGCGATATGCCCGGACCAAGGGTGATCGCAGGCGCCATGTGGGAGACCTCGATCGGGGACCCCGGGCACTAACGGCCGACTCTCTGCAACCGGTATAATCGGACGAAACGGCCAAGTGGTCGGATTTCGCCGCGGGGCATCAATTTCCGAGACGCCGCTGCCACGGGGCAGGCAGGCGCTGCAAAGGAAAAGTCGAGATTTGCACGCCAGCGATCGGCGCGCGCCGGCACGCTTTTCACAAGGCCTGCCGGGCGTTCAGGAAGCGGCGCGCAGATAACGGTTCGGATCGAGCTTCGGGGGAAGCCAGGACACAGATGCGAAGCGGGGCGACAGACCGGAACGGTTTGCGGCTTCCGTGCGCGGTTCACGTCCAGGCGGCCAGGAAAGTTCGGTGGCACAACGAGGCAAGCATGCCCATACCGGAAAAAAACAGCCTATGAGACAAGGTCAGCAGAACAAGCGTATGCGCGGCCGCAGCCGCAAGGTTTCCAATCCGCTCAACCGGGTTTACGAGAGCAACGGACCGGACGTGAAGGTGCGCGGGACGGCCAATCACGTCGCCGAGAAATATCTCGCGCTGGCCCGCGATGCCCAGGTTTCGGGCGATCCGGTTTCTTCGGAAAATTATCTTCAGCACGCCGAGCACTATTTCCGCATCATCGCCGCGGCGCAGAGCCAGTCCCAGCCCCAGCAGCGCCCCGCGCCGGGTTCGTACAATGATGACAATGACGGCGACGGCGAGATGAATGGCACCGAGGCGGGCATTTCGCCGCGCGATGGCCAGGATGACACCGCCGATAGCGAATCCGATGGCGAGGACGAGGCCGCCGCGCCGCAACCTGCCAGCCAGGCCCGTGGCGGGCGCCGCCGGCGCCCCGCCCTGGCGCGCAATGACGACGGCGCCACGGCTCAAGCGGGCCGGGACAATATCCGGCAGGACGCGCAGGACAACCAGCCTTCAAAGGAAGGTGGCGGCAGCGCCGAAGACGCGGCCGAAGCCGGCGATGGCGGTGAAAAAACCCAAACGGTGGCCTGAAACCAGGGTGTGGCCCGGCGGCCGGCGCATTTGGCCGAGTTGCCCTTAACCTGGCGGGCGAATTCCCTTCACCCTCATTCAGCCGGGGGCGGAGTCACGGCCTGGCCGACGGCAATGCCGCCGCCGGCGGCGACGGTGGCATAGATGCCCATATCGGCATGGCCGAAAGCACTGTGGAGCGCGCGCGGGATTTGCAGGTCGCGTTCGCCGGTGGCCGGATCGACATTGGTCGCGGCGCAGCGCTGGGTACGCTTGAAGACGCGCAGCACGACATCCTCTCCGACCATAAGTTCGCGCTCCAGCCAGTCGAATTCGCGCCAGGGCGCGATGCCATCGATATAGATATTGGCGCGAAAGCGTAGGGGGTCGACCGTCTGGCCCATGACCCGCTCAAGATCGCGAACGCTGGCAAGGTTGATGATCGAAACCGCTTTTGCCGGGACGTCCGAAAAGCTGTGTCCCTCGGCATGGACGATACGCGGCGCGCCGCGCATTTTTTCACCCATGAAGGCGGCAAAAAACTGCTCGAGCATCTGGCGCCCGATGCGCTGGGTCAGGTTGCCGCGCGCGACCTGCTTGCCGTCGCGCAGCACCGTCATGTCGCCGCTTTCGCTGTCGACACTGGTGCGCAGCGTCGCCAGGCGTTCGTCGCGCATCAACATCAGGAACTTGGTCTTGGGCAGGTATTCCGGCGCCTCTTCGTCGAATTCGTGGTTGCCGCTCTCGATCGCATAGGCGCGGTCGAAGGGCAGGGTTTCGCCGGGTGTCAGCGCGATGGAATTCAGCGGCTCAGGCGATAGGCCCTTGACCGGATAGCGGTAGATGGCGGCGATGCGCGCGGCCTCTTGGGTCATGTTCGGATCCCGGCAAAAGTGTTGTTCGCGAGTTTGGCGCGCGGAAAGGAATTGTGGCTCCCGCCCCCTTTTCCCCCCTGTTTACAACATTATATAGCGATAAGGGAGTGCCGTTGGGCTCCCGCGCATATAGGGGCGGCCGTTGCCGCTAAGTCAAGGGTTGGGCGCATGAATCACGCCTGAAGGTCAGGGTGATGCGCGCGTGCTGACGAGAGGGTCACATGGATTTCGAAAAATTCACCGAAAGGGCGCGCGGCTTCGTGCAGTCCGCGCAAGGCATGGCGGTGCGCGAGTCGCACCAGCAATTCACCCCCGAACACCTGCTCAAGGTTCTGCTCGACGACCCGGAAGGGCTGTGCGCGGGACTGATCCAGCGCGCCGGCGGGCGCCCCGAGGATGCCTTGGCCGGCGTCGAGCAGGCGCTGGCCAAGCTGCCCAAGGTTGGCGGTTCGGGCGCCGGGCAGGTCTATCTGGCGCCGGCAACGGCGCGCCTGTTCGAAACCGCGCTCAAGGCGGCGGAAAAGGCGGGGGACAGCTTTGTCACCGCGGAGCGGCTGCTGCTGGCGCTGGCGATCGAGAAGGACGGCGAAGCGGCGAAGATCCTGAGCCGCGCCGGGGTTTCCGCCAATAGCCTCAACGAGGCGATCAATGCCCTGCGCAAGGGGCGCCGCGCCGATTCGGCGACGGCGGAAAACGCCTATGACGCCTTGAAGAAATATGCCCGCGACCTGACCGCCGCGGCGCGTGAGGGCAAGCTCGATCCGGTGATCGGGCGCGACGAGGAGATCCGGCGCACGATCCAGGTCTTGTCACGGCGCACCAAGAACAATCCGGTGCTGATCGGCGAGCCCGGCGTCGGCAAGACCGCCATCGCCGAGGGGCTGGCGCTGCGCATCGTCAATGGCGATGTGCCGGAGAGCCTGAAAGACAAGAAGCTGATGGCGCTCGACATGGGCTCGCTGATCGCGGGCGCGAAATATCGCGGCGAGTTCGAGGAACGGCTCAAGGCGGTGCTGTCGGAGATCCAGGCCGCCGAGGGCGGCATCGTCCTGTTCATCGACGAGATGCACACGCTGGTGGGGGCGGGCAAGGCGGAGGGCGCGATGGATGCCTCCAACCTGCTGAAACCGGCCTTGGCGCGCGGCGAGCTGCACTGCGTCGGCGCCACCACGCTCGACGAGTACCGCAAGAATGTCGAAAAGGACGCTGCCTTGGCGCGGCGCTTCCAGCCCGTCTTCGTCAGCGAGCCGACGGTGGAGGATACGGTTTCGATCCTGCGCGGTTTGAAGGAAAAATACGAGCTGCACCACGGCGTGCGGATCACCGATTCGGCCCTGGTGTCGGCCGCCGCGCTGTCGAACCGCTACATCACCGACCGCTTTCTGCCCGACAAGGCGATCGATCTGGTTGACGAGGCATCGTCGCGGCTGCGCATGCAGGTCGATTCGAAGCCGGAAGAGCTTGATGAGCTTGACCGGCGCATCATCCAGCTCAAGATCGAACGCGAGGCGCTGGGCAAGGAAAAGGACCAGGCCTCCAAGGACCGGCTGAAACGGCTCGAGGCCGAACTTGGCGAACTGGAGCAGCAGTCTGGGGACCTGACAAAGCGCTGGCAGGCGGAAAAGGAAAAACTGGGCGCCGCCCAGAAGATCAAGGAAAAGCTGGATCAGGCCCGCTTCGATCTGGAGAAGGCCCAGCGCGGCGGCGACCTCGCCCGCGCCGGCGAATTGTCCTATGGCGTCATCCCCCAGCTCGAACGCGAACTGGCTCAAACGGAAAAGCACGAGGACGGCGCCGTGGTCGAGGAGGCGGTGACCACCGACCATATCGCGCAGGTGGTATCGCGCTGGACCGGCATCCCGGTCGACAAGATGCTGGAGGGCGAGCGCGACAAGCTGCTGCGCATGGAAGAGGCGCTGGCGCGGCGGGTGGTCGGCCAGGAAGAAGCCGTGCATGCGGTGTCAACGGCGGTGCGCCGCGCGCGCGCCGGGCTTCAGGATCCCAACCGGCCCATCGGCTCCTTCATGTTCCTCGGCCCCACCGGCGTCGGCAAGACCGAGCTGACCAAGGCGCTGGCTGCCTTCCTGTTCGACGACGAGACGGCGATGGCCCGGGTCGATATGTCGGAATATATGGAAAAGCATTCGGTGGCGCGGCTGATCGGCGCCCCTCCCGGCTATGTCGGCTACGAGGAAGGCGGAGCGCTGACCGAGACGGTGCGGCGGCGGCCATATCAGGTGGTGCTCTTCGACGAGATCGAGAAGGCGCACCCCGATGTCTTCAACGTGCTGCTCCAGGTGCTCGACGACGGGCGCCTCACCGACGGCCAGGGCCGCACGGTGGATTTCCGCAACACGCTGATCATCATGACCTCCAATATCGGCGCCGATCTCCTGGTCGCGCTGGGCGAGGAGCAGGAGGTCGAATCGGTGCGCGACCAGGTCATGGCGGCGGTGCGCGGCAATTTCCGCCCCGAATTCCTGAACCGGCTCGACGAGATCATCCTGTTCCATCGTCTCAAGCGCAATCAGATGACGGCGATCGTCGATATCCAGCTGGCGCGGCTGCGCAAGCTGCTCGCCGACCGCAAGATCGAGCTGGAGCTTGACGATGCGGCCCGCGAATGGCTGGCCGGGCAGGGCTATGATCCGGCCTATGGGGCGCGGCCGTTGAAGCGGGTGATCCAGAAGGCGCTTCAGGATCCGCTGGCCGAGAAGATCCTCGCCGGTGAGATCGCCGATGGCGATGCGGTGGCGATCTCGGCCGATGGCGAAGGATTGCGGTTCAACGGCAAGGCGCTGAGCAGCAAGGCGGCCTGAGCCGCCGAGTAGAATCAAATCAGGGAAAGGCCCGGCTTGCCGAGCCTTTCTTTTTGCTCCGGCTATCAGCGCGAGGCGGGAATCAGCGGGCCGAACTCAAGGCATAGCTGGCCGCGGCCGAAGCGATACGCGGCGCCGCGGCGGGCTGGCGCATCAGCCGTTCGATGCGGGTCTTTTCGCGCTGGAAGGAGGCCAGCATGCGCCCCTGCAGGGTGCGCCCGCGCGGCACGCGAATGCGCATCGGGTCGACCATGCGGCCATTGACGATAACCTCGTAATGCAGGTGCGGCCCGGTGGACAGGCCCGTCGATCCGACATAGCCGATGACCTGCCCCTGGCGCACGCGGGCGCCGGGCTCGATACCCTTGGCGAAAGCCGATTGGTGGGCATAGCCGGTGGCATAGCCATTGGCGTGGCGGATGATGGTGTAGCGGCCATAGCCGGACGTGTATTTGGCCTGCTCGACGATACCGTTGCCGGCGGCGACGATCGGTGTGCCGCTCGGGGCGGCCCAGTCAACGCCGGTATGCATCTTCCGGTAGCGCAGGATCGGGTGGGTGCGGACCCCGAAACCCGACCGCAGCACGCCGCCATTCATCGGCTTGCGGATGAGGAACTTCTTGGCGCTGTTTCCGTTCTCGTCATAAAAATCGACAACCCCGTCATCGGAGGTGCGGAAGCGGTAGAATTTCTTCGTCTCGCCGCGGATGGTCAGGGCGGTATAGAGAACATTCGGGTCGCCGGAGACATTGCCCTCCTTGTCGTCGGCTTCGTAAAAGACCTCGAAATTGTCGCCGGCCTGCACCTGGCGCTTGAAATCGA
Organism: Rhodobiaceae bacterium; assembly: GCA_020441905.1. Lineage (GTDB taxonomy): Bacteria > Pseudomonadota > Alphaproteobacteria > Rhizobiales > NORP267 > JAGRLG01. The sequence goes on along the minus strand of JAGRLG010000064.1, from coordinate 2,374 downwards.
CATCATAGGAATGGATGCGGACGATGCGCGACATCAGGCCGTCGTTGAGACCCATGGAATAGCCGGTTTCATACAGGCTCTGATAGAGCTGCGCGCGGGCCTGATAACGGCTGACATGGAGGCCGGCGTCGGGAACGGAGAGCGCGTCGTTGGATGGCAGCAAGGCGTATTCGGCCTCATCGCCGCCATCGCTAAGGCCGACCGTGACCAGATGGCTTTCGCCATCATAGAGCGAGATCCGCGTCGGCTTCAGCTTGCCCTTGTCCTGCCCGTTGGAAAAACTGAGGCGCACTTGCTGGCCCTCGGCAAGATCGACAGCGCGAAACTCGGGGGCCATGGCGCGCGCTATGGCGCGCGCTTCCTGAGGGGATGCGCCATGAGACTGCAACAGCGCCGAAAGCGTGTCGCCGCGCTGCACCGCGAGCACCTTGTCGGCCCGGTTTGAAAAATAACTGCGGCCGGGATTCTTCTCGATTTCGGTGACGGCGTTCGGCCCGCCTTCGAGGGTAATGAGATTGGCGTTGGGGTCGAGGCTGGCCAGTTCGACAGCGCCATCGGCCAGCAGCGAATCTCCGGTGGGGTCGATTATCGTATCGTCGCCGCTTTCCGCCAGCTGACCGCCGGTCAGCCCCTTCATCTGCGCCAGTTCGAGAACGGCCATTTCCGATTCGTGCAGGCCGATATCGTCGGCGGTGGCAAAGATCGTGGCCGGATTGAAGGCCAGCGAGGTGACCCTGATTTCTCCGCTTGAAGCAATCCTGGCCTGAGACGGCTCCTTGGCGCTTTCATCGGCCGAGGCGGAAAAAAGCTTGAGCGGATTGAACGCGGGCAGATCGGCGGTGGCGTTTCCGGTCGACAGGGCGAGGCTGGAAACGACATGGACATAGGGCTTCACATTGATGAATTCCTTGGCGCCGACCTTGGTGACGTTGCTCTCGAACACCATCTGCCTGAGCGCGATGCGGGCATCTTCCGGCAGCATGCGGTTGCCCTTGCGCGCGATGCCACCGCCAAGGCCAAGGGCTTCGCCGCCCTTGCGGACCAGATGGACGCTCGACGCCAGGGTGGCGCGGCCGTCGAAGGAATTGAACAGAGCGCCGCCAATCAGCCCGATGCCGGCAATCCCGGTGAGGAATGTCGCCAGCATCCAGCGCCAATTGGCGCGCGTCTGGTATGGGCTTTCGTCGCTTAACGGTTCAAGGGGCGGCAACAGCCGCCCGGAATGCTCAGCCGGGATATGCGGATTGTGGTCGGCGCGATAGCGCGTGCGATCAAACAAACCCTGAATTCCCTCTCTGCCCGCCGCGCGGACACCCCCGATATTCCCGTTCCGGTTCCAGCCTGCAATCGCCGCTGGCCAAACTTCAACGGCGCCGTTCTCTGGCGCTTTGCGCGGGACGCGTGCGCGACGGTCCCACATCCGGCCACCCACCCCCGGCCTGAACGGGTTATCGCCCGAGCCGGAGGCAAGGGCAAGACCCGCGAGATTCCCGCCGGGCCGGCCCGATCTACCTTGGTGAGCTGGAAATGTGGCACCAGTTTGACCCCTCCGCCGGAGCAGGGGCAAAAGCGCGCGGGGCGGAAAACAACCATTTTGCCGCCGCGAAACGGCATCCGGACCGGGCAAAATAAAAGATGCAATTTTCGTTGATTGCTTGCTTGACAGGGGCAGCAGGGGGGGCCTATAAACCGCCCCACGCAAGACGGCGGCGCTGCTTTGCGCAGCGGATTATCGCCTGTATAATGCGCCTCCTTATTCACGAGGAGCGGTCTTTCGGCCGGAGCTGGAAGATCCGCGATTGGGCGGGCAAGAGAACGATCGCTTGTCAGCCCCGTTATGGCCATTGCCATAACGCTGCTCTTTGACATTGTGGTGACAAAGAAAGAGAAACGTGGGCGGCGGAGTCCTGCATATGCCTTTTCGTTCTTCGTGAACAAAAAGGCTGTTGAAGAGACTTCGGCGATACTACGTTTCGCAAGCTCATATTCGCATTTGGCGCCCGCAAGGGAGCCGGTGCGACGATGTGCTTGGGACTCGTCAATACGTAGTGACTAAGCCGATCAAAATCTCATTCAACCTGAGAGTTTGATCCTGGCTCAGAACGAACGCTGGCGGCAGGCCTAACACATGCAAGTCGAACGCCCTCTTCGGAGGGAGTGGCAGACGGGTGAGTAACGCGTGGGAACCTACCCAAGGGTACGGAATAACTCAGGGAAACTTGGGCTAATACCGTATACGTCCTTCGGGAGAAAGATTTATCGCCCCTGGATGGGCCCGCGTCGGATTAGCTTGTTGGTGAGGTAAAAGCTCACCAAGGCGACGATCCGTAGCTGGTCTGAGAGGATGATCAGCCACACTGGGACTGAGACACGG
>JAGRLG010000063.1 GCA_020441905.1 Rhodobiaceae bacterium | reverse complement strand
TCCCTCCGCCAGTCTTATCCGTCCCATATTTCCCGGTATTTCCCGAAAGGACTCGGAAACATGCGTCCTATCAGGGTGGTTCCGGCCTTTGTCGCCATGACCGGGTCCTGCTGAACGGCTACAGCAAATGCCGGTTCACGGTGTTCGCTGCCACCGGAAACCTCAGTGCTGGGCCGCCATCGGGCGCCGCACCTTTTTACTTTTCGCGGCGTGCTTCTCCGCCAGTGCCTTGTCGGCGGCTTTTTCGTCTTCCGCCTCTTTTGCGAGGCGGAGCGCACGCAGTACTTCAGTACGCGCCACCCTTTCCACCTGCACCTTTTCGGCCTCCTTCAGGATCTCTTTGGTCCTTTTCTGGATTTCGGCAAATTTTTCCTCAGCTTTGGATTTCGATGTCTTCTGCGTCTGCATTCCGGTGATCCTTGGTTTGGGTTTGGCGGTTGATGCGCGCGCTCGGCCGCAAGCCGGCCGGTGTGGCTGCATCTGAAAACAGGGATGGCCATGCACGGCGCGAGGCGGCAAGCGGATCGCGGAACGGCTCATCGGCGAGCGATAGCTCGGCTCGCGTCGATAGGTCGTTCAAATGCCCCGGACGTGCTGCCAAAAGGGGCTGCTATCAGAAATCGGCCGCAGTCAGGGTAAAGGCATAGGTGCCTTTCCTGCCTCGTGCATAGGCTCTGTCGGCGGCGGCGTGGATCTGTTCGAGGCCGCCGTCGAAGGCGACAAGAATGCCAGCTTCGGCACCGCCGCGCGGCGGGCTGAATCGCAAGAGAGCCTCTGTCTCAAGAAAGAACGAAATCTCCTTCGCGCCATCATATCCCCAGAAGCGGACGCGGCTTTTCGCCTTATCGAAACTTCGGCTCCTGTTGGGAAAGTTCAGGGCCACTTTTCGTTCCGATCTCTATTTCTTGGGTGCGGGCGGGGTATCAACCTGCGCCTTGGCAGAACTCGGGGCCGGTTTGACCGATGCCGCCTGCGCCTTGGATTTTGTTTCCGGTTTGGATTTTGCCGAAGCGTCTTGGGCGGCCGACCAGGATTTGAAGGACATAAGGTATTCCTTTTATGGATGTGAAATTAATCGATGATATAAATAATATTGTGATGAGCAAAGGTTATTACAACGGCTAATCATGATATTATAATTCATGATCCCAATTATAGGCAAATCACAGCATAAATTGGTATTGCTTTTATTTAATTGCAATACATTGTGTCTATTTCACGCACATCCAACTAATAATATAGCCCACAATATATATACATAAATCATGATCCGAATTTATGTCATATGGCGGGCTAGAAACTTCCCCGTTCGGCCTTGGCCTGCCGGCAAAGCTTGCCGCGCAGCCGCATATATTGGGTGAAATCAAAGGCTGCGCGATTGAGCAAGCCGCCGCCAATTCCAGTTGCGAACACCGTCATGGCGCCGTCTTGGCGCCGCCTTGGCCGGGCCGGCGTTTCGACCGCCTTATGCCAGCGCCAGCGGAAAAGGCGCGCGGTCGGCGGCGGCGACTTCCTCGCGCGCCAAGTGCTCGATCAGCCGCGCCTTGATCGCAGCCGCGGCGGGCACCTCCCACAGGTTGTCGAATTCCCCGGGATCGGCCTCCAGATCATAAAGCTCGCCCCAGGTCACGCCATGGATGAGGCTGAGGCGGTAGCGGGCATCGCGAAGGGTGTGGACCCTGGGCTGCGGGCCGATGCCCGGATTGTCCTTCTGGTGGTCATACTGGATGAAGGCGGCGGGGCGCCCGGCGCCGCCGGCCATGGCAGGCACGAGGCTGATACCCTGCATGCCGATGAACGGCTCGATCCGGGCGCGCTCGAGCAGCGTCGCCGCGATGTCATGGGTCTGGCCGATGGCCTGGCGCCGCACGCCCCTGGGTCCTTGCGGATCGGCCCAGATAAAGGGCACGCGGGTGATCTGCTCATAATGTTCGGCGCCCTTGAGCAGCAGGCAGTGGTCTCCGAGATGATCGCCGTGGTCGGAGGTAAAGACGGCCACCGTGTCGGAGCCGCGCCCCGATGTTTCGAGCGCTTCGATCACGCCGCCGACGGCCTCGTCGATCATCGAGATCATGCCGCAGGTCAGCGCTTGCGCCTCGCGCGCCTCGCGCGGCGAACAGGCGATGGTGCCCATGCCGCCAAGGCGCGCCGCACCAGCCTCGCGCTCCGCCAGCACCGCGGCAACATGAGGCGGCGGCGCCCAGTCGTCGCGGGAGAAGGCTTCCGGCGTCGCGAAATCGTCCGGCGTGTACATGTCCCAGTAGCGGCCCGGAGGATTGAAGGGATGGTGGGGATCGGGAAAGGACACCATGAGGAAGAACGGCGTATCGCCATCTTGCCCGGCCAGGAAGGCGCGGGCGCGCTCGGCGATATAGCTGGTCGAATAGAGCTGCGGCGGCACGCCGGTGCGCACCGCCTGGGGACAGACATAATCATGGGCGAGCTGATTTTCCGGCCCGATCAGGCTGCCCAGGCCGGGCTCCCTGGCCAGCGCCCAGGCGACATAGTCGCCGCCGACACCGTCGCCATGGCCGGTCACCAGCTCGACATGATCGAAGCCGTAAAAGGGCGTTTCCAGGCGCGGCTGGGGCGAGGACCAGAAATCGGGTTCCTCCTGGCGGTAGAGGGCTTCGCCCAGATCGTGGCGCCGGGCCTCGGCGAGCGCGCCGCCCGGCCGGTGAAAGCCGGGATGCGCGCGCGGGCGCGCCACCAGCGGCGGCTTTCCGGAGAAATTCTGCAAATGGCTCTTGCCGATCAGCGCCGTCCTGTAGCCGGCGTCGCGCAGCAATTCGACAAAGGTGACATTGTGCGCCGCCAGCGGAATGCCGTTGGCGCGCACGCCATGGGCCGAAGGCAGGCGCCCGGTCATCAGGCTGGCGCGGTTGGGCATACAGACCGGGCTTGCGACATAGAAGCGATCGAAGACGGCGCCGCGCGCCGCCAGGGCATCGATATTGGGTGTTTGCAGAAGCGGATGGCCATAGCAGCCGAGAAAATCGGCGCGCTGCTGGTCGGTGACGAAGAGAATGAAGCTGGGGCGGTTGCCGGCCTTGCCCATGGCGAGCCTTTTCGCTTGTTTTCGCAGAATTTCGCGTGCGCCCAAGGATAGCGCCGAAAAGGCGGGCGGCAATGTGCAAGAGCAGCGCGCTGTCCCGGCCCGCGCGGCCCCCGTGCCCACCGCCGGGGCCGGGGCCGGGCCAATCACATTTTCGTGGCAAGGCCGGTTGTTAGCAAATTAGTCAATCTTCTGCTATCTTATTGTATGCGCTGGGACTTTTATTACGGCGGCGATTGGCGCCGAAGTCTGGCCCGGCGGCTGAAGCTCGATCATGCGGCCGGAAGGAGGAGCAGAACGCAAGGAGCGGTTCCATGGCTGTTTCGTTGACTGTTTCATCTGAGTTTGTGCGCCAGCTCGAAGGCTATGGCCTGACCACGGCCCGAATTTTCTACGCCCTGCCCGATCATCGCTCGATCATGCAGGAATATATCTGGCAGGATTTCGACCTCTATCCGGATTTTCCCGAACTGACAAAGTTCCTCACCTTCTGGGAGCAAAAGCTGGAAGGTCCGCTGAAATCGGTCATGGTGGCCCATGCCCGGCTCATCAAGCCGGCCGAGATCAAGGCCGTGGACGGCCATTTCCGGCTGCACTAGCACCGCCCAGGTCAGCACCATGCGCCGGGGCGGGCGAACCGAGCCATGCCAGAAGGCGGGCATTGAAATGCGACACCAGGAATAGCGAGCCGTCATTCGTCAGATGGGTGGTGTCGCGCAGGAAGAAGGCGCCCCCGCCGGCAAGGTCGCAGCTCGCCACGCCGTCGCGGCAGAACGCGGCCTTGGGATCCAGCGTCGCCACGCCGGCAAATTGCCCCGCCACCTCCTCGAGCATGTCGTCGGCACGCCCGCTTTTTTCCCGGTTGCGGGCCAGATTCCACGGCGCGCACTCGCCGGCGAGCAGCTGATCCGGGTTGATGCCCGGGCGCGACAGGCAGCGGGCGGTGTCGATACCCGAATTATAGGTGCTCTTGACCAGCAACACCGGCCTTGCCCCGGCATTGAGCCGGTCAAGGCTGGCAATCAGGCTGTTGCGCAGAAAGCCATAATAGGCCGCCTCGTCCAAAGCCAAGGGGGCTGAGGCTGCGGCGGGGCCGATTTCGCCGTTATAGCCGTCATAATTGCCAGCAAGAATGACCGGCGCCCGGTCGCCGGCGGCGGCCTGGAAGGCGTCATCGATATTGCGGGCGCAGCGGCTGTCCTTCTGGCCCTTGATGAACCGCGTGGTGCCGGCCAGGAACAGGCAGCCGTGGTCCATCACGCCAATGCCCCGGATGCCCTGCTCACGAAACAGCCTATCGAGGCCAAAGAACAGGTTGCCGGCGTGGCTGTCGCCGATGACATAGACCAGCCTTTCGCTGGTCGGATCGCCCAGAACACAGCGATAGGTGCGGCTGCCGGCGCAGATATCGCCGGCATAGCTGAGCTCGCCGGGGGCCTGCTGCGCCCGCAGCTTGGCAACGCGGCCGGGAAGTCCGCCCGAAACCCAGACCGCCGCGGCCAGACCCAGGGTCACCAGGGCCCCGGCAGCGAGCAACGGGGCCCGCAGGCGCCTCCAGAACACAAAACGGCGGATATCAAACAGGCCGGACAGGCCGGAAGCCGCCGCTTTGCCCTCGCGGAACGGCGTTTCGACCACGACATGCAGAACCAGGGCGGCGGCGATGCTGGCGAGAGCGAGCATGCCGGTTTCCGCCAGGTTCAGCGGCACCACTCGCCAATAGCGGTAGAGCACAATGACCGGCCAGTGCACGAGATAAAGGGCATAAGACACACGGCCGATGAGCAGGAACACCGGATTGCCCAAGACCAGGCCAAGACGGCCGCCGCCGCCATAGATCGCCAGCACGGTTCCGCCGACGGGAAGGAGCGCGGCGGCGCCGGGCCAGGCGCGGTTGTCGTCGAACAGCACGAATCCGGTGGCAAGAAGGGCGGCGCCGAGAAACCCGGCGGCAAGGCGCGGGCGAGGCGGCAGGCGCTTTTCCACCATCAGCAGGGCGGCGCCGGCGGCAAATTCGAATACGCGGAACGGCATCATATAGAAGGCGAATTGCGGATCGGCGCCGGCCAGAACCGTATTGAGCGCGAAAGCGGCGATGGCCAGCCAGCCGAACAGGGCGAGCGGTGCCAGGCGGCCGACGGCAAAGACGACCAGAAGGGGCCAGAACAGGTAGAACTGCTCCTCGACGCCAAGCGACCAGGTGTGGAGCAGGGGATGGACCAGGGTATTGTCGTTGAAATAGTCGAGTTGGCCGTAGAAATAGAAATTAGAAACGCCGGCGAGCGCGGCCAGCGCCGAGGCGCCAAGGTCCCTGTAGTCCGCCGGGGACATGACAAAATAGGCGGCGGCGACAGTGGCGCCGATGGTGGTGGAGAGCGCCGGAAACAGGCGCCAGAAGCGGCGGACATAGAAGCGGGTGAAGGAAAACCCGCCCCGCTGGTCAAGGATCAGGCGGGTAATCAGGTAGCCGGATATGACGAAGAACATATCGACACCCTGAAAACCTCCGGGCAGCCAGCGCGGCTCGAGGTGGAATGCGAGAACGGCCAGCACCGCGATGCAGCGCAGACCCTCGATATCGGGCCGGAACCTTCGTGAGCTGGGCGGGGGCATGGCGGGGAGTTCTTGGCTCAAGGTCGGCGAGGGGTCGTGGCCGGATCAATCTGGGCGATCCCGGCGCTGGAGTCAAAACCGGCGGCCAGATCCTGGATCAAAACCCGGCAGCCGGATAGTGGGGAGCTATTCGGCCGGATGCGCCCTCTTGCCGCGCCTCCCGGCACGGGTTTCCGGCGGCGGCGACGCATTGCCGGCAGGGCCGTGGGCCTCGATGTTCACCGCCCCGGCCAGATAGGTATAGACGACCGGAATGACGAACAGGGTGAAGAAGGTTCCGACAACGAGCCCGCCGACGATGACCCAGCCTATGTCCTGGCGGCTTTCGGCCCCGGCGCCGGTGGCAATCGCCAGCGGCACGGCGCCGAACACCATGGCGCCGGTGGTCATCAGGATCGGGCGCAGCCTCAGGGCTGAGGATTCGATCACCGCCTCGACCTTGTCCTTGCCCGCCGCGCGCAGCTGGTTGGCGAATTCGACAATCAGGATGCCGTGCTTGGTGATGAGCCCGATCAGCGTCACCAGGCCGACCTGGGAATAGATGTTGAGGGTGCCGCCGGACAGCCACAGCGCCGCCAGGGCGCCGGCCATCGACAGCGGAACGGTGAGCATGATGATGAGCGGATTGCGGAAACTCTCGAACTGGGCCGACAGCACCAGATAGATGAAAGCCAGCGCCAGCAGGAAGGTGACGTAGATTTCGGCGCTCGACTGGCGGAACTCGCGCGACTGGCCGGAATAATCGACCTGGCCATCGCCCCGCATGGCCTGCTCGGCCGCGGCGTTGAGAAAATCGAGGCCCTCTCCGATGGTATAGCCGGGGGCAAGGTGAGCCTTGAGCGTCGCCGACCGCAGCTGGTTGAAATGATTGAGTTCCTTGGGCGCCACAGTTTCCTCGACCGAGATCAGGTTGCCCAGCGCGATCATGGTGCCGGCGCGCCCGCGCACATAGATGCGGCGCAGGTCGTCGGGATTGCGGCGGTCGACATCGGCGACCTGGACGATGACGTCATATTGCTCGCCTTCGCGCTTGAAGCGCGTCACCTGGCGGCCGCCGAGCATGGTTTCCAGGGTGCGGCCCAGCGCCTCGACCTCGACCCCGACATCGGCGGCCTTCTCGCGGTCGACGACGATCTTGAGCTGCGGCGTGTTGAGCTTCAGGTCGCTGTCGAGATTGACCAGGCCGGGATTGCCCCGCGCCTGCTGCATCACCGCATCGACGATCTCCTGGAGCCGGTCATAGCTCTGCGAGGTCTGGATGACGAAGGAAATCGGGGTTTCGCGCACGCTCTGGCCAAGCGGCGGCGGGCTGCCGGGGAAGGCCAGGACGCCCGGCACGGCGAGCAGCCGGGGGCGCAATTCGGCGGCGATATCCTGCTGGCTGCGGGCACGCTCGCCCCAGGGCACGGTCTTGACGAAGGCGATGCCCTGGGAGACGACGGGAAAGCCGGTGACGACGAAATAGCGGTCGATATCCTTGGTCGAGGCGAAGATGTCCTCGAGCTGGCGGGCATATTTGTCGGTGTAGTCGATGGTAGCGCCCTCGGGGGCGAAAAAGGCCGTCACGATGGTGCCCTGATCCTCATAGGGCGCGAGCTCCGAGCGCAGCTGGGAGAAGAAGACATAGCTCGAAGCGGCGACGGCGAGGCCGATCGCCAGCACCAGCGGGCGCGCCCGCAGGGCAAGGGCGAGAAGGCGGCGATAGCCGCCGATGAGGCGGTGCAAGGCGGCTTCGACGGCCAGATAAATACGGCCATGGCTTTCATGGGGCCGCAGCAGACGGGAACACATCATCGGCGTCAGCGTCAGGGCGACGAAACCCGACACCAGCACCGCCCCGGCCAGGGTCCAGGCGAATTCGGTGAACAGCTTGCCGGTGGAACCAGCCATGAAACCGATGGGGATATAGACCGCGACCAGGGTCAGCGTCATGGCGATGACGGCAAAGCCGATCTCGCGGGCACCCGCAAAGGCGGCGGCGCGCGGATCCTCGCCGGCCTCGACATGGCGGAAGATGTTTTCCAGCATGACGATGGCATCGTCGACAACCAGGCCGATGGCCAGCACCAGAGACAACAGGGTCAAGGTATTGATCGAATAGCCGAGCGCGAACATCACCGCGAAGGCGCCGATCAGGGCGACCGGAATGGTGACGATGGGGATCAGGGTAGCGCGCATGGAACGCAGGAAGAGAAAGATGATCAGCACCACCAGCACCACTGCCTCGGCAATGGTGGTGTAGACGTTCTTGACCGATTCCTCGATGAAGACCGACTTGTCATGGGCGACCTCGACCCGCATGCCCTCGGGCAGGCTGTCGACGATGACCGGCAGGGCGGCGCGCACTGCCTGCGAAACGTCGAGCGGGTTGGCGGTGGCCTGCTTGACGACGCCCATGGCGACCGCCGGCTTGCCGTTGAAGCGCACGACGCGGCGCTCGTCCTCGGCGCCGATTTCGGCGCTTCCGACATCGGACAGGCGCACCAGATAGCCGCCGGCCTCCTTGAGCACGAGGTCGGAAAACTGCTGCACGGTGCGCAGATCGGTCTGGGAGAAGACGGTGAATTCGCGCTGCACGCTCTCGACCCGCCCGGCCGGAACCTCGATATTCTGGCGCCGCAGCGCTTCCTCCACATCCTGCGGCGTCAGGGCAAAGGCGGCGAGGCGCTCCGGGTCGAGCCAGATGCGCATGGAGTAACGGCGCTGGCCGAAAATGCGCACCTCGGCAACGCCGGGCAGGGTCTGCAGGCGGTCCTTGACGAAGCGGTCGCCATAATCGGTGATCTCGAGCGGGGAATGGCGGTCGGAATAGAAGGTCAGATAGATGATCGGCTGGGCGTCGGCCTCGACCTTCTGGATCACCGGCTCCTCGATTTCGGCCGGCAGACGCCCGCGCACCCGCCCGACCCGGTCGCGAACATCAGCGGCGGCCGAATCGGGATCGCGGTCAAGCTTGAACAGTATGGTGATCTGGCTGCGTTCCTGGCGGTTGATCGAGGTGATGAGGTCGATGCCCTCGATCCCGGACAGCGAATCCTCGAGGACCTGGGTAACCTGGGTTTCGACGATCTCGGCGCTGGCGCCCTTGTAATCGGTGGCAACGGTCACCACCGGCGGGTCGATATTGGGATATTCGCGCACCGTGAGGCGCTGATAGGCAATGAGGCCGACCAGTACCAGCACCAGGCTCATGACGGTGGCGAGCACCGGCCGGCGGATGGAAAGATCGGAGATCCTCACCTGACGCTTACGCTCCCTTGCCGTCCCCGACGATGCGCACCGCGGCGCCATCCTGGATCTTGAGGTGGCCGGCAGTGACCACCACGGCGTCATCGGCCAGACCGTCGACGATTTCGACCCGTCCTTCGCTGCGATTGCCGATGGTTACCCTGGTCTGCTTCACCTTGCCGTCGATGATGGTGAAGACATATTGCTCGCCGCCGCGCGGCTGGATCGCCTGTTCTGGCACCGTCACCGCCTGGGGCCGGGTCTTCAGCACCAGGACGACGCGGGCGAACAGGCCGGGACGCAGCAGCAGATCGTCATTGGCAAGACGGGCGCGGATAACGATGGAGCGGCCCTCGGCATCGATACGCGGATCGATGGCATAGACCTCGCCATCAAAGCTGCGGCCGGGATAGGCATCGACCCGGACCTGGATAGTCTGGCCGGTGCGCACGGCGGAGAGAAATTTCTCGGCGACGCGGAAATCGACCTTGATGGGGTCGATATCCTCCAGATTGACGACATCCTGGCCGGCGCTGATGTAGTCGCCGATGCTGACCTGGCGCAGGCCGGCAATGCCGTCGAAAGGCGCGGAAATGCGGGTGCGCGCCAGCCGCGCCCGTGCCAATTCAAGCGAGGCGGTGCCGATATCGAGACCGGAGCGGGCCTCGTCGCGCGAGCGCGCGGTGGCAACGTTCCTGACGTGGAGTTCCTCGATGCGCTGGAAATTGCTTTCGGCAAGGCGCAGCTGCGCCTCGGCCTCGCCCAGTTCGGCGCGAAACAGCGAATCGTCGAGACGCAGCAGCAGGGCGCCCCGGGCCACCGGCTGGCCCTCCTCAAAATCGATGCCGACGACGCGCCCGGCGATTTCGGGGCGGATGACGACGGACTCGTTGGAACGCAGGCTGCCAATGGCGGTAACGCGCTCGAGGATCGGGCGCAATTCCACCCTGGCCGCCTCGACCGGAACGGCCGGCGCGTCGCCGCTGGCGCCGGCGTCCTGGGCCAGGGCCGGCGGGGTCGCCGCCAGCAGCAGCAGCGCCGCCGCGGCAAGACGTATCCCCGGCCGGAGCGGGCCAGCGCCGGCGCTTCTGAAGGCAGCTATCATTGTCATCGCATCTGGCATGGTTTGACCGGGCCCGGTGTTGCCGGGCGCGCAAAGTGTCAGGCTAGTTCAAATGCGGCGGCGATGGAAGCAAGGCGCGCGGCGCCAAGACCTAGCGCCGGGCCTCTATGGCGTCCCAGAGCAGGGCGGCGATATCGGCGCCGCCAAAGCGCCTGACCTCGCGGATGCCGGTCGGCGAGGTGACGTTGATCTCGGTCAGCCAGTCGCCGATGACATCGATGCCGACAAAGAGCAGGCCGCGCTCCTTGAGCGCGGGGCCGATGCGGGCGCAGATTTCGCGGTCGCGGGCGCTCAACTCGGCGGCTTCCGGGCGCCCGCCGACATGCATGTTAGAGCGGGTTTCAAACTCCGCCGGCACGCGGTTGATGACGCCCGCCGGTTCGCCATCGACCAGAATGATGCGCTTGTCCCCGGCGCGCACGTCGGGCAGATAGCGCTGCACGACAAAGGGCTCGCGGAACATCTGCTCGAACATTTCGAGCAGGGCGTTGAAATTGGGATCGCCGGCAGAGGTGCGAAACACCGCGGCACCGCCATTGCCGTATAGCGGCTTGAGAATGATGTCCTCGTGGCGGGCGCGGAACTCGCGGATCGCGGCCGGATCGCGGGTAATCAGCGTCGGCGGCGTGAGATCGGCGAATTCGGTGACGAAAAGCTTCTCGGGCGCATTGCGCACCTCGGCAGGATTGTTGACGACCAGGGTTCTGGGGTGGATGCGCTCGAGGAGATAGGTGGTCGAGATATAGGCCATGTCGAAGGGCGGATCCTGGCGCAGCAGCACGACGTCGACATCGCCAAGGGCGAGCTTTTCCTCGTCCCCCTGCTCGAAATGACGCCCCTGCTCGTCGCGAACGGCAACCTTGCGGGCGCGAGCGAAAACCGTGCCCGAGGCCATCGAAAGCGCGCCCGGCGTATAATAGTGCAACTGGTGGCCGCGCCTTTGGGCTTCCAGCATCAGGGCGAATGTCGAATCCCCGGAAATATCGATGGTTTCGATGGGGTCCATCTGCACGGCAATTGTGAGGCTCATCGTTTCTTGCCCTCGCGGCTCTCTCGGCTCTCCATGGCGTGGTGCTTTCCCGCTCGCTTTGCGCCCGAAATCCTCAGGCGCTGTCAAAGACCGCGCAGATATGGCGCGGCAGACGCCAGGGGGCAATGACAATCAGGTCGAAGCTGGCGCTGTAATCTTCCGGCAACCGGCCGTGCCCGGCGGCGTCGGCCAGCCAGCCCTGCGCGGCGCGGGCGATGCGGGCGCGCTGGCGGGCGGTCAGCACTTCGCCCTGAAAGGTGGCGCGCGCCTTGACCTCGACAAAGGCGAAATGGGAGCCGCGGCGGGCAATCAGGTCAATCTCGCCGGCGCGGTTGCGATAGCGGCGCGCGAGGATGCGATAGCCCTTGGCGCGCAGCAGCCAGGCGGCCATCATTTCGGCGCGGGCGCCGAATCTGTTGGCGGCCTTCCTGCGGTGCCCTGGCTCGAGATGCGGCGCGAGACGGTCCATCGATTGCACCCTCACCCCTTTGCTTTGCGGGCCAGTTCCAGGGCGCGGGCATAGACGCTTTTGCGGTCAAGGCCGCTGCGCGCCACCGCCTCGGCCACCGCGTCGCGCAGCGACATATCGGCGAGCAGCGCGGTCAGCATTTCATCCAGATCGCCCGCGCCCTCGCCAGCGCCTTCGAGCGGCGGCGCGACGGCGATAACAATCTCGCCCCTGGGCGCGGCACCCTCATAGTGAGCGGCCAGCACCGGCAGCTCTCCGCGGCGCAGTTCCTCGAAGCGCTTGGTCATTTCGCGGGCGACGGCGGCGCCGCGCGGCCCCAGAACCTCGGCCATGTCGGCAAGGCAGGCGCCAAGGCGGCGCGGCGATTCAAAGAAAAGGAGGGTTGCGGGAATGGCGGCCAGGGCGGCGAGGCGCTTGCGCCGCGCCGCCTGGCGGGGGGGAAGGAAGCCTTCGAAAAAAAAGCGGTCGCTGGGCAGACCGGACAGAACCAGGGCATTGACCGGAGCCGCCGGGCCGGGGGCGGCGGTCAGCGCAATGCCGGAGGCGATGGTTTCTTGCACCAGGCGGTAGCCGGGATCGGAAACCAACGGCGTGCCGGCATCGGTAATCAGCGCCAGCGCATCGCCGGCGGCGAGACGGGCCATCAGGCGCGGGCGCACCTTTTCGGCATTATGGTCGTGATAGGTGACCAACGGCGTCGAAATCCCGTAATGGGCGAGCAGGCGGGCGGAAACCCGGCTGTCCTCGCAGATAACGGCGTCGGCGCCGGCGAGAATGCGCAGCGCGCGCAGGGTGATATCGCCGAGATTGCCGATCGGGGTCGCCACGACATGAAGTCCGGCATCGGCTTGCGGCACCTCGATGATGGCGCCCGCGACCGAATAGCCGCGCTGGCGCTGCTGCCCCTGGGAGCTGGCCCCCGCGCCCGCGGCGCGGCTGATTCTTCTTGGCAAGGCCGTTCTCCCTGGTCTACCCATAGGCTGGGCGGGTGCGAAAAACATGGGGGCGTGCGCATCGCGTTGCGGAAGCGCGCCACTCGGCTCCGGGGCGATCCTAGCGGTATCGCCGCAGCGCTGAAAGGGTGCCGCTTAGCACATGTCGAAGCGCCGGAAGAGGGAGCAATCACATATGCGACAGGCCGGAACAGCGGCGGGGATCTGGCGCAAGTTGCGCCGAGGCGCAGGCCTTGTCGGCTGCCTGCTGGCGGCCAGCTGCGCGGGCAGCGGGGGCCTCGATTTCGGCGGCCAGCAGCCGGCGGGCCCGGTGCAGACCTTCGAGACGGTGGGCAGCGGTTCGGTCAAGGTGGCGCTGCTATTGCCGATGTCGGCCGGCGGAGGCGCCGGAAAAACCGCCAAGGCGCTGAAAGAAGCCGCCGAGATGGCGCTGTTTGAATTCAACAATCCGGATATCGTGCTGGTGCCGAAAGACACCGGCGGCACGGCGGCGGGCGCCACGGCGGCGGCCCAGGCGGCGATCGCCGAAGGCGCCGAACTGATCGTCGGGCCGCTCTTTGCCCAGTCGGTGGCGGCGGTCGGCCCGGTGGCGCGCAACGCCAATGTTCCGGTGATCGCCTTCTCGACCGATTCCAACGTCGCCGGCCGCGGCGTCTATCTGCTCTCCTTCCTGCCCAATGACGACATCGCCCAGATCGTTGATTTCGCGGTCAGCAAGCGCTTGGCTTCGTTTGGCGCGCTGTTGCCGGAAACCGCCTATGGCACCATAGCCGAGGGCGCGCTGAGGCAGAAGGCGGGCGAAAAGCGGGCGCAGGTGGTAATGGTGGAAAAATATGCCGGCGAGGGCCAGGGCACGGCAGAGGCGGCCCAGCGCATCAGCGCCATTGCCAAAGGCGCGAACCCGAAAGTTAGCGCCATCGTGATGCCCGACGGACCGGGACCGGTGCGCGCCTTGCTGCCGGCGCTGGTGCAGAACGGGACCGACCTGAAACGGGTCAAGCTGCTCGGATCGGGGCAATGGGACGACCCGGCGCTGCTGCGCGAGCCGGCACTGGCGGGCGCCTGGTATGCCGCCCCGGACCCCAGCGGCTGGCGCGATTTTTCCAGCCGCTATCAGGCCATCTACGGTGTTCAGCCGCCGCGCATCGCAACCATAGCCTATGACGCGGTGAGCCTGGCGGCGGCGCTGGCGCGCCAGCCCAAGGGCGAGCGCTACACGTCCGAACTGCTGACCAATTCCGGCGGCTTCGCCGGCGTTGACGGCATATTCCGCTTCAATGCCAGCGGTCTTAATCAGCGCGGCCTCGCCATCCTGGAGATCCAGCCTGGCGGTGGCACCAGGGTTATCCGCGCCGCGCCGACGAGCTTTGCCGGCGCCAATTTCTGACCGGGCGGGCCAAAGGCCGGCGATCAGGCAAGCAGGCTGGCGATCAGGCTGTTGAGCACGGGACGGCCGCTGGCGCTGGCGGCAATGCGGCCATCGGCGCGCCGCTCCAGCAACCCTTCGGCGAGCAGATTGGCGATCCTGTCCCGGGGTAGCGGGACACCGGCAATGGCGTCATGGCGCGCAAGGCAAATGCCTTCGCCAAGGCGCAGCCCCATGAGCAGGAATTCCTCGCCCGCCTCGCCAGCATCCAGCACGACATCTTCGACCAGGCCATGGCCCAGTCGCTCGACCTGGCCGAGCCAGGCGGCGGGCCTGGCGATTGCGGCGGTGGCGCGGCGCCCGGCGCCGGAGCCGATGCGGCCATGGGCGCCGGCGCCGACACCGACATAATCGCCGGAGCGCCAATAGGTCAGATTGTGGCGCGAGGCGCCGCCGGGGCGGGCGTGATTGGAGATTTCATAGGCCGGCATTCCGGCGCTTTGGCAGAGATCCTGGGTCAGGTCGTAGAAATCGCGCGCCAGATCGTCGTCCGGAAGCTGCAGCTCGCCGCGCCGCTGGCGGGCAAAAAACGGCGTGCCGCGCTCGATGGTGAGCTGGTAGAGCGAGAGATGGTCGCCGGCCAGCGCCAGCGCCTCGGCCAGCTCGACGCGCCAATCGGCAAGCTGCTGCCCGCTGCGGGCATAGATGAGATCGAAGGAAAAGCGGGGAAAGAGGGAGCGCGCCGTCTCGAGCGCCGCCACGGCCTCGCGGGCGCCGTGGCGGCGGCCAAGAGCGGCCAAGGCATCATCGCGCAGCGACTGAACCCCGAGCGAAAGCCGGTTGACGCCGGCCGAACGATAGCGGGCAAAGCGCGCCGCCTCGGCGCTGGTCGGGTTGGCCTCCAGCGTGATCTCGGCATCGCCGGCCAGCGGCCACAGCCGGGCAATCGCATCCAGGATGCCGGCCACGGTTTCGCCGGACATCAGCGACGGGGTGCCGCCGCCGAAAAAGACGCTGGAAACGGTGCGCCCCGGCGCCAGGGCGGCGAAATGGGCCAGTTCGGCGCGGTAGGCGGCAAGCAGACGCTTTTCGTCCGGCGGGGTGTCCGGGACATGGGAGTTGAAGTCGCAATAGGGGCATTTGGCGGCGCAGAACGGCCAGTGCACATAGATGCCGAAGCCGGGATCCGCCAGGCGGATATCCCCGTCCGGTTCACTCTCGCGCGGCAAAGCAGCCATCGACCAGCCTCGCAAAGGCGCGGGCGCGGTGCGACATGGCGTGTTTTCGCGCCGGCGCCATTTCGCCAAAGGTTTCGTGCTCGCCTTCGGCCACGAAAATGGGATCATAACCGAAACCGCGGGCGCCGCGCGGCGGAAAGACGAGGTGACCATCGACGCGGCCCTCGAACTGCTCGACATGGCCGTCGGGCCAGGCGAGGCAAAGGGCGCAGGCGAAATGGGCGCGGCGGGCGGCTTCATCCACCGCGCCCTTGGCCGTCAATTCACGCTCGACCCGCGCCATGGCAAGGGCGAAATCCTTGGCTGGCCCGGCCCAGCGCGCCGAATAGATGCCGGGGGCGCCGCCAAGGGCATCGACGCAGAGCCCGGAATCGTCGGCCAGGGCCGGCCTTGCGCTGGCGCGGGCAATGGCCAGCGCCTTGATCTTGGCATTGGCGGCAAAGCTGTCGCCGTCTTCCACCGGTTCGGCAAGCGACAGATCGCCGGCGGCCAGCGTCCCGATGCCGAACGGCGCCACAAGGTCGCCGATCTCGCGCACCTTGCCGGCATTGTGCGTGGCAAGAACCAGGATATCTTGGTCAAAACGGCGCATGGCGGCCAGATCTCACCGATTTCTCAGGCCACGGCCAGGCTTTGCAGCTCGACGAGGCGGCCGATGCCGCCGCGGGCGAGATCGAGCAGCGCGATGAACTCGTCCTGGGAGAACGGGGCCTCCTCGGCGGTGCCCTGTATCTCGACGATGCCGCCGGATCCGGTCATGACGAAATTGGCGTCGGTCGAGGCGGCCTGGTCTTCCGGGTAGTCGAGATCGAGCACCGGCACGCCCTCATAAATGCCGCAGGAAATAGCGGCGACATGGTCGCGGATCGGATCCCGGGCGAGCATGTCGCGCGCCATCATCCAGTTGACGCAATCACGCAAGGCCACCCAGCCGCCGGTTATGGCGGCGGTCCGGGTGCCGCCATCGGCGGACAGAACGTCGCAATCGATGGTGATCTGGCGCTCGCCAAGGGCCGGCAGATCGACCACGGCGCGCAAGCTGCGGCCGATCAGGCGCTGGATCTCCTGGGTGCGGCCGGTCTGTCCGCTTTTGGCCTCGCGTCGGGTGCGTTCGCTGGTGGCGCGCGGCAGCATGCCATATTCGGCGGTGACCCAGCCCCGTCCGGCGCCGCGAAGCCAGGGCGGCAGGCGTTCTTCCAGAGAGGCGGTGCACAGCACCTGGGTCTCGCCGCAGCGAATGAGGCAGGAGCCTTCGGCGCTGCGCGATACCCCGCGCTCCAGGGTTATCGCTCGCAATTCGTCGGCTGCTCGTTTCGAGGGGCGCATGTTTCTTCCTGTAAACGGATTCCGGTTGCGGGCTTTCTAGCCCGCGGCGGCCTGCGGGGGCAAAGCAATTTCGCCGCCGCCGGAAAGCAAGATGCGCGGCGGGCGCGCGGCGGGCGCATTGACGCTACCCGCCGCCCTACCTAGATTGACGGGGCAGCCGCCTCTATCCGCGATATTCATCGAATTCACCAGCCAGGCGGCACGGATCCTGTATCGATGAGCATTTCTCGATCCGGCTTCAGCGACCTCAATGACCGGACGCGCGAAATTTTCCGCCGTCTGGTCGAGAGCTATCTCGATACCGGAGAGCCGGTTGGCTCGCGCAATCTGAGCCGTCAATTGCCGGTGGCGCTGTCGCCGGCCTCGGTGCGCAATGTCATGGCCGATCTGGAGGATCTCGGCCTGATCTATGCCCCGCACACCTCGGCGGGGCGGCTGCCGACCGACCGCGGCCTGCGCTTCTTCGTCGATGCCTGCCTCGAGATCGGCAACCTGTCCGACCGCGAACAGGCCGAGATCGAGGCCAAGGTGACCGATTCGGCGCGCGACCACACGGTGGAGGAAATGCTGGCGGAGGCCTCCAACCTGCTGTCGGGCCTGAGCCGCGGCGCCGGTGTGGTGCTGGCCTCGAAGGCCGACAAGCGGCTGCGCCATATCGAATTCGTGCGTCTGGAGGCGGCGCGCGCCCTGGTGGTGCTGGTGACCGAGGACGGCAGCGTCGAAAACCGCATCATCGATGTTCCCGAGGGCATGCCGGCATCGGCGCTGGCGGAAGCGTCCAATTACCTCAATTCGCAGATTTCGGGGCGCAGCATCGGCGAGGTGACGGCGCAGATCGAGCAGCAGCGCGAGCGGCGCCAGGCCGAGGCCGATGTGCTGACGCGCAAGCTGGTGGAGGACGGGCTGGCGAGCTGGGCTGGCCTGAGCGATGGCGGCAACAAGACCTTGATCGTGCGCGGCCGGGCCAATCTGCTGGAAGATCTCAACGCCGTTGAGGATCTCGACCGCATCCGCATGCTGTTCGACGAGCTGGAGAAGAAGAATGATCTGATCCAGCTGCTGGGGCTTGCCGAGCGCGCCGAGGGCGTGCGCATCTTCATCGGCTCGGAGAACAAGCTGTTTTCGCTGTCGGGTTCCTCGCTGATCATGGCGCCCTATCGCAACGAGGCGCAAAAGGTGGTCGGCGTGCTCGGCGTCATCGGGCCGACGCGGCTCAATTACGCCCGCATCGTTCCGGTGGTCGACTACACGGCCAGGCTGGTGAGCCGGCTTACGACTTGATTTGACCCCTCCAGCGCCTGTATGCGACGCCGTGAGGGACTGTCGCGCCGGGCGCCGCATCGCCTATCGGGCGCACTAGATTTTCACGACGGGAAGCATGATGAACGATACCGAGAGCAGAGACGAAAACGGCAAGGCCGCCGGACAGGCGCCTGAAGACGCCAAAGAGCCGCGCCAGGAGGCGCAAGAGACGCCGTGGAATGCCGGCGAGGCGGAAGCCAGCGAGGCGGAGGCGGCCCTTGGCGCCCTGGCGGAGGAAAATGCCGCGCTCAAGGACCAGCTGCTGCGCACGCTGGCGGATATGGAAAACCTGCGCCAGCGCACGGCGCGCGAGATCAAGGATGCGCGCAATTTCGCCATCGCCAATTTCGCCCGCGACGTTCTCAATGTCTCGGACAATCTGCACCGCGCGCTGGCCGCCCTGCCCGATTCGGAGCGCGCCGGCGCCGATCCCGCGCTGACCGCGCTGCTCGAGGGCGTCGAGATGACCGAGCGCGATCTCCAGGCCACGCTGGAAAAGCATCAGGTGCGCCGTATCGATCCGATGGGCGAGCGCTTCGACCCCAATTTCCACCAGGCCATGTTCGAGGTTCCCGATGCCAGCGTGCCTGCCGGCCAGGTGGTGCAGGTGATCCAGGCCGGCTATGTGATCGGCGAACGGATGCTGCGCCCGGCGATGGTCGGGGTCGCCAAGGGCGGACCCAAGGCGGCAACCACCCCGCCCGGCGACGGCGGGAGCGCCAGTGACAGCGCGGATCCCGGCGAAGCGGCCGATCCCCAGTCCGGCGGCAGCGCCGAAGCGACAACCGAATCACCCGCCGGGGCGCCGGATGGCGGCGGGCGGGCCGGCGCGGGTCCCAATGTCTTTGGCGGACCGGGCAAGGTCGGGGCCAAGATCGACAAGAGTGCCTAGAAGTCAGGGCGCCGGCGGCTCCGGTGGTGGTGGGGAGAATTTGAAGCGGGAGGTCACGCGGCTATGGCCCAACACGGCTTTTTTCACTGGAACGAATTGCTGTGCGGCGATGTCGACGCCGCCAAGGCCTTTTACGGCGAAACGCTTGGCTGGTCCTTCACGGCGATGCCGATGAAGCAGGGCAACTACTGGATCGCCAGCATCGGCGCGGCACCGGTCGCCGGCCTCATGGATATCGCCGCCACAAATCTGCCGTCCGGCAGCGACCCGTTCTGGATGAGTTATATCGCCGTCGACGATGTCGACGGCCGGGTAACCAAGGTGGAACCGGCGGGCGGCAAGGTGCTGCACGAAGTCTTCGAGGTGCCAGGGGTCGGGCGTATCGCCCTGATCGAAGATGCCAGCGGCGCGATGATCGGCTGGATCACGCCGGCAAGCTGAAATCTGGCCGAAAGTTCCTAGAAGCGGGTATAGGCGCGGGCGACCTCGGCGGCGCTGGGCCCCGACTGGCCGATGCCGAGCGCCGAGGCCTGGGCCTGAAGTTCGGACATCGATGCGCGGATCTTGTCGGCGCGCATGCGCTTCTTGCTGCCGAGAAGGAACTCGGTACCGGCGAGATCATTGATCTGCTCGACCAGGCCGTCATATTCGCGCCGCTCGGAAACTGACAGCTCGGAGATCGACCGCGCCGGCAGCAGGCGGCCGATCTGGACCTTGGCATTGCGCAGCTGGCGGCGCGCGGTTTCATTCTTGGGGTTGCGCACCAGGGCGTCGAGATAGCTTTCTTCCAGCTTCTGCAAGCGTTCAAGGCGCGCCTTCTTGGCGCCCTGAAGCTTGGGTTCGAGCAGCTTGTCGACCTTGTCGGACAGCGCTTGCAACTCTTCGCTGGAGCCGACATCGACATAGTCCTTGCCCATGATGGCATAGGCTTCCTGGTAGCGCTCGGCGCGGCGCTTGGCGTCGTTGGCATCCAGCCCCTTTTCCTTGCCCTTGGATTCGATTTCGCCGATTTCGGCCTGGAGCACGTCGAGACGTTTCTGCTGCGCCGGGGTAAAGTCGCTCTTGAAGCCAAGCAGGCGGTTGAGCTCGCGCTCCAGGCCCTTGAGCGATGCGCGCACCGCTTCGCCGGAATTGGAGCCGCCGCCGGCAAAGATCGAAGAAGTGCCAGCACCGCCGAACAGGTCGTCAGCGGACCCGAACAGCGTTCTTGCGTTCTTTGAAATATCGACGCCGCCCGCCGCCGAGCCGATGGCCATATTGCGCTCCCGCCTGGGTGCCAAGCGCACCAATGGGCCAGTTTCGCCACTATTGGTGAACGAATAGCTAATGAATGACGGGCGCGGCCAGCGCCTATAAGGTGGCGCATCGGCGGCCGCGGCAAAAGGTCCGGCCACACAAAAAAGACGGGGAAAAGAAATATGCGAAATTGGTTCGGACATCGCCTTCCGGCGTGTGTCGCAGGGGTCGTGGCATCGGCGCTTATCGCCGGTCCGGTGATGGCGGAAGACCTGCTGGTGCGGCTGGAAAACAAGTCCTCGGCGGCGATTGTCGAGTTCTACACCTCGCCCACCGACGTCAATAGCTGGGAAGAGGACGTGCTGGGCGTCGATGTGCTCAATCCCGGCGAGGCGGTGGATGTCACCATCGCCGACGGGCGCAGCCAGTGCTCCTACGACCTGCGCTTCACCTTTTCCGACAACACCGCTTTTGAGGATCACGGCATCGACCTGTGCGAAACCGGCAGCTACACCCTCACCGACTAGATCGAGACCCGGTCCGCCGCCGTCAGTTCGCCCTTTTGGCCTGATGGCGGCGGCGCGGTGACGCGGCGCAGCGTCAAATTGAAGCGGCCGCCTTCGGCAAGCAAAGTTGACGTGCCCGCCTCGATGCGCGCCACTCCGTGAAAGGCCAGGCGGTCGCCGCCGGCCAGAATGAGGGCATCTCCCGATGCGAGGCGAAGGGTGCGCACCGGGTCGGCGCGGCGCGTGCCGCCAAGGCGGAAGCGGCAGGCGTCGCCAAGCGAAAGCGAGAGCACCGGCGCGGCGAGATCGGCCTCGTCGCGGTCCTGGTGCAGGCCCATGCGGGCGCCCGGGCCGTAGTAATTGATCAGCACCGCCTCGGGCGGAGCAGGATATTCAGCTATTTCCCGCCAGATTTCGAGCAGCATCGGCGGAATTGGCGGCCAGGACCTGCCGGTTGCCGGATGCGTGGCCTGATAACGATAGCCGGCGCGGTCCGAAATCCAGCCCAGGGCGCCGCAATTGGTCATGGCGACCGAAAGGGGCCGGCCGGTGCGCGGCATGACCGGGGTGTAGAGCGGAGCGGCGGCGATGACGGCGCGCAGCGTCTCCAGCAGGGCGCGCTGGCGGGCCGGCGGCAGGTATTCCGGCAGGTGGCGAAACCCTTTGTTAACCATAAAGGCGTCTCTCTTGGTATGGCGGCGGCCTGCGGCCTTCCCACGCTCTTTGCCTCGGTGCGGCGGCGCCGGAGCAACCAATGAAGCACTGGTGCCTTGCGGGCCGGAAGGCCTCTCCTTATATAACGCCCGAGCGCCGGGGAGAGCAGCTTACCCGTCAGGGAAGCGGTCAGGCGTCAATTCTTTAGTGAAGGGAACCGGGTGCTTTGTCGCAGAAGGCCCGGGTGATCTGCCAAACGGACAGAGGTTTGTACTATGGCAAAAGTTATCGGCATCGATCTCGGCACGACGAATTCGTGTGTTGCGGTCATGGACGGCAAGACACCGAAGGTGATTGAAAACGCGGAAGGCACGCGGACGACGCCCTCGATGGTGGCGTTTACCGATGATGGCGAGCGGCTGGTCGGCCAGCCGGCAAAACGCCAGGCGGTGACCAATCCGGAAAAGACGTTCTTTGCCATCAAGCGGCTGATCGGGCGCACCTATAGCGATCCGATGACCGAGAAGGACAAGAAGCTCGTCCCCTACAATATCGTGCGCGCCGAGAACGGCGATGCCTGGGTGGCGGCCAATGGCGACAAATATTCGCCTTCCCAGATTTCCGCCTTCATTCTGCAGAAGATGAAGGAGACCGCCGAAAGCTTCCTTGGCGAGACGGTCACCCAGGCGGTGATCACGGTTCCGGCCTATTTCAACGACGCCCAGCGCCAGGCAACCAAGGACGCCGGCAAGATCGCCGGCCTCGAGGTGCTGCGCATCATCAACGAGCCGACGGCGGCGGCGCTGGCCTATGGTCTCGACAAGAAGGACGGCAAGACCATCGCCGTCTACGATCTTGGCGGCGGCACCTTCGACGTTTCGGTGCTGGAAATCGGCGACGGCGTGTTCGAGGTCAAATCGACCAATGGCGACACCTTCCTTGGTGGCGAGGATTTCGACATGCGCCTGGTCGGCTACCTCGCCGACGAGTTCAAGAAAGAGCAGGGCATCGACCTGCGCAATGACAAGCTGGCCCTGCAGCGGCTCAAGGAAGCGGCGGAAAAGGCCAAGATCGAGCTGTCCTCCGGCCAGCAGACCGAGATCAACCTGCCCTTCATCACCGCCGATCAGTCGGGACCGAAGCATCTGACCATGAAGCTGACGAGGTCCAAGTTCGAGGCCCTGGTCGAGGATCTGGTGCAGAAGACCGTCGGTCCGTGCAAGGCGGCGCTGAAGGATGCCGGCATGTCGGCGGGCGAGATCGACGAGGTGATCCTGGTCGGCGGCATGACCCGCATGCCCAAGATTCAGGAGACGGTGAAGGAATTCTTCGGCAAGGAGCCACACAAGGGCGTCAATCCGGACGAGGTCGTGGCCATGGGCGCGGCGATCCAGGCCGGCGTGTTGCAGGGCGACGTCAAGGACGTGCTGCTGCTCGACGTGACGCCGCTGTCTCTGGGCATCGAGACCCTGGGCGGCGTGTTTACGCGCCTGATCGACCGCAACACCACCATACCGACCAAGAAGAGCCAGATCTTCTCCACCGCCGAGGACAACCAGAATGCGGTGACCATCCGCGTCTTCCAGGGCGAGCGCGAAATGGCCGCCGACAACAAGGTGCTGGGCCAGTTCGACCTCGTCGGCCTGCCTTCGGCGCCGCGCGGCATTCCGCAGATCGAGGTCACCTTCGACATCGACGCCAATGGCATCGTCAATGTCTCGGCCAAGGACAAGGCAACTGGCAAGGAGCAGCAGATCCGCATTCAGGCCTCCGGCGGGCTGTCCGACGACGACATCCAGAAAATGGTCAAGGATGCCGAGGAACATGCCGACGAGGACAAGAAGCGCCGCGAGCTGGTGGACGCCAAGAACCAGGCCGAGGCGCTGTTGCATTCGGCACAAAAGACCCTGGGCGAGCATGGCGACAAGATCTCTCAGGCCGATAAATCGGCCATCGAGGCTGCCATGGCCGATCTGAAAAGCGCCGCAGAGGGCGACGACGCCGCCGATATCAAGGCCAAGAGCGAAGCCCTGGGACAGGCATCGATGAAGCTTGGCGAAGCCATTTACAAGGCGAGCCAGGAACAGGCGGGCGATGCCGGCGAGGCGGCTGACGGCACATCCGCCGGCGGCGCCGGCGGCGCCGACAGCGATGTCGTCGATGCCGATTTCGAGGAAGTCGAGGACGGCGAAGACGATGAAAACCAGAAATCGGCCTGACGCGCGCAGCGGCGGGTGACGATGATGGCCCCGATTGAAGATCGCCCGGCGGCGCTTGTGCGGCGGCGCCGGGCACGGTTCGAGACGCAGCCAGCTGGAAACTCCCATGGCCAAGCGTGATTACTACGAAATCCTGGATGTCGCGCGCGATGCCGACGAAAAGGAACTCAAGGCCGCATTTCGCAAACTGGCCATGAAATATCATCCGGACCGGAATCCGGGCGATAGCGAGGCGGAAAAGAAATTCAAGGAAATCGGCGAGGCCTACGAGGCGCTCAAGGATCCGCAGAAACGGGCCGCCTACGACCAGTACGGCCATGCCGCCTTCGAGGGCGGCGGCGGGCCGGGCGCCGGACCGGGTTTCGGCCAGGATTTCGCCTCCTCGATGTCGGATATTTTCGACGATCTGTTCGGCGAGTTCATGGGCGGCGGACGCGGGCGGGGGCGCGGCGGCGCGGGGGCCGGGCGCGGCTCGGACCTGCGCTACAACATGGAAATCAGCCTCGAGGAAGCCTATCGCGGCAAGAGCGCGCAGATCCGCGTTCCAAGCGCCGTGGCCTGCGCGTCCTGCAAGGGATCGGGCGCCAAGCCGGGCACCAGCGCCAAGGCCTGCGCCACCTGCGCCGGCGCCGGAAAGGTCCATGCCAGCCAGGGCTTCTTCACCATCGAGCGGGTGTGCCCGGCCTGTCACGGGCGCGGCCAGGTGATCGAAAACCCCTGCCCCGACTGCTCGGGGTCGGGACGGGTCACCAAGGAGCGCACCCTGTCGGTCAACATTCCGGCCGGGGTCGAGGACGGAACCCGCATCCGGCTCGCCGGCGAAGGCGAAGCCGGGCTTCGCGGCGGACCGGCCGGCGATCTTTATATCTTTCTCGCCATCAGGCCCCATGAATTGTTCCAGCGCGACGGCGCCGACCTGTTCTGCCGGGTTCCGATTTCGATGACCACGGCGGCGATGGGCGGCCAGGTCGAGGTGCCGACGCTCGAAGGCGGGCGCACCAGGGTCAAGATCCCCGACGGCACCCAGACCGGCAAGCAGTTCCGCCTGCGCGGCAAGGGCATGCCGGTGCTGCGATCGAGCCAGTTCGGCGATATGTATATCCAGACCGTTGTCGAAACCCCGCGCAATCTGAATCGCAAGCAAAAAGACCTGCTGAAACAGTTCGAGGCGGCATCGAGCGCCCAGACGCACCCGGAATCGGCCGGATTCTTCGCCAGGGTCAAGGAATTCTGGGACGGCATGGGCGATTGAGCCTTTGGCGGGCGGTATTGTGGCAAGTGGCGCGTCTTCACCCGCGCGCAATAGGGGCAGGAGACGCCTTTGAGTCAGCATCGCGGCGCAAACAGGTCGCCATTTGCCGCTTTCCGCAAGCGGGCCGAATTCGCCAGCGCGGAAAACCGCCAAAAGCTGACGCGCGGCGCCCAGATCCAGTTGGGCGCCCTGCGCGACGACCTGCGTTTCGGCTTTCAGTGGGCGGTCAAGCCGCGCAGTGTCGGCGCCATCGCACCTAGCGGCAGGCAGCTTGCCCGCGCAATGGCGGCGCAAGTCGATCCGGCGCTGCCCGGATCGGTGGTCGAGCTGGGGCCGGGAACCGGGGTTATCACCCGCGCCCTGATCGAGCGCGGCATTGCCGAGGAACGGCTGATCCTGATCGAATTCAACCGCGATTTCGCGGTGCTGCTGCGCAAGCGCTTTCCCAAGGCGCGGGTGCTTGAAGGCGATGCCTTCGCTCTGGCGCGCACGGTGCGCGCGCTTGGCGAGGCGCCGCTGGCCGCCGTGGTGTCCGGCCTGCCGCTGTTCAACCAGCCGATGTATCGCCGCCTGCGGCTGCTCGCCCAGGCGCTTTCACTCTGCGATCGGCGCGGCGCCTTCGTCCAGTTTTCCTATCACCTGCTGCCGCCGGTGCCGGCGGAAGCCGGGGATTTCGCGCTTAAC
Source organism: Rhodobiaceae bacterium (assembly GCA_020441905.1). Lineage (GTDB taxonomy): Bacteria > Pseudomonadota > Alphaproteobacteria > Rhizobiales > NORP267 > JAGRLG01. The sequence goes on along the minus strand of JAGRLG010000063.1, from coordinate 18,320 downwards.
GGCACGCCGCGGGTGTGGTGGAACCTGTTTCCGGCCCGGGTCTGGGTCTACCAGCGCCCGCCGGCCGACGGCGCCTGACCGGACCAAGGGCCGCGGACCGGACCCCAGCGGTCCGCGCGCCGGGCAAGATCCGGGGGTGACGAAGGCGCGTCGAGCAGCTAGAAACGAAGCGCATTTCTTTGAAAACCCGTTGCGGCTGCCATCACGCCATGCCCCCACACTGCGCCAATGCCAAGGAACGGCTGATCGTCGCCCTCGACGTCGCCGATGTCGCGCAGGCGCGCGCCATCGTCGCCCGGCTCGGCGAGGCGGTGTGTTTCTACAAGATCGGCTACCGGCTGGGTTTTGCCGGCGGCCTCGACCTCGCCCGCGACCTGCTCGATGCAGGCGGGCGGGTGTTTCTCGACTTCAAGCTTCACGATATCGGCAATACGGTGAAGGACGGCGTCGCCGGCCTGGCCCGGCTGGGCGCCGATTTCCTGACCGTGCACGGCTTTCCGCAGACCATGAAGGCGGCAGTGGAAGGGCGCGGCCTGGCGCCGACACGCATTCTCGCCGTCACCGTGATGACCTCCTACGACGACGCGGACCTTGAGGAAGCTGGCTATGGCTACGACGTGGCGGACCTGGTGCGCCGGCGCGCCCTGCAGGCGCGCGCGGCCGGCTGCGACGGCCTCATCACCTCGCCCCAGGAAGTGGCGGCGCTGCGCGCTCTGGTGGGTCCCGACATGCTGCTGGTCACCCCCGGCATCCGCCCGGCGGGCGCCGACAAGGGCGACCAGAAGCGGGTGATGACGCCGGCCGAGGCGATCGCCGCCGGTGCCGATTACCTTGTGGTCGGCCGGCCGGTGATCGGCGCCGACGATCCGCGCGGCGCGGCGCGGGCCATTGTCGGCGAAATCGAGCAGGGGCTGGCCTTGCGTGCCCGGTCAGGCTGAAAGGAAGGCTGCTGCGATGAAGGGCTACTGGATCTCGCGGGTGACGGTGAACGACCCGGAACGCTACAAGGACTATCTGGCGGCGGGCGGGGTCGCCTTCGCCAAATTCGGCGGGCGCTTCCTGGCGCGCGGCGGACGGCATGAAAATCTCGAAGGCGCGGGCCGCGCGCGCAACATCGTCATCGAGTTCGACGATTTTGAGACAGCACTGGCCTGCTACCGCTCGGACGAATACCAGGTGGCGCAAAAGATCCGCGAGGAGTGCGCCGACGCCGATCTGGTGATCGTCGAGGGCACGGCCTAGGGCGCAACAAGGAAACCGGGAACGCCAAGATGAGCGAAATGCGACTGGTCATTGTCGGCGCCGGCGGGCGCATGGGGCGCAACCTGATCCGCGCCGTGCACGAGACGGCGGGCTGCGTCGTCGCCGGGGCGGTGGAACAGGCCGGATCGGAGCTGATCGGGCGCGACGCCGGGGACCTGGCTGGGCTGGGGCCGATTGGCGTTGCGGTCAGCGACGAGCCGCTGGCGCTGTTTGCCAAGGCCGACGGCGTGCTCGACTTCACGGCGCCCAATGCCAGCCTCGGCTTTGCCGAGATCGCGGCCCAGGCGCGTATCGTGCATGTCATCGGCACCACCGGCTTTTCGCCCGCCGAGGAAGAAAAGATCGCCGCGGCGGCGCGCCATGCCGCCATCATCAAATCGGGCAATATGAGCCTCGGCGTCAACCTGCTCGCCGCCCTGGTACGCCAGGCGGCAAAGGCGCTCGATACCGGCTATGACATCGAGATCGTCGAAATGCATCACCGCCACAAGGTCGATGCGCCCTCGGGCACCGCCCTGCTGCTCGGCGAGGCGGCGGCCCGGGGCCGCGACATCGACCTGGCCTCCCATGCGGTGCGCGCCCGCGACGGCCATACGGGCGCGCGCAATAGCGGCGATATCGGCTTTGCCACCCTGAGGGGGGGCAGCGTGGTCGGCGACCACACGGTGATCTTCGCCGGGCCGGACGAGCGCGTCGAGCTGAGCCACCGCGCCGGGGACCGCGCGATCTTCGCCAATGGCGCGGTCAAGGCGGCGCTGTGGGGGCGGGGCAAGAAGCCCGGCCTGTATTCAATGAGCGATGTGCTCGGCCTGGCGGGCTGAGCGCCACATCCTGCAGACAAGAGGGAAAGACATGGAGCGGCTTCTCGTCCTCGTGCGCCATGGGCAGAGCGAGTGGAACCTGAAAAACCTGTTCACCGGCTGGCGCGATGTCGGGCTGACCGATCAGGGCATCGCGGAGGCGGTGGCCGCCGGGCAAAAGCTCAAGGCGATGGGACTCGATTTCGACCGCGCCTATACCAGCGCGCTCAAGCGGGCGCAGAACACCCTCGATCTGATGCTCAAGGAAATCGGCCAGCAAGGGCTGGAAACCATTCGCGACGAAGCCCTGAACGAGCGCGACTACGGCGATCTGTCGGGCCTCAACAAGGACGACGCGCGGGCCAAATGGGGCGAGGAGCAGGTCCATATATGGCGCCGTTCCTATGATATCGCGCCTCCGGGCGGGGAAAGCCTGAAGGATACCGCGGCGCGGGTGCTGCCCTATTACATTCAGAACATCCTGCCCGACGTGCTGGGCGGCAAGAGGCTGCTGGTGGCCGCCCATGGCAATTCGCTGCGCGCCCTGGTGATGGTACTCGACCGCCTGTCGCGCGACGAGATCACCCAGCTCAATCTCGATACCGGGGTGCCGATGGTCTACCGGCTCAATGCCGATTCCACTGTTGCCTCCAAGGAGGTGCTGGCGGACTAGCCCGCCTCACGTCTAGCCCCGCTTTGCCAGCCCGGCCTCCCAGCCGAGCATGGCGCGCTTGCGCGTCAGCCCCCAGTGGTAGCCGGTAATGGCGCCGCCCTTGCCCAGCACGCGGTGGCAGGGCACGACGAAGGACAGCGGATTGCGCCCCACGGCGGCACCGACGGCGCGCGCCGCTTTCGGCTTGCCGAGATGGGCGGCGACGGCGCCATAGCTGGTGGCCCCGCCCAGCGGCAGCCTGAGCAGCGTCTGCCAGACCGAGATCTCGAAATCCGATCCGATGAGAACGAGGCGCAGCGGCGCTTCGGGCCGCCAAAGCGCGGGATCGAATATGCGCGCGGCCAGCGGCGCCGTCGCCTGCGGCTGTTCCAGGTAGCCGGCGCGCGGCCAGCGCCGGCGCATATCGGCAAGAATCGCGCCGCGCCCGCTTTCATCGTCGCAGAAGGCGAGGCCGGCAAGGCCGCGCGGCGTGGCCATGACGAGGGCCTCGCCAAAGGGCGAGGGATGAAAGCCGAAGGCAATTTCGAGCCCCTCCCCTCCGGCCTTGAACTCGCCCGGCGACATCGCTTCATGGGCAACGAAAAGGTCGTGCAGTCGGCCGGGGCCGGACAGGCCGACCTCATGGGCGGTGTCAAGAATAGTGGCCGAATCGCGCAGCAGGGCGCGGGCGTGATCGAGGGTTAGGGCCTGAAGGAATTCCTTGGGGCTGAGGCCGGCCCAGCGCTTGAACAGGCGCTGGAAATGGGCCTCGCTGAGGCCGGCCTGGGCGGCGACCTCGGCGAGCGGCGGCTGTTCAAACCGGGTTTCAGCGAGAAAGGCGAGGGCGCGGCGCACGCGCTGGTAATCGCGCAGCGCCTCTTGCGACCCGCCCAACTGTTGGCCCGACTGTTCGCCCGACTGTTCCATGACATCCGCCATTGCCGCCCGGTTCATCGCCATCGCCCCGCAAGCTGAAAATCCGTTTCCCCCGCGCCCTGCCGACTATTGGCAAAGCGGAGCGACAAATCCACCCGAAAGCTGCGGCGAGGCCTTGGGCGAGCGCCAATCAGGTTTTCATTTCGGCGAGGGCGGCGCGCAGGGCGGCGGCGATCTCGACCCGTTCGCGCGGCGACAGCATGGCGGCCACGGTCAGCCAGCGGCCGTGGCTGCCAATGGCGAGGCGGTTGGATTCCTCGCCATCGGCCTGCAGGCGGACCGCGGTCCAATAGGGGTTGAAGGAATATTCGCGCGCCCTTCCCAGCGCCGGGATGCAGCGGACACGCAGGCTGTCGCGGGTCAATTCGATGCGTTCCTCGGCGCCGGCAAGAAAGCGGTATGCGCGAAAGGCGATGATGAGACCGGCGACGTCGAGGCCAAGAAAGCCGGCGACCGGCCATGCGCCAAGGCTGAGAAACAGGGTCGAGGGCAGCGCGGCGCCAAGCGCGAAGAGGGCCAGCAGAGCGGCCTGGGCGCGCGCTGTCATGGACCGCGGCGGACGGACGATGAATTGAATTGCCGGAACTGCCGGTCTATTCACGATCAGTCTCATTGCGCGGCCCGCTTCCTTGCCCCCGCGCCAGGCAGGAGAGTATAGACCATTATGGCCAGATCGATCACGGCGGCGGCAAAACGCAAGGGACAGCTCGGCGCCGGGGAGATCGAGGAGATGTTTTCCCGGCTTGAAGCCGCGCGCCCGGCGCCCAGGAGCGAGCTGAACTACAGCAATCCCTATACCCTGCTGGTGGCCGTGGTGCTGTCGGCCCAGGCCACCGATGCCGGCGTCAACAAGGCGACCCGGGCGCTGTTCGCCGCCGCCGACAGCCCGCAGAAGATGGTTGCGCTGGGCGAAGAGCAGGTGCGCGAGCATATCAAGACCATCGGGCTGTTCCGCAACAAGGCGAAAAACGTCATCGCGCTGTCGCAAAAGCTGCTGGCCGAACATGGCAGCAAGGTGCCCGCCAGCCGCGCGGCGCTGGAGGCGCTGCCCGGCGTCGGCCGCAAGACCGCCAATGTGGTGCTCAATGTCGCCTTCGGCGAACCCACCATCGCCGTCGATACCCATATCTTCCGCGTCGCCAACCGCACCGGGCTGGCGCCGGGCAAGGACGTGCTGGAGGTCGAGCGCGGACTGGAAGCGGCGGTGCCGGAAAGATATCGCCTCCATGCCCATCACTGGCTGATCCTGCACGGGCGCTATATCTGCAAGGCGCGCAAGCCGGATTGCCTGTCCTGCCCGATCGCCGATCTATGCCGCTTTGAGGGCAAGGCGCTGGAAAGGTAAGGCGCAGACCTGGGCCGGATGGCCTAGCCGCGCGCCGCGGCGGCGGGGCCGGGCACCGTTTTCTTGAACAGATGAACCATCAGAGCGGTGGCAAAAAGCGGCGTCAGCAGATTGACCACCGGCACCGCGAGCAGGCCGGCGATCATCAGGCCGGCGAGAAAGACGCGAAGGCTGTGCCGGCGGCGCAGCGCGCGCGCCGCATCGGCGTCCAGGTGGCGGAAGGCGACGAGCTCGAAATATTCACGCCCCAGCAGATAGCCATTGGCGAACAGGAAAGCGACGACATTGATACCGGGAACGAGCAGCAGGACGAGGGCGAAAAGATTGACCAGGACGACGAGGCCGAAAAAGCGCAGCGACAGCACCAGCGAGCGAACCAGCGGCAGTTCGCTGCCCGGCGCGTCGGCGGGATAGTCGGCGGTTTCGACATGGGCGGCGATCTCGTCGAGAAAGAAGCCGGCCACTAGGGAAGTGACCGGGCCGATCAGGAACATGGAGGCGACAATCACGCCGAGGCCGGCAAAGAGGGCGAGCACGGTCTCCATCCAGGGAAACGGCAGCACCAGCAGCGATCCGGCAAGGGCGAAGAGAGCGAACCAGAATACCGCCAGCAGGGCCAGGGTAAGGCCGAGGGAGCGCCACAGCACGGCGCGAAACGGCGGTGAAACGATCTGACGCGCGGCGCGGATGGCGGCTTCCAGCATGCGGCTTTTCCTGTGCCCGACAATTGTCTTCCTGTGGTCCGGTTGCCAGCAATGTGGGACAGCACACGCCTTGCGGCAAGACCGGCGGCGACTATACTGCCGCACCCGCCGCTGGCCCTGGCAGGCGGCACCTCCAACCCGTCACTTCAATCAATGAGGCAAGGCTTGATGAACGACCGGATCGATGTTCTTGGAATCGGCAATGCCATCGTCGATGTGCTGGCGCGCGCCGAAGATAGTTTTCTGGCCGCAAGGGGGCTGGAAAAGGGCACCATGCATCTTGTCGATGCGGGCGAGGCCGATGCGCTTTATGCGGCGATCGGCCCGGCGGTGGAAATCTCCGGCGGTTCGGCGGCCAACACCATCGCCGGCCTCGCCTCCTTCGGCTCCAGCGCCCAGTTCATCGGCATCGTGAGCGACGATCAGCTCGGCGGCGTATTCCGCCATGACATCGGCTCGCTGGGGGTGCGATTCGACACCGCGCCACATAGCGGCGGGGCACCGACAGCGCGCTGCCTGGTTCTGGTGACACCGGACGGCGAGCGCACCATGAACACCTTTCTCGGCGCCAGCCAGCAGCTTGGACCCGACGATGTCGACGAGGCCAGCGTGGCGCGGGCCGATATCGTCTATCTGGAAGGCTATCTGTTCGATCCGCCGGCGGCCAAGGAAGCCTTCTACAAGGCGGCCAGGCTGGCCCATGGCAATGGCGGGCGGGTGGCGCTGTCGCTGTCGGACCCGTTCTGCGTCGATCGCCACCGCGAGGAGTTCCGCGTCTTCGTCAAGGACGAGGTCGACATCCTGTTCGCCAATGAGGCGGAGATCGTGTCGCTATACCAGGCACCCGGCTTTGCCGAGGCACGCGAGGCGGTGCGCAAGGAGGTGCCGCTGGCGGTGCTGACCCGCAGCGAAAAGGGATCGGTGATCGTCGCCGGGCCGCAGGAACATTCGGTCAAGGCGCGCAGCGTTGCCAAGGTGGTCGACACCACCGGCGCCGGCGACCTGTTCGCCGCCGGTTTCCTCCATGGATTGTGCAAGGGCAGGCCGCTGACCGATTGCGCCCGGCTCGGCGCCCTGGCCGCCAGCGAGGTCATCAGCCATATTGGCGCCCGCCCGCAGGTAAACCTGGCCGAACTGGCAAAGGGCGCCGGGCTGGGGGACTGATTTTGGGCGCCAGGCGCCCCGGACGGCGTCGCGCTCAAAGTTTGCGCAGGGCCACCCACTCAATGGCGTGATCGGCGCCCTTGGACAGGATCAGATTGGCGCGCTGGCGGGTGGGCAGGATATTGTCGCGCAGGTTGACCAGGTTGGTCCGCGCCCAGATCTCGCCAGCGATCCGCACCGCTTCTTCCTCGCCGATTGCGGCATAGCGGTGGAAATAGGATGCCGGATCGCGAAACGCGGTTTCGCGCAATGTGCGGAACCGCTCGACATACCAGCGGCGGATGACGTCCTCGGGGGCGTCGATATAGATCGAGAAGTCGAAGAAATCGGACACGAAGGGGATCGCCTTGCCGTCCCTGGGCAGGCGCCCGGGCTGGAGCACGTTAAGACCCTCGAGGATCAGGATATCGGGCTGATCGACGACGACATGCTGATCCTCGAGGACATCATAGGTCAGATGAGAGTAGAGCGGCGCCCTCACCTCGCCCCGTCCGGCCTTGATTTCGGACAGGAAGCGCAGCAGCGCCTGGACATCATAGCTTTCGGGAAACCCCTTGCGCTCCATCAGCTCCTCGCGCTCCAGGGTGGCATTGGGCAGCAGGAAGCCGTCGGTGGTGACCAGATCGACCTTGGGATGATTGGGCCAGCGCGCCAGCAAAGCCTGGAGAATGCGCGCCGTGGTCGATTTTCCGACCGCCACCGACCCGGCGAGGCCGATGATGAAGGGCATTTTCTTGTGGTTCTGGCCGCCGAGAAAGGTTTCGGTGGTGTGGAACAACGCCTGGGCGGAGGCGACATAGAGCGATAGCAGCCGCGACAGCGGCAGGTAGATCTTGGCTACTTCGTCCATGGAGACGCGCTCGCCCATCCCCTCCATGCGCCGCACGTCCTCGCGGTCCAGGGTCAGCGGCGTATCGGCGCGAAGCGTCCCCCATTCTTCCTTGGTGAAGAACCTAAATGGCGAGATATCGCCGGAGGCCCGCTGATCCAACAAGGCACCACTCCATTACGCCGGCTCAGGTCTTGGCCCGCGCCGCCTTTTCCTCAAGCCCCGAGCGGCCGATGCGCCCCTCGAGCTCCCGTTCGACCTCGGCCAAGGATACATCGGATGCCTCAAGCAATACGAGGAGGTGATACAGCACATCGGCGGCTTCGGCGCGCAGGGCGGCCTTGTCCTTCTCCATGGCGGCAATAATGGCCTCGGTCGCTTCCTCGCCAAATTTGCGGGCGCATTTGGCAATGCCGGCATCGAGCAGGCTGCGAGTATAGGAAGCATCCGCGTCGGCGCCGCGGCGCGCGGCGATGGTCGCCGCGAGATCGGTCAGGGTATGACGGGACACCTTGATTTCCCCGTTAAAGTTCGCGCCGCGCTGGCGGCAACGACGCTGAGACTGCGCTGCGGGAGGCGTTGAGTCAAATGCCCAAATGGCCGATCAGGCCCCCAATCGATTGATCGAACTGAAAAATTACCGCCATTCCGGCCGTCCTGACTTTGCGATAGCGCAAATGTTCAAGGGCAAATGCTCAAGGATCGAGGCGCATCGGCACCCCGGCGGCGGCCATGTGTTCCTTGGCGGCGCGTATCGAATATTCGCCGAAATGGAAGATCGAGGCGGCGAGCACGGCGCTGGCATGGCCGAGGCGAATGCCGTCGACCAGGTGATCAAGGGTGCCGACGCCGCCGGAAGCGATGACCGGAACCGACACGGCGTCGGCGATGGCGCGGGTCAGGGCAAGGTCGAAGCCCTGTCGCGTGCCGTCGCGGTCCATCGACGTGAGGAGGATCTCGCCGGCGCCGAGCGCCACCACTTCGCGGGCATAGTCCACCGCGTCCAGCCCGGTGGCGTGACGCCCGCCATGGGTGAAGATTTCCCAGCGGTCGGCTTCGCCTTCGCCGCTCACCCTCTTGGCGTCGATGGCGACGACAATGCACTGGCTGCCGAACTTTTCCGCCGCCTGGCGCACGAAATCGCGGTTCTTCACCGCCGCGGTATTGATCGACACCTTGTCGGCTCCGGCCAGCAGGAGATTGCGCACATCCTCAATTGTCGACACGCCGCCGCCGACCGTGACCGGCATGAAACACGCCTCGGCGGTGCGCTTGACGACATCGAGAATGATGCCGCGCTTTTCGTGGCTGGCGGTGATGTCGAGAAAACACAATTCGTCGGCGCCGGCGGCGTCATAGGCGATCGCCGCTTCCACCGGATCTCCGGCATCGCGCAGATCGACGAAATTGACGCCCTTGACGACGCGGCCGTCTTTCACATCGAGACAGGGGATGACGCGGGCCTTAAGCATTCAGCGTTCCATTCCGGCCCGACGGCCGCCAGCTTTCCGTTTTGCCCGTCCTCGCGGCAAAGCCACTTCGGGCGGGCGGCCGTCTTTCACATCGAGACAGGGGATGACGCGGGCCTCAAGCACGGCGCGCCTTCTCCGTGGCGTTAATCAGTGCGATCGCTTCTTCGGCGTCAAGGCGCCCGTCATAGAGGGCGCGGCCGGTGATGGCGCCTAGAAGGATCGAGCAGTCGGGGCGCAAAAGATGCTTCACATCGTCGATGGAGGCGAGGCCGCCGGAGGCGATGACCGGGATCACCGTGGCGCGGGCCAGCGCCAGGGTGGACTCGATATTGAGGCCCTTGAGCAGGCCGTCGCGGGCAATATCGGTATAGATGATGGCGGCAACACCGGCATCGGCGAAGCGCAAGGCAAGCTCGGCCGCCGTCAGTTCCGAGGTTTCCGCCCAGCCCTCGACCGCCACCTTGCCGTCGCGGGCATCTATGCCGACCGCGATCTGCCCCGGAAAGGCCTTGCAGGCGGCGCGCACAAGATCGGGCTCGCGCACGGCGATGGTGCCAAGAATGACGCGGGCGATGCCATTGGCGAGCCAGGCCTCGATCTGGGCTATGGAGCGGATGCCGCCGCCAAGCTGGATCGGCAGGTCGATGGCGGCGCGGATGGCAGAAACCGCGGCTGCATTCTTCGAGGCGCCGGCAAAGGCGCCGTCGAGATCGACGACATGGAGCCAGGAAAAGCCCTGCCGGGCGAAAACCCGCGCCTGGTCGGCCGGATCGTCGTTGAACACGGTTGCGCGGGCCATGTCGCCCTGTTCGAGGCGGACGCACTGGCCCTGTTTCAGATCAATGGCGGGAAACAGAATCACGGCATCCACCTCAAGAAATTGGCGATCAGGGCGAGGCCCAGTTTCTGGCTCTTTTCAGGGTGAAACTGGGTGCCGGCAAGATTGTCCCGGCCGACAATAGCGGCAATCGGCCCGCCATAATCGGTCCTGGCCATGACATGGTCCCGATTGTCGGGAAAGAAAGCATAGGAATGGACGAAATAGGCGTGCAAGCCATTCTCGCCGGTGTCGATGGCATCGAGCAGCGGATGGGCGCGCTCGGCCTTGAGGCTGTTCCAGCCCATATGGGGAATCTTCAGCGCCGGATCGGAGGGGCGGATCGGACGGACTTCGCCGCCGATCCAGCCCAGGCCCTCGCAGGTGCCATGTTCGAGGCCGCGCGCCGCCATCAGCTGCATGCCGACGCAAATGCCAAGAAACGGCCGGGCGGCGGCGATGACGGTTTCTTCAAGGGCACCGATCATGCCGTCGATGGCGTCGAGGCCATTCTTGCAGTCGCGAAAGGCGCCGACGCCTGGCAGCACGATGCGGTCGGCGGCGCGCACGGCTTGGGGGTCGCCGGTGACGGCTATCTCGGCGTCAATGCCGCCGTCGCGGGCGGCGCGCTGGAAGGCCTTTTCCGCCGAACGCAGATTGCCCGAGCCGTAGTCGATGATGGCGACGCGCATCAGTAGCCGCCCGGCCGGGGAAAGAGGCCGATCACGGCGCCGGGGTCGCCGGCGGGGGAAACAGGCGCGGCAAGACCTGCCGTAGCTTGCCGCCGCCGCGGCGCCACGGCGGTTTCCTCGCCGGCCCAGCCGGTAAAGAAGCGGTGTTCGCATTCGGCAAGGTCGCGGCCACTGGCAACCGCGCGCAAGGCAAAACCTTTGCCCGCCAGGTGCCAGCGGCGCAGATTATTGGCCTCGAAGGCGAAATAGAGGGCAAAGCCCAGCGGCAACAGCGCGCCTGTCAGCGATTGCGGCCCGGCCAGGCGGGCCAGGCCTTCAAGCACCACGCCGGCGGCAAGCCAGCCGAGAAGGACCAGCCACATGCGGCGATAGATCAGCCACAGGGGAGCGAAAAACAGCGCCGGCCAGCAAAAGCCCTCTTTGACGAAAACGAACCGCTCCGCCGCGCTTGCGCCCGCCTCGCCGAGGCCTGGGGGCTGATGCACCGTATAGACCCGCATTGCCTGTCTCTCTTTGTCCCGCGCCGCGATTCGCCCCGCCCGCGCTAGCCGCCGAGCCGGCCCTTGGTCGAGGGCACGGTGCCGGCGCCGCGCGGATCCTCCTCGATGGCGGCGCGCAGGGCGCGCGCCACCGCCTTGAAGCACGATTCGGCAATATGGTGGCTGTTGGCACCATAGAAGGTTTCGACATGCAGGCCGATCCCGGCATGCTGGGCCAGGGCCTGGAAGAATTCGCGCACCAGTTCAACATCGAATGTACCGATCCTGTCACGGGTGAATTCGACCCGCCAGACCAGGAAAGGACGGCCGGAAATATCGATGGCGGCGCGCGTCAAGGTTTCGTCCATCGGCAGCGTGACCGAGGCATAGCGGCGAATTCCCGCCATGTCGCCAAGGGCCTGGCGCAGCGCCTGGCCGAGGGCGATGCCGGTATCTTCCACCGTGTGGTGATCGTCGATATGCAGATCGCCGGCGGCGCGCACCGACAGGTCGATCAGGGAGTGGCGCGACAGCTGGTCGAGCATGTGGTCGAAAAACCCGACGCCGGTGGCAATGTCATGCGCGCCGCTGCCATCGAGCTCGAGCGTGATGTCGATCTCGGTCTCGTTGGTCTTGCGGTGCACGTTGGCGCTGCGCATCGTCCTTAAACTCCGCCGGATTGGTTCGCCCATCGGGCCAGTAGCTTTTCCCGCAAAGCAATTTTTTGCCGGGCAGGCGACCTTTTAACAGCCAAGGCGCGGGCGCGCCAGCCCGTGTTGGCGCAAGGTTAAGGCGGGCAGGCGCGAGGGTTTGAAACGCCTTGGGAATGGCCTACATAGGAGGGGCCGCGCAGGCGAACCCAGTCCAGGCAAACCCGGTGCCGGCGAACCCAGTGCCGGGCGGGCGCGGCGGCGGCGCCATCGCGGCGCAAGGCGCGGCGGAACAGACAAGGAGAGGTGCCAGGTGTCCGACAGCAAGCAGCAGGGCTGGCATGCCACAACCATTCTGACCGTGCGCAAGGCCGGCAAGGTGGTGATCGCCGGCGACGGCCAGGTTTCTCTCGGCAATACCGTGATCAAGAACAATGCGCGCAAGGTGCGCCGGCTGGGGCCGGGCGAGGTGATCGGCGGCTTTGCCGGCGCCACCGCCGATGCCTTCACCCTGTTCGAGCGGCTGGAAGCCAAGCTGGAGCAGTATCCACAGCAACTGACCCGGGCCTGCGTCGAACTGGCCAAGGACTGGCGCACCGACCGCTATCTGCGCCGGCTGGAAGCGATGATGCTGGTCGCCGACAAGGGCACGACGCTGGCCCTGACCGGAACCGGCGATGTGCTGGAGCCGGAAAACGGCGTCATGGCCATCGGTTCGGGCGGCAATTACGCCCTTGCCGCGGCCCGCGCGCTTTACGACGGCGAACTGGGCGCGGAGGAGATCGCGCGCCGCGCCATGGCCATCGCCTCGCAAATCTGCGTTTTCACCAATGACCAGATCGTTCTCGAAAGCCTCGACGCGGACGGTTGAACCGGCCGGCGCGCAAACCCATCAGCGAAGGTCCCGCATGACCAATTTTTCCCCGCGCGAGATCGTTTCCGAACTCGACCGACATATCATCGGACAGAAGGATGCCAAGCGGGCAGTGGCGATCGCGCTGCGCAACCGCTGGCGCCGGCAGCAGCTCACCGGGCCGCTGAAAGAAGAGGTGCTGCCCAAAAATATCCTGATGATCGGGCCGACCGGGGTTGGCAAGACCGAGATCTCGCGCCGTCTCGCCAAGCTGGCCGGCGCCCCTTTCATCAAGGTCGAGGCGACGAAATTCACCGAGGTCGGCTATGTCGGGCGCGATGTCGAGCAGATCGTGCGCGACCTGGTCGAAACCGGCATCGCGCTGACCCGGGAGGGCAAGCGCAAGGCGGTCAAGGCGGCCGCCCATCTGGCCGCCGAGGAACGGGTGATCGACGCTTTGGCCGGGGCCGGAGCCAAGGCGGCGACGCGCGAGCATTTCCGAAAGAAACTGCGCGACGGCGAACTCGACGACAAGGAAATCGAGGTCCAGGTTGCCGACAGCGGCGGCATGCCGCAATTCGACATTCCCGGCATGCCCGGCTCCCAGATCGGCATGATCAATATCCAGGACATGCTGGGCAAGGCCTTTGGCGGACGCACCAAGGCGCGGCGGCTGCGCGTGCGCGACTCTTACGAGGTGCTGATCGCGGAGGAATCGGACAAGCTGCTGGACCAGGACCAGCTGGTGCAGGAGGCGATTTCGGCGGTCGAGAACAACGGCATCGTCTTTCTCGACGAAATCGACAAGGTCTGCGCCCGCGGCGAACGCTCGGGCGCCGATGTCAGCCGCGAGGGCGTGCAGCGCGACCTCCTGCCGCTGCTCGAAGGCACCACCGTCTCGACCAAATACGGGCCGGTCAAGAGCGACCATATCCTGTTCATCGCATCAGGCGCCTTCCATGTTTCGCGGCCCTCGGACCTGCTCCCCGAGTTGCAAGGCCGGCTGCCGATCCGGGTCGAGCTCAGGGCGCTGGAGCGGGAGGATTTCCGGCGCATCCTGACCGAAACCGAGGCCAGCCTGATCAAGCAATATATCGCCCTGATGGCCACCGAGGACGTAACCCTGGAATTTGCCGACGGCGCCATTGACGAAATCGCCGGGCTGGCGGTGGAGATCAATTCGGCGCTGGAGAATATCGGGGCGCGGCGCTTGCAGACGGTGATGGAACGGCTGCTCGACGAAATCTCGTTTTCAGCCACCGACCGCGGCGGCGAGACGGTTCGGATCGACGGCGCCTATGTGCGCGAAAAGGTTGGCGAGCTGGCCAAGAATGCCGATCTGAGCCGCTTCATCCTCTAGCCGCCGCGTTCCCGTGATCGCCGGCAAGGCCCCTGCCCCGGTCCGGCCGAAGCCCGTCTCAGCCGCGAGGCTTGCGAATGCGCATATAGTAGGCGCCTTCGCCGCCATCGCGGCGATGGGCCGGCGAACAGCTGATGACCAGATCGGCAAAGCGCGGCAGCGCGAGCCAGCGCGGCAGCGCGCGGCGCAGAATGCCGGCATCGCGCGCAGGCATGAAGCCGGCCTCGTCCTCCTTGCCGGAGCGGCCCTTGCCGGTGATCACGAGAACGAGGCGGCGGCCGCGTTTTTGCGAGAAAAGCAGGAAGTCGAACAGGGCCTGCTGGGCCTGATGCTGGCGCATGCCATGAAGATCGAGCCGGGCCTCGACCTGCACCGAACCGCGCGACAGGCGGCGGGCAAGGCGGGGCTCTATGGCGGCGGGACCGGCGGCTTTCACCGCCCCGGCTGGCGCCGCCGGCACAAGCTGTGACGGAGCGGGCCGCGTTTTTGCCAAGCCTTGAGCCTTGGCCGGCGGCGACGGGACGGCAAGCTCGGTCCTTGACGAGGGCGCCGCGCGGCCATGAAAGGCGCGGGCGCGGTCATCCAGCGGCCGGGCGCTTTCCTTGATGCGCTGCCACAACTCGGCGTCGCCAGGCCTTTCTCCAGGTTCCGCTCGCGGCGCCGGAGGCGCCTTTGGTCGCCGCGGGGCCATGGCCTAGCGCGTCATGGCGGCGGGCAGCGGGCCGGCCCAGGACGGCAGCGCCGCTTCGTTGGGCCACAACACGACAAAATCGGCCATATGCTGGATCAGCCCGGCGCGATTTCCCGCCGCCGCGCCGGAGCCGAGGAAAAGGTCGCCGCGCGCGGCGCCGAGAATGGCCGAACCTGTATCCTGCGCAATCATCAGGCGGCGGAAAACCTCAGGCCGGCCATCGACCTCGGGCAACACGCTGTCGAGCCAGACCGGCACGCCGAAATCGTAGAAATTGCGATCCACGGCAAGGCTGCGCCCGGAGGTCAGCGGCACTCCCTGGGCGCCCACCGGCCCCAGCGCCGGGTCTTCCACGGCAAGGCGGCGGAAAAAGATGAAGGAGCGGTTTTGCGCCATCACCTCGTCGGCGCGGCCCGGATTGGCATGGAGCCATTGACGCAGCCTTTGCGCCGACATCTCCTTGCGATCGATCAGCCCGGCATCGACCAGCACCTTGCCGATCGACGTGTAGGGCTGGCCGTTCTTGCCGGCAAAACCCACGCGCAGCACCCGGCCATCCTCGAGGCGGATGCGCGCCGAACCCTGAATGTGGATGAAAAAAGCCTCGATACGGTCGCGCACATAGACCAGTTCGAGGCCCTTGCCGGCCAGCGCCCCCGCCTCGATTTCGCCGCGGGTGAGGTAGGGCGCGGTGGACCCCGCCTTGCGGCCCGGCGGCAGGGCATAGAGCGGGGCCGCAAATTGCGCGCCGGGGCGCAGCGAGCCGTCAACTTCCGGTTCGTAATAGGCGGTGAGAAATCCGGCGCGGCCGTCCTTGGAGGTAATGCGCAAAGGGCGGAAATTTGCCTCGAAAAAAGCACGGGCGGCAGCGCGTCCGCCCTGGGCTGCCTGTTTGGCGGCGGGGCACAGGCGCGCCATCTCGCGCCCGATGCCGGCGCGGGCGCAGGATCGCAACAGAACCTCCAACGCCTCGTCGTGGCGCTCGCCGCTCCAGCCTTCAAGATCGGCAAAGGCCAGCGGCATCGCCGCCGGAGCACTGGTCTGGGCCTGGATCGGCATGGCGGGCATCGATAGCACACCGGTGAGCAGCACAGCGGCGAGGGTCCTGATAACCGGCTGCATCGGCGGGCCTCGCGGTCAGGCTGCCTCTGTGGCGACCAGCGCCCAGTTGGGGTCGCGCGACGACAGGTCGCGGGAAAAGGTCCAGATATCGGTGACCTCGCGAATCGCCTTGCGGTCGCCGTCGAGAATTTCGCCGCTCTTGGACAACGTGACCGAAATCATCTCGGAGACAAAACGCACCGTCATCTGCGCCGTCGAGCCTTTTTTTGCGGCATCGACGATCTCGGCGCGATTGATGCCGACGAATTCCGATTCGATTTTCTCGCCCCGGCTCTCGCGTTCGGCAATCGCCTCGAGGAATCCGTCATAGACCTCGCGGCCGAGCAGCGGCTTGAGGGCGTTCCTGTCGCCGGCGGCAAAGGCGGTGACAATCATCTCATAGGCGAGCTTGGCGCCTTCAAGAAAACGTTCAGGATCGAAATTGGAGTCGCTCCGGGCAAAGGCGCTGAAAGCGCGCGCCAGGGGTGAACCGGGAGGCGCGAATTTCTTCCAGCGCT
Organism: Rhodobiaceae bacterium; assembly: GCA_020441905.1. GTDB lineage: Bacteria > Pseudomonadota > Alphaproteobacteria > Rhizobiales > NORP267 > JAGRLG01. The sequence goes on along the minus strand of JAGRLG010000063.1, from coordinate 1,994 downwards.
CGCCGCGCTCGTCCTCGCCGCCGGCATTGACCTCGGGCTTGGCGCCGCGGCGGGGCAGCGCCACCACTTTTTCGCGTCCCTTGGCCGGGCTCTCGCCGGCGGCGCCATCGGGCCGCGTATAGGGATCGAAAGGCGGGCGCTCATGGCCGGTGCGGCGGCCGAGGACATGGCGCAGCCGCAGGAATATCACCACCGCCAAAACGAGGAACAGAATGGTGTAAATGTCCAGAAAGCCATTCATGAAACGATCCGTTGGCACGCCCGGAAAACAAACATTGAAGGATGATATCAGCAACAGTGCCCTATATGTAAGAGGCCGGGCGGGGAAATCCAGCGCCCGCGCCGGCATGGGCGCATGCCAGCGGGCAAAATGCGCAATTAGCTGCGGAAAGGACCGATGACCAAGCTGCAACCAGCCCTGTTTCTGCCAATCGCGCTGATCGCTGTTCCGCTGATTGAAATCGCGCTTTTCGTCGTCATCGGCGGCCAGATCGGCCTGCTGGCAACCATTGCGGTCGTCGTCGCCACGGCCGTGGCGGGCACCATGCTGCTGCGTCATCAAGGACTGGCGGCGCTCGAAAAGGCGCGCCGCTCGGCGGAAGCGGGAGAATTGCCGGTGGCGGCACTTGTCGATGCCGTGTTTCTGTTTGTCGCCGGATTGTTGCTGCTGACGCCCGGTTTTCTGACCGACGCCTTCGGCCTGGCGCTTTTTGTGCCTCCGCTGCGCGGGGCGCTGGCGGGCTGGGCCTGGCGCATGCTGCGCGCCGCCGGCGCGGTGCATGTGCATGGGAGGCCGGGAACGGGCGGCGAGGGCGGCGGCGCGAGAAACGGCATGGGTCCGGTGATCGAAGGCCATTGGCGCGAGGTCGAGGAAACGCCGGACGGGACGGAAGACGGCGAATCGCCGTGGCGCGGCTAGCTCCGGCCGCCGCCGGTCGCGGGCCGGGGAGTCGCAATCGCGCCGCTTGCCGCCTCCACCGGGGCATGTTAGCCAGCGGAACAACAATCTAGGGGAGATCTGGCGGTGGCCAAGAAAACATCGGGAGCGAAAAACGGCGGCGCGACAGCCAAGGCGCCGGCAGGCGGAAAAGCCGCGCCAGGAGCGGCGGCGCCAGGGGCATCGGCGCCAGCCGGCGAACAGGCGGCCCAGGGCGGCGGGGCACCGACGCTCAATGTCCTCGGCCAATATGTCAAAGATCTTTCGTTTGAAAATCCCAACGCGCCGCAAAGCCTGTCGACCGAGGCCAAGCACCCGTCGATCCAGATAAATATCAACGTCAATGCCCGGAACCTGGCCGCCGACGACTATGAGGTCGATCTTTCGATGGAAGCCAAGGCGGTCGAAGGCGAAACGGTGATCTTCAATATCGAACTCACCTATTCCGGTCTGTTCAGGATTCAGAATATTCCCGCCGACAGCATGCAGCCGGTGGTGCTGATCGAATGCCCGCGGCTGCTCTTTCCCTTCGCCCGCCAGATCATCGCAAATGCGGCGCGCGATGGCGGTTTCCCGCCCCTGATGATCGATCCCATCGATTTTGCCGCGCTATATCGCCAGCGCATGGCCGAACAGGCGGCGCCGCAGGCACAGGCCTGATCCGGCGCCGCTGGCCGCATCCGGTAAACGGGTCAGTCCCGGCCGGTGCCGTAGCGGCTCCAGATGGCATTGGCGCCAAGCGCCTCGACCAAGGCGCGGTGGGCCGCCTCATCGTCGGCGCCAAGGCGCGCGGGCAACGGGCCGGGCCGCGAGGCAGGCCGGGCGGCGGCGGCAAGGGCGGTCTTTTGCGCTTCCGTCCCGACCAGGGTCAGATTGGCCTGGCGGCCGCCGCGCAGCTCCAGATAGACCTCGGCGAGCAATTCGGCGTCAAGCAGCGCGCCATGGCGGGTGCGGGCGGAATTGTCGATGCCGTAGCGCCGGCACAGGGCATCGAGCGAATTGCCCCCGGAGGGGTGCTTGCGCCGGGCCATGGCCAGGGTATCGATGATGCGATCGG
>JAGRLG010000062.1 GCA_020441905.1 Rhodobiaceae bacterium | reverse complement strand
GGCGCTTCGCGCCAGCGCCCTGGTGCGCGGCGGCGCGGCGCCGCTGAGCCCGCGCGAGGCGGTCCTGGTGGCCTGCGTACTCAACCACCCTGAACTGCTGGAGCGCGAAGCGGAGACCGTCGCCGCGCTCGATATCGCGGACGCGGGGCTTGACAGGCTTCGCCGTGCAATCCTAGACATCGCGGCGCATGAAGACGCCCTCGAGGCAGCGGAGCTGGCGGAACGGCTGGAAGCTGGGGGATTTGGCGAGCTGATCGCGCGTATCGATACCGTAGTGCGGCGCGGCAGGGACCGATTCGCACTCGGGACAAGCGAGTTGCGGCACATTTTACCGCTGTGGCGGCATATTGTGGCCTTGCACCGGAAGTCGTCGACGCTAAATAAGGAACTGGTGGAGGCCGAACGCGCGCTGGCCGAGGACGGGAGCGAAGCGAGCCTGGCTCGCCTGAAGGATATTCAGGAGCAGCTGGAAAGCCTCGAAGGCAGGGAAGCGCTGATCGACGAGCTGGGCAAGTGAAGGGCGCGCCGGACAGGAAATACAGTTCCCGCATGGCCGGATGCGTTCGCGGTCGGGGATTTCGGGGCGGGCTTAACGACAGGAATTCGCGAAGGGCAAGCCACGATGCCGCAAAATTGCGCCGTCGGCGTTGCCCGTTTTGCGGTGGAGACAGAAATTCGCTTTCCCCGGCGGATACGGGGGCGGCGCGGCAGTGCGGTTAATGCAGGTTTAACGGTGCTGGATGTAACGATTGAAATTGCGTGGCGGCCGGGCCTGGTGCCCGGTGGCCGCGTTTGTCATGGGCGCAAAGCAGGCGCGGGGCGGCACTGGGGCGATTGAGCCGGCCGGCGGGCGTTGAGCGCGGTTTGAGCGGGGTAGACGAATGGCGACAGAAACGCGCCAGGCAGCCAAAGAGCAGGATGCCGCGAGCGAGGGCAGCGACAGCCCGGTCCTCGACCTTTCGGATGCCGCTGTCAAGCGGATGATCAAGATCGCCAAGAAGCGCGGTTATGTGACCTATGACGAACTGAACGATGTTCTGCCCTCCGAGGAGGTGAAGTCGGAACAGATCGAGGACACCATGGCCATGCTCAACGACATGGGCATCAATGTGATCGAGACCGAGGAAGCCGAAGACGCCGAGGGCGGCGATGCGGCATCCAGCGACGACGATAGCGACGATAGCGACGATTCGGACGACGGCGGGGCCCTTGCCCCCAGCGGCGGCAAGTCGGTTACCAAGACCGAGAAGGCGAGCGAGCCGGCCGAGCGCACCGACGATCCGGTGCGCATGTATCTGCGCGAGATGGGCACGGTCGAGCTTTTGTCGCGCGAGGGCGAAATCGCCATCGCCAAGCGCATCGAGGCCGGCCGCGAGGCGATGATCGCCGGCTTGTGCGAAAGCCCGCTGACCTTCCAGGCCATCATCATCTGGCGCGACGAACTTGCCGACGGCAAGATCCTGCTGCGCGACATCATCGACCTTGAAGCGACTTATGCCGGCCCCGACGCCAAGCAGCAGATGGCCGATGCCGCCAATGCAGCCAATGCGCGACGGGATGGCGGCGACGAGGACGAGGAAGAGGACGAGGACGCCGGCAAGGGCGCCGATGGCGAAAAGGAAGGCGGCGACGAGGACGAGGACGACGAGGACGACATGGACAATTCGCTGTCCCTGTCGGCGATGGAGACGGAACTGAAACCGCAGGTCGTGGAGACCTTCGACCTGGTGGCCTCTGACTACAAGAAACTGCGCCGTCTCCAGGATCAGAACGTCGAGAACCGGCTGCGCAATACGCTGCTGTCGCCCTCCCAGGAGCGCCGCTACAAGAAGCTCAAGGAAGATATCATCGCGCATGTGAAGAGCCTGTCGCTCAACAACAACCGCATAGAGCTTCTGGTCGAGCAGCTTTACAACATCAACCGGCGGCTGATCGGCATCGAGGGGCGGCTGATGCGCCTGGCCGATTCCTACGGCGTCGATCGCGAGGATTTCCTCAAGGAGTATCAGGGCAACGAGCTCGATCCGAACTGGATCCGCCGCGTCGGCCGGCTGGCGCGCAAGGGCTGGAAGGAATTCGTCGGCGAGGATCGCGAGACGATCAAGAACATGCGCGCCAATATCCAGGAACTGGCGACCGAAACCGGCCTCGAGATCACCGAGTTCCGCCGCATCGTTCACATGGTGCAGAAGGGCGAGCGCGAGGCGCGTATCGCCAAGAAGGAGATGGTGGAGGCCAATCTCAGGCTCGTCATCTCGATCGCCAAGAAATACACCAATCGCGGCCTGCAATTCCTCGACCTGATCCAGGAAGGCAATATCGGCCTGATGAAGGCGGTGGACAAGTTCGAGTACCGGCGCGGCTACAAGTTCTCGACCTATGCGACGTGGTGGATCCGCCAGGCGATCACCCGTTCGATCGCAGACCAGGCGCGCACCATCCGCATCCCGGTGCACATGATCGAGACGATCAACAAGATCGTGCGCACCAGCCGCCAGATGCTGCACGAGATCGGCCGCGAGCCGACGCCGGAGGAACTGGCGGAAAAGCTTTCCATGCCGCTGGAAAAGGTGCGCAAGGTCCTGAAAATCGCCAAGGAGCCGATCAGCCTGGAGACGCCGATCGGCGACGAGGAGGATTCCCATCTTGGCGATTTCATCGAGGACAAGAACGCCATCCTGCCCATTGACGCCGCAATCCAGTCGAACCTGCGCGAAACCACGACGCGGGTGCTGGCTTCGCTCACCCCGCGCGAGGAGCGCGTGCTGCGCATGCGCTTCGGCATCGGCATGAACACCGACCACACGCTGGAAGAGGTTGGCCAGCAGTTCTCGGTCACCCGCGAGCGTATCCGCCAGATCGAGGCCAAGGCGCTGAGGAAGCTGAAGCATCCGAGCCGGTCGAGAAAGCTCAGGAGCTTTTTGGATAACTGAGCTGCGGAAGACTGACGGCACACACCCGTTGTTTATGCGTCACCCCGGAGAAGGCCGCAGGTCCAGTTGCGGCGCCTCAGCCTGTTGCCGCCTCATCTCTGGATTCTAAGCCTTCGCCGGAACGACGGCGCGGCGTGGGCATGGGGCTTGGAAGTGCGCGCCCGGCATGCTTCGATGGGCGCGGTGAAGGAACCGGGGGCCCATGAGCATCGAATTTCTCGTCACTTCGCTCATCGTCATCATCGCGCCGGGCACCGGCGTGCTCTACACGCTGGCGGTGGCGCTGGCGCGGGGCGGGCGGGCCAGCATCGCGGCCGCCTTTGGCTGCACGCTGGGCATCGTGCCCCATATCGCGGCGGCGGTGTTCGGTCTGGCGGCGCTGCTCCATGCCAGCGCGCTGGCCTTCCAGGCGGTCAAATATGCCGGCGTCGCCTATCTCATGTTCATGGCGTGGAACGCCCTGCGCGAAGGCGGGGCGCTGAAGATCGAGGACAAGGTCGATGCCCGCTCGGCGCGCCAGGTCATCGTCACCGGAATATTGATCAACCTGCTCAATCCAAAGCTGTCGATCTTCTTTCTCGCCTTTTTGCCGCAATTCATAGCGCCGGGAGAGACAAGCCCGGTGCCCGCCATGCTGGGATTGAGCGCCATCTTCATGGCGCTGACCTTTATCGTCTTTGTCGGCTATGGCGCAGCGGCGGCCTTGGTGCGCGCCCGCGTGCTGTCGCGGCCCGGCGTCGTGGTGTGGATGCGGCGCGCCTTTGCCGGCGCCTTTCTTGCGCTCGGCGCCCGGCTGGCATTCGCCGAGCGCTAGGCCGCGTGGCCGCGGGCGGCGGGTTCAGCGCGATGCGGCATAGGCTTCCGATTCGCGAAGCAGCGCGGCGACATCGTCGTCGCGGATCCCGAGCACGGCGAATTTCCTTTCGATGTTCCTGAGGTAATCGAGGCTCGTTCCCAAAAAACCGGCGCCGGTGGCCAGGAAATGGATCTGTTGCTGGCGCGTCATGCTGGCGTCGATCAGCTCCGCGTCGTGATCGGCAACGAAGGTGAGGGCATTTACGGACTTGTCCGCGAAGAATGCCTCAACGAAAGTTGCCGTGTAGGCGGGGCCGATCTTCTCCCGGCGCCAGAGCACTTCGGTTTCCTCCTCGACGCGCTCGCGGGCAATGCGGAACACCAGCCCGTCGCACCCTTCGCCCCCGTCGCATCCTGCGCTCCTGTCGAGTGCGGCCATCAGGCCGGGGGCGTCGGAGGTTCCCCTTGCGCCATGGATGTCCTTGAGAATGAAGCGGCGCGCATACCCCGGAACGCGGGCGCGGCGAACCTCGGCAAAGCGGAACCCCGGATCCCACATCAAGGACGCGTAGCCGAAGACCCAGAGATCGCCGTCGCGGTGGCCGTCAAGGAAGCGGGCGCGCATCGCCTCGCGTTCCTCATCGGTGTACCACCACTCCTTCGTCAGCCCCATTTCCCTGGTCCTGGCGGCGAGATCCGCCGTCGTGAAGGTGCGCTTGAACGACTTGAGCGGGTCGGCAATCTCGTCGCGCAACTCGGGGTGATGGAAAAACGGGTCGGGCTCGTCGGGCTCCATGTTCATTGGCGGTATCCCGAGAATAGGAGAGTATGGGCGCAGGCCGTGACCCGGCGTGCCGGCGCAGGCTCGCCATGGGCGCGCGATTCTTTCAAATGCAAGTCGGCCATGCAACGGACGCGGCGCCAGGCGCCGCCACGGGGGCCGCGCCGGCGCGGCCGGCGTCAATGCGGTCTTGGCCCGGACGGCTCGCGGCGCTGCTTGCGGCTCCTAGCGGCGGCGGGTCGTGGCGCGACGGGCCTGGGAGCGGGTGGCGGGCGACTTCTCGTCCTTGTGGCGATAGACAAGGCGGCCCTTGTCGAGGTCATAAGGCGTCATCTCGACGGTGACGCGGTCGCCGACCAGGGTGCGGATGCGGAATTTCTTCATCCGGCCGGCGGTGTAGGCAATAATCTCATGCCCGTTTTCCAGCTTCACCAGAAAGCGCGCATCGGGCAGGACGTCGGTGACCAGCCCTTCAAATTCGAGCAATTCTTCCTTGGCCAAATCTGTTCTCCGTTGTTTCCAGCCCTGCGCCGGTCTTGCCTTGCGCCAGCGCCGCTGCGCGGTTTGTTCATGTCCGGGTGCGGCTGTCCGGCCCAGGGTCCGGGCGCGTCCCCCTCAATACCCGGCCGAAAACCTGACAGCGAGGGCAAATGCCGGACGGCGAAGTATCGGGACAGTATAACGGGGCCTTCTGCGCCCCATTGCGCCACGCAGCCGCAATTATTCCATGTGGCGCCAGACATGGGCTTTTGCGCCGGTAAAGTCAAGCGGAGGCTTGGATTTCGCGCCCGCGCCTAGCGCGAATGCTGCTTGCTCCAGGCGACGTGATAGAGATCGAAGCGGCGGTCCTTGAGATTGCGTACAGAGCCGGAGGATCGCGCCACCCGCAGGTCCGAGAGGCGCAAGTCGGCAAAGGCGATGGTTTCAGTGTTGGGCGCGGTATCGGCGGCAACGCCATCGCGGCTGAAGGTGAAGTCGCACGGGGTCAGGATGCAGCTTTCGGCATAATGGATGTCCATGTTCTCGACCTTGGGCAGATTGCCGACAACGCCGGACATGACGACGTAGAACTGGTTCTCGATGGCCCTGGCATGGGAGCAATAGCGCACCCGCATATAGGAGCGGCGCTCGTCGGTGCAGAACGGCACGAAGAGGATCATGGCGCCCTGGTCGGCGAGGCGGCGGGCAAGTTCCGGGAACTCGGCGTCGTAGCAGATGAGAACGCCGATGAGGCCGCAATCGGTATTGATGGCGTCGACCTTGTCGCCGCCCTTGATGTTCCACCAATAGGCTTCCGAGGGCGTGGGGTGGATCTTGTCCTGGGTGTGGATCGAGCCGTCGCGCAGGAAGATATAGGCGGTGTTGCGGATCTCGCCCGAGGCGGTTTCGTTGGGGTGCGAGCCGGCGATGATGTTGATGTTGTAGCTCACCGCGAGCTGGCTCATGAACTCGATATACCATTCGGTATAGCCGGAGACGCGGGCGATGGCCTCGCTGGCGGAATGGGACTTCTTGTCCAGCGACAGCAGTTGCAGGGTGAAGAGTTCCGGCAGCACGACGAAGTCGGCGCGGTAGTCCGAGGCGACGTCGATGAAATATTCGATCTGGTCGGAGAACTCCTCCTTGGAGCCGATGGCGCGCATCTGCCACTGCACGGTGGCGACGCGGATGGTGTCGTGGGTCGACAGCGATTGCGACGCGGAAGCGGAACTCGTTTCCTCGGCATGGAGCGGGTTGCGCCACACCATGTGCACGGCAAAGCCGCGCGAGTCGTAGTCGTAGGGGTCATAGCCTTCAAGAATGCCGATCGGCTCAAATCCGTTCGACAAGTGAAACAGGATAACGCTGTCCCGGAAGGCTTTTGAGGTAACTTTCTCAAGATATACTTGAGGAGAGCCGACACTCTTTGAGCGCTTGGCGTAACCCGGCATGCGGCCGCCGAATGTGATGCCCTTGAGCTTGAGGTTGCGGCACAGCTGGCGCCGGGCGTCATAGAGCCGCTGGCCGATGCGCAGGCGGCGGTAGTCGGGGTCGACGCAGACCTCCATGCCGTAGAGCCAGTCGCCCTCCGGATCATGGCGCGAGGCCAGCCCGCCGCCGGTGATCTCGCTCCAGGTGTGGGGCTTGAGGCCGATATCGCCGCTGATGCGGAAGGTGGCGCAGTGGCCGACGATCTTGCCCTCATATTCGGCGACGAACTGGCCTTCGGGAAAATTGGAGATCTGACTGCGTGCTGCCGCGGCGGTATTGTAGAGTTGGGGCGCGAAGGCGCGCCTGGAGATATTTTCGATCTCCTCGACGTCTCCGATCCGGGCCTGGCGGACAATCAGTTTCGGCTTGGCTGCCGCCTTCATGCCGTTGTCCGCCTTTGCCTTGCTTCTTGCTTTTGCAGTCATGTTTGTTTGCAGCCTCCGCCGGTGTTCGCTGGGGCATCTGATAGCATCAAATGGGGCGCGGCGCGAAATCGAATAGGGGAACCTGGCCGCCGCTTCGCGATTCAGCGGTGCAGGATCAGGTGACGAGAGTGAGGCGCCGCGCCGCCCTGGTGATACCGGTATAGAGCCAGCGCTCGCGGGCGTCGGGAAAGGCGAAACTCTCGTCGAACAGCATGACGTCGTCCCACTGCGAACCTTGCGCCTTGTGGACGGTGAGGACATAGCCGAAGTCGAACTCGTCGTAGCGTTTGCGGCTGGCCCAGTCGAAATTCTCGATGCCGCCGGTGAAGCACTCGGCGCGGATTGTCACTTTCATCGGGGTGGCGGCAGGGTCTTCCTCGGGGACGATGCGCAGCTTGACGAGGCCGCGGCGCGGCGGCGAGCTTTCGGCGACCTGCCACAGCCCGCCATTGAACAGGCCCTTCTTCTTGTTGTTGCGCAGGCAGACCAGGCGGTCGCCGGCCAGCGGCAGGGCGGAGTCGAAGCCCAGCCGCTCGCGCATGCGCGCGTTGTAGGCGCGGCGGGTGGCGTTGCGGCCGACCAGGATCTGGTCGGCCTCCATGACGCGCTCGGGGTCGAGATCGGCGCGCCGCACCACCTGGGTCTGGCCATAGGTTCCAGCTTCCAGCCGCTCGCCGGCTCGCACCTGCATCGACAGGCGCACGATGGGATCGCCTTGCGCCTGGCGGTGAACTTCCGAGAGCATGGCGTCGGGTTCGGCTTCGGTGAAGAAACCGGCGCCCTGCACCGGGGGCAGCTGGGCCGGGTCGCCGAGCACCAGCAGCGGCACGCCGAAGGACATCAGGTCGCGGCCGAGCTCCTCGTCGACCATGGAGCATTCGTCGATGACGATGAGCTGCGCGCGCGAGGCCGGGGCGTCGTCCCAAAGTTCAAAGCTCGGCGCCTCGTCGTCGCGCTCGCGCGTGCGGTAGATCAGGGAGTGAATGGTGGAGGCGCCGTTGCAGCCCTTGTTGCGCATCACCAGCGCCGCCTTGCCGGTGAAGGCGGCGTAGAGCACCTTGCCGTCGACGCCCTCGGCGAGATGGCGCGCCAGCGTCGTCTTGCCGGTGCCGGCATAGCCGAAGAGGCGAAAGACCAGGGGCACGCCTTTGCGCCCCGGACGGGCGGCGAGCCATGCCGCTGCGGCCTTGAGGGCGGCGTCCTGATGCGGCGTGAAAGTGGTCATGAGCAATGGGCCTGAAAAACGAATCCGCCGGGCAGGGGAAGGCGGATCCTAGCCTTTTGCCGCCGCCACCGCCACAAGGGGGGCGGCGCGCCGGCGCCCGGCCGGCCCTATGCCGCGATTTCCTTGCGCATGACGAAGGCGCCCTCGGCAAGCACCTTCATCTTGGCCAGCGCCAATGCGCGCGGCAGCGGCGCCATGCCGCAATTGGTGCAGGGGAAAATGCGCCCGGCATCGGCGTGTTTGAGCGCCTCGCGCAAGGTGGCGGCGACCTCCGCCGGGGTTTCGATGCGCCCCGGAGCGACGGCGACGGCGCCGATCAGCAGGTCCTTGTCGGGCAGGGCGGCGATCAGCGATATCGGCACGTGGGAGCCGGCGCATTCGAGCGATACCTGGTCGATGCGGCTGGCATTGAGCAGGGGGAAAATTTCCTCGTATTGGCGCCACTCGGTGCCGAGGCTTTCTTTCCAGCGGATATTGGCCTCGATGCCGTAGCCATAGCAGATATGCACCGCGGTCTTGCATTTCAGGCCGGCAGCGGCACGCTCCAGCGCCGCGATGCCCCATTCGCGGACATCCTTGCCGAAGACATTGAAGGCCGGTTCGTCGAACTGGATGACATCGGCGCCGGCCGCTTCCAGCTCGCGTACCTCTTGATTGAGGACATCGGCGAAAGCCATCGCCATGTCGGCGCGCCGGCCATAATGGGCGTCGGCCAGGGTATCGCAAATGGTCATCGGGCCGGGAATGGTGAATTTGAGGGCATTGCGGGTATGGGCGCGCATGAAGCGCACCTCTTCCGCATGCACCGGCCGGGGCCGGCTGACCGGCGCGGTAACGGTGGGCACATCGACGGTATAGCGGTTGTCTCGGATGCCCATGGGAGTCTTGAGGTCCCAGTCGATGCCGTCGATATGTTCAAGAAAGCCGTGGACGAAATGGCCGCGGAACTGCTCGCCGTCGCAGACGATGTCGATACCGGCAGATTCCTGCTCCTTGAGCCAGACCAGCGCGGCGTCGCGCTTGGCCTGTTCGAGCTCGGCGCCGGAGAATTTCCAGCGCGGCCACAGCTTTTCCGGCTCGGCCAGCCAGGCCGGCTTGGGCAGCGATCCGGCGATGGTGGTATGAAACATTGGAGGTTTCCTTATCTTGCCGCGCCAAATGCCTGTCCTATATGTTAAATTGTACCAGCAGGCGCGGAGGTGTTCCACCAGCGGCCAGGAGTGCCCGAAACGGGATTTTTCCATTCTTTGCCGGTGCTGTGCCCTTGACGCAAAGGGGCCGCGCATGCGAAACGGCGCGCTAGTCGGGCGGGCTAAATGGCGGACAGGGGTCTGATGCTGCTCAATATGATGAAATGCAAGCTTCACGCTGCAACCATCACCGAATGCGATATCGACTATGAAGGGTCGATCTCCATCGACCGCACCCTTATGGATGCGGCGGGCCTGTTGCCCCACGAACAGGTCGATATCTACAACATCACCAATGGCCAGCGGCTGACCACCTATGTCATCGTGGCGCCGGAAGGCTCGCGCAAGATCGGCCTCAATGGTGCCGCCGCCCGCCTTGCCGCCAGGGGCGACAAGGTGATCATCGTCGCCTATGCCCAGATGTCCCAGGCCGAAGCCGAGGCCCATGTGCCGACCGTCATCCTGATGGACGAGGACAACCGCATCAAGGGCAAGGCGGGGGCGCCCACCGGCGGCGGCCAGCCGGTGCCTATTGCAGTAGTTCCCAGGTAACGCTGACCCGCGCCGAGATGGCCTGTTCGCCAGCCTCGATGGGGACCGGCGCGGCATCCTCGGCGCGCGCCATGCGGGCAAAGACCGGTGACGGCCGCCCGCCGCCATTTTCGCTGATCGACAAGACGCGCCCGAGGCGCACGCCGGCGGCCTCGGCATAGAGGCTGGCCCTGGCGATGGCGTCGGCCATCGCCGCCTTGCGGGCGGTTTCCAGATACGGCGCAGGCTCCGACACGGCAAAGGAAATGCCGCCAAGCTGGTTGGCGCCAAGACGCACCGAAATGTCGAGAATGGCGCCAAGGCGGGCAAGATCGCGCACCCGCACGAGGAGAGTGTTGGACACCTGGTAGCCGACAATGCGCGGCGGCTCATGGCGCCCGTCCTTGCCCTGCGGCGGGTGGTAATATTGCGGCTGCACCGAGAAACTGGAGGTCTGAAGGTCGCGCGGCTCGATGCCGGCGCGCTTCATCTCCTCGACGACTTGCGCCATCGCCGCGTTGTTGGCATCGAGCGCGCCCTGGGCGGTGGCATCGCGGGTAACGACGCCGGTGGAGACATGCGCCAGGTCAGGCGGGGCGGAAACCTCGCCCTCGCCGGACATGGTGATGCTGGGCGGTGCCTGCTCGGCGCGCGCCCATGCGGGGGACAGGACCAACAGGGCCGCCAGTAGAAGCACCAATGGGTTTTGCACGTTCAATCGCGGCATTGCGGGGTTCCTCTTTTTTTGCGGGCCGGGACAAGTAGGCCATGAGCAATATGGCGCGGCAAGGGCGGGCATGACACCCGGCCGCAGCCGGCCTCTTGATGCGCGGCGGCGCGGGGCGTAGAGCTAGAAGCGGAAGTTTACAGATTCTCTCTCCCAAATCCGCCATCCGGCCGGACCAGACCCCTCGAGAGACGTTTCATGCCCGTGCCTTCCGCAGCGCAGCCGGTTTCCTGGCTGGCCAACCTGAAAAACGACCTCTTCGGCGGCCTGACCGCCGCGGTGGTGGCGCTGCCGCTGGCCCTGGCCTTCGGCGTGGCCTCCGGCGCCGGGGCAATTGCCGGTCTTTATGGCGCCATCGCGGTGGGATTTTTCGCCGCCGTGTTCGGCGGCACGCCGGCGCAGGTATCCGGGCCGACCGGGCCGATGACCGTGGTCATGGGTGCCATCGTCGCCCAATATGCCGGAAATCTTCCCGAAGCCTTCACCATCGTCATGTTCGGAGGGCTGATCCAGATCGGCTTCGGGGCCATGGGGCTGGGGCGCTATATCGCCTATACGCCGGTATCGGTGATCTCCGGCTTCATGACCGGGATCGGAGTCATCATCATTGTCATCCAGGTGCTGCCGCTGGCCGGGCTGCCGACAGCGGGCGGCCCGGTGGCTTCGGTCGCCGCCTGGCATGGCCTGGCACGCGCCGCCAACTGGCACGCGCTTGCCGTCGGCGCCCTGTCGCTCGCCATCGTGCTGGGCTGGCCGGCCGCGGTGCGCCGCTTCATCCCCTCGCCCCTGGCGGCGCTGGTGATCGCCACGCTGGCGGCGGTCTTCCTTTTTCCCGACGCGCCGCGGCTCGGCGAAATCCCGACGGGACTGCCGAGCCTGGTCATTCCGGTGCTCGATCCGGGCGAAATGCCGAGGATCCTCCAGGCCGGGTTCATCCTCGCCATGCTGGGCTCGATCGACAGCCTGCTGACGTCGCTGATCGCGGACCAGATCACCCGCACCCGCCACGACTCGGACCGCGAACTGATCGGGCAGGGCATCGGCAATGTCGCCGCCGGGCTGATCGGCGGGCTGCCGGGCGCCGGCGCCACCATGCGCACGGTGGTCAATGTGCGCGCCGGCGGGCGCTCGCCGCTGTCGGGCGCCATTCACGCCGTGGTGCTGGCGGCGGTGGTGCTGGGCCTGGCGCCGCTCGCCGAGCCCGTCCCCCACGCGGCGCTGGCCGGCATATTGATCAAGGTCGGCTGGGACATCATCGACTGGGGCTTTTTGCGCCGCGCCCACCGGGCGCCGCGCGAAGAAGTCCTGGTGATGGCGATCACGCTGGTGCTGACGGTGTTCGTCGATCTCATCACCGCGGTGGCGGTGGGCATCATTCTCGCCAGCTTCGTTACCGCGCGCTGGATCGGCAAGGAGGAGATCCGCGCCATCGAGCGGGTGTCGATCAAGGACGAAGGGCGCATCGACGCGGCGGAGCGGGAGGTGATCCGCCGCGCGGAGGGGCGCATCGTGCTCTACCGCTTCGCCGGGTCCTTCTCCTATGCCTCGGCGCGCGAGTTGGCGCGGGTGGTGGCCATCGACCCGCAGAACGAGGTTATCGTTCTCGACTTTTCCGATGCCGGCAAGATCGACCTGACGGCGGCGCTGGCGATCGAGGAACTGGTGGCGACGGTGCGCCGGGGCGGCAACAAGGTGGTCATCGCCGGCCTGTCCAATGCCGCGCTCAAGGCACTGGAGCGGCTCAAGGCGCTGGACCAGATTCCGGCTTACAAGCGATTTGAAACCCGGCGCCAGGCGCTGGACTATGCGGCGAAACTGCCGCGCCGCTGAAATGCCCGCCGCAAAGCGCCAGAGGCGCTCTTTTCCGGCAGTGAAACTGTGCTATAGGGCAAGTCTCCTCGCGGCAAACGGGGGCCCGTAGCTCAATTGGTTAGAGCCGGCCGCTCATAACGGTCTGGTTGCAGGTTCGAGTCCTGCCGGGCCCACCATGCACTGGCATAGGCTGTGGGCCGATCCTTTGTCGCCTGCCCCCCGGACCGCCCAAGATCCCCCCCAAGACCCACCAGAGCCCCCAAGACCCACCAGAGCCCCCAAGACCCACCAGACCGCCAGGATCTCCTAGGTCCCCGGATCCAATTCCATCTTGATGAATCCCCGGACGAGACGGCGAAGCCTGTCCCTGGAGGCGACAGCTTCGCGGGCTGGAAGCGGGCGCATCACGTTGTCCCGGCCCCTGCCCCGTCTTGGCGCGGCTTGGGGGGCGAGGCCCTGCCCTTGGCGAAACCGCCGCTGTTTCAGCAGGCCGCGACTGCTGGGCGCTATCGTGTGGCTATGGATGGCGATGGGCACGGGTTCTTGCCGTCAACGATCATGGCGCGGCCAACCGCCGGTCCGGCCGCAATGCGCCAGCCGCGCGGGCTCCTGCCGCCTCTGTCGCCGGCAACATGCTGCATCGATCGGTCCTGCAAGGAACCTGCAAGCAAAAAGTATCTCCAGGAGATCTGGAAAACGTCATGAGACATAATTATTTATTTTGGCGTCGGCTATAATATCTGAACTTACTTTATACGAAAATATGCAACATTGGATGTTGCACTTGATCGTGTCCGGGGCGTCTTTCGGCTCATGGGCAACGGCGGTAGGCGGGAGCACGGCAGGCATGGCTTGGCATATTGAATAGCCCCGAGTTTTCTAGACACCCTCGGTTCTCATTTCCTGCTGCCGTTCGAAGTCTACGGGTGACAGCATCCCGTTCCTGACGTGCTTGCGCTTTGGATTGTAGAACATCTCGATGTAGTCG
>JAGRLG010000013.1 GCA_020441905.1 Rhodobiaceae bacterium | reverse complement strand
GCGGCGGCGGCTTGCGGGCCGGCGCCGGCGGATCCCTGGCCGGCGCCCCGGTCCTTGGCCGGCCTGGCCGCCCCGGCTCCCGGGTTTTGCGGTGCTTCGCCCACCGCCTTTTCCCCGGACTTGTCGCCAGCCTTGTCGCCAGCCTTGCCCGCCGCCTTGCTCCCTGCCTTGCTCCCTGCCTTGCCCGCTGTCTTGCCCCCCGCCCGGTTCGAAACCTGGTCCGGTGCATCATCTGAAGGTGTTGAAGCCTTGGCGCCTTTCGCGGCTGGCGCTTCCGGTGCTTGCGGCGCCTCGCTCACCTCGGTCGCGGCAAGATCGATTGTCGCCGGGCGCCGCGTGGCGCCTTGCCTGCGCCCGCCCGCCCCGGGTCTGTCCTTTGCCTTGTCGTTCATGCCGTGCCAGCTCCAAGCCCGTTGCCGCCCGCCGCCCATTCGACCGCCCCGGCCGACAGGCGCCAAGGGCGCGAATCCCTTATACGACGTCAGGCCCGCGCTTGCGAGCAGGCGCGCGCTTTGTGCCCCCGCCGGTGCCGCCATCGTCCTTTCCGATCAGCCGCAGCAGATCGTCCTGGCGCGGCAAGAGCGCTGTAGCCACTGACCCGAAAGGCAGCTCCAGCGGCGCCAGCGCCTCTGCCACCGCCGGCGACAGGCAGTAATGGCGCAGCGCGCGCGCGCTTTTGGCCAACCCGCTTCTGACAACAAGACCGGCCCAGATCCTGGCGGTGCGAGGGGAGAACAGCAGCACGCCGTCAAGCGTGCCGGCGCCCAGCGCCGCCAGCACGGGCGCGGCGAGCTTTCCCGCGGCCTCGGCGCGGTAGAGCACCGCGACCTCGACGTCAAAGCCCTGGGCCGCCAGGGCGCCCTTCAGATCGCCCGCGCGCTCGCGCCCGGCGACATGAACGAGCCGCCCGTTTCCCGGCACAAGCTGTTCGCGCACCAGATCGGCCAGTTTCTCGACATCGCCGCCGGCGGCATGGACCTCGCCGAACCCGGCCTCGCGCGCCGAGCGCGCCGTGGCGTCGCCCACAGCGAATAGCGGCAGCGCCCGCGCCGCCGCCGCCCGCTCATGGGCGGCAATCGCCCGCACCGCGTTGGAGCTGGTGGCCAGCAGCGCCTGCACGCCATCAAGATCCAGCGCCGCGCCGGCGAGCCCCTCGATCGCCATCAGCGGCGCCACCAGCACCCGATGCCCCGCGGCTTCGAGTTCACGGGCAAGGGGCGCCGAATCGGCAGCTGGCCTGGTGAGGAGAAGCCGCATCGCGCTCAGCCGTCCTCGCCGAAAAACCCCGGCCGCAGCCGCGCCCGCACCTGCGCCCCGGCGCCGGACCCGATTTCCTCCGCCTCGCCGCGCGGCCCCGCCGCCTCGATATCCTCCGCTTCCTTGCCATCGGGTGTCAGCACCTGGCCGCGCAGGCGCAAGGTGCCGCCCTCGAGGCGCGCCAGGGCCGCGATCGGCGTGCGGCAAGAGCCGTCCAGCGCCGCCAGAAAGGCACGCTCGGCGCGCACGCAATCGGCGGTATCGCCATGGTGGATGGCGGCAAGCATGGTGTTGATGGCGTCATTGTCGGCCCGGCTCTCGATGCAGATCGCCCCCTGGCCCACCGCCGGCAGCATGTCGCTTTCGGCCACCAGCGAGGTAACGCGGTCGGCAAGGCCGAGCCGGCGCAGGCCGGCATAGGCAAGAAAGGTCGCATCGGCCTCGCCCGCCTCGAGCTTGCGCAACCTTGTCTGCACATTGCCTCTGAAACTCGCCACTTTCAGATCAGGGCGCAGATGGCGCAACTGGGCGGCGCGGCGCAGCGACGCGGTGCCAATGACGGCGCCAGGGGCAAGATCCTTCAGGGTCCCGGCCTTGAGACTGATAAAGGCGTCGCGCACATCCTCGCGCGGCAGGAAACAGGAAATGATCAGCCCGTCCGGCAATTGTGTCGGCATGTCCTTGGTCGAATGCACCGCCAGATCGATGGCGCCGTCGAGCAACGCCTGCTCGATCTCCTTGGTGAACAGCTCCTTGCCGCCGATTTCCGCCAGCGGCCGGTCGAGAACCAGATCGCCCTGGGTCTTGATGATGACGATCTCGAACGCGTCGTCGCCGAAACCGTGGGCGGCCCCCAGCCGCGCCTTTGTTTCTTCTGCCTGGGCCAGCGCCAGCGGGCTGCCGCGGGTGCCGATACGGATCTTCGATTGCATGGGATGCGATCCCGGTGTTAGGCCCATGGGGCGGAGCGATTAGGACGGCGCCGAACCTAGCCGCGCCGGCGCGGGTGAACAAGACCGCGCGCACCAAAGGGCAACTGATGTCGAAGATTTGCATCCTGGGGCTGGAGACCACCTGCGACGAAACCGCCGCCGCTGTCGTCACCCGCGCCGATGACGGGTCCGGCGCCATACTTGCCAATGAAGTCTATTCCCAGATCGACGAACATGCCCGCTATGGCGGCGTCGTGCCGGAAATCGCCGCCAGGGCCCATGTCGAGGCGCTCGATGTGCTCATCAGGCGCGCCCTGGAAACCGCGGGTGTCGCCTTCGCCGAACTCGATGGCATTGCCGCCGCCGCCGGCCCCGGCCTCATCGGCGGCGTCATGGTCGGCCTTACCACCGCCAAGGCGATCGCGCTGGTCCACAAGAAACCGCTGATCGCCGTCAATCATCTCGAGGCCCATGCCCTGACCGCGCGCCTCACCGACAATGCGCCCTTCCCCTATATGCTGCTGCTGGTTTCCGGCGGCCACACCCAGCTGATCTGGGTCGAGGACGTCGGGCGCTACCGGCGCCTTGCCACCACCATCGACGACGCCCTGGGCGAGGCCTTCGACAAGACCGCAAAGCTGCTCGGCCTCGGCTTTCCCGGCGGGCCGCAGGTCGAGCGTGCGGCGCGCGGCGGCGATGCCGCCCGCTTCACCCTGCCGCGCCCGATGTTGGGGCGCCCGGAGCCGCATTTTTCCTTCTCCGGCCTCAAGACCGCCGTACGCCAGGCCGCGGAAAGCCTGGTGCCGCTGTCCAATGCCGACATTGCCGATATCTGCGCCTCCTTTCAGGCCGCCGTGGTTGCCACGGTCATCGACCGCGTCGGCGCCGCCATCGCCAGCTGCCGTCACCAGGGGCTGGATGCCCGCCGCCTTGTCGTCGCCGGCGGCGTTGCCGCCAATGGCGCCCTGCGCGCCGGGCTGGACGAGCTATGCGCGGCGCGGCGCCTTGCCCTCATCGTACCCCCGGCGGCGCTGTGCACCGACAATGGCGCCATGATCGCCTGGGCCGGCGCCGAGCGCCTGGCGCGCGGATTTTCCGACCCGCTCGATTTCGCGCCGCGGGCGCGTTGGCCCCTCGACCCCACGGCGCTGGCCGCGCCCGGCGCCGGGGTAAAGGCGTAAAAGGGGCGCAAATATCGCCCGCGATCCCATTTCCGCCGCTGACGCAGCGCCCGTCACGAGCTAGAAAGAGCCATGAGCGAATCGATCAACAGGATCGGCGTCGTCGGCGGCGGCGCCTGGGGCACCGCCCTGGCAAGCGTTGCCGCCCGGGCCGGGCGCGACGTGCTGGTTTGGGCCCGCGAGGAAGACGTCGTCGCCGACATCAACACCCGCCATGTCAATTCGATGTTTCTCGACGGCATCGCCCTCGACCCGGCGATCCGCGCCACTGCAAACCTGGCCGACATGGCCGGCCGCGACGCCCTGCTGCTGGTTACCCCGGCCCAGGCGCTTGGCGCCATTAGCGGCGAATTGGCGCGCTGCCTTCCCGACGGTCTGCCCCTGGCCATCTGTTCCAAAGGCATCGAGCAGCGCAGCGGGCGCTTTTTGTCCGACATTCTCGCCGAAGCCTGCCCGCGCGCCCTGCCCGCCATTCTCTCTGGCCCCAGCTTTGCCTCCGACGTCGCCAGCGGCCTGCCGACGGCGGTAACCCTGGCCTGCGCCGACGCGGAACGCGGCGCCGCCCTCGCCGCCGCGCTGAGCGGCCCCGGTTTCCGCCTCTATCTCACCGACGATATTCTCGGCGCCCAGATCGGCGGCGCGGTCAAGAACGTGCTGGCGATCGCCTGCGGCATCTGCGAGGGCAAGGCGCTCGGCGCCAGCGCCCGGGCGGCGCTGACCACCAGGGGCTTTGCCGAACTGCGCCGCCTTGCCGTGGCGCTGGGCGCACGCGAGGAAACCCTGTCCGGCCTGTCGGGCCTTGGCGATCTCATCCTGACCTGCAATTCCGCCCAGTCGCGCAATATGTCGCTCGGCATGGCCTTGGGCCAGGGCAAAAGCCTTGAGGAGGTATTGGGGTCGCGCCGCTCGGTGTCCGAAGGCGTCTTTACCGCCGCCGCCGTTGCCGCCAGGGCGCGCGAATTGAAAATCGAAATGCCGATCTGCGAAGCCGTTCACGCCGTGGTTTCCGGCGTCCTTGACGTCGATACCGCGATTCAGGGTCTGCTCGCCCGCCCCGCCGGCAGCGAGGCCGGCTGACGGAAGCGCCCTCGACAGACCGGCCAATCACCAGGGAGAGCCGACTATGCTGTTTGCCTTCATCGCCACCGACCATGACGGCGTCCATGAAAAGCGCCTTGCCACCCGCCCCGACCATGTGGCCTGGCTCAAGAGCCTGGGAGACACCCTCAAGCTTGCCGGACCGTTCCTCGATCCGGCCAGGGATATTTCCAACGGCAGCCTGGTGGTCATCGAGGCCGCGGACGAGGCAGGCGCCAGGGCGATCATGGCCGAGGACCCCTACGCCAAGGTCGGCCTGTTCAAGCACACCGAACTGCGCCCCTGGGCCTGGACCATCAACGCGCCGGAAAATCTATAACCGGGAGAATTTGCAAGACATGGCCTATTGGCTGTTCAAATCCGAGCCCGGCACCTGGTCCTGGGACGATCAGGTCGCGGCGGGGAGCGCCGGCACCCAGTGGGACGGCGTGCGCAATTACCAGGCGCGCAACAACATGCGCGACATGAAGAAGGGCGACGAAGGCTTCTTCTATCATTCGGTCGGCGAAAAGAGCATTGTCGGCATCGTCAGGGTGATCGGCGAGGCCCACCCCGACTCGACAACTGACGACGACCGCTGGGAATGCGTCGACCTTGCCGCCCAGCGCGCCCTGGAACGTCCGCTCACTCTTGCCGAAATCAAGCAGGAGCCGCGCCTGGCCGGCATGGTGCTGGTGAATAATTCGCGCCTGTCGGTGCAGCCGGTTTCGGAGGACGAATGGAAGATCCTGTGCTCCATGGCGCGGACGCCGGCAAGGGCGCCGGGCAAGGCCTGAGCCTGCCGCCCCCGGCGGCCGACGCGGCCGCCTTCATCCTCGCCAACACCAGGTTGTTGCCGGTTCCCCTGGCGGCGGAAATCCGCCTCCATCTTGCCAGCGAGGCGCTGGACCTGTGGCAAAGGACCGAGGAGGAACTCGGCGCCATGGGCCTGCCGCCGCCCTTCTGGGCCTTCGCCTGGGCCGGGGGCCAGGCGCTGGCGCGCTACGTTCTCGACCACGCCGCGATCTTTGCCGGCAGACGTGTGCTCGACCTTGGATCGGGATCGGGACTGACCGCCATCGCCGCCGCAAAGGCCGGGGCCGCCGATGTCCTTGCCGCCGATATCGACCCTTTCGCCGTGGCCGCCATCGCCCTCAACGCCGCCGCCAACGGCGTCGAACTGGAGATCAGCGGCGCCGACCTGCTGGCCTCGGATCGCGCCGCCAGCGACATCGTCCTGGTCGGCGACCTGTTCTACGAAAAGCCGCTGGCGGACCGCGTGCTGGCCTTTCTCGGCCGCCAGAGGCAGGCCGGCGCGCTGGTGCTGGTCGGCGATCCGGGGCGCTCCTATCTGCCGCGGCAGAGCCTTGAGCGCATTGCCGATTATTCGGTGCCGGTGAGCCGCGAACTGGAAGACATGGAGATCAAGAACACGGCGGTGTGGCAGTTGAAATAACCGCGTCTTCCGGCCAACGCGCTCTTCGCAGGCGCATTCCAATTCCTATCCTCCATGCTAGTCTTGGGGCCTTCAGGAAGGGGAGGTCGCAGCGATGAGTTTTGCCGGTATCAATTATGTTGCGGTGGTTGTTGCCGCGGTGGCCGGATTTTTCGCCGGCGCGCTGTGGTATGGCGCTTTGGGCCGCCACTGGGCGGCGGCGCTCGGCAAATCGCGCGACGAACTCAAGCCCACGCCAGGCCCCTTCATCACATCCGCCGTCGCGCTCCTGGTCATGGCCTATGTGCTGGCCGGCACCATTGGCCATCTCGGCGCGGTCACCTGGTCCAACGGCGCCATCGCCGGGGCGATGCTGTGGGCCGGATTTGTCATCACATCCCTGGCCGTCAACTACGCCTTTCAGGGCGCCCGCCGCGTGCTGGTGCTGATCGATGGCGGCCACTGGCTCATCGTGCTGGTGCTGATGGGGCTGATCATCGGCACCATCGGCCTATGAACGGGAGCGAAACCTTGGCGCCAACGCGGGTGCTGATCGGCCTCGACGCCCTGGGGGACCCGGGGGCGGCGAGTATCGTGCTGGGCCGGGGCAGCGCGCGCCGCGACGTGCTGATCGTGCGCAGCGGCGGCAAGATACGCGCCTTTGAAAATTCCTGTCCCCACCAGGGCACGCCGCTGGAAACCCTGGCCGGAGCCTTTTTCGATTCAGACCGCTGCCTGCTCGTCTGCTCGACCCATGGCGCCCGCTTTCGCCCCGGCGATGGCTTGTGTGTTGCCGGACCCTGCGCCGGGCAGGCGCTGAAGCCGGTTGCCATCGAGCTGAGCGGCGGCAAGGTGCTGCTGGCGGGAGAGCCGTCTTGAGCGCGGACCAGCCCCGCCCGCCCATGCTGGCCGGCGTGCGCGTCCTCGATCTGACCAGCGTCATACTCGGCACCTATGCCACCCAGATGCTGGGCGATCTTGGCGCCGATGTCGTCAAGATCGAACAGCCGCCCGCGGGCGACGGCAGCGAGCCCGGCGGCGACATCATGCGCTGGGGCGGAGCGGGGGCGAAAGGCGGCAGCCCGGGCATGGGTCCGCTCTTCATGGCCTACAACCGCAACAAGCGCTCGGTCTGCCTCGACCTGAAGGATGAGAAGGACCGCGCCACCCTGCTGGCGCTGGCCGCCAGGGCCGACATCTTCGCCAGCAATATCCGCCTGGCCAGCCTCGAGAAGCTCGGCCTCGGCTACAGGGAGATTTCCGCCCGCAAGGCGGACATCGTCTATCTCCATGCCGCCGGCTATGGCTCCGGCGGTCCCTATGCCGGACAGGCCGCCTACGACGAGATGATCCAGGGCGCGGCGGGCCTCGCCGATCTCATTCCCCGCGCCCGCGGCGGCGGCGCCCCGGCCTATCTGCCCACCCTGGCCGGCGACAAGACGGCGGCGCTGTTCATGGTCTATGCCGCCCTGGCCGCGCTTTATCACCGCCAGCGCACCGGCGAGGGCCAGTTCGTCGAGGTGCCGATGTTCGAGTGCCTGACCCACTACAACATGAGCGAGAATCTTTACGGCCACATCTTCGATCCGCCGACCGGGGAGTATGGCTATAACCGCATCCTCAATCCCGACCGCCGCCCCTATCGCACGGCGGACGGCTGGATCGGCGTTTCGCCCTACTCGGATCGCAACTGGCGCGATTTCTTCGCCCTGGCCGGGCGCGAGGCCGAATTCGCCGCCGACCCGCGCTTCAACACCTATGCCAGCCGCATAAGCAATATCGCCGCGCTCTACGCCATGGTCGA
Source organism: Rhodobiaceae bacterium (assembly GCA_020441905.1). Taxonomy (GTDB): domain Bacteria; phylum Pseudomonadota; class Alphaproteobacteria; order Rhizobiales; family NORP267; genus JAGRLG01. The sequence goes on along the minus strand of JAGRLG010000013.1, from coordinate 28,930 downwards.
GGACATCACGCTCACCCGGACCACCGACGAGTGGCTGGGCCTGCTGGCCGAACGCTCCATCCCGGCCACCCGCATACATCGCCTCGATACGATAATGGACGACCCCCACCTCGCCGCCACCGGCTTTTTCGCCCCCGCCGAGCATCCCAGCGAAGGCAGGCTCGTCGACATGAAGCACCCTGTCCGTTTCTCCGCCGCGCCCGCCGGCACCTGGCGCCCGGCGCCGCGCCTTGGCGAACACACGCAAGAGGTGCTCGCCGAATGGGGCATTTCCGGCGCCGGCGAGCCGGCCGGCTGAATGGCGGGTCCGACAAAAGTTGCAGGCGCGCGCCGGTTGCCGCAATCGCGGCGCCCCAGCATAATGCAAGCCAATCAAACACGCGCCCTGCGGGGGGAGATCCATCCATGTCGAAAGTAAAAGTGCATCCGGTTACCAAGGCCTGGGCCAAGAATGCCTATCTCGACAATGCCGCCTATGAGGAGATGTATGCCGAGTCGGTCAAGAAGCCGGCCAAGTTCTGGGGCAAGCAGGGCAAGCGCATCGACTGGATCAAGCCATACAGGAAGGTCAAGAACACCTCCTTCAAATACCCCGATGTCTCGATCAAGTGGTATGAGGACGGCAAGCTCAATGTCACCGCCAACTGCATTGACCGCCATCTGAAAAAACGCGGCAACCAGACCGCGATCATCTGGGAGGGCGACGATCCCTATTACGACAAGAAGGTGACCTATAACGAACTTTACGAGCACGTCTGCAAGTTCGCCAACGTGCTCAAGAAGAACGGGGTCAAGAAGGGCGACCGCGTCACCATCTACATGCCGATGATCCCGGAAGCGGCCTATGCCATGCTGGCCTGCGCCCGCATCGGCGCCATCCATTCGGTGGTGTTCGGCGGCTTCTCGCCCGATTCGCTGGCCGGGCGCATCAATGACTGCGATTCGAACTTCATCATCACCGCCGACGAGGGCCTGCGCGGCGGCAAGCCGATCCCGCTCAAGGTCAATACCGACGAGGCGCTGAAGAAGTGCAAGGGCAAGAAGAAGGTGCTGGTGGTGCGCCGCACCGGCGCCAAGGTGCCGTGGGATGACAAGCGCGACCTGTGGTATCACGACGAGGTCGCCGGTGTTGCGGCCAAATGCCCGCCGGCGGCGATGAAGGCGGAGGACCCGCTCTTTATCCTCTATACGTCAGGCTCGACCGGCAAGCCCAAGGGCGTGCTCCACACCACCGGCGGCTATCTGGTCTATGCCGCCTGCACCCACCGCTATGTCTTCGACTACAAGGATGGCGACGTCTATTGGTGCACCGCCGATGTCGGCTGGGTCACCGGACACTCCTATATCGTCTACGGGCCGCTGGCCAACGGCGCCACCACCCTGATGTTCGAGGGCGTGCCCAACTATCCGGATTCCTCGCGTTTCTGGCAGGTCATCGACAAGCACAAGGTCAATATCTTCTACACCGCGCCGACCGCCATCCGCGCCCTGATGGGCGGCGGCGACGACATGGTGACCCGCACCAGCCGCAAGAGCCTGAAGCTGCTGGGATCGGTCGGCGAGCCGATCAATCCGGAGGCCTGGGAATGGTATTACCGCGTTGTCGGCGAGGGCCGCTGCCCCATCGTCGACACCTGGTGGCAGACCGAAACCGGCGGCATCCTGATTACGCCGCTGCCCGGCGCCACCAGGCTGAAGGCCGGTTCGGCGACCCGGCCCTTCTTCGGCGTCCAGCCCGCCCTGGTCGATGGCGATGGCAAGCTGCTCGAGGGCGAAGCGGAAGGCAACCTGGTCATCACCGATTCCTGGCCCGGCCAGATGCGCACCCTTTACGGCGACCACAAGCGTTTCGTCGAAACCTATTTCTCGACCTATAAGGGCAATTATTTCACCGGCGATGGCTGCCGCCGCGACAAGGACGGCTATTACTGGATCACCGGGCGCGTCGACGACGTGCTCAATGTCTCCGGCCACCGCATGGGCACGGCGGAAGTCGAGTCCTCCCTGGTCGCCCATTCCAAGGTCTCCGAGGCCGCCGTGGTCGGCTATCCCCACGACATCAAGGGCCAGGGCATCTATTGCTACGTCACCCTGATGGCGGGCGAGAAAGGCTCGGACGAATTGAAGAAGGAACTGCGCGACTGGGTACGCAAGGATATCGGCCCCATCGCCTCGCCCGACCTCATCCAGTTCGCGCCGGGGCTGCCCAAGACGCGCTCAGGGAAAATCATGCGCCGCATCCTGCGCAAGATCGCCGAGGACGATTTTTCAAATCTCGGCGATACCTCGACCCTGGCCGACCCTGCCGTGGTCGACGATCTGGTGAAAAACAGGCAGAACAAGAAATAGATTGGGGAAGCGCCCTTTTTTGCCGGGATGGCGGGGCCCCGCAAGACGGGGCGCCGCCTTTTCATTCAGGGGCGGCCGAATTCAGGGGCGGCCAAGGGCGGCGCTGCCGCACCAGCCGGCCCGCCTGCCGCCGTCATAGGGCCGTGCCAGCCCCGCTTCAAGCAGCAGAGGCGCCAGATCGCGCCCCTGGTCGGTGCGCACGCGGGCAATGACCCGGCCATGATATTTTCCGCCCGATATGTCGCTCAAGACCAGCCCGCCGGCGCCTGTTTCGCGCGCCACCAAGGCGCGCGCCTTTCGCGCCAATTGCATCTCGTCGCCGCATCGGCCCCTCAGCTCCGGCGCATCGATGCCGCGCAGGCGCACCGAGACGAGGATTTCCTGGCCCAGCCAGATCCGCGCCCGTACCCGCAATGTGTCGCCATCGACAACCTTGATAAGTTCGGCGGCAACCGGGCCGGACAGCATCTCGCCGCCTGCCCGCGCCGCCCGGCGCACATCATCGGCCGGCGCTGGTATTGCGGCACTGGCCAAGGTGGCCGGCCCAAAGCCCGCGGCGCCAAGCGACACCCGGCGCTCGGCCCCGGCAGATCCGCCAGGCGCCGCCGGTTCAAGCGCGGCGGCAAGCGCGACAAGCACGCCGCAAGCAACCGCCTGCCGCCACACACGCCGGATCCAGCCCGCGCCCCTGGACCCGCCGCGATATTCGCCCCGATCCGCCAAGATCCGATTCTCCCGACTCGCCCCACAACCTATACGCGAACTTGATACACGTATCCAGCGTATTATAGGATCCGATTGATATATATAAGCCAATATAGGAATTTATTCTATACCCGCGATCGCGCTCTTGTCTCTTTGTGAAGTCTGGATCGGCGGCGGATCAAACTGCCCCGCCGGGCAGGCCGGAGAACGGGCCGCCACACCCTTCGCCGTGGTCAATTGTCGCAACGCCTTCTATGCCGTCCGCTCCCTGCATATCCTCAAACCAAGAAGGCCGGTTTCCTGCCGCGCCAAATTCCGGGGGGAATGAGATGTATTGCGCCAATTGCGGAACAGCACTTGAGGGCAAAGCCAAATTCTGCGCCAATTGCGGCCACGCCATCGAGGGCGGCGGCGCAGCCGGCGCCGCGGTGAGCGCTGCCGCGGCCCCGGCCGCCGCGCCGGCCGCCTCGCCAAAGAAAAAGATGGCGCGCTGGAAAAAGATCGTGCTCGGCGTCGTCGGCTTTGTCGTCGTCGTCTTCGCCCTGGCGATGTTCCTCACCTCAGGGCTCGTCGACCCTCTCGACCGCCATCTCGATGCCCTGGCCAAAGGCGACCTTGAGGCCGCCTATGCCGAAACCTCGGTCGCCTTCCGCGACAACACCTCGCCCGAGCAGTTCGCCGCTTTCGTGCGCGGCAATCCGTCCCTGTCGCGCATAACCGGCCACAGCTTCGGCGAGCGCTCATGGGAAAACAATATCGGCTCCGTCAAGGGCACGCTGAAAACATCCGATGGCGGCGTGGTCCCGGTCGAATTCCGCCTCGTCAAGGAAAACGACCAGTGGAAGATCCTGGGCATCAAACTCGGCGGGCAATAGGGCGAACTGCCGGTCCGCGACGCGCACCGCCATCCCGGCGAAAGCGGGAATGCGTTGGCCTGAACAACACCTGTCTTGGCGAAATCATCCGCTCAGGGATTTACTTCCCGACAACCGCCAATGGGTCCCCGTTTTCACGGGCAACGACACGCGGGCCAGGGCGATGCCCCAGCCCACGCTCGTCATTCCGGCGGCAGGCCGTAATCCGACACGCAGGGCGGCGGCACGCGGCAGCGGAGCATCCGGCCACCGGCCCATCCGGGGGAAGCCGGGAGCGAGAAAACTCTTACCCCTCAAAAGTCGCTGGTCTTGCCGGCGATTTCCCAGTCGCCATAGCGCACTGGGTCAAGCCCGCCGCGGCCGTCGATTTCCTTCGCCGCCTCTTTTTGTTTGCGGTCGATCTCGGCGCGGCGCGCCTCCGCTTCCGCCAGGGCGCGCTTGGCAGCTTCGCTCAAGACCTTGCGCGGCGCGTCCGCCTTGCCTTCGCCGGCCGCCATCGCCTCCGCCCTCTTATTCTGCTTCTCATCCATGGCCGGCATGTTAGCCCCTGCGCGCCTTCACTTGAAGGGGGCGGCTGGCGGCACCATCATATTGGCTGTAATGATTCTTTCCCCGCCAGCGCAACTGGCGGCGCCGAAAGGAGCCTGGACCGCCGATGAATTATTTCAAGACCGCGCTGCTGCTCGCCGCCCTCACCGCCCTGTTCATGGCCATCGGCTTTGCCCTTGGCGGCCAGGGCGGCATGGTTATCGCCTTCCTCGTTGCCCTGGCGATGAACGCCTATAGCTACTGGAATGCCGACAAGGTCGTGCTGCGCATGCACAACGCGGTCGAGGCCGACGAGAAGAATGCGCCGGAATTCTTCGAGATTATCCGCCGCCTCGCCGAGGCCGCCGATCTGCCGATGCCCCGCGTCTATCTCATCAACTCGCCCCAGCCCAATGCTTTCGCCACCGGGCGCAACCCCGCCAACGCCGCGGTTGCCGCCACCACCGGCCTGCTCGACACCCTGTCGATGGAAGAGGTCGCCGGCGTCATGGCCCATGAACTGGCCCATGTGAAAAACCGCGACACCCTGGTCATGACCCTCACCGCCACCATTGCCGGCGCCATTTCCATGCTGGCCAATTTTGCCTTCTTCTTCGGCGGCAACCGCAACAACAACTCCATGGGTCTGATCGGCACCCTGGCGATCATGGTTCTTGCCCCCCTGGGCGCCGCCCTGGTGCAGATGGCCATCAGCCGCACCCGCGAATATGCCGCCGACCGCATGGGCGCGGAAATCTGCGGCCGCCCGCTCTGGCTCGCCGAGGCCCTGACCAAGATTTCCGCCGGCGCCGCGCGCCACCGCTCGCCCGCCGCCGAGCGCAATCCGGCCACCGCCCATCTGTTCATCATCAATCCGCTGTCGGGCGAGCGCATGGACAACCTGTTCTCCACCCACCCCTCGACCGAAAACCGCGTCGCCCGTCTGCTTGGCCTCGCCCGCGAATGGGAGGCGGCTTCGCCGGCGTCTGCCCCCGCCGCGCCGCCCCGTTCGGAAAGCCGCCATGGCGGGCCCTGGAGTTGAGGACGCCCCGGCCCCGGCCCGCCAAGCGCCCCGCCGCCCCGGCCAGTTCCGCGCCACAGCCGTCCGCCGCCGGCCTGCCGCCGCGGCGCGCCGCCCTCACCCTTCTCGTTCAGGTGCTGCGCGAGCGCCGCTCCCTGGCCGAACTCATGGCCCGCACCGGCGCCGACACCACCCTTGCCCGCCTCGACGAGCGCGAGCGCGCGCTGACCTTCATGATCCTGCTCACCTGCCTGCGCCGCCTGGGGCAGATCGACGCCGCCCTGCGCAAGATCTATTCCAAGGGAATTCCGGCGCGCGGCGGCGAGCTGAAAGACATTTTGCGCATCGCCGCCGCCCAGATTCTGTTCCTCCAGGTGCCCGCCCACGCCGCAGTCGATCTGGCCGTGCGCCTTGCCAACCAGGACCCCAAGGCGCGCCATTTCACCGGCCTCGCCAATGCCGGGCTGCGCCGCCTTGCCGAGCGCGCCGGGGCGCTGCTGGCGGAAAAGGACGAAACCCGCATCAATACCCCGCGCTGGCTATGGGCAAGCTGGGTCGAGACCTATGGCGAAAAGGCCGCCCATGACATCGGCGCCGCCCATCTCGTCGAACCCGCGCTCGATCTCACCGTCAAGGCAAATGCCGGGACCTGGGCCGAAAAGCTGGGCGCCCGCCTGTTGCCCACCGGCACGCTCCGCCTCGCCCATAAGGGCCCGGTCGAGCAGCTTGAGGGCTTTGCCGAGGGCGCCTGGTGGGTCCAGGACGCCGCCGCCGCGCTGCCGGCGCGCCTGCTGGGCGATGTCGCCGGCCGCACCGTCATCGACCTGTGCGCCGCGCCTGGCGGCAAGACCGCCCAGCTTGCCGCCGCCGGCGCCAGGGTCGTCGCGGTCGAAAAATCGCCGCGCCGCGCCCGGCGCCTTGCTGAAAATCTGCGCCGATTGCGGCTGGACGCCGAGATCATTGTCGCCGATGCCCTTGACTGGACCCCCGGGGAACCGGCCGACGCCGTGCTGCTCGATGCCCCCTGCACCGCCACTGGCACCATCCGCCGCCATCCCGACGCCGCCTGGCTCAAGCTCGCCAAGGACCGCGACACCCTGGTGCCGCTCCAGCGCGCCCTGCTCGCCCGCGCCATCACAATGGTCCGCCCCGGCGGCCTGCTGGTCTATGCAACCTGCTCGCTGCTGTCCGAGGAAGGCGAGAACCAGACCGACGCCCTGCTGGCATCGGGGGCACCGGTGCGCCGCGACCCGGTCGCGCCGGAAGAACTTCCCGCATTGAAAGGCGCCATCACCGCAAAAGGCGAGTTGCGCACCTTGCCCTCGATGCTGCCCGATCCCGATCCGCAGCTCGCCGGCCTCGACGGCTTCTTTGCCGCCCGCCTGATCCGCCTCTAGCTGGCGCCGGCAAGGATGCGAGCGCCGCCGGCACGGCAAAACCGGGCGCGAGATTTTACCCCCAAGGCCGGTATCATATGCTAGCGGTTGGATCATGCGCTCTGGACCGGGATTCGGCGGCCCCGGCGGCATATTTATTTGGCCGGTAATTGGCCAATATCTGACAGCGGGCAGGGAGGCAGCCGGTGCTCGGCGGGCTGGCGGAAAACTTCAACACCTCGGTCCGGATCGGCGCACTGGTGGCGCGCCGCCTGAGCCGGCGCGCGCGCCAGCGCCTCTATCTTTCGCCTTTCAGCCGCTGGCGCTTTTCCAGCCAGTTTTCCGACCGCCTGCTGCTGGCGCCGCAGGATATCCGCACCGCCGACCCGACCATTGCCAACGAGATCTACGGCGGCCGCTTCTCGCTTGCCGGCCAGGTAGCCATGGTGGCCGGCGCATCGCCCTTTGCTCTCGACCCGCCCTCACCCGAATGGCAGAACGCCCTGCTCGGCTTTGGCTGGCTGCGCCATCTGCGCGCCACCGAATCGGCCCTTGCCCGCTCCCAGGCCCGCGCCCTGATCGAGGACTGGATGTCCACCGCCGGCCCCTGGGCCTGGCCATCGGCGGCGCCCGCGGTGACCGCCCGGCGCATCATTTCCTGGCTCAGCCACTCGCCGCTGGTGCTGGAGGGCGCCGACCGCCACTATTACCGCCGCTTCACCCGCTCGCTGTTCCGCCAGACCCGCTATCTGGCCAAGGTCGCCACCACCACCGGCGAGGGCCTCGACCGGCTGACCGCCGTCATCGCCCTCAACTATGCCGCCCTGTGCATTTCCGGCTCCACGCGCCGCCAGCGCCGCCTGGCTCATTGGCTGGAAACCGAGCTTGCCCGCCAGATCCTGCCCGATGGCGGCCATATCAGCCGCAATCCGGCCGCCGTCATCGAGCTGCTGCTCGACCTTCTGCCGCTGCGCCAGACCTTCGCCGCGCGCGAGATCGCGCCGCCGCCGGGCCTGCTCAACGCCATTGACCGCATGATGCCGATGATCCGCTTCTTCCGCCATGGCGACGGCACCTTCGCCCTGTTCAACGGCATGGGCGCCAGCCCCGCCGACGCCATCGCCACCGTGCTGGCCTATGACGATTCCCATGGCCGCCCGCTCGACAATGCCAGCCACTCCGGCTATCAGCGCCTCGCCGCCGGCGCGACGGTGCTCATCATGGATACCGGCGCGCCGCCGCCGCCATCGGTCAGCGCCGACGCCCATGCCGGCTGCCTGTCGTTCGAGATGTCGTCCGGGCGCCGCCGCATCATTGTCAATTGCGGCCACCCCGCCGCCGCCGGCAGGGTCTGGCGCCGCGCCGCCCGCTCCACCGCCGCCCACTCGACAGCCAGTATCGGCGACATGCCGTCGTCGATATTTGCTTCCGGCAAGGTCAGCGGTGCATGGCTCGGCGAACTGGTGCTGTCGGGACCCTCGGCCATCCGCGCCCAGCGTGACGAAGCTGCGGGGGGAACCCAGATCAGCGCCGGCCATGACGGCTACCGCAGCCGCTTCGGCATTATCCATGAGCGGCGTTTGCGGCTGTCTTCCGATGGCCGCGACCTTGTCGGCGAGGACTTGTTCAAGGCTACCGAGGGACGCGCCGACGCCGAATTCGCCATCCGCTTTCATCTCCACCCCGATATCCGCGCCACCATCGAACCGGACCGCCGGATCCTGCTGCAATTGCCAAACCGCGAAGCCTGGGCCTTTGCCGTCCAGGGTGGCGAAGCGGTGCTTGAGGAAAGCGTCTACCTGCCCGACCTCGACGGCCCGCGTCGCAGCGAGCAGATCGTCATACATGGCCGTACCAACGCGCAGCCGCGCATCGGCTGGAGCCTGGCATGCGTACAGGCGGCCCGCCAGCCGGCGCCGGCCAAATCCTTCCAAATGCCCGAAGCGCCGCGCCGCTAGGGCAATTCCCGGCCGCATGAATCCTGGCCGCCGCAATGCGCGCCGGAAACCCGCCAGGCGGCCATCAGGTCTTGACGCGGCGGCAAATTGTTTCCACACAGCGGTCAAGATCCGCCCCATTGAAGCGCGGCGGCACTCACGCCCGCTCGCGCCCGCACCGACAAGTTGAGACTTCGCCATGACCGACAGACAGACACCTATCCGCCGTGCCCTGATTTCGCTTTCCGACAAGTCCGGCCTGCTGGATTTTGCCAGGGGGTTGGCCGCACTGGGTGTCGAAATCGTATCAACCGGCGGCACCGCCCGGACCCTGGCCGATGCCGGCCTCGCGGTACGCGACATCGCCGAGCTGACCGGTTTTCCGGAAATGATGGACGGCCGCGTCAAGACGCTGCATCCGAAGGTCCATGGCGGGCTGCTCGCGGTGCGCGGCAAGGCCGAGCACGAACAGGCGATGGCCGGTCATGGGATTCCGGCAATCGATCTGATCGCGGTCAACCTCTATCCCTTCGAGGCCACGGTGGCGGCAGGCGCAGGATTTGACGACTGCATCGAGAATATCGACATCGGCGGGCCGGCGATGATCCGCTCGGCGGCCAAGAACCATGCCAGCGTCACCGTCATCACCGACCCGGGCGATTACGCCGCCGTGCTGGAGGAAATGAAGGCCGGCAAGGGCGCCACCAGCCGGGCCACCCGCCGCCGCCTCGCCGCCAAGGCCTATGCCCGCACCGCCGCCTATGACGCCGCCATTTCGGCCTGGTTCGCCGATCAGGTTGGCGAGCAGGCGCCGCTGCACCGCGCCTTTGCCGGCACCCTGGTGCAGCAATTGCGCTATGGCGAGAATCCGCACCAGAGCGCCGCCTTCTATCGCTCCGGCGAAGCGCGTCCCGGCGTGGCCAGCGCCACCCAGCTCCAGGGCAAGCAGCTGTCCTACAACAATATCAACGACACCGATGCCGCCTATGAGCTGGTGGGCGAATTCGACCCCGCACAAAGCGCGGCGGTCGCCATCATCAAGCACGCCAATCCCTGCGGCGTTGCCACCGGCGCCACCCTCACCGAGGCCTATGCGGCGGCGCTGAAATGCGATTCGGTATCCGCATTCGGCGGCATCATCGCCGCCAACCGCCCGCTCGACGCACAATCCGCCCGCGCCATGGTGGAAATCTTCACCGAGGTCATAATCGCCCCCGATGCCGACGAGGACGCCCGCGCCATCATCGCCGCCAAGAAGAACCTGCGCCTGCTCATCGCCGGCGGCCTGCCCGACCGCAGGGCCGCGGGCCTCACCGCCAAGACCGTCGCCGGCGGCCTTCTTGTGCAGAGCCGCGACAATGGCGCCATCGAGGATCTGGATCTCAAGGTCGTCACCAGGCGCGCGCCCAGCGAGCAGGAACTGGCGGATCTGAAGTTCGCCTTCCAGGTCGCCAAGCACGTCAAGTCGAACACCATCGTCTATGCCAGGAACGGCGCCACGGTGGGCATCGGCGCCGGCCAGATGAGCCGGGTCGATTCGGCACGCATCGCCGCACGCAAGGCAGTGGAAGCCGCCGAGGCGGCGGGTGAGCCGGAACCCCTGACCAAAGGTTCGGTGGCCGCCTCCGACGCCTTCTTCCCCTTCGCCGACGGCCTTCTGGTGGTCGCCGAGGCCGGCGCCACCGCGGTGATCCAGCCCGGCGGCTCGATGCGCGACGAAGAGGTCATCGCCGCGGCCGATGCGGCAGGGCTTGCCATGGTCTTCACCGGCATGCGCCATTTCCGCCACTAGAAGCGTTTTCCCAAAAGAGCGGGCACCGGTTTTGTGTCAGGAAACGCGGTACGAAAAAGATGAAGCGGTTTGGCGTGGCCGCCATGCGGCGCTCGCCTCAGCGCCCCGGCAGCCGCCACAGCAACACGCCGCCAACGGCAAGAAATGCGGCAATGACGGAAAAGCCGAGCCGCAGATCGCCGCTCAGCGCCGTCGCCGCGCCGACCAGTAGAGGCCCGGCAAAGACCGTTGCCTTGCCGGAAAAGGCGTAGAGGCCGAAATATTCCGCCATCTCGCCCGCCGGCGCCAGGCGCACCAGCAGGCTGCGGCTTGCCGACTGCACCGGCCCGGAAACCAGGCCGATCACCGAACCTAGCCCCAGATAGGCGCGTTCCGGCCAGGAGGCGAACAGGCCGTCCCGGCCCGCCGGTTCGGTTTCGACGACGAACAGCAGGTGGTTGCGGTCCACCGACAGGATCGCCAGCACCGCAGCGATCAGGATCGCGATCGAGATCAGCACCGTGCGCCGCGATCCCAGCAGATCGTCGCAATGGCCGCCCGCCCAGGCGCCCAGCGCCGCGGCGATGATGAGCACGATGCCAAACAGGCCGACCTCGCTGGCCTGCCAGCCGAAGACCGCCGCCGCATAGGCGCCGCCAAAGGCGAACAGCGCCGCCAGCCCGTCGGCATAGAACATGCGCGCGACCAGGAAGCGGCCGATCTCCCCGCGCCGCGTCACCAGGACGCCCAGCGTTGCCTTGAGCGCGGAAGCGCCGCTGCCTATCGCCGCGCCCAGCTTCATGGCGCGGGAGCGGCCGGGCACGAAGGCAAAGAGCGGCATCACGAAGACGATGTACCAGAGCGCCGAGAACGGGCCGGAAAATCGCGCGCCTTCAAAGCGCGCCTCATCAAGGCCGAACAAGGGCTTCAGTCCGGCCAGGGTGCGCCCGCTGTCTCCATCGGCGATGAACAAGGCCAGCATCGCCGCCAGCGCCAGCAGCCCGCCGACATAGCCCACGGCCCAGCCCAGGCCGCTGAGCCGCCCGACCCTGCCTTGGCCGGCGATATCGGGCAGCATGGCATTGGTGAAGATGGTGGCAAGCTCGGCGCCCGCCGTGGCGAGGATGAAGGCGCCAATGCCGAGCCAGAGGCCATGGCCGGGGCCGGGCACTGCCAGCCAAAGCGCGGCGCATCCCGCCACCAGCAGGACCGATGCTCCGGCGACCCAGTATTTGCGGGCCCCGTGGCGATCGGCAATGGCCCCGCAGAGCGGGCCGGCCAGCGCGACCACCAGGCCGGCGGCGGCCACCGTATAGCCCCAGATCGTCTGGCCGCGAACCGGATCGCCGGCCAGATATACGACGAAATAGGGCGCGTAGATGAAGGTCGTGACCAGGGTGAAGAAGGGCTGGGCCGCCCAGTCGAACAGCACCCAGCCGATCACCGCGCGCCGCCGCGCCGCCGCTATCACATCCTCACAAGATCGCCGAGAAGGCTCGCCGCCACCGCGAGCTTGGACAGCGTCAGCGCTCCGTCATCGGCAATCTCCTTCAGCGCGCGGCGGGCGCGGTCGAGCTTGTCGCGGCGCTGATTGACCCAGGACTCCAGCCCCTCGGCGCCGGAACTGCCATGGGCGAGCACATTCATCACCAGTTGGCGCTGCGCCGCCGCCATCTGTTCCAGCCCGCGGCTGAGCGCCAGGCGGTCGAAATAGTCCGGCACCTCAAGCTCGCGCGCCAGCCCGGTGATGCCGTCGGTTTCGAAATAGCCGGCAAGGGCAAAATAGACCAGCGCCACCTCCGCCACCGGATGGCCGGATTCGCGGGCCACCAGAACCACGTCCGGCGCCATGGACAGCGCGCCGAGCGAGGCGACATGGAGCGCCAGGCCCTCCTCGACCCCCTTGTCGGCCCAGCGCTGCGCCGCCGCCCGGCGCCGCTCATTGGCCCGTTCCGGCAGCACCCGGTCGAGATGGGAAACCAGGATCTCCACGCCTTCACGGTGGCGTTCGGCAACCGCCGCAATGCCGTCGGAAAAATCGGCATTGCGCAAGAACCACACCGTCTGGTCGAGCAGAAGATCCTGCACCGCGCCATAGAGTTCAAGCTGCACCGCGCCCGGAATCTGGTTGTCCAGGGCATCGATGCGGCCATTGAGTTCTGTCACCCCAAAGCTGTCGCGCACCGCGGCAAAGGCCGCTGCCACCTGCGGCGCATCGGCGCCGGTCTGGTCCGCCATGCGGCTGACCATGGTGGCGCCGCCGCGATTGATCATCGAATTGGCCAGCACGGTGGCGATGATCTCGCGGCGCAGCTGATGGGCCTCGATATCGGCCGGCACGCGCTGCTGCAAGGTCGGCGGGAAGTAGCGCATCAGTTCCCTGGACAGATAGGGATCGTCGGCGATCGCCGCGCCGCGCAATTCGTCGTATAGCGTGATCTTGGCATAGGCCAGCAGCACCGCCAGTTCGGGCCGGGTCAGCGGCCGGCCCTCCTTTTCCCGCTCCGCCAGCTCGCCGTCGTCGGGCAGCACCTCCACCGCCCGGTCGAGCAGGCCCCTGGCTTCCAGATCGCGCATGAAGCGGGCCTGAAAATCGAAATCGGCCATGCCGCGCCGCGCCGCCAGCGAGATCGCCAACGTTTGCAGATAATTGTTGCGCAGCACCAGCCCCGCCACTTCGTCGGTCATCTCGGCCAGCAGCCGGTTGCGGTCGGACATCGACATCCGGCCCTCGCGCACCACCTTGCTGAGCGCGATCTTGATATTGACTTCCATGTCCGAGGAGTTGACCCCGGCCGAGTTGTCGATGGCATCGGAATTCACCCGCCCGCCCCGGGCGGCGAACTCGATGCGGGCGCGCTGGGTCATGCCGAGATTCGCGCCCTCGCCGACAACCTTGACCCGCAGGTCCGCGGCGCTGACCCGCAGGGCGTCATTGGCGCGGTCGCCGACGGCATCGTCGCTCTCCTCGCTGGCCCGCACATAGGTGCCTATACCGCCGAACCACAACAGATCGGCGGGCGCCTTCAGCAGCGCCCGGATAAGCTCGAATGGGGCCAGCGCGCTCTTGTCGGTCCCGATCATCGCCTGAATCTGGGGCGAAAGGGGAATCGACTTGTCGCGGCGCGAAAACACCCCGCCGCCTTCGGAAATCAGCGCCCGGTCATAGTCCTGCCACGAGCTGCGGTCCATTTTGAAAAGGCGGCGGCGTTCGGCAAGTCCCGCCGCCGCATCCGGCGTGGGATCGATGAAAATGTCGCGATGGTCGAAGGCGGCAACGAGGTGGATCTGATCCGACAGCAGCATGCCGTTGCCGAACACATCGCCGGACATATCGCCGACGCCGATGACGGTGAAGGGCGCGGCCTGGATGTCGTGGTCCATCTCGCGGAAATGGCGCTTGACCGCCTCCCAGCCGCCACGCGCCGTAATGCCCATCTTCTTGTGGTCATAGCCCACCGAGCCGCCCGAGGCGAAGGCATCGCCGAGCCAGAAATGGCGGTTCTCCGAAATCTCGTTGGCGATGTCGGAAAAGCTCGCCGTGCCCTTGTCGGCGGCCACCACCAGATAGGGATCGTCGCCGTCATGGCGCACCACGCGCTGCGGCGGCACCGCTTCGCCGCCCTCCAGATTGTCGGTGATGTCGAGCAGGCTGGAAACGAAGATCTTGTAGGCGGCAATGCCCTCGGCGCTGATCTCCTCGCGGCTGGCGCCGGGCGCCGGCAGCCGCTTGGGCACAAAGCCGCCCTTGGCGCCGACCGGCACGATGACCGCGTTCTTGACCTGCTGCGCCTTGACCAGGCCCAGCACCTCGGTGCGGAAATCCTGCGGCCGGTCCGACCAGCGCAGGCCGCCGCGCGCCACCTCGCCGAAGCGCAGATGCACGCCTTCGACACGCGGGCTGTAGACAAAGATCTCGGCATAGGGCCGCGGCGCCGGCAGGCCGTCGACCTGGCGCGAGCGGATCTTGAACGCCATCGCCGGCTTGAGGTCGCCATGCTGGTCGCGCTGATAGACGCTGGTGCGCAGGGTGGCTTCCGCCAGATTGACGAAATGGCGCACGATGCGGTCTTCATCCAGATTATCGACCGCCTGCAGCGCCTTTTCGATCCCGGCCAGGATCTCCTTTTCGGCGCCGGCGCGCGCCGCCTCGTCGAGGCCGTTATCGGGATCGAACCGCACCCGGAACAATTCGATCAGGCTGGCGGCGATGGCCGGATGGCGGGCCATGGTCTGCCACATATAGTCCTGGCTGAAGGGGGTGCGGATCTGGCGCAGATAACGGCTATAGGCGCGCAGGATGGCAATGTCGCGCCACTGGATGCCGGCGCGCAGGACGAGGGCGTTATAGCCGTCATTTTCCGCTTGCCCGCCCCAGACCGCGGTAAAGCACTCGTCAAGCCGCGAGCGCAGATCGGCGAGGTCCACCGGCGCGCCATCGTCGGTCTCCAGTGTCATGTCGTGCATCCAGATGCTCTCCGAGCCTTCCGGAAGCACCGAATAGGAGCGCTCGTCGACAACCCGGAAGCCCATGTTTTCCAGCACCGGCACGCGGTCGGTGAGGAAGATCGGTTCGCCCAGATTGAACAGCTTCAGCCCCACCCGGTCGCTGTGATCGCCTTCGCCGTCGCGGCGCACGAAGTCGATGGCGATGCGCCTCGTCGCCGACAACTGCTCGATGAAGGAAATGTCGTGAACCGCAGCATCGGCGCTGAACGCTTCCTGATAGGAAACCGGAAAGGCCTGGCCGTAGCGCTCCTGGAGCTTGCGGACCTGCTGCCCTTCCATGCTGGCACCCAGTGCCAGATGCAGGTCGTCGCTCCAGGTGCGCACCAGCGCCGCGATATCCTCCTCCAGCCGTTCCGGCGACGGGTTTGGCGTCTCGCCCTCATAGCGGCCGATAATGAAATGCACGCGCACCAGCCGCCCTTCGAGGAAGGTCGGGTAATAGGCCGATACCCGGCCGTCATAGGTTCGGGCCAGATAGTCGCCGACCTTTTCGCGCACGCTGGTCGAATAGCGGTCGCGCGGCACATAGAGCAGCACCGAGACATAGCGGTCGAAACGGTCGGGGCGGGCCAGAACGCGCAGGCGCGGATGCTCTCCCAGCTGCAAGATGGCGAGGGCATGCCGGGTCAGCGTCTCGATATCGATCTGGAACAGCTCGTCGCGCGGGAACTGCTCGAGCACGTTGATCAAAGCCTTGCCCGAATGATCGGTGGGATTGAAACCCAGCGCCCGCACCACCTGGTCGATCTTGCGGCGCAGGAAGGGGATGGAGCGCGCCGAGCGGGTATAGGCGGTGGAGGTGAACAGGCCGATGACCCGCAATTCGCCGCTCATCTTACCTTCGGGCGAAAACAGCTTGATGCCGACATAGTCCATATGGGCGCGCCGGTGCACCCGCGAGCGCACATTGGCCTTGGTGACGATCAACGGCACCGGCTGCATCAGAAACTCGCGCACCTCCGGCGTGAAGGTCACCAGTTCGCGGCCGCGCCGCAACACCTTGACCTGCGGATTGGACAGGATCCCGAGGCCCGGCTGGGCCAGCCGTTCCATTCCGCCGCCCGGCGCATCGCTGTCAAAGGCATATTCGCGCATGCCGAGCAGGGTGAAGTTGTTGTCCGCCAGCCAGCGCAGGAACTGGATCGCCTCGGCGATTTCATCGACCGGGATCGGCGGCGGGCTGGTCTGGAAGGACTTGATGGCCTCTTCCAGCCGCGTCACCATCACCGGCCAGTCCTTGACCGCGAGCCGGCACTCGTCGAGCACGCCGGACAGCGCATTCGCCAATTCGTTGCGCGCCGCGTCTTGTTCGATGCGGTCGACATGGATGTGGATCAGGCTTTCCTTGAGGCCGTCGCGGACCTCCTGGCCGCGGACGGCGCGGCGCACCGGACCCGCCAGCCTGCCCTCCTCGTCGCGGCTCAGCGCCAGCACCGGATGCAGCACCAGATGCACGTCGAGGCCGCGATCCTGCAATTCGCCCATCACCGAATCGACCAGGAACGGCATGTTGTCATTGATGATCTCGATCACCGTGACAGCGGTCTGCCAGCCATATTCGCTGCGCACCGAAATGTCGGGATTGATGATCCGGATCTTGTGCAGACCCGGCTTGCGCTGTTGCAAATGGTCCCAGGTCCCGAGCGCCGCCGCGGCCAGATCGCCGCGTTGATATTGGGCCAGGTCCTCGTGAATGGTCTGGGCAAACAGGGCGTCAAAGAACCCCGCCATGTCATCGCCCGCTTCGCCGCAGGCGCGCGCCGCGTTCAGAATTTCGCTGATCAAAGCGCTGTTTGCTTCCGCCAGATGAGACGTCATGCCGCTATCCCCTGAACGGTCCGCCGGACCGTGATCCCCCTCCGGCCGCGGACGCGTCGGCATCCCCGGCCGCAGCGATTGTTCGGCAAGTGGGTGAACAAGTCCATAATGACCGCTTGGGCGGCGCTGCCGGCGAAGCGGCAATCGGGTTTGACAAGGGCTTTAGGGGAAGCGCTCAGCGCAGAACGTCGAGCAGCGCGTCCTGCATATTGGTCAGCGACTTGACCAGACGAGCGGAGGCCTTGTAGCCGGCCTCGGCGAGTTTGAGATCGACGGCGGCCTTTTCCAAATCGCCGGGAACCGGAGCCACCGCATTGACCGGGCTGCCGGTAATCGGTGCGGCCAGCGAGGCATTGCCCGAAGCGGGCGCCGCATCCTGCGTCTGCGAGACATCGCCGGACGAGCGCACGATTTCGCCAGCGGCTTTTTCAGCCTTGCCGGCGAAGGTCTGCAAGCCCGTCAGGGCCGTATTGAGGGCACCGATCATGGCCACATCCTAGCACGCAGGTGCTAAGGTGCGCTTAATCCCATGATTCAAATGGAAGCAATTGCGCGGGGCCACGTCTTGACCCGCAATCACAGTTCGACGAGACGGTTTTCCAGTTCGTTGCGGTCACCCTTTTCCGGCGGGAAATGCGCCGCCAGAACCTTGCCGCAGATTTCGATGGCGCTGGTGAAGGCTTCGCCGACCGAACCCTTGCGCGCGCCTGCCGTCAGCACCGCCACCGCCTCGTCCCATGTCCCGGGATCGACCTTGCTGTAGATACCCTCATCGGCCACCACTTCCCCGTAGCGCTCGGCGAGCGACAGAAAAAGCAATACCCCCGTGCGCGACCTGGTGGTGTGCAGGCCATGGGCGAGGAATTGCTGCACGGCATGGGCGTGGGCACGCTGGCGGCGGATCCTCGCCGGCACCGCGCGAATGCGCAGCGGCCACCAGCTCAAGGCAAGCGCCAGCGCGGCGAATGTCACCAGCTGGGCGAGGAAGACGATCTCGGCCGCAACCTGGCTGAAAACAATCAGCGGCGCCGGCAGGACAAGGGCGGCGAGCGCCGCCCACAGCAGCGGAATGAAGCGGTAATCGTCGCTTGTCCGCGTGACCACGCAGAAGATCTCGCCGCTGGTGGCCTGTTCCGCCTTAGTGATCGCCGCCGCGATGGCTTGCCGGTCCTGGTCGGTGATGTTCATGGCCCTACCAGCTCCCCGAAGACCCGCCGCCGCCGAAACTGCCGCCGCCGCCGGAAAATCCACCCGAGCTTCCCGAGGAGCTGCCCCAGGAGCTGCCCGAAGACGAGGAAGAGGACCAGCCGCCGCTGCCGCTGCCCGTTCCGCCATTGCGAATGATGATGACGATAACGATAACGATCATGATGAAAATCAGGATCGGGAAAATGGTGTCGAACACATCGTCGCTGGCCGATGGCGGCGCCACCATGCGCTGGGCGACCTCTTCGCCGGCGCCCGACAGCACCGCGACGATGTCCTTGGCACCCTCGGCGACGCCGGCCGCCATGTCGCCGGCGCGAAAATGCGGCAGGATCGAGGTTTCGATGATGACGCGGGTCAGGGCGTCGGTCAGCACGCCCTCAAGGCCGTAACCGACCTCGATGCGGACCTTGCGTTCATTGGGCGCCACGATCAGCAGCACGCCATTGTTCTTGTCCTTCTCGCCGATGGCCCAGTGGCGGCCAAGCGCTACGCCGAACTCCTCGATCGTTTCGCCCTGCAGCGAGGGCAGTGTGACGATGACAAGCTGGTCGCCGGTCTTGTCCTCAAGCGCCGACAGCCTGGCGGTCAGCGCCGCTTCGATGTCCGGGCCAAGAAGATCGGCGCCATCGACGATGCGGCCGGTGAGGGGAGGAAAGACGGGCGCCGCAACAGCCGGCACCGCCGCCGCAAAGGCGATCAGCGCCAGCAGCGCCGCCAACAGCCGGCTCAGCGCTCCGTGCCGCCAACTCGCCAGGTTTGCCGGTTGCCCCCGCTGCGCCGCCATCATCCGCATCTATTTGCCGAAATTGACCTTCGGCACCTCTTTGGCGCCTTCGCTGGCGGAAAACTGCTGCATCGGCTGGCGGTCGGAATAGAGCACCGACTTCCAGATCACGCCGGGAATGGTCTTGAGCTCGGTATTATAGAGCCGCACCGCCTCGATATAGTCGCGCCGTGCCACCGAAACCCGGTTCTCGGTGCCTTCCAGCTGCGACTGCAGGGCGAGGAAATTCTGGTTGGCCTTGAGGTCGGGATAATTTTCCACCACCGCCAGCAACCGCGCCAGCGCACCGGTGATCTGGCCCTGGACCTGCTGAAAGCGCTCGAATGCTTCCGGGTTGGTCAGGATATCGGCGGGAAGCTGCATCTGCGTCGCCTTGGCGCGCGCCTCGACCACCGCCTCCAGCACTTCCTTTTCATGCGCCGCATAGCCCTTCACCGTCTCCACCAGATTGGGAATGAGATCGGCGCGGCGCTGATACTGGTTCTCGACCTGGCCCCAGGCGGCGCGCGCCTGCTCCTCATAGGTTGGAATGGCATTTACGCCGCAGCCGGCCAGGGTGAAAACGGCCAGGACAAGGACAAGAAAGCGCATCGGCGCGCCTGTGCTGGCCGGTCTGCCGGCGAGAAACGGTGTAGCCATGTCGTGCGTGCCCCTCAAATTCCCTGGCGCTAGCCGCGCGCCGGATCTGCCGCCAGCTTAGGCCATCCTTGGCGCAACTCAAGACCTTGCGGCGCAAGCGCGGCGGCGCACCGTCCAGCTGCCCCTTGCGGCCTGTGGGCCAACGCGGCGACAATGGCGCCATCAGCAACCGCGGGCCGCTGCCCGGCGGCGCGAGGGAAAATGCATGCGCCTTGCCACCTTCAATCTCGAATCCCTGGGGTCCAATGCCGCCGGCAGCGCCCCGCTCGATGAACGCATCGCCGCGCTGAAACCCCAACTCGAGCGCCTCGATGCCGATATCCTCTGCCTTCAGGAGGTCAACGGCCAGCGTCCGGACAATGCCAGGCCGCGCGATCTCATTGCCCTGCGCCGCCTGCTCGACGCCACCATCTACCGCGGCCACCACATGATCTCGACCCATGGCGCGCGCAAGGACGCCGTCTCCGATCTGCACAATCTGGTCATCCTGTCGCGCTATCCCATTACCGCCAGCGAGGAGCTGCGCCACCGGCTGGTCGATCCGCCGCTCTATCGCGCCCGCACCGCCGAGCCGGCCGAGGAGACACCCCAGCCGGTGCAATGGGACCGGCCGCTGCTGCACGCCACCCTGGAATTGCCCGGCGGCCGCGTGCTCCACGTCGTCAACCTTCACTTGCGGGCGCCGCTGGCCGCCCCTGTCGCGGGGCAGAAAAGCGGACCCTTCGCCTGGCACAGCGTCGAGGGCTGGGCGGAAGGTTTCTTTATCGCCGCCATGAAGCGTCTCGGCCAGGCGGTCGAGGTGCGCCGGCTCGCCGACGCCCTGTTCAACCAGGATCCCGATGCCCTGATTGCCGTTACCGGCGACTTCAATGCCGAGGACCGCGCCAGCGCCCTGCGCATCGCCGTCGGCTCGCAGGACGATACCGGAAACGGCGCCCTGGCCGGCGCCATGCTCATTCCCGTGGATCGCAATCTTGCCGCCGACCGGCGCTATTCGGTGACCCATCACGGCAGGCCGCAAATGCTCGACCATATCCTGGTCAGCCGCTCCCTGCTCGCCGCCCTGCGTAGCGTCGATGTCCACAACGAGGTCCTGTTCGACGAACTGATCGGCCCGGCGCGCATCGACGCGCCGCCAGGATCCTTTCATGCCCCGCTGGTGGCCGAATTCGCGCTCTAGCCGCCTAGCGGCCCGGCGCGCCGCCCAGCGTCTCGATATAGGCCAGGATATCCGCGATCTCGGCCCGGCTCAGCGACAGGCTCGGCATCTTGCCATGGGGCGTAGCCAGCCAGGTGGCCAGCGCCTCGCGCCGTGCCGCGTCGAATTTCTCCGCCACGGCAACAAATGAAGGCGCCTCGCTGGCCGCCGGTGCCTTGTCGCCGGGTTCATTGCCGATCAGATGGCACGACGCGCACCAGGTTTCGGCAAGGCCGCGCCCCATCTGCGCCATCCCGCGCTCCGCCCCGAGCGCGCCGGCAACGCCGGCGGCAAGCATCACAGCCGCAAATCCCAAACCCGCCAGGCGCATCGAACCGGTTCTCCCCTTGTTCATTTTTCATCCCCGCCCCGCAGCGCCTTCCAAACGCTTTCGGGCGTCATCGGCATGTCGATATGGCTCGCGCCCCCGGCGCGGGCAAGGGCATCGCATACCGCATTGACCAGCGCCGGGCAGGCCCCGATGGCCCCCGCCTCGCCGGCGCCCTTCATGCCCAGCGCATTGGTCGCCGAGGGCATATTGCGCATTTCGAAATCGAACATCGGCACATCGTCGGCCCGCGGCAAGCAATAGTCCATCAGCGAGGCTGTGACCAATTGCCCGCTCTCGCCATCATAGACCGTGCGCTCCAGCATCGCCTGGCCGATACCCTGTGCCACGCCGCCGTGAATCTGTCCCTCCAGCAGCAGCGGATTTAGGGCGACCCCGAAATCGTCGACCACGGTATAGCTATGGATAAGGATGGCGCCGGTTTCCGGATCGATCTCCACCTCCGCGATGTGGGTGCCATTGGGATAGGTCGGCGCCGGCGGTTGCCAGGCCCGGCTTTCCTGCCGCTCGCCTTCGTCCATGGCGGCGATGAGCGCGCCGATCGCGACCGCGCGGTCAGTGCCCTTTATGCGCGCCATATTGGCGCCAAGCTCGATATCGTCCGGTGCCGCCTCCAGGCTTTCGCCCGCCCGTTCCCGCAGTTTTTCCGCCAAAACCCCGGCGGCGCGAAAGACTCCGGTGCCGCCGACCGGGATCGAACGCGAGCCGCCGGTTCCCGCGCCGCGGGCAATCTCGTCGCTATCGCCCTGGATAACCTTGATGCGATCTGGCGAAATGCCGAGCTGCGCGCCCGCCAGCTGGGCATAGGCGGTATGGTGGCCCTGGCCGCTGGACTGGGTGCCGATACGGATCGTCGCCGTGCCGTCAGGCATGAGATCGACGCGCGCTTCTTCCGGCCCGCCTCCCGAACAGGCTTCGATATAGGTCGCCATGCCGATTCCGCGCAAACGACCATTGGCCAGGGAGACTTTTTCCCGCGCCGCAAACCCGGCCCAGTCCGCCCGCTCCATCGCCCGCGCCATGTGGCCGGCAAAATCGCCGCTGTCATAGGTCCGCCCGGTCGGCGTCGTGAACGGGATCTCGCCGGAACCGATCATGTTGCGGCGGCGGATCTCGTCCGGCGCCATGCCGATCTCGCGCGCCGCCTTGTCGACCAAGCGCTCGATCAGATAGGCCGCCTCGGGCCGCCCGGCGCCGCGATAGGCATCCACCGGCACGGTATTGGTATAGGCGCCGCGCATGCGCACATGCACGGCGGGCGTGCGGTAGACGCCGGGCACCATGCCGCCGCCGGCAATGCCGACAAACACCGCCATCTGCCCCAGATAGGCGCCCATATTGGCGACGGTATCGGCGCGGACGGCGAGAAATCGCCCCTCCTCGTCCAGCGCCAGCTCGGCCCGCGAGACATGGTCGCGGCCATGATAATCGGCCAGGAAATGCTCGACCCGGTCCGCGATCCAGGCCACCGGCCGGCCGGTTCGTTCCGCCGCCAGCAGCACCAGGGCATATTCGCGATAGGTGAAATATTTGGTGCCGAAGCCGCCGCCGACATCGGGGGTGACGACATGGAGCCTCTCGCGGGGAATCTTGAGCACATGATCGGCCAGCGCCGGCACCAGCAGATGGACGCCTTGCGAGCCGGCGGTGAGGTGGTAGCGCCCCGACTCCGGGTCATAGACGCCAAGGGCGCCGCGCGGTTCGAGGAAATTGGCGACCAGCCGGTTATTGACAAGTTCGAGACGCACAACCTTGTGGGCACCGGCAAAGGCGGCGTCCGTTGCCTCCCTGTCGCCATGCTCGGCGTCGAAGGCCAGGTTGGACCCCAGTTGCTCCCATAGCAGCGGCGCGCCCTCGGCCAGCGCCGCGGCGCCATCGACAACGCAGGGCAATTCCTCGAAGCGCGGCTCGATGAGTTCGGCCGCCGCCTGCGCCGCCGCGCGGCTTTGCCCGACCACCATGGCCAGCGCCTCGCCGACATGGCGCACCCTGTCCAGCGGCAGCACCGGATAGGGCGGCACATAGGGCGTGCTGCCATCGGCATTGTCGAGCATGCCGAGGCAGGGCAGGGTGCCGAGACGGGTCACATCGGCGCCGGTAATGATATCTGCGACACCGTCCGCCGCCCGCGCCGCCGCAAGCCCGTGCAGGGTGAACCGGCCATGGGCCACCGCCGAGCGCAGGACAAAGGCATGCAGGGCGCCCTCGGGCACCAGGTCGGCAACGAAGCGGCCCTTGCCCGAAATCAGCGCCGGATCCTCGTGCCGCCGCAAGGACGCGCCAATGCCGAACTGGGTCGGTCGCGATGCCTGGTGCAATGGTCAGCCCTTTTCTTGTCCCCGAGCGCATTTGATTTCATTGTGGCGGTATTCGCGCCCCGCTCCAAGCGGCATCGCCGGGAGGTGGTGGCAAAGGGGACTTTTTCCGGCTACCGTGCGGCGGCGCGGCGGCAATCGAAATTGCTGGCATGACGGGACCGGGATCATAAAAGGGCAGGATCTGATGGGCGATATTGTTGCCGACAGGCGGGAAATCCGCGAACTGGTCGAGAACTGGGTGGTATGGCGCGATGCCGGCGACTGGGAACGCTTCCGCACCGTCTGGCACGAAGACGGCGTCATGATGGCGACCTGGTTCCAGGGCTCGCGCGACGAGTTCATCCGCGTCTCCAGGGAAGGCTGGGACAAGGGCGTCAATATCCTCCATTTCCTCGGCGGACACAGCGCCGACATCGCCGGACCGCGCGCCGTTTCCCAGACCAAGATGACGATTTCCCAGCGCGCCATTGTCGAGGGCGTGGCCTGCGACGTGGTCTGCACCGGGCGCTTTTACGATTTCCTCGAAAAACGCGACGGGCGCTGGGGTATGGTGTTGCGCCAGCCGATCTATGAGAAAGACCGCATCGATGCCATTGACCCGATGGCCGAACTGAGGCTCGACCCCGAGCTGCTGGCGCAATTTCCCGAAGGCTACCGGCACCTCGCCTATCTGCAGACCCGCATCGGCTACAAGGTCAAGCCTGACATGCCGGGCCTCAAGGGCGAGGGTGTCGCAAAGCTCTATGCCCGGGGCGCCGCCTGGCTGAAGGGCGAAAAGCTCTAGGCCGGGCTTGCCGCCGGCCCCGCCAGGGGCGGGCATTCCTATAAGAGCAAGCGGCGCGGTCAGACCCGCGGCGCGAAACCGCCAAGCTTCTCCACCCGCGACATCGGCGCCAGCTTTGCTGGGCGCCGCCAAAGACGTTTTGCCGCACCCCGGCCCCGTCCAGTCGGCGATTTCGCCATTGACAGAATGATGCTTGTTGCGATTAGTAATGCGAATTATTCGCAAATACTAAATGGGCCTGCGGGCCATCAGGGGCATTTGACAAATCGTGGCCAGCACTTCCGACACATCCGGCCTGCATGGCGGCACGGGCTGCGGCGCCTGCGACAACAAGAGCGGCTGCAGGGTCAGGCTGATCCGGGAACGCTTTACCGGACCCGAGCGCCTCGTCGGGCTTGGCTTTCGCTGCTGGCTCGCCGGTTTCGATACCGGCGACATCGATTGCTGGGAAACCGGCTGGCGCGTCTTTGCCGGCGATCTCGGCCCCCAACTGGCCAAGGGAACGGTGACGGACCTGGCCTGCTGGGTGCGGGCGATCTCGACCAGCAGTTGCCGCAAGATCGAATATTATCCCGTCAGTTGCGCCGAATTCTGCCGCGACGAATGCCTTGGCGTTTCCATCATCGCCGCCTGCCAGCAACATGCCTGCCCGGTTCTGGAAAGCTGTGCCACGGCCTTGCTCGGCTGCGAAAGGATTGGCGAGGTCGTGCGCACGGCGAAGGATTTCGCCAATACGCTGGAAAACGCCAATATCCGGCTTGGCAACCATATTCTCGCCCATGCCGGCCAGCTGACCAGCCAGCATGACGGCGCCTGACACCGCGGCGGATCTCCCGGCGGCCCTGATCCATGCATGGTGTTCATTGCCAATGCTTAGAACATTGCATTAGGTGCACTAATTTAGACCCCCTATGTTCGGCCAGGTTCCGGGCGGCGCGCAGCCCCGAACCTGGCCGAATAAACCCAAGGGAAACGCCCGCAAGCGGCAGGAATATTGTTTCGAAATACGAATTTGACTTCAAGGCGCGCCCGTTGGAGCGTCGCGCCACGAAAATGACAGGCGGTTTGACCGGGGGCCGTTTCGGCCATGAGGGAACCAGGGCGGCGTGAACAGCGCGCTTGAGCTGAAACGGACTTAACGAACTTCAGGAGTACTCAAATGACCAATCAGGGATGGGCACGCCGGTGCCCGGGACGGCGCCGGGCGCCAGCAATTGGAAAATCACTGGCGGCGGCCTTTCTCGGCCTCGGCCTCGCCGGCCCCGCTTTTGCCGGCCCGCCGGAGGATGGCCCGGGCGCGCCGATGGTCTATCCGCGCCTTGAGGGCGAAGTCTCGGTGGAATTGGGCGCCGATTCGACGATCCGCTCCGGCGATCCCGCCGCCCGCATCAGCGAGGCCTATCCGACGGTGGAGGCGTCTCTGGGGCTGTTCCTGACCGAAGTGCTCTCTATCCAGAGCGGCCTGGTTCTCGAGCCGGTCATCGACCCGCTGCCGGGCCAGGATCGTTTTTTTGGCGATATCGGCCTTTATGCCGAGGAAATCTTCGCCCAGTACGAACGCGAAGGGGTGCGCATTTTCGCCGGCAAGTTCAATCCGTCCTTCGGCACCGCCTGGGACGCCGCGCCCGGCGTCTATGGCGTCGATTTTGCCGAAGACTACGAACTTGCCGAGATGATCGGCGGCGGCGGGGCGCTGACCATTGGCGGCAACGGCCAGCCGGTGGCCATCATCACCGCCAATATCTTCCTCGCCGACACCACCGTTTTGAGCGAATCGGCCTTCACCAATCGCGGACGCGCCACGCTGGCGGCCGGCGGCCCCGCAAATTCCGGCGACCTGGACTCCTTTTCGCTCACCCTGGACGTTGCCGAATTGCCGGCGCTTCCGGGCATCGGCCTGCATCTGGGCGCCCGCCGCCTCTCCGCCGGCCTTGGCGACCCGTCCGATAGTCTCGGTTTCGTTGCCGCCATCAATGGCGACCATGAACTTGGCGGCGAAAGCGCGCTGACCTGGATTGCCGAAATCGCCCATCTTCAGGACGCCGAGGCCACCCTCGACGACATCACCTATGTCACCCTTGGCGGCGGCATCACCCGCGGCCCATGGAATTGTGCGGCCTCAACCACTTTCCGCTCGCGCAATGTCGCCGGCGGAGCCGATCTCGACGACCGTCTGGTTGCCGGCTCTTGCGGCTATGAATTTGAATCCGGACCCCTCGGCGGCTTCGCCATCGATGGCGGCGTCAAGTTCGAGCGTGTCGCCGGCATCGAGTCCACCACCATCGGCCTGCGGATCGCCAGGGCCTTCGAATTCGCCGTGCCGCGCTAGCCCGCGCCGATTTCGTCTGCACGTCCCAAGCCGCCGGAAAACCTGCCGTTTTCCGGCGGCTTGGCCTTTTCTGACGGTTTGGCCATTGTGTGGATGGCGAGGAAGGGACGGTCGTGGTGCCGGTCTAGCGCGAACGCTGGGCGCCGCGCCGCATCGCCGACTTGGTGTTGATGTTGGCGCTGCCGCTGGTATTGCGCATGGTGTTCGACCCGGTGTCGGCCTGCCCCGGACGCAACTTGGCCGCCGGCCTGGATTCCTTGGCGGCAGGATTTGCCGCTTTGGCGGCGGCGCGCGCCTTCGCCCTTGTCAGTGCCCTGGCTTTTGTCATGTCGGTCTTGCCTTTCACGCCGCTTCGCCGAGGATGGCCCTTGAAGCCGCATCCCGCTTAAAGCCGCGTCTCTTGAATCGTTTGTGCTGAAAATCTCTGCCTTGCCAACAACCCTAGCATGATCCGCCAGGCCGAGGAAATGCGGGGGCGGCGCGCCGGAGGCTGACAGGGCCATGCGCAGGACCGCTCTGTCAGCCTCCGGCGCGCAATTCGGCGATGATTTCGCTGTTGAGCGTTGCCGCCAGCTCGTTCGCGATGCGCTTGACAGCCGCCCCGTCGATCACCCGGTGATCGAAAAATATCTGCAGGTGCATGGTGCCGTCGGGCATTGGCGGCCCGTAGAACCA
This sequence comes from Rhodobiaceae bacterium, assembly GCA_020441905.1. Classification (GTDB taxonomy): domain Bacteria; phylum Pseudomonadota; class Alphaproteobacteria; order Rhizobiales; family NORP267; genus JAGRLG01. The sequence continues at coordinate 1,756 of JAGRLG010000013.1, read as the reverse complement.
GCTCAGCGCCGCCAGCGCCAGCGACTGGCTGACAAAGACATCGCGCCCGCCGATCGAATTGACCGAGAATGTACCGAACTGGTGCATTTTCAACCGGCCCGAGAAGCTGAAGGCGAGACGCCAGACCAGCCGGCGCAGGAATAGCGGATAGCGCGTCAGCCGCAACAGGCGGCGGAAGTGAAAAACCTCTTCCACCTCCTTCCTTTTCAGATCGCGCAGCCGCGAGTCGATGTCCCGCAACGACCTCAGTTCCGGTTGCTTGATCTTGCCGAAAAAGGTTCCCGGGGCGCCGCGCCACTCGCGCTCGACCACGATCGTGGCAACGCAACTGGGGTGCTGATAGAGATGAGGCCAGGGCCAGGGCATATAGGTTTGCCGCAGTTCCGGCTGGCGCATGGCGGTGAGCGCGATGGCTTTGACCAGAATCGCGTTCCAGCCGATCAGCGGCTGGCACTGCCGGCGCGCTTCGGCGACATCCGAGACCCGGATCACCACCGCGCCGCCCACCGTCGGCACCTTTGACGCGAAATATGCCAGATCGCCGATCCAGCGGCGAGGCAGCGACAAGGATTTGTAACGGGAAACCCTGGTCATCCAACTGAAATCATCGACAAGAAACCCCGAGGGACCGATTGATAGGCCGGTTGGCAAATGTGGCAACAATCCGCGCGCCCGGCAACCACAGATGCCGCGCCGCGATGGTTGGCTTTGGCTAATATGCAATTTGGCTGCCTTGCGGGGGGACGAAGCAGTCGTGGCGCCAGCAGTTTCACGGCGAACTGAAGAGATTGCTTCGCCTGGCGGGCGACGCTGCCGCCGGGGTGGTTTTCCTCGCAGCGGCCAGCCTGTTGACCGAGGATCCCGGCGACACCTATTTTTTGCGTGCTTGCCCTGCTGGGAACCGCTCTGCCGCTGCTCTCGGCGGCAATGATGGTTCTTGCCTTCCGCAAGTCCCGGGCCGTGCTGCCCGGCGCGCTGCTGCTCCCGCTTGCGATTGCCCTGGCGGCATCGCTGGCACAGCTGCTGTTCGCGCCCATCCGGCCCTCCTTTGCCGCGGGGTTCGTGGCCTTCGCCGCCGGGTCGGCTATCCTCCCCGGCGGAAGCCGCCGCCGGAGGCCAGATTCTGCACCGCTTGCGGAGCCGCTGTCGTTCATTGAGGGAGATTTGACATGGGACTGCTCGATATTCTGGCCAAACTTGGCATTCTGAGGGCCGGCGCCAAGGCCGGCACCTATGGCTCGGCAAAGGATCGTCCGGCAGAATTCCTGATGGACGATGTGCTCGATGCCGATCGTGATCTGACGATAGGAAAGGATCTGACCAAACCGGCGAACGTGATCGCCGGCTCGTCCCGGTCGCCGGCGCCGGCGCGGTTTTGCACCAATTGCGGCGCGCAAATCGTGCCCGGGGGCGCTTTTTGCACACATTGCGGCAAAGACTTGGCGACCTGACCGCCGATCCTTCTGGAAAGCTGGCCTCCCTGGAAAATTGAACAGTGGGAACGGCGGGCAGAAATCCGATTTGGCTGTCGGGCGGCCCGATCGGACCTTGCCGCCGCCGGCACGGGGGCCAGCCTCCAAGCCGCAGGGAGCCCAAAGGGAAACCCGCAGGGAACCGCAGACTCCAACCGAAGCTGGAACCTGCAATTTCGGATAGCAATCAACGGCCTCTAAGCCGTTGATCCGCAATTCGAATTTGGTTGAGAAAAACTGGAGCGGGCGATGAGATTCGAACTCACGACCCCAACCTTGGCAAG
>JAGRLG010000012.1 GCA_020441905.1 Rhodobiaceae bacterium | reverse complement strand
CGCACCTCTTCTTACGGCCATTTCGGGCGAAGCCCGGAGGCCGACGGCGGGTTCTCCTGGGAGAAAACCGACCTCGCCGACAAAATCGCCAGCGAGGTCGGATAGGCTGTTTCATTAAAGAACGGCGCCCCGGCCCGGCGCGGCCGGTCACAGGCAGGGGAATGCCGCCGGTGAGCATCAAGACACCCGGTGAAGCGCGACCTTCGCGCATTCATGGCCGGCGCAGCGGCCATGCCCTGCGCCAGGGTCAGCGCGCCTTGATGCAGGACCTGCTGCCGGGGCTGAAGCTCGACCTTGGAGGGGATGCGCGGCATCAAGCCCTTCTGGCCGCACCGCAGCGCGCGCTGTGGCTGGAAATCGGCTTTGGCGGCGGCGAGCACCTGGCCTTTCAGGCGGCCAACAACCCCGATACCGGCTTTATCGGCTGCGAGCCCTTCATCAACGGCATCGCCAAGCTGCTGGCGCGGATCGCCAGGGACGGCCTCGGCAATATCCGCCTGCATGACGGGGACGCGCGCGAGCTGCTGGCCTGGCTGCCCGATCAAAGCCTGGACCGCGTCTTCATTCTCTACCCCGATCCGTGGCCGAAACGGCGGCACTGGAAGCGGCGCATTGTCGGCGCCGAAACCGTCGTTGAACTGGCCCGGGCGATGAAGCCGGGCAGCCAATTGCGCATCGCCAGCGACATCGATGATTACATCGACTGGATCCTGCGCCATGTGCTGGGCCATGGCGCCTTTGCCTGGACCGCGCGCACCCCGTCCGACTGGCGGATGCCGCCGCCGGACTGGACCAGGACGCGCTATGAGGCCAAGGCGCTGCGGGAGGGCCGCAAGCCGGCCTATCTGACCTTTTTGCGGCGCTAATCCCCCATTGCACCGCCGATTCCAGTGCCAAGGCCTGCCGCCTTGAATTACTGGAAAGGCGTGCTAATATCCCGGCTAACAAATCTCACAACGACAAAGCATCGTTATGAGTGGGTTCCGCCGGGACCCGCTCTTTTTTGTTCGCGATACAGGAAATTTGGGGCCACTGGCCCGATCGGATGGCAATGACAGGCGACAATGCGGCAGCGGATCTGAACGCCCGGGATGATGCCGGCGGCGAGAGGCGGTTTCGCCGCGAGGGCGGGGTTGCCGGGCGCATTGCCGACCTGGCGGAGCCGGTCTGCGCCGATTCGGGCTATCGCCTGGTGCGGGTCAAGGTCACCGGGCGCGACGGCTGCACGGTGCAGATCATGGCCGAGCGCCCGGACGGCACGATGACGGTGGAGGATTGCGCCAAGCTGAGCCGCAACCTTTCGGCGCTGCTTGATGTCGAAGATCCGATCCGGGGCGGATACAATCTGGAGATCTCCTCGCCGGGCATCGACCGGCCGCTGGTTTGCCCGGCGGATTTTTCGCGCTGGGCCGGCCACGAGGCCAAGATCGAACTGGCGCAGATGCTGGACGGCCGCAAACGTTTTCGCGGCGTTATCGCCGCCGCCGACGGGAGCGGCTTCGCCCTCGCCATGACCGGCGCCGACGGCGGCGAGGAAACCGTGCGCCTGGCCTACGACACCATTTCAGAGGCGCGACTGGTCCTGACCGACGCGCTGATCGCTGCCGCCCTCAAGGAACAGGCGGCCCTAGACGGGGATCCGACGACATGAATATTTTTCGGGAGAAACAATAATGGCTGAACCGGCAGTCAGTGCAAATCGGCTGGAACTCTTGCAGATCGCCGACGCGGTCGCTCGTGAAAAGTCGATCGACAAGGCGATCGTCATCCAGGCCATGGCCGACGCGATCCAGAAGGCGGCCCGCTCGCGCTATGGCAGCGAGAACGACATCCGCGCCGTGATCGACGAAAAGACAGGCGAGATCCGCCTCTCCCGCGTCGTCGAAGTGGTCGAGGAAGTGCTCGAGGACGCCCGCCAGATCACCCTGGCCGAAGCGCGCCAGCGCGACCCGGAAGCCAAGTTCGGCGATTTTCTTTCCGAGCCGCTGCCCCCGCTCGACTTCGGCCGCATTGCCGCCCAGTCGGCCAAGCAGGTCATCGTCCAGAAGGTACGCGAGGCGGAACGCGAACGTCAGTTCGAGGAATACAAGGACCGCATCGGCGACATCGTCTCGGGCATCGTCAAACGGGTCGAATATGGCAATGTCATTGTCGACCTGGGCCGCGCCGAGGCGATCGTGCGCCGCGACGAGGGCCTGCCGCGCGAGAGCTTCCGCTATGGCGACCGCATCCGCGCCTATGTCTATGACGTGCGCCAGGAACAGCGCGGCCCGCAGATTTTCCTGTCGCGCACCCACCCCCAGTTCATGGCCAAGCTGTTCATGCAGGAAGTGCCGGAAATCTATGACGGCATCATCGAGATCAAGTCGGTGGCCCGCGATCCGGGCAGCCGCGCCAAGATCGCGGTGGTGTCGCGCGACAGCTCCATCGATCCTGTCGGTGCCTGCGTCGGCATGCGCGGCAGCCGCGTCCAGGCGGTGGTCAACGAGTTGCAGGGCGAAAAGATCGACATCATTCCCTGGTCGCCCGATGCCGCCAGCTTCATCGTCAATGCGCTGGCGCCCGCCGAAGTCGCCAAGGTGGTGCTCGACGAAGACGCCGAACGCATCGAGGTCGTGGTGCCCGACGACCAGCTGTCGCTGGCAATCGGGCGGCGCGGGCAGAATGTGCGCCTGGCATCGCAGCTGACAGGCTGGGACATCGACATTCTGACCGAGGCCGAGGAATCGGAGCGGCGCCAGAAGGAGTTCCAGGAACGCACCGAGATCTTCATGGAAGCGCTCGATGTCGACGAGATGATCGGCCAGCTGCTGGCCTCCGAAGGCTTTGCCTCGGTCGAGGAAGTGGCCTTCGTGCCCGACGAGGAAGTGGCCGCCATCGAGGGCTTCGACGAGGATACGGCGCTGGAGATCCAGACCCGCGCCCGCGAATATCTCGAGCGCATCGAGAACGAGCTGACCGAAAAGAGGGTCGCGCTCGGGGTCGAGGATTCGCTGGTTGCCATTCCCGGCGTGACGACGCCGATGCTGGTCGCCTTTGGCGAGCACGGGATCAAGACCCTGGAGGATCTGGCCGGCTGCGCCACCGACGACCTGACCGGCTGGATCGAGCGCAAGGGCGAGGAAACGGTGCGCGAGGCCGGCATCCTCGACGGCTTCGAAATATCGCGGCAGGAAGCGGAAGACATGATCATGCGCGCCCGTGTCGCCGCCGGATGGATCGAGGAGGAGCCCGAAACCGCGCCAGCCGAAGCGGGTGAGGGCGAGGACGCCGAACCGGAGGCGGAGGCATAGGACCAGCGCGGCAATCTGGAGCGTGAATGACGGACGAACTGACGCAAGAGGCAGAACTGGACCGCGGGCCGGGGCTTGGCAAGGCTCCGGCGGCGCGCCAGCGCAGTTGCATCGTCACCCGCCGGGCCATGGATCCGGAAGGCATGATCCGCTTCGTGCGCGACCCTGCCGGCGCCGTCGTGCCGGATCTGAAGAACCGCCTGCCGGGGCGCGGCGCCTGGGTTCTGGCGCGGCGCGACAGCGTCGAAACGGCACTCAGGAAGAAAGCTTTCGCGCGCGCCTTTCGCAGCCAGACTCCGGTCGATCCGGGCCTTGCCGATCTGGTCGACCGGCTATTGGCGGCCCAGGTTCTGGGTGGCCTCGGCCTTGCCCGCAAGGCCGGCGCCGCGGTCACCGGCCAGGAGCAGGTGGAGAAAAGGGCGCGCTCCGGCGAGCTTGCCGTGGTGTTTCACGCCAGCGATGGCGCCGCCGATGGCTGGCGCAAGGTGGCGGGCGCCTTGCGCGCCACCGGACAGCTGGAACGGGTGGTGGTGGTCAGCACCTTCAGCTGCGATGAATTGAGTTTGGCATTGGGGCTGGCAAATGTGATACATGCAGCCGTGCCGGCCGGACAAAGCGGCGCGGCAGTGGCGCGGGCGGCGCGCCGGCTGCTACGCTATCGCGGCGCGGACGGTGAAAATACCGGGATGTCCGCCGGCCCGGAAATCCGGCTGGCAGACGATGTCGGGCATTGCCGCGATGGCGCGGCGGAGAGTTAGCGGCCGGACCGGCGCGCGGCGAAGGGCCGGTGCGGCGCATTCGGCCAGGGTGACGATCAGAAACGACATGGGCGGTCCGGCGGGCCGGGCGGATGTTGGAAACGGGTACTGATGAACGAGACGACTGAAAAGGGCGACAAGACACTCACGGTTCCGGCGAAAAAGACACTTTCGCTGAAGCGAACGGTGGAGTCCGGACTGGTGCGGCAGAACTTCTCCCATGGCCGTTCCAAGTCGGTGCTTGTCGAGAAGAAGAAGCGTCGCGTCATCGGGCAGCCGGGAGCGCCGGAAGCGGCCCCGGAGAAGGCGGAAGCAGCACAATCGCCGGCGCCCGCCGAGCCGCAGGTCGAGGCGCTCAGCGCCGAGGAGGAAAGCCAGCAGGGCGCCGTGCTGCGCAACCTGACCGAAGAGGAGCGCGGCGCGCGCGCCCAGGCGCTGGCCGATGCGCGCATACGCGAGGCGGAGGAAAAGCAGCGCTCGGCCAAGGAAGAAGTGGAGCGCGCGGCGCGTGAACGCGAACGCGCCGAGGCTTTGGCGCGCGAGGCCGCTGAACAGGCAGCGGCCGAACAGGAAGCGGCCCGCCTGGCGGCCGAAAAGGAAAAGCGCCAACGCAATGAGGGCGACGAAGAGGTTAAAACCGGCGCCGCGGCAGCCAAGCCGCTGAAGGCCGACGAGGAGGCGCTGGACGAGGACGGGCCGGCGCGCAAGAAGGCCGAGGCCAAGCCGGCGCGCCAGCCGCGCGGCGAGGAACGCCGCCGCGGCCGCCTGACCATCGCCAATGCGCTCAATGACGACGAGCGGGCGCGCTCCATGGCGTCGATCCGCCGCCAGCGCGAGCGCATGCGCAAACAGAGCCATTCCTTCGATCCGGCCCAGAAGATTTCGCGCGAAGTGGTGATTCCGGAAACCATCACCATCCAGGAGCTGGCCAATCGCATGGCCGAGCGCGCCGTCGATGTTATCAAGCTGCTGATGAAGCAGGGCCAGATGCACAAGATCAACGATGTCATCGACACCGACACCGCCCAGCTGGTGGCGGAGGAATTGGGGCATCAGGTGCGCCGGGTTGCCGAATCGGATGTCGAAACCGGTATTTTCGGCGACGAGGACGACGATGCCGACCTGGCGCCGCGCCCGCCGGTGGTCACCGTGATGGGCCATGTCGACCACGGCAAGACGTCGCTGCTCGACGCCATCCGCAAGACCAAGGTGGTTTCGGGCGAAGCCGGCGGCATCACCCAGCATATCGGCGCCTATCAGGTCACCACCGAGAGCGGCGCCAAGATCACCTTCATCGATACGCCGGGCCATGCCGCCTTTACCGCGATGCGGGCGCGCGGCGCCAAGGTCACCGATATCGTGGTCCTGGTGGTCGCCGCCGATGACGGCGTCATGCCGCAGACCGTGGAGGCGATCAACCACGCCCGCGCCGCCGGGGTGCCGATGATTGTCGCCATCAACAAGATCGACCGCGAGGGTGCGGATCCGACGCGGGTCAGGACCGATCTGCTCCAGCACGAAGTGCTGGTCGAATCGATGAGTGGCGAAACCCTCGAGGTCGAGGTTTCCGCGCTCAAGAACATCAATATCGACAAGTTGCTCGACGCCATCCAGCTCCAGGCCGAACTGCTCGAGCTGAAGGGCAATCCGGACCGCGCCGCCGACGGCGTCGTCGTCGAGGCCAAGCTCGACAAGGGCCGCGGGCCGGTGGCCACGGTTCTGGTGCAGCGGGGAACGCTGAAGGTCGGCGACATCGTCGTCGCCGGCGCCGAATGGGGCAAGGTGCGGGCCCTGCTCGACGACACCGGAAACAATGTCGACAGCGCCGGGCCTTCGGTGCCGGTGGAGGTGCTCGGCCTCAATGCGACGCCGGACGCCGGCGAGCGCTTTGTCGTGGTGGAAAACGAAGGACGCGCGCGCGAGATTGCCGAATACCGCCAGCGCGTGCGGCGCGACAAGGCGGCGGCGCGCGGGGCGCGCGGCTCGCTGGAACAGATGATGAGCCAGTTGCAGCAGTCGGCCGGCCGCCAGGAAGTTGCGCTGGTGGTCAAGGGCGACGTGCAGGGCTCGGTGGAGGCGATCACCGGCGCCGTCGAGGCGCTGGGCACCGAGGAGGTCATCGCCCGCGTCGTCCATGGCGGCGTCGGCGGCATCACCGAATCCGATGTCGCCCTGGCGTCGGCCTCGGGGGCGCCGATCATCGGCTTCAATGTGCGCGCCAACAAGCAGGCGCGCGAGGCGGCCGAGCGCGAAGGCATCGAGATCCGCTACTACAACGTCATTTACGACCTCGTCGACGACGTCAAGGCGGTGATGTCGGGCCTGCTGGCCCCTGCCCTGCGCGAGGAATTCCTCGGCAATGCGGAAATCCTCGAAGTGTTCAACATCACCAAGACCGGCAAGGTGGCCGGCTGCCGGATCACCGAAGGCAAGGTCGAGCGCGGCGCCGGGGTGCGCCTGGTGCGCGACAATGTCGTCATCCACGAAGGCAAGCTGGCGACCTTGAAGCGTTTCAAGGACGAGGTGAAGGAAGTGGCCGTGGGCCAGGAATGCGGCATGGCCTTCGAGGGCTACCAGGACATCCGCGCCGGCGACATCATCGAATGTTTCCGGGTGGTGGAAGTGCAGCGCTCGCTGTAATCCGGCATCCGCGCGCATCGCCAGTTCCAGTTGAAGGTGGCACCCGTGTCCAAAGCTCGCAAGCCCGCCGGCCGGACGCCCTCGCAGCGCCAGTTGCGTGTCGGCGAACTGGTGCGCCACGCGCTGTCGGAAATCCTGACCCGCGGCGAGATCAACGATGCGGAGCTTTCCCGCCTGGTCATCACCGTGCCGGAGGTTCGGCTCAGCCCGGATCTGAAGGTGGCGACCTGCTATGTCATGCCGCTGGGCGGCAAGGACCAGGACAAGGTGGCCAAGGCGCTGGCGCGCCACGCCGCTTTCCTGCGCCGCGAGGTCGCCCACCGGGTACAGCTGAAATATGCCCCTCAGCTGCGCTTCCTGCTCGACGAAACCTTTGCCGAATCCGACCGCATCACCAAATTGCTGCACGACCCCAAGGTCGCGCGCGATCTCGCGGCGCCGGTTGAAGGCGGCGACGGCGGTAGCGGTGGCGACGAATAGCGAGATACTGGCCACAACCGGAAGTAAAGACGATGGCACGGCGGGCCAAGGGCGAAGATGTCAGCGGCTGGGTGATTCTGGACAAGCCCTCGGGGATGACCTCGACCAGGGCGGTGTCGCGGCTGCGCCGCGCCTTCAACGCCCGCAAGGCCGGGCATGCCGGAACCCTCGATCCGCTGGCCACCGGGCTTCTCCCGGTCGCGCTCGGCGAAGCGACAAAGACGGTCCCTTTCGTCATGGACGGCGCCAAGACCTATCGATTCACCGTGCGCTGGGGCATCGAGACCGACAGCTGCGATAGCGAGGGAACTCAGGTCGCGGCCAGCGCGGAGCGGCCTTCGGATGAAGCCATCGCGGCGGTTCTGGCGCGCTTTCGCGGCGATATTCTGCAACGCCCGCCAGCCTTTTCGGCAATCAAGGTCGATGGCGCGCGGGCCTATGACCTCGCCCGCGCCGGCGAGACGGTAGATCTGGCCGAGCGCCAGGTGCGCATCGACGATATCCGCTTTCTCGAACGCCCCGACGCCGATCACGCGGTCTTTGAAATCGACTGCGGCAAGGGCACCTATGTGCGGGCGCTGGCGCGCGATCTCGGCCAGGCCCTGGGATGTCTTGGCCATGTCAGCGCCCTGCGCCGCACCCGGGTCGGACCCTTTGGCGAGAGCGACATGATTTCTCTGGAAATGGCGGAAGAGTTGCTCCATAGTGCCGCCGCTTCGCAGGGGGTGGCGCAAGTCAGCCCTTGTGAGCAGCTATTGCGGCCCGTGGCGACCGCGCTGGACGACATCCCGGCGCTGGCCATAAGCGGGCCGGATGCGGCACGCCTGAGAAATGGCCAGGCCGTTCTGGTGCGCGGACGCGACGCGCCCGTCATCTCCGGAACGGTCTATGCGACCATCGGCGGCAAGCTGGTGGCGCTTGGCGAGGTTCGGAGGGGCGAATTGCATCCGACGCGGATTTTTAATTTACCCGGCTGAATACGCCGGGTTACGACCGTTCAAGGAGTTTACGATGTCGATCACGTCTGAGCGCAAGCAGGAACTGATCACGGAATATGCCACCAAGTCGGGCGACACCGGTTCTCCCGAGGTGCAGGTGGCGATTCTTTCGGAGCGGATTGCCAATCTGACCGAACACTTCAAGACCCACAAGAAGGACAACCATTCGCGGCGCGGACTGCTCAAGCTGGTCAGCCAGCGCCGCCGGCTCCTGGACTATGTGAAGCGCGGCAATGCCGAGCGCTATCAGGAGCTCATCGGCCGGCTGGGTATCCGCCGGTAATTGCCAAGCCGGTGAAGCGGCGGCAAGGGGCTGCCGCGCCGGCTGTATTTGGTGAAAGCAGAGGGTCATGGCAGGATCGCCGGACGCTTTTGAGGCCCCCTGGTTCCAGGGCAGCGCCTTCAAGAGCGCCCCGCCGTCTTGACCATGGCCCGCAGCGCTTTCCAGCATGAAGGACCATGACAATGTTTGATATTCACCGCGAGGAAATCGAGTGGGGCGGGCGACCGCTGGTGCTCGAAACCGGCAAGATGGCACGCCAGGCCGACGGCGCCGTGCTCGCCACCTATGGCGACACCACCGTTCTGGCGACCGTGGTTGCGGAACGCAGCCCGCGCCCCGGCATCGATTTCTTCCCGCTGTCCGTGCATTACCAGGAGCGCACCTATGCCGCGGGCAAGATTCCCGGCGGCTATTTCAAGCGCGAGGGACGCCCGAGCGAAAAGGAGACGCTGACCTCGCGTCTCATCGACCGCCCGATCCGCCCGCTTTTCGCCGACGGATTCAAGAACGAGACCCAGGTCATCATCAATGTGCTGAGCCACGATCTGGAAAACGATCCCGACATCGTTGCCATGGTCGCCACCTCGGCGGCGCTGACGATTTCGGGCATTCCCTTCATGGGTCCGATCGGGGCCGCCCGCGTAGGTTTCCAGGACGGCGAATATATCCTCAATCCGACCATCGAGCAGGTTGCGGAAAGCCAGCTCGACCTCGTCGTCGCCGGCACCGTGGACGCGGTGCTGATGGTTGAATCGGAAGCCCAGGAACTGGCGGAAAAGGCCATGCTCGATGCCGTGATGTTCGGCCATCGCGGGTTCCAGCCGGTTATCGACGCCATTATCCGCCTTGCGGAATCCGCGGCCAAGGAGCCGTGGCAGATCGCCGAGGTCGACAATTCGCAGCTCAAGGCCAGGATAGGCGAACTTGCCGGCGAGCCGCTCAAGGCCGCCTATGCGATTCCGGCCAAGGCCGAGCGCTACGCCGCGGTCGGCGCCGTCAAGGCGGATGTGCTCGCCGCGCTGTGCCCGGAAGGGGCGGAAGACGCGCCTTCGCCGCAGTTGGTCGGCGAGGTTTTCAAATCGGTGGAAAAGGACATCGTTCGCGGCCAGATCCTGGCCACTTCGAGCCGCATCGACGGGCGCGGCCTGGCCGATGTGCGGCCGATCCGGGCCGAGGTCGGCATCCTGCCGCGCACCCATGGTTCGGCGCTGTTCACCCGCGGCGAGACCCAGGCGCTGGTGGTGGCGACCCTCGGCACCGGCGAGGACGAGCAATATGTCGATGCCCTGGAGGGCACCTACAAGCAGGCTTTCCTCCTGCACTACAACTTCCCGCCCTTCTCGGTCGGCGAAACCGGGCGGGTCGGCTTTACCGGACGGCGCGAAATCGGCCATGGCAAGCTGGCCTGGCGCGCGGTGCACCCGATGCTTCCCGCCAAGGACGAGTTTCCCTATACGCTGCGGGTGGTGTCGGAAATCACCGAGTCCAACGGCTCGTCGTCGATGGCCACGGTTTGCGGCACCTCGCTGGCGATCATGGATGCCGGCGTGCCGGTCAAGCGGCCGATCGCGGGTATCGCCATGGGATTGATCAAGGAAGCGGAAGGCTTTGCCGTATTGTCCGACATTCTCGGCGACGAGGATCATCTCGGCGACATGGACTTCAAGGTCGCCGGCACCGCCGAGGGCATCACCTCGCTGCAGATGGACATCAAGATTTCCGGCATTACCGAGGAAATCATGCGCATCGCCCTCGATCAGGCCCAGGGCGGGCGGCTGCACATTCTCGGCGAGATGGCCAAGGCGCTGGATACCGCGCGCCCCGAGCTGGGCGAGCACGCGCCGCGCATCGAGGTCATGAACATCCCGACCGACAAGATCCGCGAAGTGATCGGCACCGGGGGCAAGGTGATCCGCGAAATCGTCGAGCAGACCGGGGCCAAGATCAATGTCGCCGATGACGGCACGATCAAGATCGCGTCCAGCGACGGCACCGCGATCAAGGCGGCGCGCGACTGGATCCACTCCATCGTCGCCGAGCCGGAAATCGGCGCCATCTACAAGGGCAAGGTGGTGAAGGTGGTCGATTTCGGCGCTTTCGTGAACTTCTTCGGCGCCAAGGACGGCCTCGTCCATATCTCGCAGCTCAAGCAGGGCCGCGCCGACAAGGTCACCGACGTGGTCAATGAAGGCGACGAAGTCTGGGTCAAGCTGCTGGAAATCGACCAGCGCGGCAAGGTGCGGCTCTCGATGAAGGTGGTCGACCAGGAAACCGGCGCGGAAATCGAGGGCGGCAAGGACGAACGCGCCGCCGGCTGACGCCCGCACCGCAGCAGACAAAAACAATCCCCGGGAGGCGGAAGCTTCCCGGGGTTTTTTGTCTTGGTGCCGCGCCAGGGCGGCGCGGAAGACTCAGTTCTTGGACTTGCGCACTACCAGGACCGAGCAATGGGCGTGGCGCACGATGCGCGCGGCCACCGAGCCGAGAAGATAGTCGGCGATGCCGGGATCGTGGGAGGCAATGACGATCAGTTCGGCATGAACCTCGCGGGCGGCCTCGAGAATTTCGCGCGATGCCGGCCCGTGGCGGACGATGACATCGACCTCGTCGCCCAGGCCCTGCTCGACGGCCAGCGCCGCCAGTTCCTCGCGGGTTTCCCTGGAAACCTTTTCGCGCACTTCGGCGGGAATGGCGGTGGCGACATAGCCCGGCAGGGGTTCGATCACGTGCAGGATATGGATCTTGCCGCCTTCGGTCTTCTTGATGCTCTTTGCCAGATCAAGCGCCGCATGGCCCGCCTTCATCTGAGCGACGTCTACCGGAACGAGAATGCTATGCAACATCGAGTGCCCCCACGGCCACAGGGTTGGAATGAATTCCCCGGCGCAACGCGCCAGAGGCCGGACCTAACGTCCGGATCAAGAGCCTAGTTGGCCACCGGCGCCGGAGCAAGGGCAAAGCGGCCTTTGCGGCGGCTAGTCGCGCCCCCCGCTGCCCTTGCGGTAGATCGCCCACAGATCGGGGCGGCGGGCGCGGGTGATGCGCTCCGCCTCGAGGCGGCGCCAGCGGGCAATGGCGCCATGATCGCCCGAGCGCAGAACCTGCGGGATCCCGGCGCCCTCGAAGTCCTGGGGCCTCGTGTAGTGAGGATATTCGAGCAGGCCCGATTCGAAGCTTTCCTCAAGACCTGAAAGCACCTCGCCCATGACCCCGCCGAGAAGGCGCACACAGGCATCGATCAGTGCCAGGGCGCCGATTTCGCCGCCCGAGAGAACGAAATCGCCAAGCGAAATTTCTTCCAGGCCGCGCCGGTCGATGACCCGCTGGTCGACCCCCTCGAAGCGCCCGCAAATGGCGATCAGGCCAGGTCCGCCGCTCAGTTCGCGCACCCGTGCCTGGGTCAGCGGCGCGCCGCGCGGCGAAAGCAGGATGCGCGGCAGATCCGGCGCCCTGGCACTGACGGCGTCGATGGCGCTGGCCAGCACATCGGCGCGCATCACCATGCCCGGGCCGCCGCCGGCCGGGGTGTCGTCGACGCTGCGGTGGCGGTCGGTGGCAAAATCGCGGATATCGGTGGAGGTCAGCCGCCACAGCCCCTCGCCAAGGGCGCGGCCGGCCAGGCTGAGGCCCAGGGGGCCGGGAAACATGGCCGGGAACAGGGTCAGCACCTCGGCCCGCCACGGCGCCGCGCGCTCAGCCATCATCGGCCTCCGGAGCGGTTTCGAAAAAGTCGTCCGGCAGGGCGACGACAATGCGGCCGCCGGCGATATCGACCCTGGGCACGAAGGCGCGGGTAAAGGGCACCAGTTCGCTGCGTCCCGGCGCGTCGAAACGGATATCGATGAGATCGCCGGCGCCGAAATCGCGCACCGCGCCCACGGTGCCGATGCGCGTTCCGCCCTCGTCCTCGACGGCAAGGCCGACAAGATCGCGGGCATACCAGCTTTCTTCCTCCGGCTCGGGAAGAGCGGCGCGGGCGACGAAGAGGCGGGTGCCCTTGAGGGCTTCGGCGCCATTGCGGTCGCTGACGCCTTCCAGGCGGGCGGCAAAGACGCCGGCGCCGGGCTTTCCGGCCGGCGTCAAAGCACGGATGACGAAGCGGCGGGCGCCGCTTTCGTCCTCGAGCGGGCCATAGGCGGCGATATCCGCCGGCCGTTCGGCATAGGAGGTGAGACGCACCTCGCCGCGAATGCCGCGGGCGCCGGTGATGATGCCCAACTCGATGCGCTCACCACCCTCACCGTTCATGGATTCCGCCCCGCTGCCGCATGGCGCCCCCGGTCGTGGCCGGCCGGCGGGCAGGATGCTCTCCTGCCCGGACCGGCCGCAATGGCTCAGGCCTGCGCTTCTTCGGCCGTGGCTTCCTCCGCGGGGGCTTCCTCGGCGGGAGCCGCAGCCGCTGCCGCCGCCGCTTCCCTGGCGGCTTCCTCGGCGGCGCGCTTTTCTTCCTCACGCTCGAGACGCTTCTTGCCCGGCAGGCCCTTCTTCGGGTTGTTGCGCGCTTCGCGCTTCAGCACACCGGCATCGTCAAGAAAGCGCAAGACACGGTCGGTCGGCTGCGCGCCCTTGGAAATCCAGTGCTTGGCACGCTCGACATCGAGCTTGAGGCGCTCGGCATTGTCGCGCGGCAGCAGGGGATTGTAATGACCGATGCGCTCGATGAAGCGCCCGTCGCGCGGGCTGCGGGCGTCGGCAACGACAATACGGTAATAGGGCCGCTTCTTTGCGCCGCCGCGCGACAGCCTGATCTTCAGTGACATGAATTCGGTTCCTTTCCTTCAAATTTCCTGTTGTCTGTCAAATTCCAGTGGTTCATTTCGCCGCCAAAAGCCTGGCAGGCTATTTCTTCTTTCCGGGCAGGCCGGGCAGGCCCTTGGGCAGGCCGGGAAGGCCGCCGCCCATGCCGCCCATGCCGCCAAGACCGGGGAATTTCGGTATTCCGCCGCCCATTCCTCCGGGCATCTTCGCGGCCATGTCCTGCATCATTTCCGGGCTCATCTGGCCGCCGCCAAACAGGCCCTTCATGCCACCCTTCTTGCCGAGCTTCTTCATCATGTCGGCCATCTGCCGGTGCATCTTCAACAGCTTGTTGACCTCTTCGACGCGGGTGCCGGAGCCGGCGGCAATGCGCTTCTTGCGGCTGGCCTTGATGATTTCCGGCTTGCGCCGTTCCTGAACCGTCATCGAGGAAATGATGGCGCCCTGGCGGGTGAGGATGGAGTCGTCGAGATTGGCAGCGTCGATCTGCTTCTTCATCTTGGCCACGCCCGGCAGCATGCCGAGAACGCCGCCGATACCGCCGATCTTCTTCATCTGGCCGAGCTGGTCGGCGAGATCCTCAAGGTCGAAAGTGCCCTTGCGCATCTTGCCCGCGATGCGCTCGGCCTGTTCCTGGTCCAGCGTCTCGGCCGCCTTCTCGACCAGGGAGACGACATCGCCCATGCCGAGAATGCGCCCGGCGACGCGCTGGGGATGGAAGTCCTCCAGGGCATCGATCTTTTCGCCGACGCCGGCGAGCTTGATCGGCTTGCCGGTGACGGCGCGCATCGACAGCGCGGCGCCGCCGCGGCCGTCGCCATCGAGGCGGGTGAGCACGATGCCGGAAATGCCGACGCGTTCGTCGAAGGAGCGCGCGAGGTTGACCGCGTCCTGGCCGGTCAGCGAATCGGCGACCAGCAGGATCTCGTGGGGGCTGGCGGCGGCCTTGATATCGGCCATTTCGGCCATCAGCGGCTCGTCGATATGGGTGCGCCCGGCGGTATCGAGAATGACGACGTCGCAGCCCGACAGCTTGGCCGCCTGCATGGCACGCCTGGCGATCTGCACCGGGGTCTGGCCGGCGACGATGGGCAGGGTGTCGACGCCGGTCTGCTCGCCGAGAACCTTGAGCTGTTCCTGGGCGGCGGGACGGCGCACGTCGAGCGAGGCCATCAGGACCTTCTTCTTCTCGCGGTTCTGCAGGCGCAGACCGATCTTGGCCGCCGTCGTCGTCTTGCCCGAACCCTGAAGGCCGACCAGCATCACCGCCACCGGCGCCGGGGCGTTGAGATCGATGCCATCGCCCTCGCCGCCCAGCATGGCAACCAGCTCGTCATGGACGATCTTGACCACCTGCTGGCCCGGCGTCACCGATTTCAGCACGTCGTGGCCGACCGCCTTGTCCTTCACCTTGTCGATGAAGGAGCGCACCACCTCAAGGGCGACATCGGCCTCGATGAGGGCGCGGCGGACCTCGCGCAGCGCCTCGCCAACATCCTTCTCCGACAGCGCGCCGCGCCGCGTCAGCTTGTCGAATATGCCGCCGAGGCGATCTGAAAGGCTCTCAAACATCTCTTCGTCCTGGTCCTGTCCTCATCCCCCGGTCAGGAGATAAGCATTTTCCAGTCAATTACCAAAAGGCCAGCCAAACGCCAAAAACACCCGCGGGCGAATCTTCGCTGGCGGATGCTGGCCCCCCTGCCTCCCGGAGATGTCTCTCTCCATGTGCGGGGCGGCCGAAAAGACGTGCGGCCTTTTCGCAAAATCGGCGCAAACCTAGGCGCGGCGGACGCCCAAGTCAATGAAGTAATCCCCGCACCTCTCGGGGCCGGCAAGATGAAGGAAGGATAGCCGGAAGGCAAAAAGGGGAAACGGCAATGCCGGCGCGTGAGACGGAAAAGGAAATCAAGGCCTATCTGGTACCCGGAAGGATGGCGCGCCCGCAAATCGAAAGTCGTGGGTTTTACGGGCGCGAGATGAGCGCGCGGGAGCGTCAGGACGCCTGCCGGCGCTTTGAACAGAATATTGGGGACTATGAAGACGAGATCGGATTCTTGCGCGTCGGGCAGCGCGAGATCGACGCCCAGATAGCCTCGACAGAAAACGCTCTTGCGGCGATGAAAGCGCCACTAGTGCGGTTGAAAGCACGGGAGCTTCGCAAGGCGGCTACGGGGGAATCCGTACACCTGTCACCGCAGGAGCGGAAGAACCTGTTTCGCGCGCTGTTCGAAGGCTTGCGCCAGGCTGCGTGCTTCGTCCGCCGCAATGTCCGCGACGTCGCGGAAGGGCTGTACAGCCTGACCGATGCCATTGCCACCGGCACCGGCAGCAATCATGCTGGCCAAGTCAGCCGCATGATCGGCGAGTTGGAAAGCCGGCTGGCGGAACTGCGACGCGACCGGGAAAGGATCGATGCGAAAAGAAAAGAGGCGATGAAAAACATACGCATCGCATCTGCGGCGCGGGCAGAGCTTGGCTGTGGCCGTTAGCGGGCTTGGCGTTCATCCCTATCGGTCAGTGGAGAGTACTGGCAAGCGCGCTTGCGGGCGGAGCCGGCGCGCCACCTTCGTGCCCGCTCCTTGATGCGCGCGATGCTGTCGGCCGAAAGCCTGGCTTCGTATGCGTCCAGGCGCTTCTTGTCCCCCGCTCCGGTCATATCGGCCTGAAGCAGCAGGAAATAAGTCATGTCCGGATCTTTCCGGAACGCCTTTGCCTCTTCGAGGATCTCGGCAAGGACCATGAAGGCACGGCCATTCTCGCCACAATTGGCATATTCAGCCAAATGCATGATGCCAACATCGCGAATAACCTGCCCGTCGGATATATCGGCGCGCCATAACTCCGGCAGGTGGTGGAACATTTCTTCATCCTGTGGCCCCCACAGGCCAACCGCGCCTTCCGCTTCCATCTCGTTTTGGCCGTCACGATAGCTTTCGATTGAGCCACAGACTCTAAGTTCAAGATGGGTCTTCAGGCCGGTGTGAGTAACCCACCAACGGCGCGCCTTGTGCCGGCGTATCGCCCTTGAATTGCTGCGCAGGAACACAAAGTCGATTTTGCCGGGACGGTAGGCAATCGGCGTACCTTCGAAGACAATACGCTCCGCTTCAAGGCATTGACCCGCCTCAATCGCGGCCCAATAGGCGCGGCAGCGGGCGGTCTCGCAATCCTCAGGCTTGGGAAAGGGCGCGATGTGAACGGCTTGTCCGTCCTCGCGGCCATCCTCTTCGCCCGCGCCGGCCAGCGCCGGCGGCGTCAGCAGGACAAGGGCGATCATGAGGACGATTGCGCGCATGGTCGCCATCCTGCCCGTGGCGCAGGTATCATGCAACCGGCGGTTGCCGGCGGGCGCCTTCCCGCTCAGCGCCGGTAGATGACCCAGTACACCGCGGCGACACCGCCGGCGCCGCCGGCAATATTGCCCAGGGTGACGGGCACGAGATTTGCCGCCATGCCGGCCAGCCCACCCTCCGCGCCGAGCATGAGGCCAAGGGGAACAAAATAGAAATTGGCGATGGAGTGCTCGAACCCCAGGGCCACGAAGGCGGAAATGGGAAAGAGGATGGCGAGGATCTTTCCCGTCACCCCGCGGGCGGCAAAGCACAGCCAGACGGCAAGGCAGACCAGCATGTTGCACAACACGCCGCGAAAGAAGGCGGGCACGAAGGCGAGATGCATCTTGGCCTCGGCGATGGCTATGGCGGTCCCGCGCGCCGGCCCGGCGTCGAGAATTCCCGATGCCAAGACCAGCAGGGCAAGGGCGATGCCGCCAGCGGCATTGCCGAGATAGGCAATGGCCCAGTTGCGCAGAAGCGCGGATGAAGAAACCTTGCCATCTGCCCAGGCCATGACGATAAGGGCATTGCCGGTAAACAGCTCGGCGCCGCCGACGACAACAAGGATGAGGCCGAGGGAAAAGGCCAGGCCGCCGAGCAGGCGCAGGGGACCGGTGAGCGGATCGGCGCCGGCGATGACGGCGGTATAAAGCGCGGCGCCGAAGGCGATGAAGACGCCGGCGAGCAGGGCCAGCATCACCAGCTTGTGCAAGGCAAGACCGGCCTTGGTGACGCCAGCGGCTTCGACCCGCTGCGCCATCTGCGCCGGCGAATAATTGTCGGTTCCGGTGGGATCGGGCGCGGCCGCGTTTTTCAGTCTGTCCTCGCCCGCCATGGCCGGCCCCTCCCCTTGAAGCGATTTGCGCCCGCACTTTGCCACAGCAATTGCGCGCGCAGCAGGCAAAAAAATGACGCCGCGCATGGATCTCGGCTGGCGGGGGCTGGGGCTAGCGGAGGCCGGGGCTAGCGGAGGCCGGGGCCAGCGCGAGATTGGCGGCGCCACAAAGTTGTACTGGTCCGGCCGCCCTGGGGGATTGGTCGGGGGCCGCCGGCTACGCTTTCTTCTGTCTCGCATCGCGGCGGCGGGGGGCTTGACGTATTTTATGCCGGTCGATCCCGCGATGCCGGTATAGGATTAGCGGCGGCGGATGACAGCCATGTGACAGCGGCGAAGAGCGTTGTTGCGGGCAAGGCGAGGCTGGCACTGATAGCTGGCACTGGCACTGGCAATCGAGCGCATTTTTCGCCATATAGGGCCCATCATGAGCGCGCAGGCACCCATTCCCTTCGTCAAGATGAACGGACTCGGCAACGATTTCGTCATTATCGACGCGCGCGCGCGTGCCGTTTCGCTGACTGGCGCGCAGATTTCGCGCATCGCCAGCCGCGAGCACGGTATCGGCTGCGACCAGCTGATCGTGCTGGAACCAGGCCATGGCGCCGATCTGTTCATGCGCATCTACAACGCCGATTCTTCGCAAGTTGCGGCCTGCGGCAATGCCAGCCGCTGCGTCGCCGAGCTGCTGTTTGGCGAAAGCGGCGGCCGCGAGGCGGTGATAGAGACACGGGCCGGGCGGCTTCGCGCCTGGCGCGAGGACGACGGACGCATCAGCGTCGACATGGGACGGCCGCGCTTCGACTGGCAGGACATTCCGCTTGCCGAGGAGTTTCGCGACACCCGGGCCATCGAATTGCAGATCGGACCCATCGACGCCCCGGTGCTGCATAGCCCGTCGGTGGTCAATGTCGGCAATCCCCACGCCATCTTCTGGGTCGACGACGTCAATGCCCATGATCTGGCGCGTTTCGGCCCGCTGCTGGAAAATCATCCGATCTTTCCCGAGCGCGCCAATATCTCGCTGGCCCAGATCACGGCGCCGAACGCCATGACGCTGAAGGTCTGGGAGCGCGGCGCCGGTCTGACCCGGGCCTGCGGCACCGCGGCCTGCGCCGCCGTGGCCTGCGCGGCGCGGCGCAAGCTGACCGAGCGGCGCGTCGAGGTGACGCTGCCCGGCGGCGTGCTGACGGTAGAATGGCGCCAGGCCGACGACCGCATCATCATGACCGGGCCGGTGGAAAAGGAATTTACCGGCGTCATCGACGAAACGCTGCTGGCCGGTGACGCGGCATGAGCGCGAAGACCGAGATCGTCACCTTCGGCTGCCGCCTCAACGCCTATGAGAGCGAGGTCATCCGCCGCGAGGCGGAGGCCGCCGGGATTGGCGCGGCAATCGTCTTCAACACCTGCGCGGTGACGGCCGAAGCGACCCGCCAGGCGCGCCAGGCGATCCGCCGGGCACGGCGCCAGCACCCGGATGCGCGCATCATCGTCACCGGCTGCGCGGCGCAGATCGATCCGGGGCGTTTTGCCGCCATGAAGGAGGTCGACCAGGTTCTCGGCAATGAGGAGAAGCTGCACGCGGACAATTACACCGCCGGAACCGGCGCCGATTTCGGCCTTGGCGGCGACGAAAAGGTGCGCGTCAACGACATCATGTCGGTGAAGGAAACCGCCGGCCACATGGTCGAGGCCTTCGAAGACCGCTCGCGCGCCTTCGTGCAGGTGCAGAACGGCTGCGATCACCGCTGCACCTTCTGCATCATCCCCTTCGGGCGCGGCAATTCGCGCTCGGTGCCGATGGGCGCGGTGGTGGCGGAAGTGCGGGCTCTGGTCGAAAACGGCTACGGCGAAGCGGTGCTGACCGGGGTCGACATCACCGCCTATGGCGCCGACCTTCCCGGCAAGCCCAGCCTCGGCAGGCTGGCGCGCACTATCCTGGCGCAAGTGCCGGAACTGAAGCGCCTTCGCCTGTCCTCGATCGATTCGATCGAGGCCGACAAGGACCTGATGGCGGCCTTCGCCGAGGAAGAACGGCTGATGCCCCATGTCCATCTGTCGCTGCAATCGGGCGACGACACGATCCTGAAGCGCATGAAGCGGCGCCATCTGCGCGCCGATACCTTGCGCTTTTGCGATGACTTGCGCCGCCTTCGCCCCGATGTCGTGTTCGGGGCCGATATCATTGCCGGCTTTCCCACCGAAAGCGACGAGATGTTCGCCAATTCGCTGTCCATCGTCGATGCATGCGATCTGACGTTCCTTCATGTCTTTCCCTTTTCGCCGCGTCCTGGCACGCCGGCGGCGCGCATGCCGCAGCTTGAGCGCGGCCTGGTCAAGGCGCGGGCGCAGGCGCTGCGCGACAAGGGGGCGGCGGCGCTGGCGCGCCATCTGGAGGGCGAAATCGGCGCCACGCGCCAGGTCCTGTTCGAGACCGGAACCAGCGGCCGCACGCCGCAATTTGCGCCGGTGACGGTGGCCGGGCCGGGAAGCGCGGGGGAAATCAAGGCGGTGCGCATCACGGCGCGAAACGAGAACGGTCTGATCGGGGAAGCCGCCGCATGAGCGACGAGAAGATCAAGAAGCGCGGCTTCCTGCGCCGCCTGTTCGGCGGCGAAGAGGAGCAGGCGCCCCCGCCGGTGCGTCGGGAAGAAGACGCCGCAGCTGACGGCGCCGGGGCGCAAACAGCTGAAGCAAAGCCGAAGGCCGCGCCAAAGCCCAAGGCCGGCCCCGCGCCAAAGCCCAAAATGCTGCCGGCACAACAGGTCAAGCCTGAAGCCCCGGCAAGACCTGATCCGGCGCCCGAGCCGGAACCTGTGCCAGAACCGGCACCCGCGCCTAAAGCGGAATCCGCGCCAAAGGGAGAGAAAAAGAGCTGGTTCGCGCGGCTCAAAGGCGGGCTGACGCGCTCCTCGGGGGCGCTTACCGAAAACATTTCCGCCGTCTTCACCAAGCGCAAGCTCGATGTCGATACCCTGCAGGAATTGGAAGACGTTCTGGTCGCCGCCGACCTTGGCATCGAGACCGCCTGCACCATAACCGAGGCGCTGGCGCGCGGGCGCTATGACAAGGAAATCTCGACGCAGGAGGTGGCCGGCGTGCTGGCCGAGGAGGTCGAGCGCGTGCTTGAGCCGGTGGCCCGCCCGCTGGTCATCGACGCCGCCAACAAGCCCCATGTCGTTCTCGTCGTCGGCGTCAACGGAACCGGCAAGACCACCACGATCGGCAAGCTGGCGGCGCTTTATCGCAGCCAGGGCAAGAAGGTCATGCTAGCGGCCGGCGATACATTCCGTGCCGCCGCCGTCGAACAGCTGAAGATCTGGGGCGAGCGCACCAAATCGCCGGTCGTCGCCCGCGATATCGGCGCCGATGCCGCGGGCCTCGTCTTCGATGCCATCAGCGAGGCGCGCAAGGCGGGCAGCGACGTCCTGCTCATCGACACCGCAGGACGGCTGCAAAACAAGGCCGACCTGATGTCGGAGCTGCAAAAGGTGGTGCGGGTGATCGCCAAGCAGGACGAAGGCGCGCCCCATGACGTGGTGCTGGTGCTCGACGCCACCACGGGGCAGAACGCCTTGCAGCAGGTCGAGATCTTCAGGAACGTCGCCGGTGTTTCCGGCCTTGTC
The DNA here is from genome assembly GCA_020441905.1 of Rhodobiaceae bacterium. Lineage (GTDB taxonomy): Bacteria > Pseudomonadota > Alphaproteobacteria > Rhizobiales > NORP267 > JAGRLG01. Next base: position 6,006 of record JAGRLG010000012.1, on the reverse strand, counting down.
ATGACCAAGCTCGACGGCACGGCGCGCGGCGGCATCCTGGTGGCGATCGCGGCGCGCTTCAAGCTGCCGGTCCATGCCATCGGCATCGGCGAGGGCATCGACGATTTGCAGCCCTTCGAGGCGGCGCAATTCGCCCGCGCCATTGCCGGCATCGCGGAGCCGGCGCCATGACGAATAGCGGCGGCAGGCGCGATATGAACCCGTGGGCCAAGATGGCGCTGGAAATGGGGCCGCTGATCGTCTTCTTTGTGGTCAATGGCCGCCTCGGCATCTTCTGGGCCACCGGCTCCTTCATGGCGGCGATGGCGCTCTCGCTTGCCGTCATGTTCGCGGCCACGCGCAAGATCCCGCCGATGCCGCTGATCACCGCCATTTTCGTTGCCCTGTTCGGCGGACTGACGCTGTGGCTCCAGGACGAAACCTTCATCAAGATCAAGCCGACCCTGGTCTATTGCCTGTTCGCCGCCATTCTGGGGCTGGGGCTGATGTTCGGCCGCACCTTCCTCAAGCCCTTGCTGGGCGCCATGCTGGCCCTGACCAATGAGGGCTGGCGGCTATTGACCTGGCGCTGGGCCGGTTTCTTCCTCGTTCTGGCGCTGCTCAACGAGATCGTGTGGCGCAATGTCTCGACCGATGTCTGGGTCAGCTTCAAGGTCTTCGGCTTCCTGCCGCTGACGCTCGCCTTCGCCATGGCGCAGATCCCGCTTATCCGCCGCCACGAGCCGCCCGGCGTCGAGCATTCCGGAAACTGACTGTCAGAGCTTGATGTCGAGGCGGCTGCCGGGGCGCAAAACGCGGGCCGGACGGGCGGGATCGCCGGTTGCGCCGGTTGCACCGGACGGCGGCGGGGCGGCCTCGGCCTGGCTATCCAGCATCCTGGCAAAGGACAGCGGCTGGAAGGCGCTGGCACTGGCACTGGTCCTGCCAGCCTGCGCGGGGGTTCCCGTGCCTTGAGGTTTTTCCGCCTCCCTGGCGCCGCCGAGGAGGGCCAGGGCCTGGGGGCTGAGACGGACCTGAACCGCGGGCGCGCTGCGCCGGTCGGTGATGACCGGGGCCTGTGCGCGAGTAGCGGCGGATTGGGCAGCGGGTTGGGCAGCGGCGGGCCGCGCGGCCTGGGCCGCCGGGCGCGGCGCCGTCAGCGCGGCAAGGGAACCGAGAATGGAAAGCGCCATGCGCCACCGCAATGTGCCGGCCCGGCCCGGCGCGGGATGCGCCGCCAGGTTACCCGAACCTTAAGCAATATGGTTAAGGAATGGTTTCACTTTGCCGGCGGGGCGGGCGCTTGCGCCAGGGTGTCGATGATTTCGCGGATCTTGATCAGCGAGTCCGGATTGAGCGGCCCGACATGCTTGTAGCGGATGGTGCCGGCGCCATCGATGATGAAAGTCTCGGGAACGCCATAGACGCCGAAATCGATGCCGGTGCGGCCGTTTTCGTCGGTGCCGACGGCATGGAAGGGATTGCCCAGTTCGGCAAGGAAGCCAAGGGCGTTTTCGCCCTTGTCCTTGTAGTTGAGACCGAAGAGCCGGGCATTGGCATGGCGCCCCAGTTCGGTGACATAGGGGTGTTCGAGCCGGCAGGGCACGCACCATGAGGCCCAGACATTGACGACCGACACCTTGCCCGTGGCGAGGTCGGCGGAGGAAAATCCGGGGACCGGCGCGCCGTCCCTGACCAGCCCCTCAAGGGGCTTGAGGTCAAACCGGGGCACCGGCTTGTCGATCAGCACCGAGGGCAGGGTGGCCGGATCGCGGCCGGAAAAAAGCTGGGCGGCAAACAGCGCCGAGAGAATAACAAATATGAGCAGCGGAACCGCCACCAGCAGCGGGCGCGCGCGGCTTGCCTTGGGACCGCTCTCGATGCTCTCGATGCTCTCGATGCTCCGGGCGCCGGAAACCTGCGGTTTGTCGTCGGCCATTTCGCTCATCCTGCCTTGCCACCAGGTCCTAGCGCGGGCGGGAGCGGCGGCGCACACCGCTCGCCTCCAGCGCCGACAGGGCGCGCCGGAGCTTGCGCCGTTCAGCGATGATCCACCCCGTCAACGCGCCCAAGACCAGGGCGCTGAGGCCATAGGCGGCGGCGATATAGGCCCCGTGTCCGGAAAGAAACTCCATGCTCACGCTTCCTGTTCGGTAGGCTGGCCGACATTCTGCCCGACCCCGCCCTGCCCGGCATCGGCGGCGATGTTCTGCGCGGCATCGGCGCGCTGCTGCATCAGGCTGCGCACGCGCCGGCGCAGGATTTCGTTGCGCATCGCCGCCATGTGCAAGGTGAGAAAGAGCAGCGTATAGGCGATGGCCATGGTCAGCAGCGGCAGCAGGATGGTGTAGTGGATCGCCGGGCCATCGAGGCGCATGACGCTGGCCGGCTGGTGCAGCGTGTTCCACCAGTCGACCGAGAACTTGATGATCGGCACATTGACGAAGCCGACCAAAGCGAGAATGGCGGCGCTGCGCCCAGCGCGCGCCGGTTCGTCGAAGGATTGCCACAGCGCGACCAGGCCGAGATAGAGAAAGAACAGCACCAGCACCGAGGTCAGCCGGGCATCCCACACCCACCAGGCGCCCCACATCGGCTTGCCCCATATCGACCCGGTGACCAGGGCGAGAAAGGTGAAGGCGGCGCCGATCGGGGCCGCGGCCTTGGCCGAGACATCGGCCAGCGGATGGCGCCAGACCAGGGTGCCGAGGGCGGACATGGCGATCAGGGTGTAGCAGGCCATGGCGATCCAGGCCGAGGGCACATGGATGAACATGATGCGCACCGTCTGGCCCTGCTGATAATCGGCGGGCGCGGTGAAGAAGCTCATATAGAGCCCGGCGGCGAGGAAGAGGACCGTCAGCCCCGTCAGCCATGGCAGCAGGCGCCCGGAAAGGGCGAGGAAGCGGCTCGGATTGGCATAGTCCATGATGCTCATGGCGCCTTATCTAGGCTGCCGGCGCCGCCGATGCAACGTAAGACGATGCCGCAGGCGGTCACATCTGCGCGCGCCAGGAGGCCGCCGGGATCCGGACCGGCCCATGATCCGGGCTACCCGTCAGTGCAGCGCGGCGCGCAGGGCGGCGGCGGCCGCCAGCGGTGACAAGACGACGCTGGCGAGGCTCAGCGCGGCCAGAATCAGGAACGGCGCCTCAAAGGGAACCGGTCCCGATACCGCCGCCTTGACGGCGCTCACCCCGAAGATCAGCACCGGGACATAGAGCGGCATGACCAATACCGCGGTGAGCAGACCGCCGCGCCGCAGCACCAGGGTCAGGGCGGCGCCGATGGCGCCGATGAAGCTGATGGCCGGCGTGCCGACCAGCATGGTCAGCGCCAGCGGCCCGATGGCCCTGGGTTCAAGGTTGAGAATGATGCCCATCAGCGGCGCGCTCAAGGCCAGCGGCACGCCGGTGGTGATCCAATGGGCGAGGCTCTTGGCCGCCGCCGCCAGTTCCAGCGGCATCGACCCCATGACGATGGCATCAAGCGAGCCGTCCTCGTAATCGGCCTGGAAAATGCGGTCCAGGGTCAGCAGCGCGGCCAGCAGCAATGCCGCCCAGAGCAGGCCGGGCGCAACGCGGGCCAGCAGGTTGAGATCGGGACCGACGCCAAGCGGCACCATGGAAACGACGATAAGAAAGAAGCCTATGGCCATTCCGGCGCCGCCGCCCTGGCGCATGGCCAGACGCAGATCGCGCTTCAGCAGGGCGGAGAAGCTGCTCATGCGGCCACCGCGCCAAGCCGCAGGTTCTTGGAAAACACGGTGCCCAGATCCATATGGGTCGAGGCCATCAGGAGGCCGCCGCCGGCGACATGGGCGGCCATCAGGCCCGCCAGCGTCTGCTGGGCGGCGCGGTCAAGGGAAACGCTCGGCTCGTCGAGCAGCCAGAGGAGACGCGGCACCAGCGCCAGGCGCGACAGCGCCAGCTTACGGCGCTGCCCGGCGGAGAGCACCTGGGCCGGCAGATCGGCGATCGGGTGCAGGCCAAAGGCGTCGAGGGCGCGCCCGATATCGCCGCCGCCGAGATAGCCGGCCCAAAAGGCCAGATTCTCGGTCACAGACAATTGCGGCTTCACGGCGTCGGCATGGCCGACATAATGGGCCTGTTCGTCGAGCTCCACGCCAGCCACGCCGCCGCTAAGGGCAATATGGCCGCGGGCAAAACGGCCAAGGCCCGCGATGGCGCGGATAAGGGTTGTCTTGCCGGAGCCGTTGGGTCCCTCGATCAGCATGCCTTGGCCGGCCTCGAGCGTAAAGGACAGGCCGGAAAACAACATCCGCCCGCCGCGCTCGCAAGCCAGGTCCTCGCCGCTCAAACGCATATGCCACCCGCTCCGCCCTGTCCGCCCATTGCGATTTGTCCGCCCGTTGCGATTTGCGCGCCCGTTGCGACCGTGCCCATTGCGGCCGGCGCCGGCGTGGCGCGGCCAAAGCCGGGTTGTCGGCGGCGGGTGTGCAACTGCATCTGGTCCGCCACAAGGATTTCTTATATAAGGCGCGCGACGGCCCGCCTAGCCGTGTCGGCTTTTTTGCCTTGCTGCCCGGGCCTGACCAGTATTCACGGCGCAAATCCGCCTTGGCGGAGCGCAAAAAACGGGGGCGATCGCCGATGGCCCCGTCAATGCCACGACCAGACAGGGGTACGGATATCGTGACCGCCATCTCTTCTTCCCTCGACAGCTTCAAGTCCCGCAAGACGCTCAAGGTGGGCAACAAGTCCTACGAATATTTCAGCCTCAAGGAAGCCGAAAAGAACGGCCTGCCCGGCATTTCCCAATTGCCGACCTCGCTCAAGGTGCTGCTTGAGAACCTGCTGCGCTTCGAAGACGGGCGCACGGTGACAGCAGACGACATCAAGGCGATGGCCAAATGGGTCAAGACCAAGAAGAGCGACCGCGAGATCGCCTTCCGCCCAGCCCGGGTGCTGATGCAGGACTTTACCGGGGTGCCGGCAGTGGTCGATCTGGCGGCGATGCGCGACGCCATGACCAAGCTCGGCGGCAATCCGAAAAAGATCAATCCGCTGGCTCCCGTCGATCTGGTCATCGACCATTCGGTGATGGTCGACGCCTTCGGCAAGGCGGGATCGTTCAAGGAAAACGTCCGCTACGAATATGAACGCAATGGCGAGCGCTACAACTTCCTCAAATGGGGCCAGATGGGCTTCGACAATTTCCGCGTCGTGCCGCCGGGAACCGGCATCTGCCACCAGGTCAACCTGGAATATCTGGCGCAGACGGTTTGGACCAAGAAGGAGAAGCGCGACGGCAAGAAGGGCAAGGTGACCGTCGAGACCGCCTATCCCGACACTCTGGTCGGCACCGACAGCCACACCACCATGGTCAACGGCATGGCCGTCCTGGGCTGGGGCGTCGGCGGTATCGAGGCGGAAGCGGCGATGCTGGGCCAGCCGATCTCGATGCTGATTCCCGAAGTCGTCGGCTTCAAGCTTACCGGCAAGCTGAAAGAGGGCATGACGGCGACCGATCTGGTGCTCACCGTGACGCAGATGCTGCGGGCGCGCGGCGTCGTCGGCAAGTTCGTCGAATTCTTCGGCCCCGGCCTCGATCATCTGTCGCTCGAGGACCAGGCCACCATCGCCAACATGGCGCCGGAATATGGCGCGACCTGCGGCTTTTTCCCGGTCGATGCCGAAACCATCAATTACCTCGCCGCCACCGGGCGCAAATCGGCGCGCGTCGCGCTGGTGGAGAAATACGCCAAGGCGCAGGGCATGTTCCGCACCAAGGCATCCCCGGATCCGGTCTTCACCGACACCCTGGAACTCGACCTTGCCAGCGTGCTGCCGAGCATGGCCGGTCCCAAGCGGCCCCAGGACCGGGTGCTGCTGTCGGACGCGCCGTCCGCCTTCGCGGTGGCGCTGGACAAGGAATACGGCAAGGCGGCGGAAGCGGGCCAGCGCCACGGCGTTCCCGGCACCAATTACGATCTCGGCCATGGCGACGTCGTCATCGCCGCCATCACCTCCTGCACCAATACCTCCAACCCCTCGGTTCTGGTCG
>JAGRLG010000061.1 GCA_020441905.1 Rhodobiaceae bacterium | reverse complement strand
CTGGCGCAACGACCGGGAACCCTGGTCAGCGCCTATGACATTCTGCTCGACGATCCCGCCAGCGCGCCCGCCATGGCGGCCAAGGCCGCCGCCGCCGGGGTTGCCCTGTGCCCGTCCCTTTCCGCTCTTCTTGGCGGCGCCGATCTCATTTTTTCCGCTGTGACCGCCAGCGCGGCGGCGGATGTCGCCAGCGCGGCGGCGCGCTATCTCAAGCCTGGCCACAGCTTTCTCGATATCAATTCGGTGGCGCCCAAGACCAAGCAGGAAAGTGCGCGCGCGATCGAAGCTTGCGGCGCCGCCTATATCGAGGTCGCGGTGATGAGTCCCGTTCCGCCGAAGGGCCTTGCCGTGCCCCTGCTTCTCGGTGGCGCCGGGTCGGGCGAAATGGCGCGCCGGCTCAACGGCCTGGGTATGAATGCGCGCTCGCTGGGCGAAGAGGTCGGCCTTGCCTCCGCCATCAAGATGTGCCGCTCGGTCATGGTCAAGGGCCTGGAGGCGCTGGCTCTCGAATGCCTGTTTGCCGCCCGCCATTACGGCGCCGAGCAGCAGGTATTGGCCTCGCTGGCGGCGAGCTACCCGGGCATGGGCTGGGACAAGGACCTGCCGGACTATCTGGTCAGCCGCATTGCCGTTCATGGCCGCCGCCGCGCCGCCGAGATGCGCGAGGTGGCGCGGACACTGGCCGATGCCGGTATTCCCCCGCGCCTGGCGTCCGCCACCGCCGAACTCGAGGACGGCCTGATCGACGCCCTCGAGGCGGCCGGCCTTGCCTTTGGCGCTGCCGCCGAGGGCGAGGATTTCAGCTGGCGGGAAACGGCGGACGCCCTTGCGGCAAAGAGAATGACGTCGCGCTAGAACCGGGTTTTTCGGCCGGCGGCGGCTATATCCCTCTATTTCTGTTCAGGCTCTCCGCGCCGCGCCATGAAATCGGACAGTGAATTCATCGACGCCTGGTATGAGATCCTGATGAACTCGGCATCCGTGCCTTCGAGCTGACTGATGATGAACTTGGTCCGCGCGATCAGTTCCCTGATAACATCGTCGGATATTGTCTTCTTGTATTGCAACATTCTGTCACCGCCTCCTTGGCATGTTTGCCAGGCGAGAATTCGTCGGCGTTATGTCTGTTTGATCGCAGGCCTGTTACAATGGCGTAAGATTACCCACTGTTGACGCTTGGGCAGGTGCCACTTCCTGCGCCTGCCCGCGATGGAAAAGGTGGAGCCAATGGCAAGTCCCTTGGCCGTATTGACGGATCTGTCCCGCGATGCCCTGGAGTCGGTCCACAGCGCAATTCTGATCACCGATGCTTCGGGCGACATGCCGATCATCTATGCCAACCCGGCTTTCGAGAAACTGACCGGCTATTGCGAGGAGGAGATTCTGGGCCGCAACTGCCGGTTTCTTCAAGGCCCCGGCACCGACAGGGATGCGGTGCGCCAGGTGCGCGAGGCGCTGGCGGCCCGCCGCCCCGTCCGCGTCGTGTTGAAGAACTACCGCAAGGACGGCACCTCCTTTTTCAACGAACTCTTCCTCAACCCGCTTCGCGATTGGACAGGGGAAACAACCCATTTCGTCGGCTGCCAGAATGCCGTGGCCTCGCCCGAGGAGGCCAACCTCAAGGCGCAGGCCGGGGAGCGCTTTGAAACCTTGAGCGAGCGCGAGCGCCAGGCCTTTCTCGGTCTGGTTCATGGCGAGGCCATCAAGGATATCGCCCGCTCGTTGGGCTTGAGCCCGCGTACGGTGGAAAAATACCGCTACCGGATGCAGGAGAAGATGGGTACCGATTCGCTGGCCATGCTGGTTCGCTACGCCATTGCCATCGGCGTCGAATTCAAGGAATAGGGGTGAATGCCTGGCCGGCCTGGCAAGGGGCGGGGCGGGCTGCGGCCACGCTTGGCGTCGGGAGGGCGGGAAGGGGGGCGATTTGGCGATCGGCGACATCATTTCAGTCAATGACAGCATGCAGACCGGCTATTCCTACGAACTGGCGGCGGAGGACGGTGCTGGTTTCGCCCCCGGATTCGCCCCGCATTTCGCGCCGGTCGAAATGCTCGAACTCGGCGTCTTCGAGGGCAAGTATTGCAACGACTGCCGGGGCGAATTCCCGGCAAGCTGGTTCGAAAAGGCGAGGATTGCGGACCGGCCCGATCCGGCACTGAACCGTTTCGGCGTCAAGAGCCGCCAGCCGCTTGCGGTGTGGCGAAAGAAGGGCTGGATATACGGGCCGGACCCGCGCGGCTGGTTCCAGTGGTATTGCCGCTATTATCTCGGCCGCCGCCTGCCCGATATCGATGCGATCCAGATCAGGCGCTGGCGCGCCTTTGCCCGCCATGCCGGGCAGGTGAGGGCCAATTGCGAGCCGGGAGACATCTTCTGCCGCCCGCGCCAGCGCCAGGCGCTGCTGCAATGGGCGCACGACCCGTTCATTTGAGGGGGAGGTGTCAGGTTGGGAAAGCCTGGTGCCGCAGGACAGGATTGAACTGTCGACCTCACCCTTACCAAGGG
>JAGRLG010000060.1 GCA_020441905.1 Rhodobiaceae bacterium | reverse complement strand
GTGAACAACCAGCCGAGCAGCAATATCCGCGATGCCGAAGGGCGCCCAGGCGCGCCGGGCGGCCACTGCATCCCGACGGGGCTGAGCTGCACCATCGGCGGCGCCTCCTGCTGCGCCTCCGGCGCCAGCTGCCAGGGCAAGTTTCCCAATACGGTGTGCAAATAGGGGTGGGTCAGATATTGGCTTCGAGCAGGGCGATCTCGTCCGCCGTCAGGTCGAACAGGCGATAGACGATCTTGTTGATCTCGTCCTCGTTGCGGGTGATCTCGGCTGAAAGGCGCGCGATTTCGGTCTTTTCCCTGGCCAGCCAGTCCTCCCAGTCGCTGCGTTCGGCAAGAGGGACATCGGCCTTGAAGGTCTTTTTCACCTCGGCGCGGAAGGCGGCGAAGTCGTGCAACTCCCACCAGTTCTTCAGCTTGCTGGACAGTTTCGCTTTGCTTCCGGCGGGGGCGAGGTCGCCGATGCGCCGGCGCAGCGCCTGCTGGCGGGCGTAGCGTTCCTCGGCGGCCTGCTGGCAGCTTTGCGCGAGGGTGGAGAGGGCGGCCTTGTCGGTGTCGGAGGCAGGGGGGATGGGTATTTGTTCTAAGAATTGCGCGCGGACTTCTCGAGATCCACCAATAACGAAAGAGCACATTTCATATAGTATGTGCCAGCAAATCTTTGAATTCAAAAAAGCAGAAAGTAAAAAAGTATTATTATTAATATAAAAAATCTTATTATTTATATATGATTTGCCTATTATTACGCTAAATTCGGGGCCGCGGCTAAATTCAGGATATATAAGTTTAGTGCTCTCATAGTCACAAATGTATAAGTCCTGAGCTTGCTGAAGTTCGTACCATTGCTGTTTGGTGGCGCGTTTCTCCAGCCCCGCCTTGAAGGGTTCCAGATGGGCCTTGATGGCGGGGTAATGTTCGATATCGATCTTATTCTTTGGGATATAGATGATCCAAAGGTCCCGAGGTTCGGCTACCCAGCGTTTCAGGTCCTTGCCCTCAAGCCATGGCTTCAATAGTTCCGCCGATTTCGGATCCTCGGCGATGAGGCGGTCGCGGGTGGCGCGGTCGATGACGAAAGCCTCGTTAAGCCCGGTCTTGATGCCGTAAAGCGGCGAGCCATAGATTTCCTTCAGGGTCGGCTTGCCGTTGCGGATCTTGTCGCGCAGGCGCCGCAAGGCAGGGCTTTCCAGCTGCCAGCTTGCCTCACCCAGCGCCGCTTGCGGATAGACCTCGGCATTGGCATCAAAAGCGGCGGAGAAATTGCCGCCCGGCAGCGCGTCCAGTCTCCAGAAGCGCAAATTGTTGTCTTTCGCTGCGTTCTCGCTGCGCATGGTAAGGATGGCAGGCAGTGTTGCTACCCCGCCAAAGATTTGCAGATCGCCGAAATCGGTAATGGTTTCCAGGGCGGCGTTGTCGAGCAGATATTTGCGCAAGGGCGCGCCGGAGCCGGTCTTGAAGAATGTCGAGGAAGAAATGAAGCCGAGGCGGCCGCCGGTCTTCAGCAGGCGCAGGCCGCGCTCGAAAAAATAGCAATAGAGGTCGGCGCGGTCGGACACGACGGCGAAACGCTTTTGCAGGTAAGGCTTCATGGCTTTCAGCAATTCCATGCGCACATAGGGCGGATTGCCGAGCACGACATCGAAGCCGCCAGCGGCGAAGACTTCGGGAAAGGCGGTCTTCCAGTTGAAGCCGTGTTCGAGATAGGCGTAGCTGGAATCCTCGATCAGGCTGTCGCCCACCCTTATCGTATGGTCGAGGCTGTCCAGCACCTTGCCGGGGCGCGCCGTTTTCAGCCACAGCGAAAGCTTCGTGATCTCGATGCTCTCTTCATTGACATCGACGCCATAAAGGTTCTGCGACAGGATTTCGCTGTCGGGGTCGAACAGGTCGGGTGCGCCGCGCAGCTCCGCCATCTTCTTGTTGACGCGGTCATATTCGGCCTTGAGATAATCGAAGGCGGTAACCAGGAAGACGCCGGAGCCGCAGGCCGGATCGACCACGCGCAGGGTCTGGAGGCGGAAGCGGTATTCGGTCCAGGCGGCGAGCTCGCGCTCGTTCCAGGTTTTCTTGCCGCGCTCGGAGCCCTGGGCGAATTGCAGATTGTCATAGTCGGCCGGATCGCCCTTGGCGTGTTTCGCCATCACCGCGCGGAACATCTCGCCCAGATGGGCGCCCAGCGTGCGCTCGGTGATGAAGCGGGCGATATAGTCCGGGGTATAGACGATGCCGTCGCGCTTGCGCCGGCCGCTGGTGCCCGCCGTTTTTGGCGCTTCTTCCTCCTCGCCGCGCGCCCGCGCCATCATGCGTTCGAGATCGGCGATGGACTGCTCGAAGATATGGCCGAGAATGGTAACGCCGATTTCGGTCTGGAAATCGTATTCGCCCAGTTTCTTGAAGGCTTCGCAGATCTCGTCCGGCAGTTCGATGCCGTCCAGCAGCGGGTCATGCTCGAACAGGCCGCCATTGTAGCGGTGGATGCCGAGGTCCTTGTTGCCCTTGTCGATGGCGGTGAACAGGCCCTTGAAATTCGCCCAGACCGGCCTCGGATTGTAGGGGTCGCGGTGTGAGAACGCGCCTTCCAGCGTGCGGGCCGGCAACAGCCCGTTGTCCTCGGCAAAGGCGATGAAGAGGATGCGGTCGAGGATCTTCTGGCCCACCGTTATGGCGGCAATGCCGTCTCCCGTTGCCAATACCTTCCGGACGACGGCAATCAATACTTCGCGCAAGCGGCGGTAGTCCGAATAAAGCTGGACCGAGATCTCGCGGTCGGCGTTGCGGCTTTGCGCCAGCAGGTCCTCGGTTCGCCCGCCGAGCAGGTTCTGCGCCGATAGCAGGAGCAAGAGGCGGGCGTATTGTTCCGGGGCGTCGATGTGGCCGAGGTCGAAACGCTCATAGGCGCCGCGCCCCTGGGAATAGGAATAAAGCCTGATTTCCAGATAGTTGGTGACCAGCACCCAGCGCACGCCTGAAACGGCCGTGGCGTATTCCCATGCCTGATCCACCGGGGACTTGTTGCGCCCCGGCATAGGGGCGTCGAGGTCCGAGGTTCTGCCGCCCTTGAGCTCGAAGGGCGCCACGACCCTGGCCTCGCCTTCGCCAAAGAAGCCGAGCGCGAGATCGACGTTGCCGCCGCCCATCTTGTATTCGGCGGCGACCGTCTGCCCCAGTTCGCTGCCATAGGGGCGGTAGCCCAGCACCTGCTCGACGATCTGGGACTTGAAGTCGCCGTGCAAGGCGACCTCGGTTTGCGATTTTATGGCGCCGGAGCGCACGGCGCTCGCCCAGCGGGCCAACAGCGCTGCCATTTCTTCAGGCAGGGAACAATGACCGGCCGTGGCGCGCGCGACAATGCGCTGGTTGAAGAGCTGCATCATGGAAGGTCCGTCCGCCCCGAATCGAAGTCCCGCTTCAACTTAAGCATGCGGCGCGGGCCTGAAAACTTCCCTTTTCGCTCCCCCCTTCACCCATACACCCCCAGGAAATGCCCCCAGAGATATTGCAGGGGAAGGATGACGACGACGCCGAAGGCGAAATAGCTCGCCATAAGCGGCAGCACGCGGGGAATGGCGATGGCGCCGAGCG
>JAGRLG010000059.1 GCA_020441905.1 Rhodobiaceae bacterium | reverse complement strand
ATGCCCCGCTACAAGCTCACCATCGAATATGACGGCGCGCCCTTTGTCGGCTGGCAGATGCAGGACAACGGCCTCTCGGTGCAGCAGGCCCTTGGCGAGGCCATCGCCGCCTTTTGCGGCGAACAGGTGAGCGTATCCGGCGCCGGACGCACCGATGCCGGCGTCCATGCGCTCGGCCAGGTCGCCCATGTCGATCTTGGCCGCGACTGGGAGGCCGATACGGTGCGCGATGCCATCAACCAGCATCTCAAGCCGGCGCCGGTGGCGGTGCTGGACGCAAAAATCGTCGATGCCGCGTTCGACGCCCGCTTTTCGGCCACCGCCCGCCATTATCTCTATCGCATTGTCACCCGCCGCGCCCCGCTTGCCCTCGATCGCGGCAGAGCCTGGCGCGTGCCGGTGGCGCTGGATGTGGGCGCCATGCACGAGGCGGCGCAAGAACTGGTCGGCCATCACGACTTCACCACTTTCCGCTCAAGCGAGTGCCAGGCCAGATCGCCGCTCAAGACCCTCGACGTGCTGAGCGCCGAGCGTATCGGCGGCGAGGTGCTGGTGCGGGCCAGCGCGCGTTCCTTCATGCACAACCAGGTGCGCTCGATGGTCGGGTCGCTAAAACTGGTCGGCGAAGGAAAATGGACGGGCCTGGATCTGGCGGCCGCCCTCGAAGCGCGCCAGCGCGCCGCCTGCGGCCCCGTGGCCCCGGCCCATGGCCTCTACCTGCAATCGGTGGATTATTGATCCGCGGGTCTAGGCCGGTTTGTCCTGCGCGCCGAAGCGGGAGAAATAGCCTTCGATCATGGCACCATAAATAGCGCTCAGCGCCGACAGGTCCTCAAGGCGCACATACTCGTCGATCTGGTGCATGGTTTCGCCGACGAGGCCGAATTCGATGACCGGGCAATAGTCCTTGATGAAGCGGGCGTCCGAGGTGCCGCCCGAAGTCGACAGCTCCGCCTTGCGCCCGGTTACGGCGTGAATGGCCTCGTTGAGGACTTCGGAGAATTCGCAAGGCCCGGTCAGAAAGGCTTCCGAGACATTGGGATCGACCGCCAGCGAGTAGCTGATATCGTCGCCGCAGGCCTCGTCCAGCCTGGTGCGCAGCCAGTCGAAAAGGCTGGCTTCGTTCCACTTGTCGTTGAAGCGGATATTGAAGCGCGCCTTGACGCTGGCGGGAATGACGTTGGTTGCCACATTGCCGACATCGACGCTGGTGAATTGCAGGCTCGAGGGCTGGAAATGCTCGGTGCCTTCGTCCAGCGGCTGGCCCGCCAGATGGGCGATCAGCCGCGCCATCTTGGGGATCGGATTGTCGGCAAGATGGGGGTAGGCGACATGGCCCTGGCGCCCGCGCACGATCAGGGTCGCCGAAAGGCTGCCGCGCCGGCCAACCTTAATGACTTCGCCAAGAGCGCCCGGATTGGTCGGCTCGCCGACGATGCAGTGGCTGAAGCGCTGTCCGTTTTCCGCCGCCCAGCGCAGCATCTTGCGCGTGCCGTTGACCGCCGGTCCTTCCTCGTCGCCGGTAATCAGCAGGCTGATCGAGCCGGGGATGGTGCCGCCATTGGCGGCTCGGTAGTCGAGCACCGCCTCGATGAAGGCGGCGATGGCGCCCTTCATGTCGACGGCGCCGCGCCCGTATAGCGCGCCATTGTGGATCTCGCCGGCGAAAGGGGGCAGCGACCAGTGCTGCTCATTGCCTGGAGGCACGACATCGGTATGTCCGGCGAAGCACAGATGGGGCTCGCCGGCGCCGATCCGCGCATAGAGGTTTTGGATGTCGGGGGTATCGCTGTCGGCGAAATGCAGGCGCTGGCACTCGAAGCCCTCGCCCTGCAGCAGGTCCTGCAAATAGTCGAGCGCGCCGCCTTCTTCGGGCGTGACGCTGCGACAACGAATAAGCGTTCGTGCGATTTCCACCGCACGATTTGAATCAACCGTTCCCCTCATGGCCAAAGCGTGTAGGGCACCAAAGGGCTGGCGTCAATCTTGTTTACGCTGCGGAATCCCTAGCGGCCTGCGGCGGAAGCGGAAACCGGCACGCTCAGCAGCAGGGGCTCTTCCCCGGCCTCGTCATGGGCTGTCCTGCCACCCAGCGGGTCGCCGCCAAAGCGGTTTTCGCCTTCGGTGCCGCGCAGGAATCCAAGTTCCAGGATGAGCCAGCCGCCCATGATGGTGGTGAAGACCGTGAGGCCGACGGTCAGCGGCGTGATCGGATTTGCGCCGGAGTGAACCAGCTGGCCGCCGATCACCATATTGGCGCCAAAGGCGGCGATCATCACGCCGATGACCCACAGGCCGGAGGCGCCGCGATCGTGCATGCGCTTGATGGCGACGATCATTTCCGCGCCAAGCGCGATCAGTCCCACCGTGCCGCCAATGATCGCCGGTCCCCAGGCCTTGAGTATCGCCAGGCCGGGCAGGGTCGAAAGGACGCCGATGAAAAGTCCGGCAATCAGGCTGAAACACACCGTCGCGCCAAGGATGAAGAGGTGGGCCAGCCAGAATTGCCGGCGGGTGATCCTTTCGCCGGAGGTCAGGAACGCACGGATTGAATTCATGAACTGGCCCCGATCTTTTCTAAAAAGCCCCCTGCCGCAGGTGGGAGCCGGCGGGCGCAAGACATATCGCGCCCTTCGCGTTCGCCCGCCGCGGCGAACAGGCTCAATTCTTGGCCAATTGCGCCGATACTTCAAATTCAATGTAAATGAATGGTTAATGCCGCCGCCCCGCCGCCCTCCGGCTCAGCCCGCCGCCAGCCCTTCCAGCGGGTCGGCGCCGTATTGGTTGGCGCCCTTGGCTCCTTCCAAGATGCCCATGTCGACGATGACCCAGACCAGGCCGACAAAGGGCACGACCGCCAGCACGCTCCACCAGCCGGACTTGCCGCGGTCATGGCAGCGCTTGATGAGGACCGCGAAAGCGCCATAGGCCAGCACCAGCGCCGCGATGAGGCTCAGCAGGCCGCCAATCGCCCCAAAGCCGAACAATATCCGGATGACAAGATTGGTGAGCAGATTTGCCGCCATCAGCACCAGGAAGCCGATCCAGAACGGCTGGCGGCTGATACGGCCGTCAAAAGATGCAAAGAGAAATTTCCAGTCCATGAGCGTGCCCCCTACGCAGCAAAGGATGGGGGCAGCATACATGAATCGCGGGCAAAAGCCTCAGGCGCGCAAGAGCTCGTTGATCGAGGTCTTGGAGCGGGTTTTCTCGTCGACCTGCTTGACTATGACCGCGCAATAGAGCGACGGCCCGCCCTTGGCGTCGGGCAGGCTGCCCGGCACGACGACGGCATAGGGCGGCACCCGGCCATAGTGAACCTCGCCGCTCGACCGGTCGACGATCTTGGTCGAGGCACCGATATAGACGCCCATCGACAGCACGGCCCCTTCGCCGACGATCACGCCTTCGGCCACTTCCGAGCGCGCGCCGATGAAGCAGTTGTCCTCGATGATCACCGGCCCGGCCTGGAGCGGCTCGAGCACGCCGCCGATGCCGGCGCCGCCGGAGATGTGGCAGTTCTTTCCGATCTGCGCGCAGGAGCCGACCGTGGCCCAGGTGTCCACCATGGTGCCTTCGTCGACATAGGCGCCGAGATTGACGAAGGAGGGCATCAGCACAACGCCCGGCGCGATATAGGCCGAGCGGCGCACGATGCAATTGGGCACGGCGCGAAAGCCGGCGGCGGCAAAATCGCCCTTGCCCCAGCCTGAAAATTTGGACGGAACCTTGTCCCACCATGTTGCGTCGCCCGGTCCGCCGGGAATCGGCACCATGTCGTTGAGACGGAAAGACAGCAGCACCGCCATTTTCAGCCACTGGTTGACCTGCCACCCGTCCGCGGTCTTTTCCGCTACCCGGACCGCGCCGGAATCGAGAAGTCCGAGCGCCTCGTCGACGGCTTCCCGCACTTCGCCGCGTGTGTCGGGGCCGATTTGCTCGCGCGCCGCAAAGGCGCGTTCGATGGTCGTCTTCAGTTGCGCGATGGTCATGGCAATCCGGGT
>JAGRLG010000058.1 GCA_020441905.1 Rhodobiaceae bacterium | reverse complement strand
TTCTGCGCGCCAAGGCCGAAATGGATCTCACCATGCTCTGGGTCGAGCACGACATGCAGATGGTGGCCGATCTGGCCGATTCCATCGTCGTGCTCGATTTCGGCCAGATTGTCACCGATGGCTTGCCAGAAGAGGTGCTTTCCGACCCCAAGGTCGTGGCCGCCTATCTGGGCACCGCGGGCACCGCGGGCGCCGCCGCGCCGCCGGGCTGACGGCGCAGGGCGGATTTCGCTGCTATGCAACCGGCCTTGCCTCGCGCCCGCCGCAGCGGCGCCCGCCGCCGCCCGTCCAATTTCCGTGGACGTCCAGGACAATAAAAATCATCAGCAAACAAAATGCTTTAGGTCGCCACTACTGGAGGTATGCGAGCTGCGAGGAAGCGCGCCAAGCAACTAAAGTATGAAGCCGGCGGGAAAAACTTGGCCCAAATAAAGTAACCGCGATACGCCTTCGACCAAAGTTTCTTGCTGCATTGCACAATCAATTGAGCGGCGGAGATATCAACAGGGCGAGGACTGGGGCGATCCGGTTTGAAGATTTCGTGTCATAGTTCCGTTCGTGATTCGCACCTTGTGCGGATATTGGGGAAACGAAGAGGGACAAATATGGACATAATGAAACAGACAAAGACGGTAATCGGTCAGCTGACCGAGATCGGCATCGCGCTTCTTGCTCTTGCCATCGTTCTGTCAATTCTGGTTGGCGGCACATTGCCGTTTTTCGGCTCGGTCGTGCAAAACCTGACCAGCCTTGTCGCTTCGCTCGGAGGCAGCGGTCTCGTCGGACTGATTGTTCTCGGTGTAATTCTCTGGCTGTTCTCCGACCGCAAATAAGGCGAGGCGCAACGCGAACACATGTTTCGGGTGGGGGGCATGGCGCCCCTCACCCGATCCGGGGGGATACATGGACAAGTTCGTCACCATAGTCTGGCGGGTCATAGAGTTGCTTTTCCAGGTCATCCTGATCCTGGTCCTTGCCGCCATCCTGCTCGGCCAGGAGGCCGGCAGCGCGGTCAATTCGGTTCTTGCCAACGCCACCGCCTTTCTAGCCGCGCTTCCCGCGTCCACGGTGGCCGTGGTCCTCATCGTCGCCGCCCTGTTGTGGTGGAAGCGCCGGGCCTGAGCGGCTCGCGCCATTCGCGCCAGGCGCCCGTTCTCGCGCCTGAAATTGGTGCCTTTTCATTTTCCGGTATGATATGGGAGAGGCCGCGCCGCGCCCGCGCCTAGCTGCGCGCCGCGCGCAATGCGCCGGCAGGCATGCCGGCGCCGCGAACGCAGGGCGCAAGATGATCTTGCGGTTCGCCACGGATCGGACTATAGAAAGGCCGATCGTACTTTATATCGAACAACCAGACCGGAACACCGGACCGAAGAGAATCCCCCGTGTCAGTCGCGCGTCATTCCCATCTCAAACGTCTGGAAGCGGAATCCATCCGCATCATGCGCGAAGTCGCCGCCGAGTTCGACAACCCGGTCATGCTCTATTCGATCGGCAAGGATTCATCCGTCATGCTGCATCTGGCGATGAAGGCCTTTTACCCGGCCAAGCCGCCGTTTCCGCTGATGCATGTCGATACCACCTGGAAATTCCGCCAGATGATCGAGTTCCGCGACGACACCGCGCGCCGCCTCGGCCTCGACCTCATCGTGCACACCAACAAGGAAGGCGCCGACAATGGCGTCAACCCGTTCCAGCACGGCTCCAGCTACTACACCCAGATCATGAAGACCGAGGCCCTGAAGCAGGCGCTGGACAAATACGGCTTCGATGCCGCTTTCGGCGGTGCCCGGCGCGACGAGGAAAAGTCGCGCGCCAAGGAGCGCATCTATTCCTTCCGCACCTCGAGCCATGGCTGGGATCCCAAGAGCCAGCGCCCGGAGCTGTGGAGTCTGTTTAACGGCAAGGTCAAGCGCGGCGAGTCGATCCGCGTCTTTCCGCTCTCCAACTGGACCGAACTCGACATCTGGCAATACATCATGGCCGAGGACATTCCCATCGTGCCGCTCTATTTCGCCGCGCCGCGCCCGGTTGTCTCCCGCGATGGCCAGCTCATCATGGTCGATGACGAGCGCCTCTCGCTCTATCCCGGCGAGAAGCCGCAAACCAGGGTGGTGCGGTTCCGCACCCTGGGCTGCTACCCGCTCACCGCCGCCATTGAATCGACAGCCACAACGCTGCCCGAGATCGTTGCCGAAATGCTGACCGCGCGCACCTCCGAGCGCCAGGGCCGGCTGATCGACCATGACGATTCCGCCTCGATGGAAAAGAAGAAGCGGGAAGGATATTTCTGATGTCCGAAGCCGCGACCCTGGCCGCCGACGAAGCCTTCGGCGAATATCTTGCATCCCATGAGAACAAGGGACTGCTGCGCTTCCTGACCTGCGGCAGCGTCGATGACGGCAAGTCGACCCTGATCGGCCGCTTGCTTTTCGATACCAAGCTGCTGTTCGAGGATCAGCTTGCGGCGCTGCAGAACGACAGCCGCAAGCATGGCACCACCGGCGGCGAATTCGATCTGGCGCTGCTGGTCGACGGGCTGGAGGCCGAGCGCCAGCAGGGCATTACCATCGACGTCGCCTACCGTTTCTTCGCCACCGACAAGCGTAAATTCATCGTCGCCGATACGCCGGGCCACGAGCAATATACCCGCAACATGGCGACCGGCGCCTCCAATTCGGAACTGGCGGTGATCCTCGTCGATGCCCGCCAGGGCATCCTCGTCCAGACCCGGCGCCACTCCTTCATCGCCTCGCTGCTCGGCATCCGCCATGTCGTGCTGGCGGTCAACAAGATCGACCTTGTCGGCTATTCCGAAGAGCGCTTTCACGAGATCTACGACGAATACCAGCAATTCGCCCGCAATCTCGGTTTTGAAACCTTGGTCGGCATCCCGATGTCGGCCCGCGACGGCGACAATGTCATTGCCGGCTCGACCAATACTCCCTGGTATATGGGCCCCAGCCTGCTCGACCATCTCGAATCCATCGAGGTCGATAGCGACCTGGCGCAAAAGCCCTTCCGCATGCCGGTGCAATGGGTCAACCGGCCAAGCTCGGATTTCCGCGGGTTCGCCGGCACCATCGCCGGCGGCGCGGTGAGGCCCGGCGATGAAATCGCGGTCGCCAAATCGGGCCGCACGTCCAAGGTTGCCCGCATCGTCACCATGGATGGCGACCTCGGCGATGCGGTGGCCGGCGAAGCCGTGACCCTGGTGCTCGCCGACGAAATCGACATTTCCCGAGGCGACGTGCTCACCGCCCTCGATGCCCGCCCCCAGGTCATCGACCAGTTCGCCGCCCATGTCATCTGGATGGGCGAGGAACCGCTGCTTCCCGGCCGCCCCTATATCCTCAAATGCGGCGCAAATTCGGTGCGCGCCACCGTCACCAACCTGGTGCACAAGATCGACGTCAATTCGTTCAGCGAACTGGCGACCCGTCAGCTCGATCTCAACGAGATCGCACTGTGCAATCTGTCGCTGGCCGAGCCTATCGCCTTCGACCCCTATGACGAGAACCGGGATACCGGTTCCTTCATCCTCATCGACCGCTTCACCAACGACACGGTGGCCGCCGGCATGATCCGCCACGGCCTGCGCCGCGCCACCAATGTTCATTGGCAGGCAATGGATATCGACAAGCAGGCGCGCGCCGAGCCCAAGCACCAGAAGCCCTGCATTCTCTGGTTCACCGGGCTTTCGGGCGCCGGCAAGTCGACCATCGCCAATCTGGTCGAGAAGAAGCTGCACTCCCTGGGCCAGCACACCTACACGCTGGACGGCGACAATGTGCGCCACGGCCTCAACCGCGATCTCGGCTTCACCGATGCCGACCGCGTGGAAAACATCCGCCGCGTCGCCGAAACCGCCAAGCTGTTTGTCGAGGCCGGGCTGATCGTCCTCGTCTCCTTCATCTCGCCCTTCCGCTCCGAGCGCCGCATGGCCCGCGACCTAGTGGAGGAGGGCGAATTCATCGAGGTCTTTGTCGATACCCCGCTGGAAGTTTGCGTCGAGCGCGATCCCAAGGGCCTCTACAAGCGCGCCATGGCGGGGGAAGTGGAGAATTTCACCGGCATCGACTCGCCCTATGAAGTGCCCCACAATCCCGAAATCACCGTCGATACATCGGGCCGCCCGGCCGAGGAAATCGCCGACGAGATCGTCCGCCATCTTTCAGAGCGCAACTACCTGAAATAGCGCCCGGCCCGATTGCGCCCGGCCCATTGCAGCCCGGCCCATTGCAGCCGGATCGTTTCAATCCGGCCGGAATATGCTCTAATGCCTTTCCCGGCGGGGGCACCTTGAGTTGGGAGAATATCATGCGCTGGCGCCAGGGCAGACGAAGCGACAATGTCGAGGACCGGCGGGACGAGCCGGCACGCGGCGGATTCAACTTTCCCTTTCCCGGAAGGGGCGGCGGCATGCGTTTTCCCGGCGCCGGCATGGGCGGGCGGCGCGGCGGCATGTCCGGCATCGGCCTCATCGTGGTCATCGTTCTGTTCCTGCTTTTCGGCGGCGATCTCGGCTCGCTGCTGCAACAGATGCCGGCCGGATCGGGCGTCGATCCCTTGCCCCGCAGCCAGACCGGCGAGATCGGGGAAAGCCCGCGCAGCAAGCCGGGCGACGAATTGGCCGATTTCACCTCTGTCGTGCTGGCCGATACCGAGGACAGCTGGCGGCCGATCTTCGCGCAGATCGGCCGCCAATACTCCGATCCGACCCTGGTTCTGTTCTCCGGCGCCGTGCGTTCGGCCTGCGGCTTCGCCCAGTCGGCGGTGGGGCCGTTCTACTGCCCGCGCGACCAGAAGCTCTATATCGATCTCGCCTTCTTCAATGAGCTGCGTACCCGCTTCGGCGCGCCGGGAGATTTCGCCCAGGCCTATGTCGTTGCCCATGAGGTCGGCCATCACGTCCAGACCCTGCTCGGAATTTCCGACAAGGTGCGCAGCGCCCAGGCCGGCGCCTCGCGGACCGACGCCAATGCCATTCAGGTCCGCATGGAATTGCAGGCCGACTGTTTCGCCGGCATCTGGGCCAATCATGGCGACCGCGCGCGCGGCATTCTCGAGGACGGCGATGTCGAGGAGGCGCTGACCGCCGCCAGCGCCATCGGCGACGACCGGCTTCAGCGCCAGGCTCAGGGCCATGTCGTGCCCGATGCCTTTACCCACGGCACCTCGCGCCAGCGCATGGCCTGGTTCCGCCGCGGTCTTGAAAGCGGCGAGCTGACCTCCTGCGATACGTTCGGCGCCGATCGGCTCTAGGTTCTGTATTGGCCGGACAGAATCCGCTGGCAGGCAAGAACACGCGGCCAAATCATCGGGACCGCGTTCAGGCTTCGCGGGTGAAATCGGCGCCCGACAGCACGATGGCGCTGTCGCTCTTGCCGACAATGCCTCCATCCTTGCCGGTATAGTCGAGCTTGGCGAGGAAATGGCGGATCGCCTCCAGCCGGGCCCGCTTCTTGTCGTTGGCGCGTATCACGGTCCAGGGCGCGATGGCCGAATGACTGTGCAGCATCATGTCGTCGATGGCGCGGCTGTAGTCGTCCCATTTTTGCGGCGCGGCGAGGTCGATGGGCGACAGTTTCCAGGTTTTCAGCGGGTCGTGGCGGCGCGCATGCAGCCGCTTGATCTGCATTTCGCGCCCGATCGTCAGCCAGAACTTGAACAGCAGGATGCCGTCGCGCACCAGCATTTCTTCAAATCGCGGCACTTCGACATGGAACTTGGCGACATCGCGCTCGGAGCAAAATCCCATTACCCGCTCGACGCCGGCCCGGTTGTACCAGGAGCGGTCGAACAGGGCGATTTCGCCGCCGGTCGGCAGATGGGCGATATAGCGCTGGAAATACCACTGGCCGCGCTCCGCGTCGCTGGGTTTGGACAGCGCCACCAGCTTGACGTTGCGCGGGTTGAGATGTTGCGTGAAGCGGGCGATGGTGCCGCCCTTGCCGGCGGCGTCGCGGCCTTCGAAAACGACGGCGATCCGCTGTCCGCTGTCCATTGCCCAGCGCTGCACTTTCAACAGCTCGATCTGGAGCAGCCTCAGTTCCTGCTCATAGGGCTTGCCCGCCATCGCCTTGCGATAGGGGTAGTCGCCGCTGGAGAAAGCGGCCTGGCTGATCGCGGCCGGCAAGTTCGGGTCATCGAGATTGAAGGTTCCGGCTTGTCCGGTTGTTTCTTGATCTGGATCCTTGGTCATCCTGCCGCCTCTGGCCGTTGCCCCTGAGAGCGCATGGTAGCGGGGCGCGCGGCGCCGCGCCATTGCCGCGAAGGCCGGATAGGCCGGCAATTTGTCAACAGGGCGGCAAGGCATGGCTTGCGCTGCTCCCTCGCCCCGTGTTCAAGAATGGATGCTCCCGCGCGCCGCCGGCGCCGCGCGCGCGTTCAGGACCGCAAAAAGGCAGCCAATGCCCAGGAACACTCCTTTGAGCCGATATGGGGACTTCGCGGTCTGGCTGGCGCTCCTTGGCCGCCGCGCCGGGCGCCAGCGCTGGGTCATCGCCACCGCCAGCCTCATCGCGCTTGCCGCCTTTGTCCTTGTCCCCCAATTCTGGCTTGCCATCTGCCTGTCCTGGGCCGCGCTCCTCGCCGCCGCGCTTGCCCCCCCGCGCGCCGCCGCGCCGCCGCGCCGCCGCGCCACAGGCGATGAGCCGCAACGCCGCGCGCCGGCGCTATCGGCCGATGTCAAGGCTCTGGCCTCGGCCCTGCCGGATCCCTGTCTGGTGCTCTCCGCCGATGGCCGGGTTGCCTATCAGAACCGCCGCGCCCAGGACCTGCTGGGCCCGGTTGCCACCGGCCGGCCGGTTTCCTCGCTCCTGCGGGCGCCGGAGATATCGGCGGCGGTCGCCTCGGCGATTGCCCGGCGCCGCGAGGTCACGGTGGAATATTTCGAGCGCATCCCCGTTTCGCGCTGGTTCGAGGCCCATTTGGCGCCGGTGTTCGAGCAGGCGGGCACCCCGCCAGAGGCCGTTGGCTCGAACACCGGCGCCATGATCGGCCTTGTTCTGGTGCTGCACGATCTGACCAAGCAGAAGCAGGTTGAGCGCATGCGCGTCGATTTTGTCGCCAATGCCAGCCACGAGCTGCGCACGCCGCTGGCCTCCCTGGCCGGGTTCATCGAAACCTTGCAGGGCTCGGCGCGCGACGACGCCGGGGCGCGCGAACGCTTTCTCGATATCATGCGCGCCCAGGCCTTTCGCATGTCGCGTCTGATCGACGACCTGATGTCCTTGAGCCGCATCGAGCTTGACGCCCATCTGCGTCCCTCGGCGCCGGTCGATATCGGCGACATCGTCTCCCATGTCGCCGACAGTCTAAAGCCCCTGGCGGAGGCCGAAGGCACGGCGATACGCCTTCAGCGCCCTGAGGGGCCGTTGCTGGTTTCGGGAGAGCGCGACGAACTGGTCCAGGTATTTCAGAACCTGATTGAGAACGCGATCAAATATGGTGCCTCCGGAGGCCCGGTCGATGTCGCGATAGGCCGCGCCGGGCCGCAGGGGCAGCGGGTCGAGATCGCTGTTCGCGATCATGGCCCGGGCATAGCCCCCGAGCATGTGCCGCGCCTGACCGAGCGCTTCTACCGCGTTGACGAAGCCCATAGCCGTGAAAAGGGCGGAACCGGCCTTGGCCTTGCGATCGTCAAGCATATTCTCAACCGCCATCGCGGCACCCTCGATGTCGCGTCAAAGCCCAATGAGGGATCATGCTTTACCGTGCGGCTTGAGCTGGCGAATGTGACCGGCGAGCGGCCGCCGGAGCCGGGAATTCCTGGAACAAAAGAGAAATAGCGATAAATATCAATTAGATATGGCGTCACCCAAGTGTCACCAAACTGCCATATAAGCTTGATCGTGCCTGACTAGTTTCACGCTCATATCGCCGCGCCGGAGGCTGAAGGCAGTCGCCGGACCGGAGGCGAAGTAACAGGACCGACAGGAGAGCGGACATGAAATTCAAGATACTTTCCGGCATTGCCGCCATCGCCATGGCCGGCACCGCATTGGCCAGCCCGGCGCTGGCGCGCGACCAGATCCGCATCGTCGGATCGTCCACCGTGTTTCCCTTTTCCACCGCGGTGGCCGAGCAGTTCGGGCGTTCCACCAGTTTTGCTACCCCGGTGGTCGAGTCGACCGGCACCGGCGGCGGCCTCAAGCTGTTTTGCGCCGGCGTCGGTGTCGAGCATCCCGACATCACCAATGCCTCGCGGCGCATCAAGGACAGCGAGTTCAAGACCTGCACGCAGAACGGCGTCAGCATCACCGAGGTCAAGATCGGCTATGACGGCATCGTCCTCGCCAATGCGGTATCCGGCCCCGACCTGAAGCTCACCACCAGGCAGATCTTCCTCGCCCTGGCCAAGATGGTGCCGGTCGACGGCAAGCTGGTCGACAACCCTTACAAGAAGTGGAGCGATATCGACCCCGCCTTGCCCGATGAGGCCATCGAGGTGCTCGGTCCTCCGCCCACCTCCGGAACCCGCGACGCCTTCGTCGAACTGGCGATGGAGGCCGGCGCCGAGGAATTTGCCGAACTCAAGGCCCTGAGCAAGGAAGACGGCAAGAAGTTCAAGGCGATCGCCCACGGCATTCGCGAGGACGGCGCCTTTGTCGAGGCTGGCGAGAACGACAACCTGATCGTCCAGAAGCTCGAAGCCAACCCCCACGCGGTCGGAATCTTCGGCTTCTCCTTCCTCGACCAGAATGGCGACAAGGTGAAGGGTGCCACCATTGGCGGCATCGCGCCGGAATTCGAGAATATCGCCGCCGGCGACTATGCCATTTCGCGATCGCTCTACTTTTACGTCAAGCGCGCCCATATCGGCACCATTCCCGGCATCAAGGAATTCGTCACCGAATTCACCAGCGAACGGGCCTGGGGCGATGACGGCTATCTGGTCGACAAGGGTCTCATTCCGCTGACCAGGCAAGAGCGCGACGAGGTCGCCAAATCGGCTGGCGAGTTGGCACCGCTGAGCATGTAGCTTGAGCGCGGGCGAAGAATCGCTCAACTAGTATTACCGGCAGGCGGTGCGCCGCCTGCCGGTCCAGGTAATGATCAAATGGCCCGAAAGCGGCCATGCGAGGCGTTCAGTCCGAGGTTTTTGCCAATGTCGAACCCGGCCATCCTGGCTATCGTTGCCGCGCTTGCGCTGCTGGGTTTTGCCCTCGGCCGCTCGCGCGCCATCGCCATGTCCGGCACCGCGCGCCTGCATTCGCTGCCGCGCTACCACGGTGCCTATGTCGCCGCCCTGGCGCTGCTGCCAGCCCTCATCGTCGGCATTCTGGGCATGATCGCCGAATCGAGGCTGCTCGGCAGCTTCCTCGTTTCCGCGCTGTCGCCCGATTTCGGTTCCGGCCCCGGGCTCAGCCTCGCCCTTGCCCAGGTGCGCGGCGCCGTCGCTTCGGGCGAAATAGCGCGGCTTGGCGAGGAGAACCTGCGCGCCGCCGCCATGGCCTACAGCGCCTATGCCGGTCAGTTGCGCCTGGTCCTGCTGCTGTGCGTGGTCGGCGTCTCGCTGGCCGCCCTGGTGCTGGCATGGCGGCGGCTGGCGCCCGATTTTCGCGCCCGCAACAGGACCGAGGCCATCATCCGCATCGTCATGATGACGACCTCGCTGGTCGCCATCCTGACCACCGCCGGTATCGTGCTGTCGCTGGTTTTCGAGACCGTCCGCTTTTTCGGCAAGGTGCCGGTGCTCGATTTCCTGTTCGGCCTGCAATGGAGTCCGCAGACGGCCTTGCGCGCCGGCCAGGTCGGGTCGAGTGGCGCTTTCGGCATCATTCCGCTTTTTGCCGGCACCATGCTGATCACCATCATCGCCATGATCGTCGCCGTGCCCATCGGCCTGCTGGCCGCCATCTATATGTCGGAATATGCCACCGCGCGGCTGCGCGGCATCGCCAAGCCGGTGCTCGAGATCCTCGCCGGCATCCCGACCGTGGTCTACGGCTTTTTCGCCGCCCTCACCGTGGCGCCCATGATCCGCGGCTTTGGCGAGAATATCGGCCTCGACGTCTCATCGGAATCCGCGCTCGCCGCCGGTCTGGTCATGGGCATCATGATCATTCCCTTCATTTCCTCGCTGTCCGACGACGTCATGAACGCCGTGCCGCAATCTCTGCGCGACGGCGCCTTCGCGCTCGGCGCCACCAAGTCGGAAACCATCCGCCAGGTCGTCCTGCCTTCGGCGCTGCCCGGCATTGTCGGCTCGATCCTGCTCGCGGTGTCGCGGGCCATCGGTGAAACCATGATCGTCGTCATGGCCGCCGGTCTGGCGGCAAATCTCACCCTCAACCCGCTCGAGGCGGTGACCACGGTGACGGTGCAGATGGTGACATTGCTGGTTGGCGACCAGGAATTCGATTCCGCCAAGACCCTAGCCGCCTTTGCCCTCGGCCTGGTTCTTTTCGTCGTCACCCTCATTCTCAACATCGTCGCCATCAAGGTCGTGCAGAGGTACCGGGAACGCTATGACTGATATTGCCCCCACTCCTGCCCGCGACATCGGCCCCGCCGCCGACCCATCGGGATTCGTGCGACCCGAGGTGAGCAAGCGGCTTTCCCGCCGCTATGCCGCCGAAACCCGCTTCCGCATTTACGGCATCGCGGCGCTCACGGTCGCCACCTCGTTCCTGGTCTTCCTGATCGCCACCATGATCGCCGGCGCCTGGCCCGCCCTGCTGCAAGGCACGGTCACCCTCCAGGTCGAGTTCGACCGCGACGAGATCGCGCCTTCCGGGGCGCTCGACGAGGCGGCGCTGCGCAAGGCCAATTTCGAAGGGATTGCGCGCAACGCCATCTATGGCGCTTTTCCGCAGGTCACCGACCGGCGCGAAAAGCGCGACCTCGGGCGCCTGCTCGGCGCCACCGCCGGCGATGCCCTGCGTGCCGCGCTTCGCGCCGATCCGGCCCTGCTGGGAACGACCGCCGCCATCGCCCTGCCGCTGTCCGACGATGCCGAACTTCTGGTCAAGGGCCTGGTCGACCGCGGATCGGCGCAGAAGGAGCGCCGCCTTTCCGACCGCGAAATCGCCTGGCTCGACGCCCTAGGCGCCGAGGGGCGGCTGGAAACCCGCTTCAACAAGGGCTTCTTCACCAATGGCGACAGCCGCGAGCCTGAGCGCGCCGGTGTCTGGGGCGCCATCGTCGGCTCGTTCCTAACCCTTGTCGTGACCCTGGTATTGTCTTTCCCGCTTGGCGTCATTTCGGCGGTCTATCTAGAAGAATTCGCGCCCAAGAACCGATGGACCGAGATTATCGAGGTCAATATCAACAATCTGGCGGCGGTGCCCTCGATCGTCTTCGGCCTGCTCGGCCTGGCGGTATTCCTCAATTTCTTCGGTCTGCCGCGCTCCGCCCCCTTGGTCGGCGGCATGGTGCTGGCGCTGATGACGCTGCCGACCATCATCATCGCCACCAGAGCCGCCCTTGTCGCCGTGCCGCCCTCGATCCGCGAGGCCGCCCTCGGCGTCGGGGCCTCACAGCTTCAGGTTGTGATGCACCATGTGCTGCCGCTGGCGACGCCGGGGGTCTTGACCGGAAGCATTATCGGAATGGCGCGCGCGCTGGGCGAAACCGCGCCGCTGCTGATGATCGGCATGGTCGCCTTCATCGTCGATATTCCAGGTTCGCTCACCGATCCGGCCACCGTGCTGCCGGTGCAGATCTATATCTGGGCCGACAGCCCCGAGCGGGCCTTTGTCGCCAAGACCGGCGCGGCGACGCTGGTCCTGCTGTCCTTCCTGCTGGTGATGAACGCGCTCGCCATTTTCCTGCGCAAGCAATTCGAGCGGCGCTGGTAAGCGTGCCCGGCGCCGATGAGGTATAAGACAAATGGATGCAATGGTCGCAGGTGGGACGATGAATAAGGGTCGGGAGCAAGCGCAGGACGGTGCCGGGTCCGCCCAGTACAAGATGAGCGGACGCGGCGTCGACGTCTTCTATGGCGACAAGCAGGCCCTGTTCGGCATCGATCTCGATGTGCGCGAGAACATGGTCACGGCGCTGATCGGGCCATCGGGTTGCGGCAAGTCAACCTTCCTGCGCTGCCTGAACCGCATGAACGACGTCATCGATATCTGCCGCATCGAGGGCGATATCCGCCTGGACGGGTTCGACATCTATGACCCGGCCATCGATGTCGTGGAACTGCGCGCCCGTGTCGGCATGGTATTCCAGAAGCCCAACCCGTTCCCCAAATCGGTTTTCGAGAATGTCGCCTATGGCCCCAAGATCCACGGCATGGCCCGCTCGCGCGCCGACATCGAGGAGATTGTCGTCACCAGCCTGAAAAAGGCCGGCCTGTTCGAGGAGGTCAAGGACCGTCTCGACGAGCCGGGCACCGGGCTTTCCGGCGGCCAGCAGCAGCGCCTGTGCATTGCCCGCGCCATCGCCGTCAATCCGGAGGTGATCCTGATGGACGAGCCCTGTTCCGCGCTCGATCCCATCGCCACCGCCCGCATCGAGGAACTGATGGACGAATTGCGCGCCAACTACACCATCGTCATCGTCACCCATTCGATGCAGCAGGCCGCCAGGGTGTCCCAGCGCACCGCCTTTTTCCACCTCGGCAAACTGGTGGAAGAGGGCGACACGGCGCATATCTTCACCGCTCCGCAGGACAAGCGCACCCAGGATTACATCACCGGCCGCTTCGGCTGAGGCGAAAGGATCAATTCATGACCGAACATATTGTCCGCGCTTTCGAGGAAGAACTCGTCTCGCTGGGCGAAAAGATCGCCCATATGGGCGGGCTGGCGGAAAAACAGCTCGCCGAGGCTATCGAGTCGCTCAGCCGCCGCGATGGCGATCTGGCCGAAGTGGTGATCGCCGCCGACAAACGCATCGACCAGTTTGAGACCGAGATCGAGGAACAGGCGATTCTGATGATCGCGCGGCGCCAGCCGATGGCGCTGGACTTGCGCGAAATCATGGCCGCGATCAAGATTTCGACCGACCTGGAACGCATCGGCGATCTGTCCAAGAACATTGCCAAGCGGGTGCTTGCGCTGGGCCGCGAAGTCCACCCCAAGCGCCTCATCCGCGGCGTCGAGCATATGAGCCGGCTGTCCCAGGAACAGCTCAAGCGGGTGCTCGATTCCTACTCCCAGCGCGACGGCGACACCGCCCTCGACGTCTGGCACCGCGACGGCGAGATCGACGCCATGTACACCTCGCTGTTTCGCGAGTTGCTGACCTACATGATGGAGGATCCGCGCAACATCACCTCCTGCACCCACCTGCTTTTCGCCGCCAAGAACATCGAGCGCATCGGCGACCACGCCACCAATATCGCCGAGACCGTCTATTATCTCGTCCATGGCGAACCGCTGACCGACGAGCGGCCCAAGGCCGACAAGTCGAGCACCACCGCGGTGCCCTATCCTGAGTCCTGATGGCGGCCGGGGTAATGCCGATGGCTCCGCGAGTGCTGGTTGTTGAGGACGAGGAACCGCTTGCCGTGGTGCTGCGCTACAATCTGGAAGCGGAGGGCTACGAGGTTGCGGTCGCCGAGCGCGGCGATGATGCCGAGGCGCGCATCAGCGAGGCACCGCCCGATCTGGTTCTTCTCGACTGGATGCTGCCGGGGCTGTCAGGCATCGAACTGTGCCGCCGCCTGCGCGCGCGCCGCGACACCAAGGATATGCCGATCATCATGCTGACCGCCCGCGGCGAGGAGGCCGAGCGCATTCGCGGTCTGGTGACGGGCGCCGACGATTATGTTGTCAAGCCGTTTTCCCTGCCCGAATTGATGGCCAGGGTGCGCTCGCTGCTGCGCCGCGCCAGCCCCGGCATGATGACCGAACTCCTCACCGCCGGCGACATCGAAATCGATCGCGTCACCCATCGCGTGCGCCGTTCGGGCCGCGAACTCAGTCTCGGGCCGACGGAATACCGCCTGCTCGAATTCCTGATGCAGAGCCCCGGCCGGGTCTTTTCGCGCGAGCAACTGCTCGACGGCGTCTGGGGCCGCGAGGTCTATGTCGAGGACCGCACCGTCGACGTGCATGTCGGGCGCCTGCGCCGGGCGCTCAATCGCGGCGCCGCCGCAGACCCGATCCGCACCGTGCGCGGCTCCGGCTATTCCTTCGACGAGAAATTCTGACGATCAGGCGTTTGCCGGCCAGGAAAAAGGCGGACCCGCTTTCGCGGATCCGCCAATGGTGGTGGCCCCCATTTGACGTGATGCGGCCTCAGCCGCGTGCGGCGCGCTTTTCGCGCCGGCGGTCCTGGGCCGGCTGATAGGCGACGCGGGCGTGGTGGTCGCAATAGGGCATGCCGGTTTCCGACCGCCTGCCGCAGAAATAGAAATCCTCCTGGGTCGGGTCGCCGACCGGCCATTTGCAGGTGAATTCGGTCAATTGCAGGATCGACTTGCGCTCGGCCTTGGGAATGACCAGCTCGGCGACCGGCTGCGGCCGCGGCTTGGGCATCGCCACCGGCGCCGTCTCCGCCTTGAGCGCGGTGTTGCCGTGGGAGACGAAATTCGCGGCGCCGTGCTGCGGCGCACTGGGCGCGCGCGGGCGGCGCGGGCGGCTGGCCGCCGTGCGCGTCGGCTTGGCGCGCCCCGACAGGCCAAGGCGGTGAACTTTTCCGATCACCGCGTTTCTGGTCACATTGCCCAGTTCGCCGGCGATCTGGCTGGCGCTCAGACCATCGGCCCACAATTTCTTCAGCAGATCGACTCTCTCATCGGTCCAGCTCATCGAGCAGCCTCCCGTTCATATCTTCGCCGCACTGCAGCACCCCTTCGTGCCGCCACACGGAATCCTGGAGCCATGCGCCAAGCAAATGCCCGACGCGCTTTACGTCACACAGGAACTAGGGGTGTCTTGATCTTGTAACCACAAGATCTCGTAGCGAACGAGAAACAGATTACAATAGGCGCGGACTCCGGCGCAAGAGTCCCCCGGGACACATTTGCCGGTTTTCCCCAAGCAAAGGAACCTTGAAAGGGAAACCTCGTTGCCGGACGGCGCGCCGGGCGCCCTGGTGCCGCCCTTTTGCGTCCGGCGGCCCTGTTGCGCCGCGGCGTGGTGGCGTCCGGCCGCCGTTTTCGCGTTGCCGGCGTGCATTGACACCACCGCCCGCCGACATGATAATTCGCCACTCGCGCGCCGCCGGCTGTCCGGCGGCGTTTTGATTTCGATTTCAAACGCCTGACGGGCACCGCAAACAGCCATGGCAACGCACATCCTGCCAACCTATGCACGCTTCGACCTGGCTTTCGAGCGCGGCGAGGGCTGCGCGCTGTTCACCGCCGACGGCAGGCGCTATCTCGATTTCACCTCCGGCATCGCCGTCAATGCGCTCGGCCACGCCCATCCCCATCTTGTCGCCGCGCTTGGCGAGCAGGCGGCCAAGCTTTGGCACGTCTCCAATATCTACAACATTCCCGGGCAGGAAAGGCTTGCCGCCCGCCTGTGCGCGAACAGTTTTGCCGATCTGGTCTTTTTCACCAATTCGGGCGCCGAGGCGGTCGAATGCGCGATCAAGATGGCGCGCAAATTTTTCGCCCATCGCGGCCAGCCGCAGCGCCACCGGCTGATCGCTTTCGAGGGCGCTTTTCACGGCCGCACCCTGGCCACCATCGCTGCCGCCGGCCAGCAGAAATATCTCGATGGCTTTGCCCCGTCGATGCCCGGCTTCGACCATGTGCCCTTTGGCGATATCGATGCCGCCCGCGCCGCCATCGGCGAGGAAACGGCAGGGTTCATCATCGAGCCGGTGCAGGGCGAGGGCGGGGTGCGTCCGGCGCCTGCCGGCTTCCTCAAGGCCCTGCGCGCCGCCGCCGACGAACACGGCCTGCTGCTGGTTCTCGATGAGGTGCAGTGCGGCATGGGCCGTACCGGCCAGCTCTTCGCCCACCAGCGCGACGGCGTTACCCCCGACATCATGGCGCTGGCCAAAGGCATTGGCGGCGGCTTTCCGCTCGGTGCCTGCCTGGCGAGCGCGGAGGCGGCCTCCGGCATGGCGGCGGGCAGCCATGGCTCGACCTATGGCGGCAATCCGCTGGCCATGGCGGTCGGCAACGCGGTGCTCGATATCATGCTCGAGAAAGGCTTTCTGGAGCGCGTCAACCGGGCGGCGACGCTGCTGCGCCAGAAGCTCGCGGCGGTTCAGGATCATGCCCCCGGCGTCATCGAGGAGGTGCGCGGCGAGGGCCTTTTGCTGGGGCTGAAATGCCGCGTTCCCAATACCGATCTGGTCAAGGCGCTGCACGGCCACGGGCTGCTCACCGTGGGCGCCGGCGACAATGTGGTGCGGCTGTTGCCGCCGCTGATCGTGTCCGATGAGGAAATTTCCGAAGCCGCCGACAAGATCGCCGCCGCCGCCGCCACCTTGGTGCCGGCCGGCATGTCCGGCGCATCCGGTTCGTGAAGAGACTTTCCGCTCATGCAACTGCGTCATTTTCTGGATATATGCGATCTCGATACCGCCAGCCTGCGCCGCATTCTCGACAATGCGGCGCAGCTCAAGGCTGCCCTCAGGGACGGCCAGCGGACGGCCCAGAGCCAGATCGCGGCAGGGCTTGCCCTGACCATGATCTTCGAAAAGCCGTCGACCCGCACTCGCGTTTCCTTCGATCTTGCCATGCGCCAGCTCGGCGGCGAGACGCTCACCCTGTCCCATGACGAATTGCAGCTCGGCCGCGGCGAAACCATCGCCGACACCGCCCGCGTGCTGTCGCGCTATGCCGACGTGATGATGCTGCGCACCGGCGATCACGACCATCTGTCCGAGCTGGCGCGCCATGCCACTATCCCGGTCATCAATGGCCTTACCGACCGTTCCCATCCCTGCCAGGTCATGGCCGACATCCTGACCTTCGAGGAACATCTCGGATCCATTTCCGGCCGCAAGGTGGCCTGGGTCGGCGACGGCAACAATGTCGCCCGCTCGTGGATGCACGCCGCCGCCCGCTTCGGTATCAAGCTGCGGCTGGCGACCCCGGCCGCTTATGCCCCCGACCGGCAGACCCTGGATTGGGCGCGCGCCAATGGCGGCGCCATCCTTTTGAGCGAGGATCCGGCCGAGGCGGTGGAGGGCGCCGACTGCGTGCTGACCGACACCTGGGTTTCCATGGGCGATGCCGACGCCGAAAGCCGCCGCAAGTCCCTGGCGCCCTATCAGGTTACCGATGCGCTGATGGCAAGGGCGGCGCCGGGCGCCATATTCATGCATTGCCTGCCCGCCCATCGCGGCGAAGAGGTAACCGGAGAGGTCATCGACGGACCGCGCTCGGTGGTATGGGACGAGGCGGAAAACAGGCTCCATGTGCAAAAGGCCATTCTCGCCTGGTGCCTATACAGGGCTGACTAGGCCATGGTGCCTGGCTCCGGCATGACATCGTCCCAGACCATTGGCGGCGCCTCCGGCGACGACCTCGTTCTGCCCTTCGCCGCCGAGGGGCTGGATGTGCGCGGCCGCGTCGTTCGCCTCGGGCCGGCGGTCGATGCCATCTTGTCCCGCCACGCCTATCCGCCGCCCGTCGCGCGCCTGCTCGGCGAGGCGCTGGCCCTCACCGCGCTGCTCGGCGCGGCGCTCAAGCATGACGGCCGCCTCATTCTCCAGGCCCAGGGCGACGGCCCGGTATCGATGATCGTCGTCGATTATGACGCCCCCGGCGCCCTGCGCGGCTGCGCGACCTATGATGCCGGCCGTCTGGAGCGTTTTGGCGGCGAGGCGGATAGCTCCGCCGCGCTGATCGGCAAGGGGCATCTCGCCATGACCATCGATCGCGGCCCGGATTCGAACCGCTATCAGGGTATCGTCGCCCTGGACGGAGAATCTCTCGCCGCCGCCGCCGATCTCTATTTTCGCCAGTCGGAACAGATTCCGACCCTGGTGCGCCTCGCCGTGGCGCAGACCGTGACCCCGGCGCCCGATGGCGGCGCCACCAGCTGGCGCGCCGGCGGCATCATCATTCAGCATGTCCCCCCGGCCGCCGCCGGCGCCGCGCCCGATGCGGGCGCCGATGCCCCGGGTGGCGGCGGGGAAGAGGGCGCCGGCATCGCCGAAATCGAAGCCTGGAGGGAAGCCCGCGCGCTGACCGAAACCGTCGAGGCCCATGAGCTGACCGATCCGCTGCTGGCCCCCGAGACCTTGCTGCTGCGCCTGTTTCACGAGCGCGGCGTGCGCGTCTTCACCCCCCAGGATCTTACCGAAAGCTGCACCTGCTCCCATGAGGGGTCGCGCGACCTGCTGCGCCGCTTTTCCCGCGAAGACCGCGCCGACATGGTCGATGAGGCCGGCCGCATCACCGTGACCTGCCATTTCTGCTCGGCCTGTTACAGCTTCGATCCGGCTGAGTTCGAGGATGCCGCCGGCAAACGCTAGCTTGCTGTCTCGATCAGACGCCGCACGAAGGCGGCGCATTCTTCCAGCTGGCTCTGCGCGACGAATTCGTCCGGTTTATGGGCCTGGGCGATATCGCCGGGCCCGCAGACGATGGCGGCGATTTCGGCGCGCTGGAACAGTCCCGCCTCGGTGCCATAGGACACGGCGCCGATTTCATCGCCAAGGGCCAGTTTCAATCCCAGCGCCGCGGCTTCTCCGGCTGCCTCCGGCGCCAGGCCGGGCACCGTGGAGCCGGGTTTGGTGGTGATGTCGGTGTCGCGCGATATGGCGCGCAGGGACGGCAGGACGCGCTGGCGCGAGAACAGCTCGATGCGCGCCTTCACCGCCTTGGGATCGGCATCGGGCAGCCCGCGCATTTCCCACTCGATGGTACAGGACTGCGGCACGATGTTGCGCGCCGTCCCGCCATTGATGCGGCCGACATGGATGGTCGAATAGGGCGGGTCGAAACGCCCAGACGGGTCGCCATGGGCGATCATCTCGTCGCGCAGGTCGGCCAGTTCGCGGACGATTTCGCCGGCGGCGAATATGGCGTTGGCGCCGAGATGGATCATCGACGAATGGGCCGCCACGCCGGTCACCGTGGTGGTGAAGGACTGGACCGACTTATGGGCGTCGACCACCTGCATCGAGGTCGGCTCGCCGACGATGATGAGGCGCGGCTTGACCAGTTTGCGGCCAAAGGCCTCGATCATGCCGCGCACGCCGGTGCAGCCGACTTCCTCGTCATAGGACAGCAGGAGGTGCAGCGGATCCGACAGCGGCGCCGCCACCATGTCCGGCACCAGCGCCAGCGCCACCGCCAGGAAGCCCTTCATGTCGCAGCTGCCGCGGCCATAGAGCCGGCCGTCGCGCGCCGTCAGGGTGAACGGATCGCTGCTCCATTTCTGCCCCGTCACCGGCACCACATCGGTATGGCCCGACAGCCCGATGCCGCGCCGCTCGTGTGGCCCGATGGTGGCGAACAGATTGGCCTTTTGCCCGTCCTCGCTGGCAAGAACGTGCGCCGCCACGCCGTGCGCGGCGAGATAGCCGCGCACGAACTCGATCAGGTCGAGGTTGGAATTGGCACTCGTGGTGTCAAAGCCGACCA
This sequence comes from Rhodobiaceae bacterium, assembly GCA_020441905.1. GTDB lineage: Bacteria > Pseudomonadota > Alphaproteobacteria > Rhizobiales > NORP267 > JAGRLG01. Next base: position 7,604 of record JAGRLG010000058.1, on the reverse strand, counting down.
GCCTCGCCAGCATTTCTTGGGGAGAATATCGGGGGCCGTTCATTGCCTGCATGTCCTGTCGGATCGGCATCCTATCCGTTTGCCGGGGCGGGCGGAAGATCCGCAGAAGCGCCGCCGGCGCCGCAAATCGTGACAAGGTTTGATACAATGACGCGCTGGCGCGCGCCGGGGGCAGGCATTAAGTTTGGCGGGTCAGGCGCCAAGGCTCGAAGCGTGGCCTCAAGTGCCGACAGTGGATGGGCCGCGCGCGGAAAGTCGTCAAGTGAAACCGCTCGATATCAGGCAGCTGGATTCCTCCAGACCCATCGGTGCCATCACCGGCGCCCTGGGGCGCATTGTCAATTCGCGCCTGGCGCGCTCTTTCGGCCAGCTGGCACTGGTGGCGCTGGTTCTCGGCGCCGGGTTTCTCGCCTATGGCGCGCTGCTGGCAAACAAGCGGCCGATCTTTCAGCGTCCGGTTCAGGAACAGGTCTGGGCGGTGCGCACCCTGCCGGTGGAAATCTCTACCCAGCAGCCGACGCTGCGGCTCTATGGCGAAACCCGGGCCGCGCGAAGCGTCGAGCTGCGCGCCCTTGTGCCCGGCGAAATCACGGTCATTGGCGAAAATTTCCGCGAGGGGGGCCTGGTCGCCAAGGGCGACCTGCTGGTCGGCGTCGATGATTTTCCCTACCGCGGCGCGGTCACGGAGGCCGAGGCCAATCTGCGCGAGGCCGAGGCGAGGCTGCGCGAATTCGAGGCAGTCGCCACCGCCGAGCGCGATGCGCTGAAGCGCGCCTCCGAGCAGCTCGACCTTGCCCGCCGCGACCTTGAGCGCGCCGCCGCGCTGTCGCCCAGCGGCGCCGTTTCCGACAAGGGAATCGACGATCGCCGTCTGGTGGTCAGCCAGCGCGAGCAGGCGGTGGAGCAGCGCCGCAACGCCCTGCTCGCCGAGCAGGCCAGGGCCGACCAGCAGCGCGCGGTGATCGCCCGTCTGACCTGGCGCCTCGCCGATGCGCGGCGCAATCTGTCCAACACCGCGCTCAAGGCCCCCTTCGACGCCTATATCCGCGGCGTGCAGGCGGAGGTCGGCCGCCTGGTCAATGCCAGCGACGTCGTCGCGACCCTGCTCGACAGCACTCTTAGCGAAGTGCGCGTCGCCCTGACCGACCGCCAATATGGCCGCATCACCGCCGGCGGCGGCACGATCATCGGCCGCCCCGTCGAGGTCGTCTGGCGTCTCGGGCAGGTTTCCAACAGCTATCCGGGGCGCATCGAGCGCATTGCCGCCGAATTCAAGACCGAAAGCGGCGGCGTCGATGTCTATGCCCGGATCGACAGCTCGGGCCGCGAACCGCCGCTGCGCCCCGGCGCCTTTGTCGAGATCAATGTCGCCGACCGCGCCTATGAAAATGTCGTGCGCCTGCCCGAAACCGCGCTCTACGGCGCCGACACGGTCTATGTCGTCAAGGCCGGGCGGCTGGCGAGCCGCAAGGTCGAACTGCTCGGGCATGATGGCGGCGATATTTTCGTGGCCGGCGAGCTTGCCGCCGGCGAGCGCGTCGTCATCACCCGCATTTCGGAAATCGGCGACGGGCTTGGTGTCGAGGAACTCGAGTGATGCGCGCGCGCCGGGGCCGCGGCCTGGTTTCGATCTTTGTCCGCCATCCCAATGCCGCCAATCTGCTTATGGTCCTGCTGATCATCGGCGGCGTCTTCGCCATGATGCGCATGCAGACCCAGTATTTCCCCACCGTCGAGGTGCAGCGCATCACCGTCACCGTGCCCTGGCCCGGCGCCAGCGCCGAGGATGTCGAGGCCAATATTCTCGACGCCATCGAGCCCCAGGTCCGGTTTCTCGATGGCATCAAGGAGATCACCGCCTATGCCCGCGAGGGTTCGGGCACCGTGCTGCTTGAATTCCAGCCCGATGCCGACATGCAGAAGGCGCTGTCGGATGTCGAGACCGCCGTGGATTCGATCACCACGTTTCCCGACGATTCGGAAGATCCGCGCGTCATCCATTCCAACTGGTATGAATCGATTGCCCGGCTTGCGGTTTCCGGGCCGTTCTCCGAGCAGGCGCTGAAGAGCTTCGCCCGCCGCATCCGCGACGACCTGCTGGCCGCCGGTATCGACCGGGTCACCCTGTCCGGCGAGCGTTCGGAGGAAATCTGGGTCGAGATCCCCGCCGACACCCTGCGGCGCCTCGACATGACCCTGGGCGGCGTTTCCGAACGCATCGCCGAGGCCACCAGCGATCTGCCCGCCGGCGTCGCCTCCGGCGCCGTCGAGCGCCAGCTGCGCTCGCTGACCGAAGCCCGGCAACCGCGCGATTTCGAAACCATAGCGATCCGCGCCCTGCCCGGCGGCGAGCGCATCCGCCTCGGCGATATCGCCGATGTTTCCGCCCGCTTCGACGATGACGAGCCGGTCGGCTTCAGCGACGGGCGCCGGGCTATCGAAATCAATGTCCAGCGCGCCGCCGCCGCCGATACCCTGGCCAGTTCGCGCATCCTCGACTCCTATCTGGCCCGCCTGCTCCCGACCCTGCCGCCGACGGTCGAGGTGGTCAAATATGACGTGCGCTCCGAGCGCCTCATGCAGCGCATCAACCTGCTGGTCACCAATGGCGCCAGCGGTCTGCTGCTGGTCATCATCACCCTGTTCATCTTTCTCAATGCCCGCATCGCCATCTGGGTCGCCGCCGGCATTCCAATCGCCATCATGGCCACCCTGGCGCTGATGTGGGCCTCCGGCCAGTCGATCAACATGATCTCGCTGTTCGCTCTCATCCTGACCCTCGGCATCGTCGTCGACGATGCCATCGTCGTCGGCGAGCACACCGCCACGGTCCATGGCAGCGGCGCCGATCCGACCAGCGCCGCCGAGCGCGGCGTAATGCGCATGCTGGTGCCGGTCACTGCCGCCACCCTGACCACCCAGGTCGCCTTCCTGCCGCTCTTTCTGGTCGGCGATGTCATTGGGCAGATCATGCGCGCCCTGCCGCTGGTGGTGATCGCCGTTCTGGCCGCCAGCCTGGTGGAGAGCTTTTTCGTCCTGCCCAGCCATCTGCGCCATTCGCTGGCGGGCGCCGGGCGCCGCCGCCGCCTGATCTCTCTCGACGGCGTGGAGGGGGGCAGGCGGACCGCGCTCACCCTGCTGGCGATCTGCTTTGCTGTTCTTGCCGCGCTCTATCTGGCCCTTCTCCAGGCCGCCGCCGCCGGCCCCGGCTCCCTGTTCGAGCGCCTGCTGGCCCGCGCGCTGGATGGCAGCGCGCTGGGCTATGCGACCCTGCTCGCCATGCTCGCCGCCGCTGTCATCAGCTTCATGGTGCTCATCATCCTGTTTGAGGGCCTGGGCCTGCGCCGCTCTTTCGACGCCGCGTTCGGCCGGTTCCGCTCCGGGCCGATCCGCCGCCTGGCGCTGGCATCCTTCCGCTGGCGCTATGTCACCGTTTCGCTCGCCGTTTCGCTGCTCCTGGTTTCGGCCGGCATGTTCAGCGGCGGCTTTGTCAAATTCCGCTTTTTCCCCTCGCCGGAGGCGGAGAACATCACCGCCACCGTCATTTTCGCCGCCGGCACGCCGCGCCCCGATGCCATTGCCGCGCTGCGCCAGATCGAGGCATCGGCGCGCAAGGCCGAGCGCGGCCTCGGCGGCGACAAGGGGTCGCTCATCGTCGCCATCTATTCGACCCTGGGCAAATCCGGCCGCGCCACGGACGAGAATGTCGCGGAGATCGATGTTCAGCTCACCGCGTCCGAGGAGCGCGCCGTGCGCACCGGCGATATCGTGCGTGCCTGGAACCAGCTGGTGCCGACCCTTCCCGGCGTCGACCGGGTGGCGATTTCCGGGCGCGGCGGCGGCCCTCCGGGGCGCGATGTCGACATTCGCCTGTCGGGCGCCGAGCCGCGGCAGCTGAAACAGGCGGCGCTTGAAACCCGCGATCTGCTGTCGCGCTTTCCCGGCGTTTCCGGAGTTGCCGATGACCTGCCCTTCGGCCGCCCCGAACTGGTGCTCGAACTGACGGCCAGGGGCTCGGCCCTCGGCTTCACCGCCCAGAGCGTCGGCCAGCAGATCCGCAACGGCTTCGAAGGTCATATCGCCAAACGCTTCGCCCGCGGCGAGGACGAAGTCACCGTTCGCGTCATGTATGATCCTGAGAATCGCCGGTTCGCCGCCCTCAGGGAGCTTTATCTGCGCAGCCCGGACGGCCAGCAGGTGCCCCTCAGCGAGGTCGTCAGCATTCGGGAGAAGGCCGGCTTTTCGATCATCCAGCACCGCCAGGGCAAGCGCACCGTTTCTGTTACCGGCGACATCGACTCCAAGGTTACGACCAGCGTCGAACTGGTCGCCGCCCTGGAGGGCGGGCAGCTGGCCGACATCGCGCGCAAATATGGCGTCGAATATGCTTTCGGCGGCCGCGAGGAGGAGCGCGCCCGCTCTTTCGCCGATCTGCGCCTCGGTGTCGTCCTGGCGCTGGGCCTGATCTATCTCATCCTGGCCTGGGTCTTCGGCAATTACGGCCGCCCGCTCGCGGTCATGGTCATGATCCCCTTTGGCGCCGTCGGCGCCGTGTTCGGCCACTGGTTCATGGACTTCCACCTGTCGATCATGAGCCTGATGGCCTTGCTCGGCCTGTCGGGAATCCTTGTCAATGATTCGATCATTCTCGTCAGCCGCCTCGACGAGCGCCTCGCAACCGGCGAGGATCTGGAATCGGCTGCCGTCGGCGCTGCCCAGGACCGCCTGCGAGCCGTTCTGCTGACCTCGCTGACCACGATCGGCGGCCTGATGCCGCTGATGTTCGAGAAGAACCTGCAGGCCCAGTTCCTGCTGCCGATGGCCGCGACCCTGGTCTTCGGCCTCGGCATAGCCACTTTGCTGGTGCTGTTCCTGGTCCCGGCCTTTATCGGCATCGGTGCCGACCTGCGCGCCCTTCTCGCCGCGCTGTGGCGCCCACGCGCCGCGCCCGAGCCGGGCGAATAGGAAAGGACGGGCGCGCCTCGGTGCCGCGCCGGCCCGGTGCTAGTGCCGCCAGAAACTGGGCAGCAGCAGCACCAGAACCGTGAACAGCTCCAGCCGTCCCAGCAGCATGGCGCCGGACAGCGTCCATTTGGCGAAATCGGACAGCGTCGAGAAATTCCCCGCCGGGCCGATGACCGGCCCCAGTCCCGGCCCGACATTCGAGATTGCCGTTGCCGACGCCGACAGCGCGCCCATGACGTCAAGCCCGGCATAGGTGAGGATGATCGCGACCACCCCGACCGACAGGAAATAGAGAAAGAAGAAGCACATCACGGCGCCCGAAACGTGATCGGGCAGCTTCCGGCCATTATACATGTTCACGAAGATGCCGTGAGGATGCAGCACGCGCTTGAGGTGCTGGCTGATATTGGCGTAGAGCACGGCGAAGCGGAACACCTTGATGCCGCAGGAGGTCGATCCGGCGCAGCCGCCGACAAAGGTCAGGCAAAAGAACAGCGCCACCGCGAACGGCCCCCAAAGGTCGTAATCGACGGTGGAATAGCCGGTTCCGGTCATGATCGAGACGACATTGAAAATGGCTTCGCGAAAGCCATGGTCGACGCCGTGGCCGCTTTGCTTCTGGGCCAGCATGGCGAGCAGGGAGAATATGAGGACAAAGGCAAGGAACAGACGGACCTGGCTGTCCCTGTAGAGCGCCCCGCGATGGCCTTGTGCCGCCTTGATATAGAGCAGGAAGGGCAGGGAGCCGATAATCATGAAGACAATGCCGATGACCTCGATCGGCGTTGATTCGAAATAGCCCATCGAGGCGTCATGGCTGGAAAAGCCCCCCGTCGCGATGGTGGTCATGGCATGGATGATGGCGTCGAGAACGCGCATCCCCGCCAGGTGATAGGCGATGGCGCAGATCAGGGTGAACAGGATGTAGAGTCCGGTCAGGGACCCCGAAATCTGGGTTGCCCGCGGCAAGATCTTTTCCGAGGTATCGAAGGCTTCGATCTTGAACAGCTGCATGCCGCCGATCTGGAGCATCGGCAGCACCGCGATCGCCATCACGATAATCCCCAGCCCGCCGAGCCATTGCAGCAGGCCGCGCCACAGCAGGATACCCGGCGGCGCGTGGTCGAGCCCGGTAATGACCGTGGCCCCGGTCGTCGTCAGGCCCGACATCGATTCGAAATAGGCGTCGGTGAAACTCAAGGACAGTTCCGACCAGACGAAGGGCAGGGAGGCGAAAACCGCCAGCAGCACCCAGGCCAGGGTGGTCATGACAAAGGCTTCGCGCACATTCATGTTGCCGGCCGAGCCGCGGGTCGACATCGTCATCGCCAGCCCGACGAACAGGGTGGCGCCGGCGGCGGTGGCGAAGACGATCCAGTCGGGGTTGCCGAGCGCAAGATCGACCAGCGCCGGCAGCATCATTGCCGTTGCCAGCGTTGCCAGCAAAATGCCGTTGACGAGTGCGATCGGGCGAAAATCCAGCACCGCGGCTCCGCTCCCCCTAGCTTGCCGGTCGTGCGCGCCCGTTCGACCAGAATTCGAACGCATTCGCCAATCCAGGCGCCGCCGTTCCGTCACCAATGGCGCGACGCGGGCGCGTCAATTCAAACTTGCCTTGGTATCAGGGCAGTCGAGGGAAAAGGCAGGAATATCGATCTCAAACCGTTCGCCCCCCTCGGCCTCCATCAGATAGGCCCCCGCCATGATTCCGGTATCCGTGCGCAACGGCACGCCGCTTGTATACTCGAAGGCGGCGCCCGGCTCCAGCCGTGGCTGTTCGCCGATCACGCCCAGGCCGTGGACCTCTTCGGTGTGGCCGTTGGCGTCGGTTATGCGCCAGTGGCGCGAGATCAGCTGCACGCTCACCTCGCCGAGATTGGCGATTTCGATGCGGTAGGCCCAGAAATACTGTCCCTCGCCGGGGTCGGAGCGGTCGGCGAGATAAATGGGCTCCGCGGTCACCTGTATCGACCGGGTCGTGGCGCGGTACATAGGGCGGCGCCTCCTCTTGCTGGCGGCGCTTCGCCGCTGGCCGGCGCGCTCGCCCTTCCCCGGATTCGTTAAACCCGCTCCAGCGCAGCGTCAATATCGCCTATCAGGTCCTCCACCGCTTCCAGCCCGACCGAAATGCGCAGGAAGCCGCCGGAAATTCCCAGCGCCTGGCGCGCATCCTCGGTCAGCCGGTGGTGGGTTGTCGTCGCCGGATGGGTGATCAGGCTCTTGGCGTCGCCCAGATTGTTGGAAATCAGAACAAGCTCCAGCGCATTGGCGAAACGGAAAGCGCCGGCCTTGCCGCCCTCGATCTCAAAGCCGACCATGGGGCCGCCGGACTTCATCTGCCGCGCCGCGACCTCGGCCTGGGGATGGTCGGCGCGGCCGGGATAAAGCACGCGGGTGACATTGGCGCAGCCGGCCAGGTGATCGGCCAGCTTGGCCGCGCTGTCGCAATGGCGGGCGACCCGCAGGGGCAGCGTTTCCAGACCCTTGAGCAGCACCCAGGCGTTGAACGGACTGATCGAGGGGCCGGTCTGGCGCATGAAATTGTGCAGGTGCTCGGAAATGAATTCCTCGTTCGACAGGATGATCCCGCCCAGGCAGCGGCCCTGGCCGTCAATATGCTTGGTCGCCGAATAGACCAC
>JAGRLG010000057.1 GCA_020441905.1 Rhodobiaceae bacterium | reverse complement strand
GAAAAGAATGGTGCCCAGGGGCGGATTCGAACCACCGACACGCGGATTTTCAGTCCGCTGCTCTACCAACTGAGCTACCTGGGCCCCGGGCCGTCCGGGCTTTGGCGCGCCGGTTCGAGAACCTATGCCAACAAACCGCCGGGAAGGGCATGGCCTTATAGGAAATCTGTATTTCCCTGTCCAGCCACACATTGTGCTTTGCGGCGGAATATCGGTGGCCGCGCGAAACCGGCCCGGCCGGTTCTTCCCTGTCCGGCAGCCCGGGCTGCCTCGACCCGTTCTCCGCGCAGGCGCATGCCCCCGATGGAGCCGGGCCAAATTGGCGTGGCGAAGCCGGCGCGTCCCCTGGCTGGCGCGGCAACCGAGGCCGGTTCAGCGCGGCCCCGCCGCGGCACGCCCCCACACCCGGCGGGTTACTGCCGTCCTTCGAGGATGAACCCGGCGCAACGTTCGGCAATCATGATAGTGGGCGCGTTGGTGTTGCCGCTGACAAGGCGCGGCATGATCGAGGCGTCGCAAATACGCAGCCTGGGCACGCCGCGCACCCGCAGCTTTTCGTCGACCACCGCCCCGTCGTCGTTGCCCATGCGGCAGGTGCCACAGGGGTGATAGACGGTGCGGGCGTGTTCGAGGATGTGGGCGATGATGCGCTCCTCGGACAGATCGGCGTCATTGCCGGGAGCGAGTTCTTCGCTCACCACCTGTTGCAGCGCCGGCTGGCGAAGTATCTTGCGCGCGATCTTCAGGCCGTCCAGCAGTTTGGCAAGGTCGTCCGGATCGGTCAGGAATCCGGTGTTGAAGCTGACCTGGTCCTGCGGCCGGCGCGAGGCCAGCCGCACCCTGCCCCGCGACTTCGGCCGTAATACGCAGGGGCTGAGTTCCATGCCATGGCGCTCGATATTGCCGTGGGCAGCGGTTTCCACCATCACCGGCAGCACATGGAACTGGATGTCGGGCCGCCCGTCGTCGTCGATATCGAAAAACCCGCCGCTCTCGACCACATTCGAGGCCAGCAACCCGGTCCCGAACAGCATGTATTCCAGGCCATGCCGCAGCGCCCGCCAACCCTTGTCCTGTCCGAGAAGGGAGATGGGCTCGCGGGTCAGGGCAAACAGCGGGGCCGCGACATGGTCCTGGAAATCGGCGCCGACGCCCGGCAGATCGCGAACGACCGGAATGCCTAGCTCGGCAAGATCGCCGGCCGGGCCAATGCCGGACAGCAACATGATCTTCGGCGTACCGAGAGCGCCGGCGGCGAGGATAACCTCCTCGCGCGCCGTGGCTTCAACCGGGCCGCCCGGGGTCCGGTAGCGCAGGCCCGACGCCGCCCCGTTTTCGAAAGTGAGTGCGGTGACGTCGGCGTCGGTGACCACCGTCAGATTGCGACTGTTCTCGATGGGGCGCAGAAAGACATGGGCGGCGGATTGACGCCTTCCCTTCGCGGTCGTGGTCTGGAAGAAACCGACGCCGGCCTGGGTTTCGCCGTTGAAGTCGTGGTTGTAGGCATATCCGGCCTGCTGGGCGGCGCGGACAAAGGCGAGCGACAGCGGGTGGCGGTGGCGGGGGTCGGAGACCGGCAGCGGCCCATCCGAGCCATGGTAGGGTCCGGCAAGGCGCTCATTGGCCTCAAGGCGTTTGAACACCGGCAGCACGTCGTCCCAGCCCCATCCCGCGCAGCCGAGATCGCGCCAGCCGTCATAATCAGCGGCCTGGCCGCGGATATAGACCATGGCATTGATCGAGGAACCGCCGCCCAGGGTCCGCCCTTGCGGCAGCGGAACCCGGCGGCCCGAGACGCCGGGCTCAGGTTCCGATTCCAGGATACTGCTCCGCTTCGTGCCGATGACGCGGGCAAAGGTCGCGGGAATGTCGATGAAACGGCTATTGTCCCGCGGACCGGCCTCGAGCAACAGGACGCGCTTGCCCGCCATAACCAGGCGGTTGGCCAGGGTGCATCCGGCCGACCCCGCGCCGGCGACGATGTAGTCATATTCGCTCATCTCGACCCGTCAGGCGTAGCGCATGATGACGGTCTTGGTTTCCAGATAGCCCTCCAGCGAGCTACGGCCGTGTTCGCGGCCGATGCCGGATTGCTTAAACCCGCCGAACGGCGCGTTGGGATCGACGGTATTGTGTGAATTGATCCATACCGTGCCGGCCTTGAGGCCATGGGCGGCGGTCATCGCCTTTCCCATGTCGCGGGTCCATATCGAGGCCGAGAGGCCGTAACGGGTGTCATTGGCTATGGCGAGCGCCTCGTCGAGACCGTCGAACGGCATTGCGGCGACAACCGGGCCGAACACTTCTTCGCGAACGATCTCCATGTCGGGGGAAACATTGTGCAGGATGGTTGGCGGCACATAATGCCCAGCCACAGGCACCTGCCGGCTGCCGCAAACCCGTTCGCCGCCGCCTGCGGTCGCCCGGTCGATAAAGCCGAGCACGTTCTGGCGGTGCTTGGCCGAAACCACCGGGTTGATCTGGGCATTCTCGTCCCGGCCGGCCCCTAGCGTCATGGCGTCCGCGATCGAGGCCAGATTGCCCAATGTGCGATCATAGATCGATTTCTCAATGAGAAGACGCGATGCGGCGGTACAGACCTGGCCCTGGTTGAAGAACATGCCGAGGCCGGCAATCAGAGGCTCGGAGCCTTCCTCCATGTCGGCCATCAGGATCATCGGCGACTTGGAACCGAGCTCCAGGGTGCAGCGCGCCACCCGGTCGACGGCGGCATGGCCGATCCGTTTGCCAACCTCGGTGGAGCCGGTGAAAGTCAGCTTGTCGACGCCGGGATGGGAAATCAGCGCCTCGCCGGTGACCGCCCCGCTGCCGGGCACGATGTTGATGACGCCGGGCGGAAAGCCCGCCTGTTCGACGAGTTCGGCAAGACGCAGCAAGCCAAGCGGAGTTTCCTGCGGCGGCTTGAGAACGATGGTGCAGCCGCAAGCCAGCGCCGGCGCTATCTTCCAGATGCCGATGAGGAAGGGGAAGTTCCACGGCACGATGGCGCCGACGACGCCGACCGGCTCCATGACCGTCATGGCATGGTGGCGGGCGCCCGGGGGTACGGGAATCGAAACCTGGAAGGTCGATCCCTCGATCTTGGTCGCCCAGCCGGCATAATAACGCAGCCAATCAACGGCACCGCCGACACTCAGATCGCGGGCAACGGCGAGCGACTTGCCGTTCTCGACGCTTTCGATCTCGGCGAGCAGAGCGGAATCGGCCGCGATGGCGTCGGCCAGCCGCAGCATCATTTGCTGGCGTTCCACCGGGCGCATGGTGGACCAGGGGCCTTCGAGCGCGGCCCTCGCCGCCCTCACCGCCTGATCGACAAGGACGGGGCCGCTTTCGGGAACGCGGGCGACTATCTCGCCGGTCGCGGAATCATCGACGGGCAATCCATCATCGCCTGGCGGGGCGACAAAGCGGCCATCGATATAGGCCCGGTGCTGGCGGCCGAAAAAGGACAAGGCGGCGGAACTGATCGGCGGCGCGACTATGTCGTTCACGAAACCCTCCCGGATTGAACTTGCCGTTTCCATTGAACGAGTAATTGGCGATAGCGCGGCACTTCAACCCCGCTGTGCCGGGACTGCACTCAGGATCAAGACAAATTTCGCCGTCGGACAAGACGCCCCGAAAAGGAGCCGACACTATGCAGGCAGGAAAGCGCGGCGCCCTGGTTCCGGGTCCGTCGCGGAAACCAATCGGTGCGTTTGACACGGGGTCCTGGGCATATGCGGTTTTCGGGCAAGACAGCCTTCATCACCGGCGGCGGCACCGGAATCGGCGCCGCGGTGGCGCGCCGGCTGGCATCGGAGGGCGCCAATATCGTGCTGATGGGCCGGCGGCGCGAACCGCTGGAGGCCATTGGCGAGGAAACCGGCGGCCTTATCGTTCAGGGCGACGCAGCCAGCGGACAGAGCATGCGCGACGCCCTTGCCGAAAGCCGAAAGCGATTTGGCCCGGTCGACCTGCTGATCGCCAATGCTGGCGGACATGGTGTCGGCCCGACGATCTCGATGAGCGATGAAACCTGGGCCGAGGCGACGCGGACCAATCTCGACACGGCCTTTGTCAGCGCGCGCGCCTGTCTACCCGACCTGATTTCGCAAGGCGGCAATATCGTCATCGTCGCGTCGATCGCGGGACTGTTCGCCGGCCCCGACGCGGCGGGCTATGTCACCATGAAGCACGCCTGCATCGGCCTTGGAAAATCACTGGCCCGGGACTATGGGCGCAAGGGGGTGCGCACAAATATCGTCTGCCCAGGATGGGTGGCGACCGCGATGGCCGACGAGCAGATGCAGGTGCTGGTCGAAAAGCATGGGCTGGCGTCCGTCGGCGAGGCCTATGCCCTGGTCACGCGCGACGTCCCGCTGGGCCGGCCGGCCACCGCCGAAGAAGTCTCCAATGTCATCTGCTTCATCGCCTCCGAAGAGGCGCGGATGATGAACGGATCGATCGTGACGGTCGACGGCGGCGCCGCCGTCGTCGATCTGCCCACCCTTGCCTTTGTCGAGCCGGTCCAGGCAGGAGCAAGAGGATGAGCGGGCAGAACAGACCCAAAGACTGGAAAGAGTTCGACGATTTTGCGGCCGGAATAGCCACCAACCGCGTTGCGACGACCGACGTGCTGCGGGGGGAGGAACTCGGGATTATCCTCAATTCGGGGCGGCGGATCACTCTCGCATTCCCGGCCGGGGACCTGGCGAAATGGCAGGACGGCAAGAAGTCGGGAACGGACTGGTGCGAGGTTCTTGAGGTCGCGCGCGACGTTTTCTTCATCAACATGACTTTCTCGGGCCGGCCCAGCGAGGACGAAGTGATCATCGCCAATCTTCGCACCGGCCGCATACTATCGATCCGCGAGAGGGTGCGCGATGAAGGCGAGGCGCCGGGCGAGCCGCGGGTGATGCAGATCTACACACCCGGGACCCTTGTTGCCGCCGGCGGCGTCGTCAGCGGCGTCGAGCCGGCGCCGACACGCGACCTGATCGGCCTGACCGCCCATTACGAGTACAGCCCCAATCACGTCTATGAGCACATCTATCTGAGCTCGCAGCGCTATGCGTGGCAGAATCTTGTCGGCGTGCAGCGTGGTCATGGCGATGTCGACATGGCGACGACCTTCAAGTTCGACACCAACCAGTACGTATTCGGATTTCGCGAATTCATCATCCCGGTGGCCTCGGTCTTCTTCTACAACTGGGACACCATGCGCTCGACCGGCAAGTTCCTCGGCGTGACCAGTTCCGGCGCCATCGAAAACAAGCCTGCGGGCGCCTTCATCGAGAAAAAATCCGTCACCACCTATCCGCAGGGCCGCGCGCCTGTCTGACCGGAGCGGAGAAGAAGACATGAGCAGGAATTACGAGGCGATCCGCGAACACTATGCCGGCAACGACCGGGGCGACCTGGATGCCATGCTGGCGCCGGTAACGGGGCAGACGGTGTGGCGCGAAATGGAAGGCTCGGCCTATCCGGGCACCTATGTCGGCCGCGGCGACATAATCGCCGGGGTTTTCCAGAAAATCGGAACCGACTGGGAAAACTACCGTTTCACCCTCGACCGGCTGATCGACGGCGGAGACACCATCGTCGCCATCGGCACTTATTCCGGAACCTTCAAGAAAACCGGAAAGGCGATGTCGGCGCGCGTGGTCCATGTCTGGGACATGGAGGACGGACATGCCGCGCGTTTCGAGCAGTTCGCCGACACCAGAATGATGGAGAAGGCCACCCGGTAGGCGACAGACAGATCAACGAGCAATGGGGCGGCGGTCGCGCCGGCCCGGTCCACAATGGGAGGGACAGCAAAATGTCAATATTCAGATTACTCACAGCCGGCTGCGTCGCCATTCTCGCAGCGATAAGCGGTATGGTGCCTGGCGCCCTGGCGGCGGGCGATGAGATCGTCATCGGCGCGCCGATTTCGCTGACCGGCATTTTCGCCGCCGACGGACTGGAACAAAAATGGGGCTATGAGCAGGCGATCGCCGACGCAAACGCGCGCGGCGGCGTCTTCGTCAAGGCGGCGGGCAAGAAACTGCCCGTCCGCCTGGTGGTGGCCGACGACGAAAGCGAGCCGGGCAAGGTCGCCGGCGCCATGGAGCGGCTGATCAAGGTCGACAAGGTGGACCTTCTGCTCTCCACCCATGGCGGGCCGATGAACGTCGCCGGAGCCATAGTGGCCGAGAAGTACAAGAAGTTCTACATGATGACGACCTGCTTCCCCTTCATGTGGTCGCCGCAGAACTTCAAGTGGTCGGCGCTGTTCTTCTTCACCGCCGGCAGCGCAGCCGAGGTTCCGTTCAAGATCTGGAACTCGCTGCCCGAAGACCAGCGGCCGCAGCGCCCGGCCCTTGTCTCGGAGGACACCCCGGACGGACACGGCTTTGGCGGCGCGTTCAAGAGCTTCGCCAAGCAGTATGGCTACAGTTTCGCCGTCGATGAGCCGTGGGCGGTGGGCGCCAAGGACTACTCTGCCCACATTCTCAAGATGAAGGCGGCCAAGGTCGACGCCATCCTGCTGTTCGGTGCCCCGGCGGATTCGATCACCCTGGTGCGCCAGATGAAGGAGCATGGCCTTTCGGTCAAATATCTGCACGGCTGGAAGGGAACCTGGACCGGCGAGTTCCACGACGCGCTGGGCAAGGATTCGGACTATGTCATCGCCGACGGCTTCTGGTCCGCCGACTTCCCCTATGCCGGCTCGGCGGAACTGGGCGAGCGCTACTTCAAGCAGTTCAACAAACCCTCGGTCACCATCGGCGCCTTCTACGCCAATGCCCAGGTGCTGCTTGAAGCCATCGAGCGGGCGGGCACCCTCGATTCGGCGGCGGTGCGGGATGCGGTGGTCGGCGGCACCTATGAAAATACCGTCGTCGGCAAGCTAAGCTTCGACGACAAGGGCCTGGCCCTCATCGAAAGCACGGCCAACCAGTGGTTCGACGGCAAGCAGCACCTGTTCTACCCACCGGTCGAAGGCGGCTGGCAGGTCAAGCTCGCGCCAGCCTGGAACGAGCGTTAACAGGTCCTCCTCTCGGGGCGGGCACAACCGGGGCTGCGGTGGAATAGAACGCCATCGCGGCCCCGGGCCGAGATGACCTTCCCTCAGAACGCGCACTGCGGGCCGCGGGCATTGTCAAGACCGGTCCGGCCCATGGACAATGGGAATTGCCGGGCCGGGGCCGGCCGGCTCAACTCAATCGCGCCAGCCAATGGCGGAAAGCAGCCAAGACGGGAAAGCATGAGCGCGACGACGCCAGTTATCGAACTCGACATGATCTCGAAACGCTTCGGGGGCCTTGTCGTTCTCAAGGACATCTCGATGAGCGTCGGCCCGGGCGAGATCGTCGGACTGATTGGACCAAACGGCGCCGGCAAGTCGACGCTGTTCAACGTCATCACAGCGCTCTACGCGCCCGAGCAGGGCGAGGTGCGCTTCAAGGGGCGGCGCTTAACCGGAACACGGCCCCACAATATCTGCCGCCTCGGCATCGCCCGCACCTTTCAGCTGGTGCGCACCTTTTTGAGCCTGACGGCGCGCGAGAACGTCCTTGTCGGCGCGGTATACGGCCGCGGCAGTCGCGGCGGCAATGTCAACGCAATCGCCGACGAGGCGCTGGCGATGGTCGGCCTTACCCAACAACAGCACATCGTTACGGAGCACATGACGCTTTCGGCGCGCCGCCTTCTGGAAATCGCCCGCGCGCTGGCCTGTCAGCCGTCGCTGCTTCTGCTCGATGAGCCGATGGCCGGACTCAATGAATCTGAGATCGAACGCATGGTCGAAGTCATCAAGCGCGCCCGCGGCGAACGCGGCCTCTCCATTCTCTGGGTCGAACACAAGGTCGACGCCATCATGAAGATCTGCGACCGGGTCGTTGTCATCGATCACGGCGAAAAGATTTCCGACGGCACGCCGGCCGAAACCGTCTCCAATACCAAAGTCATCGAAGCCTATCTGGGTGAACCCATTGCTTGAAATAAGGAATCTCGCTGTCGCCTATGGCGACGTCCAGGCGCTGTGGGATGTGTCCCTCAATGTCGAGGAAGGGACGATCGTCTCAGTCCTCGGCGCCAATGGCGCCGGCAAGTCAACCCTCATGCGTACAATATCCGGCCTCATGCGCCCTCGCTCCGGAGAAATCCTGTTCGAAGGCAAGGTTTTTTCAGGCAAACGCCCGCAACAGATTACCGCGGCGGGCATTTGTCACGTTCCGGAGGGACGGGGATTGTTCAGCCAGCTTACGGTTCAGGAGAATCTGGAGCTTGGCGCTTACCTGCCTTCGGTACGCGGCTATTTCGCCCAGTCTCTTGAACGGGTCTTCGAGCTTTTTCCCAAGCTCAAGGAACGGCGCCATCAGCAGGCCAATTCGTTGTCGGGCGGGGAGCAGCAAATGGTTGCCATCGGCCGCGCGATCATGGCGCGCCCCAAGCTGCTCATTCTTGACGAGCCCTCGCTGGGTCTAAGCCCCATCATCGTGCGGCAGATGTTCGAACTGATCGAGGCCTTGAACCGCCAAGGCGTCACCATCCTCATTGTCGAACAGAATATCCGCCAGGCGCTGAAGATCGCGACACGGGCCTATGTCCTGCACACGGGCCGCGTCGCGATGGAGGGCAGGGCGGAGGATCTGCTCGCCAACCCGGAAATACAGAAAGCCTATATGGGCACGCTGGACTGATAGAACATGTGGCAATTCCTCTCTCTCGGGCTTCTCGCCGAACTGACGGTCAACGGCATCCTTTTCGGCGCCATGTACGGTGTCGCGGCGGTCGGACTCAGCCTGATATTCGGCACCATGCGCATCATCTTCATCGCCCAGGGCACGATCATCATTCTCGGCGCCTATCTCGTCTACTGGCTATTCACGCTGGGCGGGATCGACCCCTATCTGTCGCTCCTTCTGGTGGTGCCGGCGGCCTTCATCGCCGGTGCCGGGGTCTACCAGGCGCTGTTCCGCAAGGCGGCGGCCATATCGGACAAGAACACCTCGCTGCTGATCGCGGTGGGGCTGATGTTCTTGGTCCAGAACACGATGTCCTATGCCTGGACGCCGAACCCAAAATCGATCGTCACCGGCTATACCGCCTTGGGCGTCGAGATCCTCAATATGCGGCTGTCCTTCACCCGGCTCATGAGCATGGTGATCGCTTTCGCCGCGACCGGCGCCGTGGTGGTGTTCCTGCGCCGAACGCTGGTGGGCAAGGCGGTGCGCGCGGCATCGGAAAACATGCAGGCAGCAATGCTGATGGGCATCGACCCGCACCGGGTCAACGCCATTGCCTTCGCCATTGGCTTTGCCCTTGCCGGTGCCGCCGGCGTGGCGCTGGCGACGACATATCCGTTCGACCCCTATTTCGGCTTCGTGTTTGCGCTCAAGGCGCTGATCGCCCTGGCGCTGGGCGGGATCGGCAATGTTGTCGGCGCGCTTGTCGGCGGCCTCGCCCTCGGCCTCATCGAGAGCTATTCCGCCTTCTTCATCAGCGGCGGCTGGGCCGACGCGATCTCCTATGGCGTTTTTCTCCTCGTCCTGATGTTCCGCCCCGAGGGGCTGTTCGTCCGCTCGATCAAGAAGGCTTAACAAGATGCGCGAACGAATAACGGTCTATCTCGGCGGCGTGGTGGTTCTCGGGCTGGCCATGGTCCCGTTCGTGCCCGGCGCCCCCGACAGCTATCTGTTCTACTTCCTGTTTCTCTTTTTCCTGCACACGGCAATCGCCCAGAGCTGGAACCTGGTTGCCGGCTTCACCGGCCAGATCAGCCTCGGCCAGCACGCCTTTTTCGGGCTCGGTGCCTACACCACCGCGCTAATCTGGCAGCGCCAGCTTTTCGGCGAAAGCTATGGCTACTACTTCGATCCGCTGGTGCTGATATTGAGCGGCCTCGTCGCCGGCATCTTTGCCCTCATGGTCGGTTTCCCGCTGCTCGCGAAATTGCGCGGCGACTATTTTGCCCTGGGGACGCTCGGTTTCGGTGAAATCATCCGCGTCGCCTTCGTCAAGGGCGGCCAGTTCACCGGCGGCCCCTTCGGCATCATCATGCCGTCAAGCGTGTATGAGACGCTGCGGCCGCATTATTGGGTCGGTCTCGCCCTTGCCGGCGGCCTCACATACATGATCCACCGCATCCGCCGGTCCCATTTCGGGCTGGCCCTGATTTCGGTGCGCGACGACGAGCTCGCCGCTTCGTCCCACGGCATCGATATCCTGAAATACAAGCTGATCGCCTTCGCCTTGGGCGCGGTGTTCACCGGCATCGCCGGAAGCCTCTACGGCCATTACCTTTTCCACGTCAGCCCGGACGGCTTCCTCAACCTCAACTGGACGCTCTACCCGATCCTGATGGCGGTGATCGGCGGCAGCGGAACCGTGCTTGGCCCGGTGGTCGGGGCTTTTGCTATGACGGCGGTGTTCACGCTGGCCAGCGTCAGCTACCCCGAGATCCACCCGATATTCTCCGGCGCGGTCATCATCCTGGTCATGCTGTTCATGCCCAACGGCATCATGCGCCTCGCAAAGCGCTGACTGGCCAGGCTCGAAACGCGGCATCCCGGTCCGCGCGCCCGCACGGCGTGCCTTTGCTAGTGCACCGCCTTGCGCAAGCGCTGCCTCAGCTCGCTGGGCGCAATCTCGAATTTGGTCCTGAAGGCGCGGGAAAAATGAGCGCTGGAATTGAAGCCGCAGGAAAAGGCTATCTCTGAAATCGAAAGCTTGCTGTTTTCAGGCGAGAGCAGCGCGTCGCGGCTCTTCTCCAGCCGACGGTCCCAAATCAAGCGTTCCAGCGTCACGTCCGTGCCCTCGAAGGCGCGGTGGACGTAGCGCCGCGAACAGCCCATGCGCCGGGCGATCTCATCAGGCGACAGATCGCGCTGGGCAAGATTGATCTCGACATAGGAGATGATGCGCTCGCGGAGCGCCTCGAGCGGGGTACGCCGCGCGCCACCTGTCACCGGCTCACCCCGGATCAGGCCGCTGACCAGTTGCACCAGGCTGTCGCCGAGGCGCTGGCGGCTGGCGATGTCCAGCCTTTCCGCTTCGCCGATCGCCATCTGCATGATGCCGGACACGATACGCACAAAGCTGTCGTCGCCCGCCGTCAATGGCACAGGCTTTTCCAGGCGAGCCAGCGTGTCGTCATTGAAGGTGGCGCGCGGCACCTGGAGGATAAGCTGGTCCACGGTGCTGAGGTTTTGCAGAGAATAGCTGCGTACCGGGTCGTAGATGACGCCGGCGCGGGTCGCGATATCCACCGCGATCGACTGCTGCTCGAAACGGCTGCGCCCGCTGAGCTGCATCAGGATCTTGACGGAATCGGGGTCGAAGCTGCGGCGCAGGAACTGATCGCCCTCAACAATATGGGCGTCCGCCGTGATCTCCGACAGGCGGCAGCCGCCAAGGCTCACCGAAGTGAGGCGCGGCGCGACCGGGCGCGCGCCGACCCCGAACCTCTGGGTAATGGGTCCGAACAGAACTCGCGATGTCGCCGCGAAGGACTTGCCCTCGGCGACGCGCACATGCGGGGCAGGGGCCGGCATGCCATTCCTCCCTTTGGTACTGCCTTCCTCGCCTTGTTGCCCCTATCATAT
The DNA here is from genome assembly GCA_020441905.1 of Rhodobiaceae bacterium. GTDB lineage: Bacteria > Pseudomonadota > Alphaproteobacteria > Rhizobiales > NORP267 > JAGRLG01. Next base: position 6,008 of record JAGRLG010000057.1, on the reverse strand, counting down.
CGGTTGGGCGGACATACGCAATTGCCGCGAAGAAGGAAGCCGCCTGAAGGGGCGCAGCCATGGGGCAGATCTGCATTTCCCTGTCCAGCCATCCCATGGCCATGGACTGCGATTTCCTCCGGCGGCGGCCATGTACGGCGCACCGGCTAACCTTCGAAGCCACCGGGATAGTCGTTCTCGCCCGCGTCCTCGCCGTCGTCCTCCCCGGCGGCGGGAATGGCATAGGCGCCGGACAGCCAGCGATTGAGATCGACATCGGCGCAGCGCTTCGAGCAAAAAGGGTGGTATTTGGCGCCGGAAGCACGCGGCTTTGCACAGACCGGACAGGCGTGGGCGCTGGCGCGGCCCGGCGGAGACTTGCTCGCCATAGCCCGCCCCTCAGCCACCCAGCCAGCCAAAGGTGATGGGAAAGCCCTCGCCCTCCAGCATTCGCACCGTCTCGTAGAGCGGCAGGCCGACGACACCGGTGTAGGAGCCGACGATCTTCACCACGAATGTGCCGGCAAGGCCCTGGATGGCGTAGCCGCCGGCCTTGCCGCGCCATTGGCCCGAAGCCAGATAGGCGCTGATTTCATCGTCGGACAGCTTCTTGAAGCGCACCCGGGATTCGACCAGGCGCTGGCGGTAGGACCCCTTGGGCGTGAACAGGCAGACGGAACTGAAGACGCGGTGCGCCCGGCCCGACAGCAGGCGCAGGCTGGCTGCCGCCTCGTCCATCATTTCCGGCTTGATGAGAACCCGGCGGCCCAGCGCCACCACGGTGTCGGCGGCCAGGATATAGGCACCGGCGGTTTCCGAATCTCGCTGGGCGGCGCGGAAGGCGGCCTCGGCCTTGGCGCGCGCCAGGCGGGTGGCCAGGGTGCGCGGTATTTCGCCCTTGCCCGGCGTCTCGTCGATATTTGCCGGGCGCAGGAAATCGGGCTTGATGCCGGCCTGCTCAAGCAGGGCGAGGCGGCGCGGAGAGCCGCTGGCTAGTACAAGTTTCGGCCGCGCATTGGTCATGCTGTCTGTTGCCTTCGTTTCTTGCCGGCGCGCCAGAAACCCAGAGCAGCGGGCGCGCTGTCACTTCAAGCGGGTGGTCCGGCCCATGGCCAAATCCTTGCGGACCGGACCCTTTGGGGTCATTTCAACCAGAACTTCGTCTTTTTGCCAGGACTCCGAACCTGTTCCTGCGTTAGCGGGTCGCGGCGGGCGATGATTTCACAGCCGTTCTTGGCAAGACCCGGAAGCGATCTCGGCGCGAGGGTAGCGAACGGCGCAAAGCTATACAATTCCTCACATCGTGTGAACAGCGCCCGATGTGCCGGGGGCGCCTATAGCGCGGCGCCGGGACGCCAGGAAAAGCGGCGCTTGATCTGCGCCATGAGCTGGTCGCGCACGGCGCGATAGGCGGCCAGTTTCTGTTCGCGATTGCCCGAAACAGGGGTCGGATCGATGGTCGGCCAGTATTCGACATCGACCGCCATGGTGCGGGTCAGTTCCAGCGCCTGGTGGTGGGCCTCGGGTGCGAGGGTGACAATCAGGTCGAACAGCGTGTCGTTGAGATCGGCGATGGTGTGCGGCTCGTGATGTGAAATATCGATGCCCAGTTCATCCATGACGGCGATGGCGAAACCATCGGGTTCACCTGCGCGCACGCCGGCGGACTGAACATAGACCTTGCCGGGAAACAGGTGGCGCATCAGCGCCGCGGCCATCGGCGAGCGGACCGCGTTCATGGCGCAGGCGAAGAGTATGGCGCTGGGCGGTTCCTTTTCGGGCATGGCGACCGGAAGAGCCCCTAACCCCGCCAATGCAGGACACAGATCAGCGTGAATATGCGCCGCGCCGTATCGAAATCCACCTCCACCTTGCCGTTGAGCCTGTCGAGAAGGATGCTGGTGCCCTCATCGTGGAGGCCGCGGCGGCCCATGTCGATGGCCTCGATCTGGCTCGGAGCCGCTGTCTTGATCGCCTGGTAATAGCTTTCGCAGACGAGAAAATAGTCCTTGATGATGCGCCGGAAGGGGGTCAGCGAGAGCACGAAGGCGGCCTGTTCCCCGGTTTCGGCACCATCGATCTGAAATACCAGGCGCTTTTCGACAATCGACAGCGTCAAGCGGTAGGGACCCTCGAACTGGCCGGAAAGGGCGAACTCATTGTGTTCGAGCAGGTCGTAGACGGCAACTTCGCGTTCATGCTCGATATCGGGGGAGGACGTGCCGATCGACGTTTCGTCTATGGTCACCCCCACCAGCCGGCGCGCCGGGCTGACAACCTGCTGGCCAGCTTCACCGCTCATAGGTCCTGCTCCCGGTCCATTGCCGTCAGCCTTCGCGCCGCGCGGGGGGGATATTGAGACGGATCGCGACCGAATCGGCGTGGGCATCGAGGCCTTCGGCGCGCCCCAGGGTGATCGCCGCCGGGCCGATGGCGCGCAATCCTTCGGCGTCGCATTTCAGCAATGTGGTGCGCTTCATGAAATCGAGCACATTGAGACCGGAGGCAAAGCGGGCGCTGCGCGCGGTGGGGAGCACATGGTTGGGCCCGGCGACATAGTCGCCGACGGCTTCAGGTGTATAACGGCCAAGGAATATGGCGCCGGCATGGGCGATCCGCGACGCCAGCGCCTCCGGATCGTCGGTGGCTATCTCGAGATGTTCGGCGGCAATGCGGTTCGCCAGTTCCACCGCCTGGCCAAGATCCTCGACGAGGATGATGGCGCCATTGTCGCGCCAGCTGGCGCCGGCGATGGCGGCGCGAGGCAGCGCCGCCAGCTGGCGTTCCAGAGCCAAAGGCACGGCGGCCGCAAGTTCGGCCGAGTCGGTGATCAGGATCGACTGGGCCGAGGCGTCGTGTTCGGCCTGGGCCAGCAGGTCGGCGGCAATCCAGCGCGGATCGTTGCCGCCATCGGCAATGATCAGCACTTCGGACGGGCCGGCGATCATGTCGATGCCGACCTGGCCGAAGACCTGGCGCTTGGCGGCGGCGACATAGGCGTTGCCGGGGCCGACGATCTTGGCGACCGGGGCGATGCTGGGCGTGCCGTAAGCCAGCGCCGCCACCGCCTGGGCGCCGCCGACGCGGTAGATCTCGCCGATGCCGGCCAAGCGCGCCGCAGCCAGCACCAGAGGATTGAGCACGCCGCCTGGCGCCGGGACCACCATGGCGATGCGCGCCACGCCGGCAACCTGGGCCGGGACCGAGTTCATCAAGACCGAGCTTGGATAGGCCGCGGTGCCGCCGGGAACATAGAGGCCGACCGAGGACACCGGCGTCCAGCGGTGGCCCAGCTCGATACCCGCCTCGTCTCTATAGCGGTCGTCGGCGGGAAGCTGGCGGCGGTGATAGGCGATGATGCGGTCGCGCGCCAGGGCAAGCGCTTCGACGGCGGCGGGGTCGGCCTTTGCCGCCTCTTCGTCGATTTCATCGGCGCTGATGCGCAGGGTCTGCGGCGTCAGCGAAAGGGAATCGAATTTTTCCGTCAGCTCGCACAGGGCGGCGTCGCCGCGCTCACGGACATCGGCAATGATTGCGCCAACGGCGGCGTCGACATCGGCGGCGGATTCGCGCTTGGCCGCCAGGAGGGCGGAAAATTCGGCCTCGAAGGCCGCCGAACCTATCTTGAGAAAGCTCGCCATTGCCCAATGTCCCGCCCGTTACTGCCCCTGCGGCCGGCCGCCTTCGGGGCCGGCTTCGTCATCCAGGTCGTGCTCGGGCAGCGTCCGGGTTTCCCAGACCGCGCCAAGGTCGTTCAAGGCCGCCTCGATGCATTCGACCTTCAGGCGGATCGTCGCCCCGCCGGCGAAATTCAGTTCGATCTCGCCGGCCGGCGCATCCTCGAGCACGAAGCGGATCGCCAGCAATTCGAGCACGTCGCTTTCGGCGCGCCGGTCGAACCCCTTGGTGGTGACGGCGAAGACGCGGTCGAAATGCAAACCCGAGCGGCGGCGCTCATAGCGCCTGGAGCGGCGCCTGGTCTCCGCGTTTTCCCAGTTGAAGCGGTTGACGACCGCCGCGAAGCGCTTTTCGCCGGCAAGGTATGTCATGTCGCCAACGCGCAGAACCGCATCCTGCAGATGGGCGGAAATGATCTGCAAATCCTCCTCGTCGAGGGCAAGAAGATTGAGGGCGTCCATCGAATGCCTCACCCCGCCAGCCGCTCGATATCGGCGCCGCAGCGCCCGAGCTTTTCCTCAATGCGCTCAAAGCCGCGGTCGAGATGATAGACCCGGTTGATCACCGTATCGCCCTTGGCGACAAGGCCGGCGATGACCAGCGACACCGAGGCGCGCAGATCGGTCGCCATGACCGGGGCGCCCTTGAGGGCGGCAACGCCGCGCACCGTCGCCACCTCGCCGTCGAGATGGATCTCGGCGCCGAGGCGCACCAGCTCCTGTACATGCATGAAGCGGTTCTCGAAGATGGTTTCACGGATATGGGACGTGCCCTCGGCGGTGGCGACAAGAGCCATCAATTGGGCCTGCAGATCGGTGGGGAATCCGGGATAGGGCTGCGTCTCGACATCGACGGGCTTCAGCGCCCCGCCGTTCCGGGTGACCTTGATGCCGCTATTGGTATTGGTGATCTCGGCACCTGTGGCGCGGATGACTTGAAGCGCCGATTCGAGCAGGTCGGCCCTGGCGCCTTCCAGTTCAACCTCGCCGCCGGCGGCGGCCACCGCCATGGCATAGGTGCCGGTTTCGATGCGGTCGGGCAGCACCTCGTGGCGGGCGCCGCCAAGGCGATCCACGCCGTCAATGCGCAAGGTGGAGGTGCCGATGCCGGAAATGCGGGCGCCCATCTTGTTGAGGCATTCGGCGACATCGCCAATCTCCGGCTCGCGCGCGGCATTTTCGATGACGGTTTCGCCGCGGGCCAGGGTTGCCGCCATCAGCACGTTATGGGTGGCGCCGACCGAGACCTTGGGAAAGGCTATGCGGGTGCCGACAAGGCCGCCGGGGGCCGAAGCGACGACATAGCCGCCGTCGACATCGATCCTGGCGCCGAGCGCGGAAAGGCCCATGAGGTGCAGATCGACCGGGCGGGTGCCGATGGCGCAGCCGCCGGGCATGGAAACCTTGGCCTGGCCGCAGCGTGCCAGCAGCGGCCCGAGAACCCAGAAGCTGGCGCGCATGCGCGACACCAGCTCGTAAGGCGCGGTGGTGTCGACAATCTCGCCGGCGGTGAGGCGGTAGGTGCGCCCGGGGCGATCGCTCTCGCCGGCGCGCTTGCCGTCGACGGTGAGGTCAAGGCCGTGATTGCCGAGGATGCGGGTCAAAAGATTGACGTCGGCAAGCTCGGGCACATTGTCCAGAATCAAGGTTTCTTCGGTCAGCAGGCTGGCAATCATCAGCGGCAGCGCGGCATTCTTGGCGCCCGAAATCGGAATAGTGCCGACAAGCCGCCGACCGCCGCCAATTCTGATGCTGTCCATGTTCGCTATTCTTTCCGTGAGAACCGCGGCGCCAGGTGCCGCCCTAGCGGGTTTAGCGGAGGCGGCTGGCAACGGCAAGGCCGGGCAGGTTTCGCCTTTGGTCGCGCGGCGGAATGCTATTCGCCGCCGCCGGAGAATCTGCCGGGATCCGCCGGCGCGCCGATTTTATCCGGCGAACCGGTTTCGCCCTCCGCTTCGTCGTCCCTGGCGCGGTGGCGCGTCTGCTGCTTGCGGCGCTGCAAATTTGCGCGCAGGGCAGCGGCCAGGCGCTCGCGCCGCGCCTCCTCGCCCTTGCTTCTTGTCTTGCCGTCGCGCCCGCTCATCTTCAGCTCATTGCCGGTTCGTCGCCGGATCCGGGCAGGTTCCCTGCCCTTCGACGGGCCCAAATCGGCGATATCGCGCCGGTTCGGAACCTGCCATTCCAATTGTGCGCAAGGGGTCAGACTTACGCTTGCACCGCCTTCGCCCATATGGCAGTTTGCGCCCGGCTCGGCAAGGCCGGTGCCGCTTCGGAGCGCCGCAGTAGCTCAGTGGTAGAGCGCACCCTTGGTAAGGGTGAGGTCGACAGTTCAATCCTGTCCTGCGGCACCAG
>JAGRLG010000011.1 GCA_020441905.1 Rhodobiaceae bacterium | reverse complement strand
TAGCTGATCACGACCTGAATATCGGTGTTCTCGAACAGGCCCTCTTCGCCGAACTCGACGCCGAGGCCCGAGCGTTTGACGCCGCCGAAGGGGGCGTTGGGCTGGATGGCGCCGTGTTTGTTGATCCAGACGGTGCCGCACTGCATCTGCATGGCGATTTCCTTGGCTTTGGCCACATCTTTCGACCAGACCGAGCCGCCCAGCCCGTTGTCGCTGTCATTGGCGGCGGCGATTGCCTCGTCCAGGTCGCTGTAGCGGATGATCGGCAGGGCCGGGCCGAACTGTTCCTCGACGATCAGGGGCGCATCGGCGGGCAGGTCGGAAACCAGCGTGACCGGATAGAACAGCCCCTCATCCGCAGCGCCGCCGAGCAGGATGTTGCCCTGCTTGACCGCATCCGCCACCAGGCGCGACACCTTGTCGAACTGCATCTGGTTGCTGATCGGGCCAAGGGCGACGCCATCTTCCAGGCCATTGCCCATCTTGACGTTGCGCGCATAGGCGACCAGCGCGTCGCAGGTGGCGTCGTGGATGCTGTCATGCACATATAACCGCTTCATCGCCGCGCAGGTCTGGCCGTTGTTGATGAAGGCGCCCCAGAACAGCCCCTCGGCGATCGCCTTGGGGTCGCAATCCGGCAGCACGATGCCGGCGTCGTTGCCGCCCATCTCCAGCGTCAGGCGCTTCATGGTGTGAGCGGCGGTCTGCATCACCCGCTCGCCGGTGGCGCAGGAGCCGGTAAAGACGATCTTGCGGATATCGGCATGCGCCGCCATCGCCGCCCCCAGATTGTCGCCCTTGTCGTCCGAGGTCACCACGTTCAGCACCCCCGGCGGCAACAGCCGGTTCATCACCTCGACCGCCATCAGGGTCGACAATGGCGTATAGGGCGAGGGTTTGATCACCACGGTATTGCCGGCGCGCAGGGCCGGCAGGATGTGCCAGATGGCGATCATCACCGGCCAGTTCCACGGCGTGATCGAGCCGACCACCCCCAGCGATTTGCGGTGCAGCTCGACCCGGCCCTCGTTGTTGTCCTGCAACACCTTGACCGGCAGATCGAGACCGGCGGTGAAGCCGGCCCAGGCATTGGCGCCGCCCATCTCGAACATCGAACCGAGCCCGCCGAGCGGCTTGCCCTGCTCCTCGGTGATCATCCGCGCGATCGGTTCGGCATGTTCTGACAGCGCCCCGGCCAGCGCCGCACAGGCGGCCTTGCGTTCGCTGTCGGGGCGGGCCGACCAGGCCGGATAGGCCGCCTTCGCCGCCGCCACCGCCTGATCGAGATCGGCGAGGCGGGCATTCGGCGCCATCCCGGCCAATTTGCCCGTCGCGGGGTTGCGAACCTCGAACCTGTCCGCCGTATCATAGGCGCGACCGTTGATCGTCATCTGGTAATCCGGCATGGCATCCCCCGTTTGCTGTCAGCCATCACGCTAGGCGCGGATTGCCGGCCGATCTTGGACTGTCACGACAAACGAAACGGACTGCAACGACGCAGACACAGCATTTG
>JAGRLG010000010.1 GCA_020441905.1 Rhodobiaceae bacterium | reverse complement strand
TCGATCACCTTCTTGACGATCGCCGCCAGGTCCTTGAGCGTGAAGGGCTTTTGCAGAAACTGGAAAGTCTCGTCCTTCTCCAGGTTCTTCTTGAAGGCATCTTCCGCATAGCCCGACATGAAGATGATCCTGACCTTGACGCCGCGCTTGCGGATTTCCTTGAGCAGCGTCGGCCCGTCCATCTCCGGCATCACCACGTCGGACACCACAAGGTCGATCTTGCCATCATGGCGGTCCATGACCTCCAGCGCGTCGGCGCCGGACGAGGCTTCGAGCACGGTATAGCCGCGCGAGGCCAGCGCGCGCACGGCAAAGGCGCGCACCGCGTCCTCGTCCTCCACCAGCAGCACCGTGCCGACGCCGGTGGTATCGGCGGGCGGTCCCGCCGGCCTGGCTTCCGGCTTTTTCTCCCGCTCCAGCTTCTCGGCTTCGCTGGGCACGTGGCGGGGCAGGAAAATACGGAAGGTGGTGCCTTTGCCCGGCGCGCTTTCAGGATAGATGAACCCGCCGGTCTGCTTGATGATGCCATAGACGGTGGACAGGCCGAGCCCGGTGCCCTTGCCCACCTCCTTGGTCGAGAAGAACGGCTCGAAAACCTTCTCCAGCACTTCCGGGCTCATGCCCTCGCCGGTGTCGGCGACCTCGATCATGACATATTCGGCCGCCGGCATGCCGGTATAGCCGAAGCCCGCCGCTTCCCCAGGCTCGACATTGCGCGTGGCGATGGTCAATTGGCCGCCGCCGGGCATGGCGTCGCGGGCATTGACGGCAAGGTTGATGATGACCTGCTCGAGCTGCACCTGGTCGACCTTGACCAGCCACAGGTCCGAGCCGTGCTCGAAGGTCAGTCCGACCTTTTCGCCCAAGAGGCGGCGCAGCATCACCGTGAATTCGGAAATCGCGTCGGTCAGCGACAGCACTTCCGGGCGCAGCGTCTGGCGCCGCGAGAAGGCCAGCAGCTGGCGCACCAGCGCGGCGGCGCGGTGGGCCGAATTCTTGATGTTCATGATGTCCTGGAAGGCCGGATCGGTCGGCCGGTGGCTGGACAGCAGCAGGTCCGAATAGCCGATGATCGCCGTCAGCACATTGTTGAAGTCATGGGCCACCCCGCCGGCCAGCTGGCCCACCGCCTGCATCTTCTGGCTCTGGGCGAATTGCGCCTCCAGCGCCCGCTGCGCCGTGGTGTCGATGCCGAACACGATCGCCGCCACGCCGTCCTCGCCGGCATCGGCGGCATTGACATAGAGCCGCGACGAACGCGAGGCCTCGCCGCGCACCGCCACATTGACCGGCTCGATGTCGCTCTTGCCCGCCACCGCCGCCGCCAGCGCCGCCTCGACTGCGGCGCGGTCGTCCTCGGCCACCATATTGGCCAGCCCGCCGCTGGCGCCGGTGGCCGCCCCCGTACCCGCCTGCAACTTGGCGAAGGCGGCATTGCAGCGCAGGATGGTGCCATCGCCGGCCAGGCTGGCGATCGCGATCGGCGCATTGTTGAACAGACGGGCGAAGCGCACCTCGGCGGCGCGCAGCGTTTCGGCCACGTCCTCGCCCGGCGAGCGGTTGATGACCAGGGTGCGCGAATAGCCCGGCGCGCCGTCGGGCGCGAAGGAAACGCCGTGGAGCAGGCGGACCGGAAGCGACGTGCCGTCGCGCCGCTTCAAATCCAGGTCCAGCACCTCGGTGCGCAATTCGCCGGCCACCGGCGCCGCCTGCGACAGCAGCATGGCGGCATTGCCGGCCACGATATCGCGCAGGCGCAGCGCGCCGTCCATCGTCTGGGTCAGATCGAGGCCGAGCCACCCCGCCAGCGTCGCGTTCATATACTGGATCTGGCCGCTCTGGTCGGCGGAGAAGAAGCCCGCCGGCGCGTGATCAAGATAGTCGATGGCGTTTTGCAGCTCCTGGAAGATATTTTCCTGGCGCTGGCGCTCCAGCGTCACGTCAGCGACGCGCCAGATCGCGCGCGACTTGGCCTTCGGCGAACCGTCCTCGCGCAGATCGAGCGGCTGCACCGAAACCCGGTACCAGCGCGCCTCCGGCTCATCGCCCTCCGGGCCGACGCGAAATTCCTCGTGCCACTGGCGCCGCTCGCGCGCCGCCTGGGCAAGGCGGAACACAGGATCATTGGCTTCCGGATGGGCGGCAAAGGCGCGCGGCACCGTGCTGGAAACCGCCCGCCCCTCGCTGCCGCTCATCAGGCGGTAGGTCTCGTTGGCGAACAGAACGCGCTCGTCGGGCCCGGTTACCACCACGCCTTCGGTCAGCGCACCCAGGATTTCCGCCGAAACCACACTGGCCGCAGAGCGCTCGCCGACGCGCATCACTCCGGTTGCCAGCGCGAACAAGGCCACCACCCCGATTACCGAAAACAACGCCAGCAGGCCCAGAACATAGGGTTCTGCGGCCTCGCGCCCGATCACCGACAACGCGATCGCCGCCCCCACCAGCGTCAGCGCCAGCACCATCAGCCAGACCAGGCTGCCCGGCTGCTCGCCGCCCTGCCCGCGTCCCTGCGCCAGCTGCCCTGATCTGATTTCCGTCATCGCGCTCGCCCGCCCGCCTGACCCGCTCCCGGTTCCCGAATCCCGGACAATAGCGAATCTCCTGGCGAGGATGGGGCTTCAGGGCGCGAATATCAACGGGGCGCTGCCGACCGCCACCCCGGTTTCTTTTTCTGCTGCAACACGTAGGAGATGACCTTGGCCACCGCCTGATAGTGTTCGGGCGGGATTTCGGCATCCACTTCCAGCCCGGCATGAAGCGCGCGCGCCAGCGGCGGGTTCTCGATCACCGGAATAGCGTTTTCCTCGGCAATGGCGCGGATGCGCAGCGCCACCGCGTCGACGCCCTTGGCCAGGCACACCGGCGCCGCCATGCCGTCCTCATATTGCAGCGCCACCGCATAGTGGGTCGGGTTGGCGATCACCACCGAGGCGCGCGGCACATTGGCCATCATGCGCTTGCGGCCGCGCTCGATGCGGATCTGGCGGATCTTGGCCCGCACCGCCGGGTCGCCTTCCATCTGCTTGTATTCGTCGCGCAGTTCCTTGAGCGTCATTCTCTGCTTCTTGTTCCAGGTGAAGCGCTGGTAGGAGAAATCCAGCACCGCCACCACGCCCAGAACCATCAGCACCCCGATCAGCATCTTCAGCGCCAATATGCGCACCGTCGGCAGCACCTCCGCCGGATCGCTGCTCACCAGCAGCGCCAGGCCGCCGCGCTCCGGCCAGACGATGGCGAACATCACCGAGCCGATGATCCCGAGCTTGACCAATCCTTTGGCGAAATTGACCAGGCTGGTGGCGGAAAACAGGCGCTTGAACCCGGCGGCGGGCGAGATCTTGGACAATTTGGGCTTGATCGGCTCGGCCGAAAGCACCAGGCGGTGCTGCACCAGATTGCCGGCGACGGCCGAGATCCACAGCACGAGAAAGGGCAGCCCCAGCGCCGCCAGCACGGCAATGGCGATGGAGGTAAACAGCCGCACCATGCTGGCCGAATCGACGGTTATCTCGTTGGCCTGGGCGAGGAACACCTGCATCGCGCCGGTAATGTCGCCGGTGATCGGGCCGGAAAACATGGCGATGACCAGCGTCGTGCCCATCAGCACGAACCAGCTATTGACCTCCTGGCTCTTGGCGACGTCGCCTTTCTTGTGCGCGTCATCCAGCTTCTTTTGACTGGGTTCTTCTGTCTTCTCGGTATCGTCGGGATTTTCCGCCATGGACTTCCCCTCAGATCAAGAACTGCGCCACATGGGCTTCGAAATATTGCAGGAACCAGGTGATGATGGTCGCCAGCAGCACCATGAACAGCAGGAAGCCGGCCAGGATATTCATCGGCATGGCGAGGAAGAAGATCTGCACCTGGGGCATCAGGCGCGAAAGCACGCCGATGCCGAGATAGAAGATCAGGCCGAAAACCAGGAAAGGCGCCGAGATCTGCACCGCCAGGCGGAACGAACCGGCCATGGTGTCGACCGCCATCTTGGCGAAATCGCCCAGCGGCAATTCCTTGCCCGGTGGAAACATGGTGTAGGAATCGGCGATTGCCCGCAGCAGCAGGTGGTGCAGGTCGGAGACGAATATCAGCGTCACCGCCAGCACCGACAGGAAGCTGGCGAACAACGCCGCCTGGATGCCCTGCGTGGGATCGACATTCTGGGCGAAGCCGAGGCCGGTCTGCATCGCGATGGTGGTGCCCGCCACCTGAAGCGCGCTCATCACCAGGCGCACCGAAATGCCCAGGAACAGTCCGATGACGATTTCCGCCACCAGCGCCTTGAGGGCGGCATAGAGCCCCGGCGGCAGGGCGGCAAAGGCCAGCGACAGCACCGGATACATCACCAGCGTCAGCGCCAGCGCGAAAACCAGCCGCACCCGGCGCGGCATCGCCCGCTCGCCCAGCGCCGGCAACACCATGATCATGGTGCCTATCCGGGCGAATATCAGCATGAACACAAAGGCGGTCTGGGGCAGGATTTCGACGGTCATGGCCGCGCCTTGCTCCCCGGTTCCGTTTGCCCCGCCTGCGCCGCCACGGGATCAGCCACCGACAATATGGCCGGCGATGCGGGTCATGTAGCTTTCCAGCGCCTGGGCCATGAAGGGCAGCGCCACCAGCATGGCGAGGAAGATGGCCAGGATCTTGGGCACGAAAACGAGCGTCATTTCCTGGATCTGCGTCAGTGCCTGAAACAGCGCGATAACCACGCCGACCACCAGGCCGACAATCATCAGCGGGCTGGAAACGATGATCAGCGTCCAGATGCCGTCACGGGCAATATCCAGGACTTGCGCGCCGTCCATCCCTTGCCGTCCGTTCCCCTTGATGGCCGGTCCCGCCAGCCCGCCGCCTGCTGCCCGCCGTCTGCTGCCCTTCGGCGCCGTCAGATCGGCATCCTCATGATTTCCTCATAGGCCGAAATCACTCTGTCGCGAACCGAAACCAGCGTTTCCAGCGCCAGTTCGCTTTCGGCCACCGCGGTCACCACATCGACGATATCGGCTTTGCCCGAAACCGCCTGAAGGCCCGCCTTGTCGGCCTGCTGGGCGGTATCGGTCACCGTCTGCAACGCCTGATCGAGCAATTGCGAAAAGCCCTGCCCGCCAGTCTCCATGCCGGCGGTCTTTCCCGGCGTGGCGATGCTCGAAGTGGCGGCATAGGCCTTGGCGGCGGCTGCGGCGGCTATCGACATCTGATTCTCGCTCCCTTTATATCCCTACCATATCCGCGCCGGCGCGGCCTCAATCCCGGTTGGCGCGAAAGGCCGGCCCTTCAGCCATCAGCCCTTGAGTATGTCCAGCGTGCGCATCAGCATGCGCCGCGTCGAACTGACAACATTGAGATTGGCCTCATAGCTGCGCTGGGCCTCGCGCATGTCCATCGATTCGATCAGCGGATTGACATTCGGCGTCTTGACATAGCCCTTGGCGTCGGCCGCCGGATGGCCCGGCTCATAGCGGCTCTTGAAATCGCTGCGGTCGGTCAGGATCCGCCCCGGACGCACCACCTGGGCGCCGATCTCGCGATTGAGCTCGGAAACGAAAGTGGGAACACGGCGCCGGTATGGCTCGCCCTGCGGCGTTGTCGCGGTCGAATCGGCATTGGCCAGGTTCTCGGCGATGACGCGCATGCGGCCCGACTGGGCGCGCAGCCCAGAGGCGGCGATTTTCAGTGTCGACAGGAAATCCATGATCTCAACTCCTTGCCATCCCCCGTTGGGTTGACATTACCCCTCACCCCGCCGGTCAGCCGCTGCGGCGGCCGATCGCCGTCTTGAGCAGCCCGAGCCCGCGCGAATAAAGCGTCGTAGCCAATTGATAATCCATCTGGTTCTCGGAGATCTTCAGCATCTGGTCTTCGAGCACCACGGCGTTGCCTTCCGGCGTTTTTTCCCAGTCGTCGGCCTTGGTCACGGCCATCCCGGCGCCAAGCTTCCCGCCGCCGCCGCCAAGATGGGCCGCGTTGGTGCGCGCCGGCCCCATCGCGGCACTCGACGCTACCGCGCCCGCGCCGCCCGAAAGCATCTTCCTGAAATCGGGAGCGACCAGATCCCTGGCACGGAAATTCGGGGTGTCGGCATTGGCGACATTTTCCGCCAGCACCTGCTGGCGCCCCTGGTGCCATTTCATTTTGACCTTGAGCGCCGCCAGCAGCGGCAGATCGGTCATCGACATGGGCATAGCTCGGTCCGCCTTGCGGTCGGTGCACCGTGCCGGCCCTTCCTGGGCGACAGTTGGCTGCTCGTCCGTTACCGCGCCTTCGCACGGTAGGCAGACTTTGCCCCGTCGTGGTTAAAGGAGTCTTAATGGGCTTGGGGCGGTGCGCCGGGCGCGGCGGGCCGCGGCGCCATTTGGCGTTGGATAATTAACAGTTTGTTAGCCATAAAGTCGGCATTTTTTGCCGGTTGGTGTTAATCTTTCGCATCCGCGCGCAGCGATGGAATGGAGGCCATGGAATATCTCGAACAGCTATTGGGGACTGACCTCAACGTGACGATGCGAACACTGATCGCTTTCGCAATCGTTCTGATTCTGATTCTTGTCGTCGCGTGGGTGTTCCGCCGCCTCTCCTATGGCGCCGTGCGCCGGCCGCGCCGCGGCCGCGTCGCCCGCCTCGCCGTGCTCGAAGCGATCGCCATCGACCAGCGCCGCCGCCTCGTGCTGCTGCGCCGCGACAACACCGAACACCTTGTGATGATCGGCGGCGCCGGCGATGTCGTCATCGAGCAGGGCATCCAGCGCGTCAGCCGCCCCCATGGCGCGCGAGCTGCCGAACGGCCCGACTTCCCTGCCCGCGCGCCCCTGCCGCAACGCAATGGCGATGCCGCGGCCGCGGCGGTGCCTGCATCCGGCCCGGCGCCGGCGCCAAAAGCGCAGCCCCCGCAGCCCCCGCAGCCCCGCATTGCCGAAACCGTGCGCGCCGCGGACGCACCGCGCCCGGTTCCTCCGCCGCCCCTGGCCGCCACGCCGCCTGCCGCCAGGCCGTCGGTCACGCCGCCACCCGCTTCGCCGGCACCGGCAGTGCCACCCGTGGTTGCAGCGCCGCCGCCTCCGGTGCCGTTATCCGAACGGCCCGTCGTCGCCGCCGCCGATCCGGTTGCCGCGCCCAAGCCGGTCCAGCCGCCGCAGCCGCCCCGCGCCGCGCCCCAGCAACCCGCGCCATCTCATGCCGCTCTGGCCGCTGGGAACACCGGGAGTATCCCGTCCCAATCGCCCGGCAGCCAGCCCCCCGGGCGTCCTGCGCCCGCCGCGCCGGCAGCGCAGGCCAGGCCCGAATCGCCCTCGCCAGCAGCTTTGGCGCCAGCAGCTTTGGCGCCAGCAGCTCCGGCTCAGGCAGCCGGCCAGGCAGCCGGCCAGGCCAGCGCGCCGGACAAGGCCGGGGGCGCCGGAATGAGCGAATCGGAACGTCAACTGGCCGAAATGGCCGACCGCCTCAAGGACGCGCTGAAATTTCCGGCGCAGAAGCCGGCGGGCGAATCAGGGCAGGCAAAGGAGAGCGGGTCAGGTCCGTCTCAAACGCGGAGTCCTGAATGAGCCAAAAGGCAGGCGCCGTCTGCGTCGCCATCGCGGCAGCGATCGCCATTCTTTCATGGGTGCAGCCGGCTGCCGCCCAGGAGATCAATATCGGGTTCGGCGAGGGGACCGGACTGACCGAAAGGGCGGTTCAGCTTGTCGCCCTGGTAACGGTCCTCAGCCTGGCGCCGTCGATCCTGGTCATGGTGACCTCGTTCACCCGGATCGTCGTCGTGCTCTCGCTGCTGCGCACCGCCCTGGGCACCCAGCAGGCCCCGCCCAATTCGGTGGTTGTCTCCCTGGCCCTGTTCCTGACCGCCTTCGTCATGGCGCCTGTTTTCGAGCAGGCTTACCGCGACGGCGTCGAACCGCTCATCAATGAGCAGGTCGAGCTGGCCGACGCCTTCACCAGGGCGTCGAAGCCGTTCCATGCCTTCATGATGGCCCATGTCCGCGACAAGGATCTGACCCTGTTTGTCGGTCTTTCCGGCGCCGAGGCGCCGGCAACGCCCGAAGAGGTGTCGCTGCGCGCCCTGGTGCCGGCCTTCATGATCAGCGAATTGCGCCGCGCCTTCGAGATCGGCTTCCTGCTCTTCGTGCCCTTCGTCGTCATCGACATGGTGGTGGCATCGGTGCTGATGTCGATGGGCATGATGATGCTGCCGCCGGTGCTGATATCCCTGCCCTTCAAGCTGATCTTTTTCGTGCTGGTCGATGGCTGGAACCTAGTCGCCGGCAGCCTGATGCAGAGCTTCGGCACCTGATCGGGACCCGGCATCCGCGCCCGAATATCCGGCAGATCAGCTCCGGCCCTCCTGCGCCGCCGCGCCCTTGCCCGCGGCATCGCTGTATTTGGCGCGGAATTCGGCGAGGAAAGCGTCGAGCGTATCGGCGGCGGTAATGCCCCTGGCCAGCGCTTCGAAGGCGGCCTGGCCGGTGCCGCGCTGCTGGGTGACGACGGTAAAGGCGCTGGCATCCGGGCTGTCGGCCATCTTGGCGGCGAACTTGTCGCGCAGGCGGTCGAGGCCCAGCTGGTCGCCGGCCAGGGCATAGGCCACGGCGGCGCGCATGACATCGAAACGCTGGCCGGCCTTGAGCTGATCCTTGCCCGACCACGCCTCGCCGATCACGCGCTCGATCTGCTCGGCGGCGGCCTGCCAGTCGGCGCTGCGCCACAATGTATCGGCCTTGACGCGCTCCACATCGTCGCCCTGCATCGTATCCAGCAGTTCCAGCGCCAGCTGGCTGCGCCCCTTTTCGCCGAGCGCCCGTGCCTCGAGCAGGTTGCGCTGGCGCTGGGTTTCGGCCGGCAATCCGGCATGGCGGGTGCGCTGCAACACCGCCAGCGCCTCGTCGGGCTCGCGGTTGAGCAGGTAGACATAGGCCAGACGCACCGCCACCACCGAGCGCGCCGCGCCCGCCAGCCGGTTGTCCATCTGGTACTTGAGCAGTTCGCCGGCCTGATCGAGCAGGTCGACATCGATCAGCCGGTCGGAAAGCTTGCGGATCATTTCATCGCCCAGCCGCCCGATCGGGGTCAGGTCGCGGTAATCGTAAAAGAGGCTCAGCGCCTCGATCGGCTCGAGCGCGTCGGACTTGCCATGGAGGAACAGGTCCTGGAAGGCGATCGCCATTTCATCCTGGATATAGCGCGTGACATCGGATTCCGGATCGACCGCGATCGCCATGCGCATCAGTTCGAAGGCGCGGCGATACTCGCCCTTGGACAGATAGAGCCGCCCCAGCAGCTTGTCGGCCTCCAGCTCGGTTTCGTCGCCGCGCCAGCTCACGGTAAGCGTTTCCAGCGCGTCGATTGCCTTGTCGGCGTCGATCCTCCCCAACCGCCGCAACAAGGCCGTCTGGCGCAGCCGGGCCTGGGCCTCGACCGGGCGCACCGGGCTGGAGATCGCGGCCGCATAGGCGCTCAGCGCTTCCTCGCTGCGCCCGGCGGCCTCCACGAAGCGCGCCCGCATAAGTTCGATTTCCGCGCCGAGCGCCTTGTCGGCGGACGCCGAAGGATCTTCGCTTTCCAGGCTCATGGCCTCGATATAATGCGCCGCTTCCGGCAGATCCTTCAGTTCCAGCGCCGCCCGCGCCGCCGCGAGGCGGAACCGCGTCTGCAACTCGGCGGGATAATCCCCCAACACATTCTCGCCATCGGCAATGGCGGCAAACGCCGCTGCCCAGTTGAGTTTTTGTGCCTGCGCCAGTCCCCGCCACAGTGCCGCGTCCCGGCTTTGCGCCAGGCCGGGATGGGAGAGGTCGGCCAGGGCCTCGGCGGGGCGGTGCATGAGCACGCGGGCAATGCCGCGGGTGGCGTTGAACACCGGGTCCTGCACCGCTTGCGGGTCGTCCAGCGTCATATGGTCAAGCACGCCCAGCGCCTCTGCGGCGAGCCCGTAACCGACGAGAAACCGCGCCAGCGTCAGCCGCTGCAACAGCCGCTCATTGGGCGGCGCCATCGCCGCCAGTTCTTCAAGCTGCTGGCGCCCGGCCTTGAATTTCGCCGGCCCCGAATGCCGGATCCCGGCAATATCGATAAATCCGGGACGGCGCCCGGCAATCAGGCTGCCCACCCCCGGCGCCCCCGGCGGCGGCCGGTTGGACGTCAGCCAGAGCCCGTTTTCGCCGCGGCTGAGAGTAACGCCCGCCTTGTCGAGTGAAATCTTGAGATCGTCGGCCACCGGCCTGAATGCCAGCCCATGGGCCGACACCAGGGTGCTGAACTGAACGAAATCCTGGCTCTTGATCAGCCCGCGCGCCGGCCCCATGGCGGTCACGACCGCCAGCCGGTCGCCTGCGGCCGGATCCAGAACCCAGTGGATGCGCCCCGGATCAGCCATTTCGACACGCACCATTTGCGTGCCGTCCAGGGCGTAATCACGGCGCAGGGACAGCGGCCGGCTCGGATCCAGCGGGGTTTCGCCGAGCGTCACCACCCAGCGCGACGCTTCCGCCGCGATGGTGGTCAGCGACGGCCGTTTCAGCTTCAACAGCAAATACTGGAAATCGTCCTCGCGCAGCAGTTTGGCGTCGCGCAGCCGGTCGCCGAGGAATTTGCGCAAGGCGGCGATGTCGAGGCGCTGGCTGGTGTCGAAAACGATCCACACCGTATCCTCGCGGCTGAACAGGCTGGCGGCGACAGGATCGGGGAAGGGAAAAGTCAGGCGAATGCTGTCGCCGATGCGCGCGGCGCGCATCTTCACCGGCCTGGCGTCGGGATCGGACCCGGCGCCAGCTTCGCCGCCCGGTGCCCTGGCGCCGCCATCCTCCTCGCCACTGGCGGCGATATCGCCCACCAGCACCGGTTGCCCGCCAATACTACCTTCTTCGTTTTTATTCGCTTTTTCCGATACTTGAGACTGCTTTTTATCTTCAATATTGAAGTCAGAGCCATTGCTGTCGGCAAAATCCTCGGCGCGCATCTGCGATGGATCAAAAGCGCGAATACGGGTCTTTATGCGCAGCTTTTCTTCTTTCTCCGCGCCCTCCTCTGCAGCAACGGGCACTCCGGCCGTGGGAGCGGCCGGCGTTCCCGCCAGTTCGGTGGCCCCGCTGGCCACGCTGGCCCCGCTGGCCCCGCTGGCCCCGCTGGCATTGCCTGCCGCGGGCGCCGCGGCGCCATCCTTGCCCTCGCCCGCCGCCGCCTCGCCAAGCCCATGCAGCAGGGCTTCGCCGGAAAACAATTCCGCATTGCCGGCAACATCGACGACAAAGCTGCGCCCCTCGCTGAAGGCGCGCACCGAGGCCGAACGGTCGATCGACAGGGTGACCAGCAGGCGGCCATCCGCCAGTTCCTGTTCGGCGCCCTGCACGAAGCGCGGCGGCGTGCCCTTGAGCGCCGCCAGATCGACCCGGCCGCGCAGGGGGAAACGGATTACGACCTCGGCGCCGCTGCGCGTCAGTTCGGCGTCGATATCGCGGTCCCAGCGAAACGAAATGCGCGAAAAGGTCGGATGCTGGCCCACCTCCAGCCCGACGGCGGGAATATCCAGCAACCCGGCGTCGCGCAGCGCCGCCTCGCGCTCCTGCTGTTTGGCCTCTTCGGCCAGTTTCGCCAGCCTTGCCACCACATCCTCCGGCAGACCCGGCGGCAGCCCGACCCACCCCGAAGGCAGGAAATCCATATAGAGCTGCTCGCCCGCTTCCATCGTGTTGATGGTGACCTTCTGGGTCAGCGCCAGACGCAGCGCCATGCCGTCCGGGTCCAGCCGCGCGGCGGCGATATAGCCCCGCATTTCCAGCGGCAATTTCCTCAAATCGACCGAGATTTTCTCGTCGAAAGTGACGACGATGACCCCGGTACTGGCCCGCACCTCGTATTTGGGCATATGGGGAAAGGTCAGAACCAGCCGCCCATAGCCCTGATCGGTGGAAATGCTGGCTTCTGCCGCCATTTCGGCGCGGGCGCCGCGCTGCATTGGCGCCGCGATCAACAAGGCGGCAAGCAACAGGATCCAGGTTGACCGGCACAGCAGGAAAAGGCGCGCAGCACCAGAGACGCCACTACGCCATTTGGCGGCGCCGAACGTTCCCTTCCTTGCCGCTTCTTGCCGCATTTTCCCGCCTTTTGCGCCCCCGCCTGCCAGCGGGCATATCCCTGCAAAGACTAGCCGCAACAGGGTAAACGGCCTGTTAAATCGCCGGCGCTGCGCTCCATGCCGCGGGCCGCGCCCTAGCTGGCGCTGTCGCCGACGATCTTGGGCAGGTTTTCAGGGGCGCTCGCTTCGGCCTTGGCCCGCCCGCGCGCTGCGATCGCCAGGGTCAGACGCTCCGCCGCCGAGTCCTTCATATTGGCCAGGATTTCGGACATCTTGCGCGCATTCATCTGCTCCACGAGCTCGACCAGGATTTCAGTTGAAAGCTGGCTGAAAAGCCGCGCCGCATCCTTCGGCTTCATGTTCTCATACATCGTCACCAGCCCCTTGAGCTGCGCCTTCTTCTTGTCTTCGCGCTCCTTGGCAACGGCAACGATCTTGCCTTCGATTTCCTTCAGCTCGTCAATGCGGCTGGAAACGCGGGCTTCCGCCGCCTTGAGCAGATTTTCGCGCAGCAGCAGCTCACTCTCGCGCTGGTCCAGTTCCTTGCGCCGCTCCGCCAGCCGCTCCAGGATCGCCGCCTTGGCGCCGGTGACGTCCTGCCCGGGATTGATGACGCGGCCCTCGCGCGAACGAGCCGGCTTGCCTTCGCCAGCCTCTCCCTCGCCCTTGGCGGCATCTTTGGCGGCATCTTTCGCTTCGCCCTGGGCTGCGTCCGCGCCCTGGGCCGCGGCCATTTCCGTGCCGGTCGCCTTGCCCGCCGCGACCGCATCCTTGTTGGCGCCCGCGTCAGGCTGGCTTGCCTGGGCCGTGCCCGCGCTGCCGGCGTCCTGAGCCTGGGCCGTGGCGATTGCCGGCAGGGCGAAGTGGCCGCTCATCCACAGCCCCCCCGCCTTGAGCACGAACAGCGCGCCCACCGACAAGGTCACCATCGGAATCAGGCGCAGGCGCATTATGCGGCCCTTTCCTTGCGATGCTCGGGGCGGTGCTCGGGGCGCGCATCCTGCGGCCAGGCAAAGCGCGCCGGCGCCGCCAGGGACTGTGGCTGAGCCTGGGGCTGCGGCCGGGCCGGTTGCGCGGCGCTGGTAATGGCGCTGATGCGCGCCAGCACCGCCTCGCCGTCGACCACCTCGCGTTCCAGATCGCGAAGCATTCCCTGGGCCTCGCCCATCCGCTGACCCAGAACCTCATCGGCCTCGCGGGCGATGGAGCGCAGCCCGGCGATCGCCGATTCGGCGCGGGCCGTCGCCGTATTCAGATCGCCGATGGTCGCCCGCAGCATGTGCTCGTCCGAGCGCAGCAGGCCGATGCGCCGGTTCAGCGCCATGCAGAACGCAATTGTGATCAGCAGCAGAATTGCCACCATCGCCTCGATAACCAGTCCGATAGGGAGCGTGCTCACGATGCCTCCATTTTCATTCCGTCAGCCTTTTCGAAGGCGGCCAGGGTCATTTTGGGCCGCGCCAGGCCGCGGCTGACATGCACCGCGACATTCTCGCCCACCCGGCCCATATGCCCCTGAGTGATGTTGATGTCGCCGCAGCGCAGCGTCACCAGTCCGTCCGGCGTCACCTGAAGCGGCAGCGTCTCGCCGACCTTCAGATTCATGACCTTGCGCAATGGCAATTCCAGCTCGTCCAGCACCGCCTCGATCTCCACCTCGGCGTGCCACAATTCGCTGGCCAGATGCCCTTCCCAGATGGCGTCGCGGCCGAATTTCTCGCCCATGAACATCTGTAGCAGCAGGTCGCGTATGGGCTCGATGGTCGCATAGGGCAGCAGCATTTCCAGCCCGCCGCCGCGGTCTTCCATGTCGATGCGCAGCCGCACCAGGATAGCCGCGTTGGCGGGGCGCGAGATCGCCGCGAAACGCGGATTGGTCTCCAGCCGGTCGAGGGTGAATTTCACCGGCGACAGCGGCTGGAACGCCTGCTGCGCGTCCTCCAGCACCACCTCGATCATGCGGCTGACCAGGTTCATTTCGATGGTCGTGTAGGGCCGCCCCTCGATGCGCAGCGCCGAGTTGGCGCGCCGGCCGCCCAGCAGCCCGTCGACGATCGAGTAGATCAGGCTCGAATCAACGGTGAACATGCCGTAATTGTCCCACTCGTGGGCCTTGAAAACGGCCAGGACCGCCGGCAGCGGGATCGAATTGAGATAGTCGCCGAAGCGCACCGAGGTGATGGAATCGAGCGACACCTCGACATTGTCGGACGTGAAATTGCGCAGGCTCGTCGTCATCAGCCGCACCAGCCGGTCATAGACGATTTCGAGCATCGGCAGGCGCTCATAGGACACCATCGCCGAGTCGATGAGGGCGCGGATGCCGGTCTGGTCGCGGGCGATCAGTTCCGAGATGTTGAAGCCGAGAAGTCCGTCGATCTCCTCCTGGCCGAGAATGCGCTCCCCGCCCGACTTGGAGTTGGAACTGTCTTCGCCGTCCTCATCGATCATCGCCGCCCATTGCGCGGCCATGGCATCGTCGTTGCTGCCCTCTTCGCCTTCGCCGTCGAGCGACATCCCCCATTCGGAGGCCAGCGCGTCCTGATCGATGTCCTTGTCGTCCATGCCTGCTGTGCCTGACTTGCCCGCCGACCTACTGGATCAGCAGTTCCTTGAACAGAATGTCGTCCACCTGCGCCGGATGGATGGCGAGATTGACCCGCCGGCGGAGTTCTTCCTTGAGCCGGTAGATCCCGGCCGAGCCTTCAAGATCGGTCATCCGCAATTCGCGCAAATAGACCTGGAAGGCGTCCATGACCCGCGGCAGCATCGGCGTGATCTCGTCGATGGTTTCGCGCTTGGAAACCTCGAGCGCCACCTTGATGCGCAGATATTGCGAGCGCTTGTCGGGCGACGCCAGATTGATCGTCAGGTCCGGCAGGTCGTAGAACACCGCCGGCTTGGCCACCGCCTCGACCGGACCGTCCTCGCCGCCGATAAAGCCGAGGAAATAGGCGCCGCCGCCGCCCAGGGCGCCCAGCACGATGATGCCGGCCCCGGCCAGCATGATCAGCTTCTTGCGCGGCAACCGGCCCTTCTTGCCTTCACCCTCGCCGTCGCCGTCGCCCTCGCCGCCGTCGCCCTCGCCGCCTTCGGTCTGGGCCTCGTCCTCGGTGTCGTCGTCTTCGGCTGCCATATGAAGGCTCTCTCTCAAGCTCGCCCCCCGGCACATCCCGCTTTCGCGGCGGACGCACGGCGCCAGGGAATCTTCGCGCGCGCGTTCTTTATGATCTAAAGAGGGTTTGGTTAACGAATGGTTGCCGCGCGCGCCTTCACCGGGAAGAATTTGCCGGGGCGTTGCCGCCGTCCTGGCAAGGCTTGCCCACCACATTTTTATGTATCCACCTGTTTTCATTGCGTTTCCCATATTGGCACGGCTTCTGCATATAGGAGGTCGGACCCGGTGGCCGAGAACAGGCGGCCGGATCCAGGGGAGCAATGGAGACGTGGGAAGATGGAGAACGCACTCCTGATCGGCCTGTCGCGCCAAACGGCGCTGGCACGCCAGCTTGAAGTCATCGCCAACAACATGGCGAACCTGCGCACGCCCGGCTTCAAGGGCGAATCCTTGATGTTCGAGGAATATCTGATGCCGGGGGCGCAGGTCACCGATGCCTCGGGCTCTGACGCGCGCCTGTCCTATGTCTATGACGTCGGCCTCGCCCGCGACTTCTCGACCGGCCAGTTCGAGCGCACCGACAACGAGCTCGACGTCGCCATAGAGGGCCAGGGCTGGCTTGTCGCCGAAACTCCGGAGGGGCCGCGCTACACCCGCGACGGCGCCCTGAAGATCTCCGCCGAGGGCCTGCTGGTCAGCGGCGCCGGCAACACCATTCTTGGCGAGGGCGGCCCGATCCAGTTCGCCCCTGGGGACCACGATATCGTCATCGCCAATGACGGAACCATCTCCACCGCCGATGGCGAGCGCGGCCGGCTGAAGTTGGTCGCGTTCGAAAACCAGAGCACCCTGGAGAAGATCGGCAACAACATGTTCAGCGCCTCGGAAGAACCGAAGGCCGCGGACAAGGTGCGCATAGTCCAAGGCATGATCGAACGCTCGAACGTGCAGCCGGTGGTCGAGACAGCCCGCATGATCGAGGTCACCCGAGCCTACGCCACCACGGCCCAGTTGCTGGACCAGATGCAGGACCTGCGCCGCGACGCCATTGAGCGCCTCGGCACGGTTCCGAACTAAATCCCGAAGACGTCGCGAAAGGGAGTTCCAATATGAAAGCGCTGCTCACCGCCGCCAGCGGCATGATGGCCCAGGAGCTCAATGTCGAGGTTATCTCGAACAATATCGCCAATATGCGGACCACCGGATACAAGCGCCAGCGCGCCGAATTCCAGGACCTGCTCTACAACAACCTGCGCGACCCCGGCGCCACCTCCTCGGCCACCGGCACCGTCGCCCCGTCCGGCATCCAGCTCGGCTCCGGCGTCAAGACCGGCGCCACCTACCGCATCATGAGCCAGGGCAACGTGCTCCAGACGGAAAAGGAACTCGACATCGCCATTCGCGGCGAGGGCATGTTCCAGATATCCCTGCCCGACGGGCGCACCGCCTATTCGCGCGATGGGTCCTTCGACCTCGATGCCAACGGCGCCTTGGTCAATATCGACGGCTATGCCGTCCAGCCCTCGATCACCATTCCCTCGACCGCGCGCACCGTGACCATCGCCGCCGACGGCACGGTGACCGCCTTGCTGGACGACTCCACCTCGCCCACCGTGCTCGGCCAGCTCCAGTTGGCCCGCTTCGTCAACAAGGCCGGGCTGGAGGCCATTGGCGACAACCTGTTCCTGGAAACCGAATCCAGCGGCCCGGCCCAGATCGGCACGCCCAGCGAGGCCGGGTTCGGCAATCTGCTGCAGTCCCATCTCGAACAGGCCAACGTCAACGCTGTCTCCGAAATCTCCGATCTCATCGCCGCCCAGCGCGCCTATGAGATGAATGCCCGCATCATCTCCGCCGCCGACCAGATGCTCCAGGCAACCTCGAATATCCGCTAGGTGAATGCCATGAACGCCGCCAGGACGACCCTCCGACTTGCCCTTGCCCTCACCGCCCTGCTCGCCGCTTCGCCGCTGACGCAGCCACGGGCGGAGCAGGATCCGCGCCCCTCTTTGCGCGCCAGCATCGTGGTGGAAAGCGGCCTGGTGACCCTTGGCGATCTGTTCGAGAATGCCGGGCGTGCGGCCAAGACCCCCGTTTTCCGCGCGCCCGATCCTGGAGAAACCGGCCATGTTTCCGTCGCCCGCGTTGCCGAGGCGGCAAGCCGCCACGGCCTCGAATGGCGCAATGAAAACGCCATCGCCCGCGTTGCCGTGCGCCGCGACAGCACCCCGGTCAGCCTCGACAAGATCTCCGAAACCATCACCCAGGCGCTGCGCGAAAAGCTTTCCCTGAACGCGGACGAGCGCATCCAGGTCACCCTCGCCCGCAAGAGCCGCCCGCTCCACCTGCCCGCAGCCCTGGACGGTGCCATCCGCGTCGCCCATCTCGACCTGGAACCGGGAAGCGGCGAATTTTCAGCCGAGCTGATCCCGACCGGCGAGGCGGCGACTGGCATTCGCGCCACCTATCGCGGCACCGCGGTCCTGACCGTGCAGGTTCCGGTGCTGACGGCATCGGTCGCGCGCGGCGGCGCCATTGCCGCCAGTCAGATCGAAATGCAGGACATGCCGCGCAGCCGCATCCCCTCCGATGCGCTGATGCGCGCGGAAGACATCGCCGGCATGGCGGCGCGGCGCGCCCTCCAGCCCGGCCAGGCGCTGCGCGCCGACGATGTCGCGCCGCAGATCCTGGTGCGCCGCAATGCCCCGGTGACCATTGTCTACAGCCACGGCGCCCTGACCATCTCCATGCTCGGCCGCAGCCTGGACGACGGCACCCGCGGCGATGTCGTCCGCATCCTGAATCTGCGTTCCAAACGCACCATCGAAGCCACCGTGAGCGGGCCTGACCGGGCCACGGTGATGCCCAATACGCTCGCCCTGTCGGCCTTGCTCGACAAGCGTGCCGCTGCGCAGCAGTAACCCGTCAAACCAACGTCCCGGCCGAAAGGACAGCACAATGTCTTGGCTCACCACCGCCTCCCGCAGCATCCCCCGGCTCGCCGCGCTTGCCGCAATTGCCGGCGCCCTTTCCGCCTGCTCGGCGGTCGACCGGCTCAAGAATATCGGCGAGGCGCCTCCGCTTTCCGCCATCAGCAACCCCACGGCCCAGGCCGGCTACCGCCCGGTGCGCATGCCGATGCCCCAGCAGTCACCCGCCTTTTATCAGCCCAATTCGCTGTGGCAGTCGGGAGCCCGCGCCTTTTTCAAGGACCAGCGGGCACGCCAGATCGGCGACATTCTCACCGTCAGGGTCAAGATCGACGACGAAGCCAAGATCGACAATGCGACGTCGCGCAAGCGCTCCGCCGCCGACAATATGGGCCTGGAAGCCTTTGCCGGGTTCGAGGCCACGCTGGCCCAGAAGATCCTCGCCAATGGCGCCGACCCGGCCGACCTGATCAAGACCAACAGCGACACCAACACCAGTGGATCCGGCTCGATCCAGCGCGGCGAGGCGGTGACGACCAATGTCGCCGCGGTCGTTACCCAGGTGCTGCCCAACGGCAATCTGGTGATCGAAGGGCGCCAGGAAATCCGCGTCAATTTCGAAGTCCGCGAACTCATTGTCGCCGGCATTGTGCGCCCCGAGGACATCGCCAACGACAACACCATCGAATCGACCAAGATCGCCGAGGCGCGTATCGCCTATGGCGGCCGCGGCCAGATCACCGACATGCAGCAGCCGCGCTATGGCCAGCAGGTGCTCGACGTGCTGCTTCCCTTCTAGATTTCCCTGCCGCTCTCACGCTCCCCAAGCCAAGAGACGGCCCGGCACGCCTCCAGGAAAGAGGCGTGCCGGACTCATTTTTGTGGCCAACCAGCCGCTCACGGGGCCGTCATGGCCCAGTTCCAGGCGATCAAAACCCGGCCCTAGCCCTCTGAAAGAATTTTGGCCAGAGGCAGCCGCGCCGCATCCGCGGCCGGACGGCTGAGGAAGAACTCGGCGCACAACCAGTCCGATGCCTCCTCGCCCCTGGCCGCGACACCGCGCTCGCGCAGCCGCGCCATCACTTCGGTGCGCTCCGCTGGCGAAGCGTAGCGGCGCTGGCGGAACAGCCGCCCGCCGGCCTTTTCGGTGACATAGCCTTTGTCGGCAAAAAGCCGCTCCAGCGGCGCGAACGAGAACATCCGCAGCACGAAATTGGCAAACCACGGCCTGCCCGCGCCGGTGGCATGGAATATTTGCCGGAAAGTACGTTCGCCGACATAGCCGACACATCCGGTGGATATGACCAGATCGCTGCCCGACAAGGCCAGGGCGGATTCCGCGTCCAGCACCTCCGATTCCAAATCGGCGACGATGCCATGGTCGAGAATGTCCGTCTCGTCCGCATAGGCAACGGCCTTCGCGGCCTGATCGACGCCGACGAACTCCAGGGACGGGTCGCCGCCGCCGGAAAAGTCGCGGCGGTCGCGGCGGATCATGCCCGCGCGTTCGATAGCCTCGCTGCCGCCGCCGGCATAACGGTGGTAGAGATCCTTCATGTCGAAATGGTGCTTGAGCAGCGCCGCATTGACCCCATAGGAGCAGCCAATGTCGGCGATCTTGAGTTCACCGCCTCCGCGCAGCAGCCGATAGGCTGCAAACACCTCCTCGAAGATTGGCTTCGCCGCCTGAGGTATTCTGTATTCCAGATGATTTAGCGTCGAAAAATAGGCCCTTGGATCCCGTTCGTTATAAATGTCGTCCAGTATCACCTTGCCATATTTATCGAGATTTGAAGATTCGACCGCCACAACTTCGATACTCCCGTTCAATAAAATACGCCATGGCCGAAAGCACAATATGTTCTGCCGGCTCAATAATTGACGATATATTTGATCGGCGGAACACTAACGGCTCAACTGCCATTAATCAACATGGCAGCGGCAAGGCGCGGCAAGGCGCGGCAAGGGGCGCGGCAAGGGCGCGGCAAGGGACGCGCATTGCCGGCCCGCGATTCACTTTGCAGATCAGGCGGTGGGAGAACCCCTAGTCGTCCCGATAGACGCGTTCGCGCCGTTCATGGCGTTCCTGCGCCTCGATCGACAGGGTCGCGATGGGCCGCGCATCCAGACGCCTGAGGCTGATCGGCTCCCCGGTTTCCTCGCAGTAACCGTAGGTGCCCTCATCGATCCGCTTGAGAGCGGAATCGATCTTGGCAATCAGTTTTCGCTGCCGGTCCCGCGCGCGAAGCTCTATGGCGCGGTCGGTTTCCGAAGAAGCCCGGTCCGCGATATCTGGGTGATTCTGGTTTTCTTCCTGGAGATTCAGCAACGTTTCACGCGATTCGCGAAGAATCTCTTCCTTCCAAGCCTGCAATTTCTTGCGAAAATACTGCCTTTGCCGTTCGTTCATGAACGGCTCAGTATCCGTAGGCTTGTAGTCCTCCACTATATTCATTCCCGATTACCTCGAGATTTCCTCTTTGGGGGCGAGGTTATAACGACGCAAGCGCCATCTGACAATCACTTAGCGCCGCTTCCTCGAATTTCCGTTACGGAAACCGGATTTTGCCGCGTGCCGGGCCCGTTGCCGGCCCGTCCCGGAAGGCCCGGCGCGCCATCGGCAAACGCATTCGGTCCATTGTGATTCGGACCTGCCGCCGCCGCTGCCGCCGCCAAGGGCGCGGGCGCAGATAAAAGCCTTGATTTGACAGGATTATGACAATTCGCGCTTGGCGATCTCAACCCGTGCCCGCAGCTCGATTTCTTCAAGAACGTCACGGACCGGGCCAGGCTCGATATTGGGCAGCTTTTCGTCGACGAGCCGCATCAGCCGTCCCAGTTTATGCGACGAAATGTCCCCGGACAGAAGATCGATACGCAACTCGTCGAGGAGATCGAGCATGGCGTTGCCGCGCCGGACCGCCCTTTTCTTCGAAGACAGGGCATCGCCAACGCTCTGGATGGTAACGATGGCGTCTATGCCGGCGATGGACTGCGCGGCGCGGGTGGCGCCGGCGGGCTTGGCGGCGTCGCTGCCGCCAACCGAAAATGCCGGCCGCGCGCCGCCGCTGCGCCTGGCCCCGCCCGAAGCAACAGACCCTATTCGATTTGTGCCATTGATGCGCATGAGTTGCGTTGTCTCCACCGGCCGCTTGCGGCCAGTGCCCCCTTGGCGCCTGCGAGCGGCACCGATGCGGACAGATTTTCCCGCCAAGGTTAACGGCTGGTAAATCCGACCGGCAAATTTTGCCCCCATGCCACCTCTCCGACAGGGGGAAGCAGCAAATCTTCCAAGAAATGCCAATAAATTACAACAGGTTACGTCTCAACAGCCGCGCGCGCCAACTTGGCATGTTTCTGGCAACGGATTTTGGGCGGGGCAACACGCATGTGCCCTGAGCCCCGCCAGCGACACTTGAGAGCAAGGCCCGCCATTCGATGATCCAGTTGAGGCACCAGGAATCAGCCGCCGCCCGCCGCCGCCGCGCCCGCGGTCCGGCAGGCTTTTTTTCCAGCCTTTTGGCCAATCTTTCGGCCAATCTTTCTGCCAGCCTTCTGCTCGCCCTCCTGCTGCTGACCGCCGCGACCGCGCCATCGATGGGCGCGTCCCGAATCAAGGATCTGGCCAATGTCGAGGGTGTCCGCGACAACCAGCTCGTCGGTTACGGCCTCGTCGTCGGCCTCAACGGCACCGGAGATTCGCTCAACAATTCGCCTTTCACCCGCCAGAGCCTGATGGCCATGCTGGAACGCCTTGGCGTCAACACCCGCGGCACCAATCTGCGCACCGCCAACGTCGCCGCCGTCATGGTAACGGGAAACCTTGCCGCCTTCTCGACCCAGGGCACCCGCATGGACGTCACCGTTTCGGCCCTTGGCGACGCCTCCAGCCTCCAGGGCGGCACCTTGCTGGTAACCCCGCTGATGGGCGCCGACAGCGAAGTCTATGCGGTGGCCCAAGGGTCTGTCGCCATCGCCGGATTCTCCGCCGAGGGCGCCGCCGCCTCGATCACCCGCGGCGTTCCCACGGTGGGGCGCATCGCCAACGGCGCCCTGATCGAGCGCGAAATCCCCTATGACCTGGCCGCGGCGCGGGAATTGCGCCTGGCCCTGCGCAATCCCGACCTCACCACCGCCAACCGCATCGCCCAGACCATCAATGATTTCGTCGGTTCGCGCTCCGCCATTGCCGCCGACCCCGGAACCGTGCGCCTGGCCCTGCCCAAGGGCTATGGCGGCAATATCGTGCAGTTGCTGACCGATATCGAGCGCCTGCAGGTCGAGCCCGATCAGGTCGCCAAGGTGGTGATCGACGAGCAATCGGGCATCATTGTCATGGGACGCGACGTTCGCGTTTCCATGGTGGCGATCGCACAGGGAAACCTCACCGTCCTGATTACCGAAACGCCCCAGGTCAGCCAGCCCGAGCCTTTCTCGCGCAACGGCCAGACCGTGGTGGTGCCGCGCACCGAGGTTCAGGTCGACGACGAGAACCAGCGCCGCCTCGCCGTGCTGCGCGAGAGCATCACCCTGCAGGAACTTGTCGATGGCCTCAATTCCCTCGGCATCGGGCCGCGCGACATGATCGCCATTCTGCAATCCATCAAGGCGTCCGGCGCCTTGCAGGCGGAAATCGAGGTGATGTGATGAACCCGGCCGGCGCCATGCCCGCATCGGCCGCCTCGCGCGCCCTGTTCGCCGCCCAGGCCGGGCGCCGCGACGGCGCCGCCGAGGCCGCTCTTTCGACCAGCGCCCATATCGGCAGCGCCAAGGAAAAGGCGCGCGCCGCCGCCAAGGATTTCGAGGCCGTGTTCCTTTCGACGATGTTTCAGCAAATGTTCTCGGGGCTCAAGACCGAGGCGCCCTTTGGCGGTGGCTATGGCGAGGAAGTGTTCCGCGAAATGCTGGCGGACGAATACGCCAGGGAAGTCAGCGCCAGCGGCGGCATCGGTCTTGCCGACGAGGTCTATCGGGAAATCTTGGCCATACAGGAAGGGCAGAACCAATGAACACGACCAACGCAGCCACCCCCCAGAGCGCCGGCAACCCGGCCGGCACCGTGGCCAGCGCCGCCGATGCCGAGGCGATTTGCGCCGCCATCGAACAGCTGATGGAGCCGCTCAAGGCGGTGGTCGAGGCCGAAACCCGCTACCTGAAGGCGATGGATATCGCCGAGGCCGAGTTGTTGCAGGATGACAAGAAAGATCTCGCCGGCGCCTATATCCGCGAGATCACCCGCTACAAGGCCCTGGCCGCCGAAGTTCGCCGCCTTGCCCCGGGCCAGGTCGAGAAGCTCGCCCGCAAGCATCACGCCTTTCGCGCCAGCATCCTGGAAAACGAACGCATACTGGAATCCTTGCGCGAGGTTTCAGCATCCCTGATCCGCAAGACCGCCGAACGGATGGGCGAGCGTTCCGGCGGCCCCCGCACCTATTCGCGCTCCGCTTCGACAGCAGCTCCCTCCAAGGCGGCGGCAGTGGCGGTCAACCGCCGCGCCTGAATAGCCCGCCGCCGCCACCGGCACGCCAAGAACAGCCCAAATGGTAAAGGCCGCACTCTTAGTCGGGGCCGGCCTTTTACTTTGATAGGCACCGGATTCCATCTTGTGAACAGGAATATTTATTCCGGATTTCCGCCAAAAATATAAATAATGAATTCTGAATTCTGGCGTAAGGAATCCGCAATCATTTCGCGCTAGCATCAGTACTGAGCCATTGTATGCATTCCAAAGGGCAGGGATCATACGTGAGGTTCAAGAAATGAACTCGATTGCCGCTTTCAGGCATCCGCAACCATTTATGAGTGCGGGTGCGAACAGGCCGATAGAAGCATCGGCCGCAGGCAAGGATGCTAGAGCCATGGAGCTTGCGGTAGAAGCCGCGGTTGCTCCCGCCAAGACGAGCGAGCAGCCACACCGATCCAGTACGGACAGCACGGCCAGTGCCGCCCGGCAGGTGACGGAGTCGGCGCCGGCCAAGTTCGACGCCGCCGAGCCGGCGCCGTCCAGGACGATCGCCAATGTCGAGATCGACCCGGTGACCCGGGATGTCATTTTCCAGAGCGTTTCTCGCGAAACCGGCGAAGTCGTCGCCCAGTTTCCGACCGAGCAGCAAATGAAGATCCGCTATTACACCCGCGCGGAAAACGGAACCTCGACGCTGCCGAAGCGCTCCGTATAGCTTGCCCGACGAAAAGCGCCAGGCGGGACAAACGGCATGGACCTTCAACAGAAAGATGCTTTTCGCGCCCTGCCCCGGCTCATGGCTTTTGATGGCCTCCAGCCACGTTAGGGACTGATTAAAGATAACGTGTCTTAACTATATATATTCATCATTCTTTTGCTCGTAGCTACCAATACTGCCACCTCAAGAGCTCAGAAGAGCTTGCAAGTCACCAAACCCTAGAAAGGGACTTGAAATGAGCGAAATCACCCTCTCATCGGCAGTGCGGAACAACCTGCTGTCGCTGCAATCCACCGCGAACTCCCTCGCCAGCACGCAGGAACGGCTCGCAACCGGCCTCAAGGTCAACAGTGCGCTGGACGATCCGACGTCTTTCTTTACCGCTGCCTCGCTGAACAGCCGCGCCGGCGACCTCAATCGCCTGCTCGACTCGGTCGGCCTCGCGGTTCAGACCCTTCAGGCCGCCGATGACGGCATCTCGGCCATCACCAAGCTGGTCGAAAATGCTCAGGCCACGGCCCGCCAGGCCCAGCAGAGCACGGCGTCCACGGCTGTCGTGAATTCGACCGTCGATCACTCGTCCACCGGCGATCTTGGCGCCAACACCACCATCACCGACGGCGACACCTTCACCGTCAAGGTCGGTTCGGCCTCCGCCGTCACCATCACCATCGCCGACACCGAAACCATCAACGACGTCGCCACCAGCCTGAGCGCCGTCGCCAATGTCAAGGCGACCGTGGTCAGCGGCAAGCTGCGCATCGAAGCCACCAATGGCGAAGACCTGACGCTCGCCGAAGGCACCAACTCGCCGCTGGCAGCCCTCGGCCTGACCGCCGCCACCACCACCGGCACGGTCAATACCAGCCGCTCCACCCTGGCGACGCAGTTCGACTCCCTGCGCACCCAGATCAACCAGCTTGCGGCCGACGCCGGCTTCAACGGCAACAACCTGCTGAATGGCGACAGCCTGAGCGTCATCTTCAACGAAGACGGCTCCAGCACCCTGTCGATCACCGGCGTCACCTTCAATGCCGCCGGCCTTGGCGTTTCGGCCTCGACCGACAGCTTCCAGGACGATGCTTCGATCACCGCCGCGCTTGGCGAACTGGATACTGCCATCTCCACGCTGCGCCAGCAGGCTTCGACCTTCGGTTCGAACCTGTCGGTGGTGGAAGTGCGCCAGGACTTCACCAAGAACCTGATCAACACCCTGGAAACCGGCGCCGCCAACCTGACGATCGCCGATACCAATGAGGAAGGCGCCAACCTGCTGGCCTTGCAGACCCGCCAGCAGCTGTCGTCCGTGGCCCTTTCGCTGGCCTCCCAGGCCGACCAGAACGTGCTGCGTCTGTTCTGACCGCGTATCGGAACACTCAAGACTGCGAAGGCGGGGCCGCGGCCCCGCCTTTTTTCTTTGCCCCGCCCCCCCAGATCTGTCCGCCCCGCCCGGTCCGCCCGGGCCGCCGCGCTGTCTCTGCGCTCCCCGCCCCGTGCGCCGGAACCTGCCTGCGAAATAGCAGAATTTGCCTGCCGGGCAGCCGCCATTAACGGCTGGTTAACCATGCAATGAAAGGATGCGTTAATTGTTTGAGGCGCCCCAGGATTCGGGCATTTTATATTAGAAAGCATATAGATGGCTGACATTGTCCTTTCGGCTGCGGTCCGCGGCAACCTTCTTGCACTGCAAAATTCCGCCAAACTGCTCGGTGTCACCCAGGAACGCCTGGCGACCGGGCTTAAGGTCAACAGCGCTTTGGACGATCCAACCGCTTTTTTCACATCGGCATCCCTGAACAGCCGCGCAGGCGACCTCAATCGCCTCCTCGACGCGGTCGATCTTTCGGTGCAGACGCTCAAGGCCGCCGACGATGGCATTTCCTCGATCCTGAAGCTTGTCGATACCGCCAAGGCGGCCGCCAACCAGGCGCTGCAAAAGACCTCGACGGTGGCCAGCGTCGCCGGCACCACCGCGCTTTCCGGCAGCGCCAAGCTCAACACGCTGAATTTCGCCAATGGCGACACCGTGCAGATCAATGCCGGCGGCGTCGTCACCACCTTTACCGTCACCGACGCCGCCAATCAGAGCGTCGGCGATCTGGTTTCCGCGCTCGATGCCAACACCAACGCGTCGGTCAGGCTGAGTGGCACCGGCATGCTGGAAATCGAGGTGCTGGACAGCGGCAGCCTGACCCTTTCGGAAGGCACCCAGGGCACCAATCTCGACGATCTCGGCCTTACCGCCGGCACCACGACATCGACGACCAATACCGACCGGCAAGGTTTCGCCGCCCAGTTCAACGAGATCGTCAACCAGATTTCCCAGCTCGCCCGCGACGCCAAGTTCAACGCCATCAATCTTCTCGATGGCGACACCTTGACCGTTGTTTTCAATGAGGATTCTTCGAGCAAGCTGGTCATGGGCGGCGTCGATTTCACCGCCGCCGGCCTTGGCCTTTCGGCCAGCGCCGACAATTTCCAGGGCAACAAGGAAATCAATGCCGTGCTCTCGGCGCTGGATGGCGCCACCGCTACCCTGCGCCAGCAGGCTTCCACGTTCGGCACCAATCTCAATGTCGTCGAGGTGCGCCGCGACTTCACCAAGAACCTGATCAACACCCTTGAGACCGGGGCCGCCGGGCTGACCCTGGCCGACACCAATGAGGAAGGCGCCAACCTGCTGGCCCTGCAAACCCGCCAGCAGCTTTCCTCCACCGCGCTGTCCATGGCGTCCCAGGCCGACCAGAATGTGCTGCGCCTGTTCCAGTGACCCCTGCCCGCCGCGCCGCCGCACCGGCCGCGCTGCGCACCTCCATGGCTATCGCGACACCCGCAAAACGCGCGAAATTCCGCGCGTTTTTTGCCTTTCAATTAACGCCTTGTTAGCCGCGCCCTGAGACAATGACCCTGCCCTGAATGGGTGTAAAAACGTTTGCGTTTCATGATCCCAGAAGAGGATTGCAGCTAAATGTCAGAAATCACGCTATCCAGCGCGGTACGTAACAACCTGTTGTCGTTACAGAAAACCGCCAGCCTGCTAGGCAAGACGCAGG
Source organism: Rhodobiaceae bacterium (assembly GCA_020441905.1). Classification (GTDB taxonomy): domain Bacteria; phylum Pseudomonadota; class Alphaproteobacteria; order Rhizobiales; family NORP267; genus JAGRLG01. The sequence goes on along the minus strand of JAGRLG010000010.1, from coordinate 16,075 downwards.
AGCGTCTGGCCACGGGTCTAAAGGTCAATAGCGCCCTTGACGACCCTTCGTCCTTCTTCACCGCAGCCTCGCTCAACAGCCGTGCCGGCGATCTCAATCGCCTGCTCGATTCTGTTGGCCTCGCGGTGCAGACCATCCGCGCCGCGGATGAAGGCATTTCCGCCATCACCAAGCTCGTCGAATCGGCGCAGGCAACGGCCCGTCAGGCCCTGCAGGCGGCGACCGGCACGCTGACCGCCGCCACTGTCTCGGGCAGCCAGGCGATCGCCAGCGACGTTGCCGCGACAACGACCAGCAGCGGCACCGCCGATTGGGGCACACTGTCCAACACGGTGACTGCCTCGGGTACCCTGACGGTCAATGGCACCGACATCGTTGTCACCGGCGGCACCACGACGTTGCAGAACGTCAAGGATGCCATCGACGCCATCACCAACGTGTCGAGCACGGTGGTAACCGGTGATCTGAAGGTGGATGCCGGCAACAACACGACCGATCTCGTCATCTCCTATAGCGGCGGTGGCGCGGCGGCACTCGAGGCCGAACTCGGCCTTGCCACCGGCACGGTCGAGCCGACCAACGCCACCCTTGGCTCCTTGTCCGGCACGGTGACCTTCCAGATCGGCTCCGGCGCGTCCAAGACCATCACCTTTGGCGCAACGGATGCCAGCAGCCAGGTCAACACCCGCGCCGAACTCACCGCGGCCCTGTCCGGGCTCACCGGCGGCACGCTGTCGATCAACGGGTCCAACCAGTTGACCGCAACGGCCACCGCGTCCACCGACTGGGTCACCATTTCCGGCACCTCCTCGGTCCTCACCGGCCTTGGCCTCACCGCCGGACGCACCGACCCTGGCGTGACCGCTGCCAGCTCCGCACGTACGGCGCTGGAGACGCAGTTCAACGCCATCCGGAGCCAGATCGACCAGTTGGCGGCCGACGCCAGCTTCAATGGCAACAACCTGCTGAACGGCGACAGCCTGACCGTCATCTTCAACGAAGACGGCTCAAGCTCGCTGTCGATCACCGGCGTGACCTTCAACTCGTCCGGTCTTGCCATTACGCAGGTCGCGAGCAACGGCTTCCAGAGCAACGGTTCGATCAACGCCTCGCTCTCCGAGCTGGATACCGCCATCGCCACCCTGCGCCAGCAGGCTTCGACCTTCGGTTCGAACCTGTCGGTGGTGGAAGTGCGTCAGGACTTCACCAAGAACCTGATCAACACCCTGGAAACCGGCGCCGCCAACCTCACCTTGGCTGATACCAATGAGGAAGGCGCCAACCTGCTGGCTCTTCAGACCCGCCAGCAGTTGTCCTCGGTGGCCCTGTCTTTGGCCTCCCAGGCGGACCAGAACGTATTGCGGCTGTTCTAAGCTGGAAAAGCAAAAAATTGCTAGGCGGCGGGGCCAAAGCCCCGCCGCCTTTGCTTTGTCTGGGCAAGAAGTGGCGTTCATGCCGGCTTGTCGCGGAAATCCGGCATTTTATTTCATGTGTTAACCAGCTGTTAGTCTCAAACCGGCAAAGTGCCAGTGTGTCCTGAATGGGACGCTGATTTTATTATTGATCCTAGAAAAGGAATATATTGGATGTCAGAAATCACGCTTTCCAGCGCGGTTCGCAACAACCTTCTGTCGCTGCAGAAGACCGCGAGCCTGCTGGGCCAGACGCAGGAACGTCTCGCCACTGGCCAGAAGGTCAACAGCGCCCTCGACGATCCCTCCTCCTTCTTCACCGCAGCTTCGCTGAACAGCCGCGCCGGCGACCTCAATCGCCTGCTCGACTCCGTTGGCCTTGCTGTGCAGACGATCAAGGCGGCCGACGAGGGTATTTCCGCCATCACCAAGCTGGTCGAATCCGCGCAGGCAACCGCCCGCCAGGCCCTCCAGGCCACCTCGACCACGGCTGTCGTGAATTCGACCGTCGATCATTCGGCCACCGGCGATCTTGGCGCCAACACCACCATCACCGACGGCGACACCTTCACCGTCAAGGTTGGCTCGGCCTCCGCCGTTACCATCACCATCGCCGACACCGAGACCATCACCGACGTCAGGGATAACCTGAATGCCGTTGCCAACGTCTCGGCTACAATCGTCGACGGCAAGCTGCGGATCGAAGCCACCAACGGCGAAAATCTGACCCTCGCCGAAGGCACCAACTCCCCGCTGGCGGCCCTCGGCCTCACCGCCGCCACCACTACCGGCTCGGTGAGTTCCGCCCGCAACCAGCTGGCGACCGAGTTCAATGCCATCCGCACTCAGATTGACCAGCTCGCCGGCGATTCCAGCTTCAACGGCAACAATCTGCTCAGCGGCGACAGCCTGACCGTCATCTTCAACGAAGACGGCTCCAGCTCGCTGTCGATCACCGGTGTCAACTTCGACTCCGCCGGCCTGTCCATCAGCTCCATCGGCACCAATGGCTTCCAGGCCAATGTCAATGTCCAGGCGGCGCTGACCGGTCTGGATTCGGCAATCTCCACACTGCGCCAGCAGGCTTCGACCTTCGGTTCGAACCTGTCGGTCGTGGAAGTGCGTCAGGACTTCACCAAGAACCTGATCAACACCCTGGAGACCGGTGCGGCCAACCTGACCCTGGCCGACACCAACGAGGAAGGCGCCAACCTCTTGGCCCTGCAGACCCGCCAGCAGCTGTCTTCGACGGCCCTGTCGATGGCCTCGCAGGCAGACCAGAACGTGCTGCGCCTGTTCTGATATCGCATCAAGCGAACATCGAACGCCAAACGGCGGGGCTTCGGCCCCGCCGTTTTCCTTTGCCCTCCTGGCAGGCGGGGCTTCGGCCCCGCCGTTTTCCTTTGCCCTCCTGGCAGGCGGGGCTTCGGCCCCGCCAGCTTCCTCTGCCCCTGGCGCGCGCGCCCTCGCCCTTTCCCGCGGCAGGGCCTGGCGCGCTGATTAGGGGCCATGGTGCGGCGCCGCGATGCTATGATCGGCCCGCGATTCGCTGGCCCCGCGATTCGCTGGCAATGCGGGGGAAAAGTCACTCATGGCGCTGAAGGTCGAACTCAAACCCGGGGAGAAGATGATCCTTGGCGACTGCGTCATCACCAATGATGACCAGCGCACTCGGCTCTATATCCAGGGCAATGTGCCGATCCTGCGCGAAAAGGACATCCTCACCCCAGAAACTGCCGACACCCCGGCCAGGAAGGTCTATCTCGCCGTCCAGATGATGTATCTGGACAAGGACCCCAAGGTCCATCACGAGACCTATTTCCGCCTTATCAAGGAACTGATGCTCGCCGCGCCCAGCATGATGCCGCTGGTTGAAAAGGTTAATAACAGGATATTAACCGGTTCCCTTTACAAAGCTCTGAAAGAGGCAAAAGCCTTGATCGCCTACGAGGGGGAACTGATAGGGAATGCATCACGCAGCACAAGCTTACGCCAAGACAGCCCAGGCGACGGTTAGCCCCCGCGAGCTGGAAGCCGGATTGCTGGTCAAGGCCGCCTCGCGCCTCCAGTCGGTGCGCGATTCCGGCGGGCATAGCGCACGCCAGCTCTACGACGCCCTCTATTACAATCGCAAATTGTGGACGGTGCTGGTCAGTTCCGCGACCAGGGCGGAAAACCCCCTGCCCAATCCGATCAAGCAGAATATCGCCAATCTCGGCCTTTTCATCTTCGACCGCACGCTCGACGTTCAGATGAGCCCGGACCCCAAGAAGCTCGATATCCTGATCACAATCAATCGCGAGCTGGCGGCCGGCCTCAACGCCAACAACTGACCCAAGCGGACGATATAGGATAGATCCAGCTATCCCCGCATCCTGGCGCAGGTCAGGTGCATGCAGCGGCCTCGTGCCGGCGCCGTTCGCCTGTGGATTTCGGTCCGCGCCTGACTGATGACGGCGCGCCGGGACGACGGCGCATCGGCGTGAAGGGACCGGCTGCAGAATTAGGCACCACGGAGCGGTGCCGGCCCAGCTATCTGAGGAAGTTCACCAGCGACAGATTGGACAGCAGCGCCGTCGTTTCCATGGTGGCCTGGAGGCGGGTTTGCAGGGCAAGCAGCTTGACCGAGACTTCTTCCGCCGACACCTGTTCCTGGTTGCCGATCAGGCCCTCCAGCAGGGAAGAACTGGTCATGTGCCGCGTAGCGGCGTTTTCCATCGCCTTATGGGCGCCGGCCAGCTCGGACCGCATGTCGGAGATGCTCTGGACCCCTGCGGGATAATCGAGCGCGCGGCCGACCCGCTGGCCCAGCGCGTGGTAGCGATCGGCGGCATTGGTGTCGGACGCCGAAAACGTCATGCTCGCCAGCGCGGCGAGTTTGCCGAGAAGATTGGTGATCGCCGATTCATTGGCGCGCATGCCGTAGCCGACCACCAGCGAGTCGTCGATCTTGGCCAGCGCGGTCTGGCGCGCGGGCGTGGCGCCGTCATCGCCCTGATACCAGATCACGGTATTGGCGGCGGTGCCGGCGGCCTGGGCGGTAGCGCTGTCGAAAGGCGGCCCGGATACGCGCAGCGGCGGCGACGACGGCGAACCGGCGAAGAACTCCTGCGAAGCCTTGATGGCCGAAGCCGCCGTCAGCGAGGTCGAAGCGAGCTTCGAAACCCCGCTCTGCAAGGCGGTCTGGAAATTCGCCGCCGTTGTCGCCGCATCGGCGCCAATGGTGAATTCGCCGGCTGCCGGGGTCGCCGAATTGGTGGCCTTGAGTTCCAGCCATTCCTGGCTGCCGTCGGGCAGGTCGAGCAGCACGCGGATCTTCTCGCCGGCCTGGGGCAAGGTGGCCGAAAAGCCGACATCCAGCACCTTTGGCGCGCCGGCCGGCCCGGTCAGCGTCACGCCGGACGGCTCGGCCGTCGCCCCTGCAATCTGGAAGCCGAAGGGCATGCCGGCAACCGTTTCCTCCAGCCGCACCGTGGCGGCGGCGGGCGCCGAAATGGCCAGGCGCCCCAGCCCCGAGGCGCCCAGATCCGCCTGCCGGCGTTCGTCGATCATTTGCGTCAGCCCCGCCCTGGTTCCATCGCCCTGGAGCATGAGCTTGGCGGAAACGGCGGGCGGCGTATCGGTCTGGCGGCCGCCAAAGAGCTGGCGGCCATTGATATCCTGATTGAGCAAGCCGACCACTTCCTCGAACGTCGTTGCCGCATTCTTCTGCAAGGCGGTGCGCTGGCCGTCGACGAGATCGAACGGGTCCATGAAAGAATCGCCCTTGAACTGATGGGCGATATCGTCGAAACGGCCCAGGGTCTGCTCGGCGATCTCGATGCGCAGCGAAGCGTCGCGGATAACGGTCTGATAACCGGCAATGGCCGACGTCTCGGCGCGCAGCGACAGGACCGATACCCGCGCGGCGGTATCCAGCCCGCCATAGCTGTCGGCGCGCTTGCCGGTCGTCAGCTGTCGCTGCAACAGGTCCATGTCCTTGCGGCCCTGTATCAGGGTGCTCAGAAGCGAGGATGTATTTGTCAGCGACGAGATTGCCATGATGCGGCCTAAAGGTTGAGCAGGGTTTTGATGAGTTCATCGACCGCGGCAAGCACGCGGGCATTGGCGGCATAGGCATTCTGGAGCACCAGGAGATCGGACAGTTCCTGGTCGATATTGACACCGGCGCTGTCCTGGAAACGGCTGGACAACGAGTCGCGGATCAGTTCCTTGGAGGATACGTCGCGCTCCGCCCTGGCGCTCTGTTCGCCCTGGAATCCGACCACCCTTTGCAGATAGTCGCCGATGCTGCCGGTGAAGGGCGATGTCGCGGCGCCTATCCCCGTCGACGGCGAAAAGCTGGTGCTGCTCGCGTTCAGGCGGTCGAGCAGGAAGAATGGCCGCGCCGGATCGCCGGACGCGGTGGCCGGCGAGCCTGAATAGGCGACCAGCCCCGAGGGATCGCCGGCAAGCGTGGTGTTGAAGCTGATGCGCCCGGCATAGCCGCGCTTCTGCGGGCTGCCGTCGAGGCTGCCGGTATAGTCGGAAGGCACCCGCCCGCTATCGGTGAAGAAGGGCAGTTCGAGATTGCCCGAGGCCAGGCCCGTCTCGGTGACCGTGGCGCTGGCCGAGTTGACATCCGACAGCCCGGCGGCGCCATCGTCGAGGACCCGCAGAACGCCGCCTCCGGCGTCGGACGCCGTGACATTGACGCCGAGCGCGGTGTTGATGGCCGCCACCGCGGCGGCAAATCCGCCGGAAAAGTCGATGCCGACCACGGTGTCGTTGGGGTTGGGCGTCTGCGCGTTGCTCAGCGGCAATGTCGCCGGATCGTCGACCCGGATAAAGGTGAAGGTGGTCGGCGTGCCCGAAACGGTGGTGGTAATCGAAAAGCTGTTACCGGCTTTCAGGTCGTTGAGGTCGATATCGAAACCGGTCTGGGCGCCAACTGCCGCCGCCTGGCCCGCGACTTCGCGCGACGAAAAGGCGGAGGCCAGGGCGGCGGCAATCTCGTCAAGCTGGTTTTGCGCCTGCACCAGAATGGTGTCGCGCAGGGCCGCCTGCCCGGCAATCGTTCCGGACCGCACCACACCCGGCTGCAACAGGTCGACGGCATTTCCGCTCAGCGGCGAATTCACCGTGATCGTGCCCACCGTGCGCAGCGCCGGATCGGTGCTGTAGAAGGTATCCGGGCTCAGCGCCCCGCGCTCGTCGAAAGACAGCGTTGCCGCCTTGCCGTCATAGAGCGACACGCCACTCTTGGTGAAGATCGAAATCTGCCCGCCATGGCGGTTGACGACATCGATATCCAGCAGGCTCGCCAGCCGGTCGATCTGCAAGTCGCGCTGGTCGAGCAGGTCGGCGGGAACCACTCCATTGGCGGTATGTTCGTTGATCTGGGTGGAGAACTTCTCGATCTGGGCCAGCGCCTCGTTGGCCTGGACCACCGACTCGGCAAGGCCGCGATCCGCTTCCGTGCGCAGCCTCTGCACCTGCTCGGAGAGATAGTTGAGTTGCTGCGCCAGCGTCTGGCCGGCGACCACCACGTCCTGACGGGTCGAGGCCGATTCGGGCGCCGATGTCAGGGCCTGAAGCGACTGGGAAAACTCGTTGAAAAGGGTATCGAGCGCGGTCGCGCCGCCCGGTTCGCCGAACAGGTAGTCGAGCTGGGACAGGGCCCGGGCGATGATATCGGCCTGGCTGGCGGCGGATGTCGCGCCGCGCAGCTCACGCTGGATGGTGGCGCTCAACTCCCGGGTGACGGCAGCGGCGCGCACCCCGGACGAGCTGTCGCCGGAAATGATGCTTTCGCGCGCCAGCGTCTTGCGCGTATAGCCCGGCGTATCGACGTTGGCGATATTGCGGGCGACAAGCTCCAGGCCCTGCTCGGTTACCCGCAGGCCGGAAAGTGCCGCCGACATCACTCCACTGATACCCATGATCCGTCCTTTCCGGCGTCACGGGCCCGGCTGACTGGCAGCCGGGCCTCGACGCAATACCCGGATACGCGACACCACTTAACGCAACTGAGATCCGGTCCTGTTCACGGCTCCTAGCGGAGCATGTTCAGGGCCTCCTTCAGCATCTCGTCACTCGAGGACACGATCCTCGTGCCCGCGGCATAGGCCTGCTGGGTGACGATCAGCTTGGTGAATTCGTCGGCAATGTCGGTGTTGGACCCTTCCAGCGACTGGCCGACAATGGAACCTTGCGCGCCGAGAATGGCCGCCCCGCTCTGCTGGGTTTCGGCAAAGGCGCCGCCATTGAGCTTGGCCAGCGCGTTGTCGCCGTTGAAGCTGGCCAGCGGCACCTGGGCCAGGCCGATCGACTCGCCATTGGTGTAGGAGGCGATGATGCGGCCGTTCTCGCCCATCGAAACCCCGACCAGTTCGCCGGCGGCAAAGCCGTTCTGGTCGATATCGGTGACCCGCGCCACGCCATTGGGGTCGGCGAACTGGGTCACGCCGGCAGCGCCGTGATTGAGGGTTACATCGCCGATGGAAACGCCGTTCACGGTGAGATTGCTGATCGTCACATTGCCGGTCGGCGCCGTCATCTTGCCGGCGGTGGAGAAGGTGTATTCGGTGCCGACATTGCGCCATACCGGGTCGGCGGCGGTCGAGGTCGTGCTGTCCTGGAGATAGAACAGGTTCCACGATTCCGTGCCGCCCGATGCCGCCGAGTCGATCTTGCCCCAGCGCAGCTGGACATTGACCGGAGCGCCGGCCGAGTCGAAGACCGTCGTCGCGCCGCCGGAAATGGTCTGGTCGAGGAACTTGGAAACGTCGGAATACTGCACGTAGCGATTGGCCGGCGTCGCATTGTCCGTTGTCGGATCGTTGGTCCACGGACCGGCGAGCAGCTCGGAATTGGCCACCCCGCTGTCCGCCGAGGCGGTCAGCGGATAGGACGCCAGATTGGCGCGGTAGTCGATGGTGGTCGTAGCCCGCGCCGGAATGAAATCATTGCTGATCTGGATAACCGACGGCAGCGAGCCATTGACGTTTCCGGTGGTCGGATCCAGCGTCAGTCCTTTTAGATAATAGCCCGAGCCGTTGACGAGATAGCCGTTGCGGTCGAGTTCGAAGTCGCCGCGCCGGGTGTAGTTGCTGACCCCGCTGAACAGCGGATTGCCATCCGCCGACCCGGTGGCGTTCTCGACGATGAAATAGCCGTCGCCCGAAATACTCAGATGCGTGCCGACGGTGGAATTGACGACGTCGCCCTGCACCGTGTTGGTGGCGCGGGTGAAGGCATCGACGCCGCCCGATGTCTGGCGCAGCGGCGCGGCATCGGCCACCAGATTGACGAAACTTGTCTCGTTGCGCTTGAAGCCAACCGTCTGCGAGTTGGCGATATTGCCCGAGATCTGCTCCAACGCGAAGGACTGAGCGCGAAGACCGCTGATCGCGGTGGTCATTGCCCCGAAAATACCCATGAATGCTCTCCTTACGACCGATACGCATGGCCCCACATTCATTTGGATTGAAAGGGACCCCTCGGGAGAGTCTCAGCGCAAGCAACGTGCCAGCTTGCAAAAAGCACTTATTTTCAGTGTATTGAGCGTTTTTCATGGTCGCCCGGAGGGGCGCCGGACCGGCAATTTCGTGCCCCATGCGGCAATTCTTGCCGCCCGGCGCGCACAAACTTGCAGAAACGCGCCGGCGCCGATAACGTGCCGCCGCTAGCCTTGGGGCAGCCAATCGGACGGAGAGACTATGCGTTTTGAAGGTACCCGCGACTATGTCGCGACTGAAGACTTGCGTGTCGCGGTCAATGCCGCGATTGCCCTCGAACGGCCCCTTCTGGTCAAGGGCGAGCCGGGAACCGGCAAGACCGTATTGGCCCATGAGGTCGCCAAGGCGCTTAACTGCCCGCTGCTGACCTGGCACATCAAATCGACCACCAAGGCGCAGCAGGGCCTCTATGAATACGACGCCGTGACCCGGCTGCGCGACTCCCAGCTTGGCGACGAGCGCGTCAAGGACGTGCGCAACTACCTGCGCAAGGGCAAGCTGTGGGAAGCTTTCGAGGCCGAACAGCGCATCGTCTTGCTCATTGACGAGATCGACAAGGCGGACATCGAGTTTCCCAACGATCTTCTGCTCGAGCTCGACCGTATGGAATTCTTCGTCTACGAGACGGACGAAACCATCCGCGCCGTCAACCGGCCCATCGTCATCATCACCTCGAACAACGAAAAGGAACTGCCCGACGCCTTTTTGCGCCGCTGTTTCTTCCACTACATCAAGTTCCCCGACGCCGACACCATGCGCGATATCGTTGCCGTGCACTTTCCCAAGATCAAGGAGCGCCTCGTCGCCGAGGCGATGCGCGTCTTCTATGACGTGCGCGAGGTTCCCGGCATTCGCAAAAAGCCCTCAACCTCCGAACTCCTCGACTGGCTGAAACTGCTGCTCAATGAGGATATCGACCCCATGGTGCTGCGCGAGCGCGACCCCAAGAAGCTGATCCCGCCGCTGCATGGCGCCCTCTTGAAGAACGAGCAGGATGTGCATCTGTTCGAGCGCCTGGCCTTCATGGCGCGGCGCGAGGGGCGCTGACAACTCTCGTCGGTTGAAGGGGTTGGCCGGCCGGCTTGAATCAATCTGAGAACGCCGCTCAGGCGCGGAGCGCTGTCTTCGGCTCCGCCGGGGCTACTTCCTCGCCGGCGTTCAGATAGCGCTTTTCGACCTCTTCCAGGGGTATCGGCCTGGAATAGAGATAGCCCTGCCCATAGGAGCAGCCGAGTTCGGACAGGATGCGGGCCACGTCCTCCGACTCGATGCCTTCCGCCACCGTCGGCAGGCCGAGGCTGGTGACCAGGCCGAGAATGGCCGAAACGATCTTGGCGCTGCCGATATCGGTCTTCAGCGAGGTCACGAAAGAGCGGTCGATCTTGATCTTGTCGAGCGGCAGATCGCGAAGATGGATCAGGCTGGAATAGCCGGTGCCGAAATCGTCCAGCGCGATGCGCATGCCCTGGTTCTTGAGCGAATAGAGAATGGCGCGCGCGACATCGATATCCTCCACCAGGGAATTCTCGGTGATTTCGACTTCCAGCCTGGAGGGCGCGAACCCGGTTTCGGTCAGCACCGCCAGGATGCGCTCCGCCAGCCACTGGTCGCGAAGCTGGCCCGGCGAAATATTGACGGCGAGAAACAGCGGCGGCTTCCAGTTGACCGCCGCGCTACAAGCCTTGCGCATGACCTGGAAGGTCACCTCGCCGACCATGTCGAGTGCCTCGGCAACCGGAATGAAGCGGTCGGGGCCGACCAGGCCGTGCACCGGATGCTGCCAGCGCGCCAGCACTTCCATGCCCACGGCGCGGCCTGAGCGCAGATCGACCAGCGGCTGGAAATAGGGAACGAATTCGCTTTCGCGCAGGCCGCGTTTGATATCCGGCGCCAGCTCCGACATATTGCGGACAGCGCTGTCCATCTCCTCGGCATAGAGGCAGTAGCGGTTGCGCCCGTTGCGCTTGGCATTGTAGAGCGCGACGTCGGCATGGCGGAACAGCGCCTCGGCATCGTCGCCGGCCGAAGGGTAAAACGCGATGCCCATGCTGGCGCCGATGCGAACGGCCTTGTCGTCTATTTCGAATACCGGCTCGAAATGGCGCAGGATCTTCTCCGCGATATGGCCGAAGTCGGTGTGGCCGGTCTTGTGCGACACCAGGATGGCGAATTCGTCGCCCCCGGTGCGCGCGATGCAGACGGCATCGGTACTGGCCTTGGATATGCGTTCGGCAACCTGTTTGAGAACCACGTCGCCGGCTTCGTGGCCAAAGACGTCATTGATCGGCTTGAAGCGGTCGAGATCCATCAGCAGCAGCGCGAATTTGGCGTTGTTTTCGTCCGCTGCGCGGATTTCTTCAATCAGCGTCTCATTGAAATGCCGGCGGTTGGCAAGACCGGTCAGCGGGTCGCGGCGCGACTCGGCCTTGGCCCTTGCATCGCGCAAGTTCTGTTGGCGCAACTGGTTGCGGATATCGACGAAACGACGGGCGATGAAGATCATGCCGAAGCTGGAAAGGACCAGCATCAGCGATCCCAGCTGGCTCAGCTTCTCATGGCTTATGAGCGGCGCGAGGACATGAAATCCGCCATGTTCGTTTTCGAGCAGGCCGAAATAGTCGAGCAAGGCGAACACCAGCGCTAGAATTGTTGTCAGGACAACGGCATCGGCCACAGCCCGGCGCACCAGCCAGGGCCGCCTGGAAAACCTGGACCACATCCCTGCAAATATGTTCATTTCAATTCCCTAGGTGCCGGAACCGGGCGATGCGCGGGGCCAGACAGCGCAAAACATGGCCAAATTCCGACCATCACCTTGAAAAGTGACGTAAACCGCCTAAGCGCGAGTTAACCGGCAACCATAGTTTGCCCTCATGCCTATTCATGGTTTACGGATCGTTACCGGCGCCGCCGGCCGTCATCGTGGCGGTCCCGCCACCGGTTGAGAGGCAAAGGGCGCCGAAGCGTTTCGGGGGGAACTAGATGAGCGAACACATCAGGGTCGAGCGCGAAGGCGCGGTAACGGCAATCCGGCTTGCCAGGCCGGAAAAGAAGAATGCGATCACCACCGCGATGTATGTTGCCATGGCCGAGGCCATGGAGGCGGCCGAGGCCGACGAAACGGTCCGGGTCATCGTCTTTCTGGGCAGCGGCGGCGCCTTTGCCGCCGGCAACGACCTGAAGGATTTTCTTGAGAACCCGCCCCAGGACGAGAGCGCCCCGGTATTTCGTTTTCTCACCGCCCTGGTCGCCTCGACCAAGCCGATCGTCGCCGGCGTCGACGGCGTCGCCGTCGGCCTTGGCACGACCCTGCTGCTGCATTGCGACCTGGTCTATGTTACCGCCGCCGCGCGCCTCCAGACCCCTTTCGTCAATCTGGGGCTGACGCCGGAAGCTGGCGCCACCTATCTGCTGCCGCGTTTTCTCGGCCATGTCAGGGCCGCCGAAATGGTCATGCTGGGCGAGGCGCTGGACGGCGAGGCCGCCGTGCGTCTCGGACTGGCCAATGCCCTGGTCGCCGCCGAAGACCTGGAGGAAAAGGCCCTCGGCGCCGCGCGCACCCTGGCGGCAAAGCCGCCGGCCTCGCTCAGGGCCACCCGCGCCTTGCTGAAGGCCAACCGGCCGCAGATTGAGCGGGCGATGAAAGCGGAGGCCGACGAATTCACCGTCCGCCTGCGCTCCGCCGAGGCCAGGGAAGCCTTTTCCGCCTTTTTCGAAAAACGCCAACCCGATTTTTCGAAGGTCTGACCTTGGGCGCCAAATCTTGTTTCGCGCCGTGACGGGCCCTACCTGAACAAGGGACGCTGGTCTGAACAAGGGACTTGGGGAGGGTCCGCCGGCGATGCTCGCACAGATCTGGGACCACACCCGCACCGCGCTTGGCGACCTTGCCGCCAGCGCATCGGATCTCGCCGAGCCGACGGTGCGCCTTGGCGTCACCGGTCTGTCCGGCGCCGGCAAGACCGTTTTCATCGTCGCCCTGGTGCGCCACCTGCTGGCGCGCAGCCAGCTGCCGCTTTTCGCGCCGGTCGCCGAGGGCCGGATACTCGACGCCTATCTGCGCCCCCAGCCCGACGACCAGGTGCCCCGTTTCGACTATGAGCGCCACCTTGCCCAGCTCCTTGGCTCGCCGCCGCATTGGCCGGAAAGCACGAGCAAACTCAGCCAGTTGCGCCTGACCGTCGAATATGCGCCGGAAAGCTTCTGGGGGCGCACATTCGGCCGCGGCCGGCTCAATATCGATATCGTCGACTATCCCGGCGAATGGCTGCTCGACCTGCCCCTGCTTGGCTGGTCCTTTGAGGAATGGTCGGCGCGCATGATCGCTGCCAGCCGGCAGGAACCGCGCGCCCCGCTTGCCGCCGCCTGGCATGGCGACCTTGCCGCGCTGGATGCCGGCGGCCCGGAGGACGAGACGGCGGCGCGCAAGGCGGCGGGCCTCTTCACCGCCTATCTGGCGGCCTGCCGCGAGGAGCGTTTTTCTCTTTCCGCCCTGCCGCCGGGACGCTTCCTGATGCCCGGCGATCTTGCCGGCTCCCCCGCCCTCACCTTCGCCCCGCTCGATCTGCCCCCCGGCGCCACCGCCGCCAAAGGCAGCCTCCACGCCATGATGGCGCGTCGCTATGAGAGCTATAAGCAGGTGGTGGTAAAACCGTTCTTCCGGAACCATTTCGTCCGCCTCGACCGCCAGATCGTCCTTGTCGATGCCCTCGCCGCCCTCAATGCCGGCCCGGCGGCGGTCGGCGACCTGCAACAGGCTTTGGGCGACATCCTGGCCTGCTTCCGCCCCGGCAGCGGCTCCTGGCTGGATTCGATCCTGTCGCGGCGCATCGACCGCATCCTCTTTGCCGCCACCAAGGCCGACCATCTGCACCGCTCCGGCCATGACCGCCTCCAAGCCATTCTGCGCGGTCTGTGCGACCGCGCCATCGCCCGCGCCGAATTTGCCGGCGCCAGGGTCGACACCGTGGCCCTGGCCGCCATCCGCGCCACCCGCGAGGCCACCGCCGGGCGCGGCAAGGCCCAGCTGCCCTGCATTGTCGGCGTGCCCCAGGGCGGCCAGCGCATCGCCGGGCGCCTGCTGAAAGACGGGGAGGAAATCGCCGTCTTTCCCGGTGAACTGCCGGAAAACCCCGAAACTGCGCTGCGCCAGGGCCGCGATGCGCCGTCAGCGGAAGAAGCGGAACTGCGTTTCATCCGGTTTTGCCCGCCCGCCGCCGAGGCGATCAACGGGGCAAGCCCGGTCTTCCCCCATATCCGGCTCGACCGGGCACTGAACTTCCTGCTTGGCGACAGGTTTTCGTGATCGGCTGGGATGGGCACATGAGCACGAGCAAAGACAAGCCCCGCAAACCGGCCCTGTTCCGCGCCGACGATCCGGCCCTGACCATCGACGAGCGCCCGCTAGCGGCGCCGGAGTCTGACCTGCCGGGCGAGGCCGGGACGCCGGCCCTGGCCAGCGACGTCACCGCTGCCGGCGCCAGCGGGACGGAAAGCGCAGGCCGCGCCAGGCGCCTGTCCCGTGTCTTCCACTGGGGCGGCATCCTGCTTGCCGCCGCCGGTGGCCTTGTCACGCTTGCCGCCTCGCTCGCCGTCACCGCCCTGATCGAGGATCTGTTCGCCCGCGCGCCCTGGCTCGGCTGGCTGGCGCTGGCGCTGGCGGGCATCGCGGCGCTGGCCCTGGTCATGATCCTCGCCCGCGAGCTTGTGGCGATATTCCGCCTCTCGCGCATCACCCGCCTTCATGACGCCGCCGCCCGCGCCCATGCCCGGCGCGAGCTTGAGGCGGCGCGCCGGGTTTGCGAGGATCTGGCGCGGCTCTATGCCGGGCGCCGCGACCTTCAATGGGCCCGCGCCCGGATCGGCGAGCAGCAGGACGCCGTTTTCGACGCCGACGACCTGCTGGCGCTGGCCGAGCGGGAATTGTTCAGGGACCTCGATGCGCGCGCCGCCAATGAAATCGCCGCTAGCGCGCGCCGGGTCTCCGTGGTCACCGCCGTCAGCCCGGCGGCGCTCATCGACATCGGCTTCGTGCTCGCCGCCAATATCGGCCTGCTGCGCCGCCTCGCCGCCCTCTATGGCGGCCGCCCCGGCCTGTTCGGCCTCTTGCGCCTCGCCCGCGCCGTTCTCGGCCACCTCGCCGTCACCGGCGGCATGGCGCTGGGCGACAGCCTGTTGCAGCAGGTGCTCGGCCACGGCCTTGCCGCCCGTCTTTCGGCCCGCCTTGGCGAAGGCGTCATCAACGGGCTGTTCACCGCCCGCATCGGCCTTGCCGCGCTTCAGGTCTGCCGCCCGCTGCCCTTCTTTGCCCTGAAGGCCCCGGCGCTGAAACAGGTCATGAGCGGCATCGCCGGGATGGGGCGATCCGACGATGGCCGAAATTAGCAGGGCGGAATTTTCGGTAGATTGTCGCCCATGAGCGTCCGCATATCCAGATCGCGCGCAATCACCACATATCCGGTCTGCGGGTCGGGCCGGAGATAGGTGGTGACAAGCAGCGCTCCGGGGGGCAGCGGCCCATTCAGGCAAGCGTCCGTGCCAATGGAAAGGAAACCGTGCGCGCGATCGCCATGGCGCGCCTTCAAACGGCCGATCTCCTCGCGCGATCGCGCGATATCGCCCAGATCGGCGGGCGGAAACCTGAAGACAAAAATATGCGCGTCCGGGGCTTCCTCGCCCGCAAGGGCCGCGCGCTGGGCCTCATCGTCTATTTGTTCGAGCACAAAGATATGACGCGCTTCCTCCATCTCGCCGTCAATCTTGATGCCGAATTCGAGCCGCGCCCCGTTCTTGCCGAGACTCAGCGGTCGTGGCAGGCGCACCGCGGCGTGGAGCCTGGAAAGGTCCGCCGTCCTTATGTCAAAGCCGCTCAGCCTGTAGGCGCTGGCCGGCGGCAGATGCGAACATCCCGTCAGAGCCATCAGCATCGCCGCGCCGGCCAGCACGAACCCGCACCGAACAAGGCTGCCACGATATCCATCGATGTATTTCACCTGACTACTCCACATTGCGCCTTGGCGGGCCAGCGGGCACTTGACGCAATTATTTAATCCATCGCTTGCATTTTTTATTGTTTTACGATAATTTTTTATCAGTTGCAATGAAATGTGAGGATTCCATATGTCCACCACGCATGGCGCCACCAAAGAGGGCGCCACCAAAGAG
>JAGRLG010000056.1 GCA_020441905.1 Rhodobiaceae bacterium | reverse complement strand
CGGGCAAGAGCTGGTCGGAGATCGAGGAAGAGGAATTCAAGCAGCCGATCCGCGAAAAGTACGAGGAGGAGGGCAGCCCCTATTACGCCTCGGCGCGGCTGTGGGACGATGGCATCATCGCGCCTTCGCAAACCCGCCGCACCCTTGGCCTGGCGCTGTCGGCCTGCCTGAACGCGCCGGTCGAAGAAACCAGGTTCGGCATTTTCCGCATGTGATGACCCAAGCCGCCCTGGGGCGGAAACGGCCATCTTGTTGCCCTTATTGCACTGCAACAACGTGGCCATGAACAGACATGTGATTCGGCGCGGCGCTCGCGTCTGGCTGGCGGCGGCAGTGCTAATTGCCGCGGGCGGCCTTTTCATCCGGCCCGTGGCCGCCGCTACCCAGTGCGGCAAGGCATCGTGGTACGAACATACCAGCCGCACTGCCAGCGGCGAACGCGGCAATCCGGACGGGTTTACCGCCGCGCATCGCAGCTTACCCTTCGGCACGCGGGTTCAGGTGGTCAATTTGCAGAACGGACGCAGCGTTTCGGTGCGGGTCAATGACCGCGGCCCCTTCGTTGCCGGCCGGGTCATCGACGTGTCGCGCGCGGCCGCCGAAGAGCTCGGCTTCCGCAACCGGGGCGTCGCCCGGGTCAAGGTGGTGACGGGGGAAGGCGGCGGCGCCTGCTGACAGGCGCCGCGGTGCCAGTCGGGCCGCCAATCAGGCTGCCAGTCAGGCCGCGTGGCGCGCCGGATTGGCGCGGGGGCGAAAGCGCGCGTTCCAGGGCAAGCGCTCCAGCAGCAAAGCCATGGGGCAGGTGCCGGTGATGCCGGCAAAGGTCAGCCCGGAGCCGACCAGCAGGTCGAGCAGGTAGAACCAGGGATTGAAAAAGGTGCCGAGGATGACCCCGGTCAGGGCCATCAGGCCGGCAACGATCTGGACCTGGCGGGAGATCTCGATCACGGTGCTGGGCTGACGCTCGGTTTCGAGTCCGGCATCGCGCCAGGCTTCAATTCCACCTTCCAGGACATAGGCATCGCAGCCGGCGGCGGCGGCTGAAAGCAAGCCTTCATTGGCAACGGTGCGATAGCCGGAGCGGCAATAATAGATGACGACAGGGCTGCCTTGCGGTGCCTTGGCGCCCTTTTGCACCTGAGACAAAGGGAGATGTTTGCCGCCGGGAATGCGCTCGCGGGCGTGCTCATCCATCTCGCGGATATCGATCAGCAATGCGCCGTCTGAAATCAGTTTCCTGGCTTCGCCATGATGGACGGGCTTGAGGGTCAGGCTGGACATTTTTTGGGGCAATCCTTGTTGTGGCGGCCGGTCCCGGCCGCTAGGCCTTGTTGGCGGCGGCGAGCGCCGGGATCAACAGTACAATTGAGCCAGCAGGGCCAGAATGCGTGAAGCGTTGGGGTCGCTGACCCTGTAGTGCAGGGTCTGGGCGTCGCGCCGGTAGGTCACGAGGCCTTCCTCGCGCATGCGCCCGAGATGCTGCGACAAGGCGGACTGGCTCAGTCCAACCGCGCGGGCCAGCGGAGAAACCGCCATCTCGCCCGATTCTATAAGCTGGCATAGAATGAGCAAACGGCGCTCATTGGCCAACAGCTTCAGCAATCGCGCCGCTTGCGCTGCCTTGGCTTCGAAAGCGGCCAAGTTGTGGAGGTCAAGCACTGGCATATTCTGGATCCTGTATTAGCATGTACTAAAATAATAGGCCTTAATTTGTTTGTCAAGGAGTAGCACGGGCAGCATGGCGGGGAATGGGCGGCATGAAAACCCCTGATATCAAAGCTTTTTTCGATGAGACGACAAATACGTTCAGTTATCTGGTCTGGGACCGTGAAACCGGCAAAGCGGCTGTCATCGACCCGGTGCTGGAGTTCGACATGGTTGAAGGCACGGCATCGGCCGGTGCGGTGAACCGGATCCTGGCCGAGGCGGCGGCCTACAATCTGGACATCCTGTGGTCGCTGGAAACCCATGCCCATGCCGATCACCTGTCCGGCTCGCCGGTAATAAAGGCCCGCACCGGGGCCAAGATCGGCATTGGCGAACATATCAGGCAGGTCCAGCGCATTTTCGCCCCCAGGTTCAATGCCGGGGACCTTTCCGCCGACGGCAGCGATTTCGATCATCTTTTCACTGACGGCGAGCGTTTCCGGATTGGCGCGCAGGATGTCGAAATTCTCTACACGCCGGGCCATACGCCGGCCTGTATCAGCTACCGGATGGGGGAGGCGGTGTTTATCGGCGATACCATGTTCATGCCCGATTACGGCACGGCGCGGGCCGATTTTCCCGGCGGCGATGCCCGCATGCTCTACCGTTCGATCAGGCGCCTGCTGGCCCTGCCCGAGGCCACAAGGCTGTTTCTGTGCCATGACTATGCCGGGCCGGGGCGCGAAGAGATTGCCTGGGAGACTAGCGTCGGCGCGCAAAGGGCCGCCAATATCCATGTCCATGACGGGGTGGGCGAGGACGAATTCGTCGCCATGCGCGAGGCCCGCGATGCGACGTTGGACACGCCGCGTCTGCTCCTGCCCTCGATCCAGACCAATATCCGCGCCGGGCGTTTTCCCCCCGCCGAGGACAATGGCGTGCAATATCTGAAAATTCCGGTGCGCTTCGTGTGACTGGCTCCGATGACGGCGCCGCGCTGCTGGCGCCGCCGGATGCGAGGCGCTAGAAGTCGGGCATGTTTTCTTCCGTGCTGATAGCGAATCGCGGCGAGATCGCCGTGCGTATCATCCGCGCCGCGCGGGCGCTGGGAATGCGCACCATCGCCGTTTATTCGCAGGCCGATACCGGCGCGTTGCATGCCGAGATGGCCGACGAGGCCCACGAGATCGGACCCGCGCCGGCGGCGCAGAGCTATCTGTCGATTGCCAACATCCTCGCCGCCGCACGGCAGGCAAAGGCAGAGTGCATTCACCCCGGTTACGGGTTCCTGTCGGAAAACGCCGATTTTGCCGAAAGCTGCGCGGCGGCCGGGTTGGTCTTCGTCGGCCCGCCGCCCGCCGCGATCCGGGCCATGGGGCGCAAGGACGAGGCCAAGGCGCTGATGCAGGCCGCCGGGGTGCCCGTGGTGCCGGGCTATCATGGCGAGAAGCAGGACGCCGCCTTTCTGAAGGAAAAAGCCTATGAGATCGGCTATCCGGTGCTGATCAAGGCGGTGGCGGGCGGCGGCGGGCGCGGCATGCGCCAGGTGACGAAACATGGCGAATTCGCCGCCGCGCTGGAAGCGGCGCGGCGCGAAGCGGCGGCCGGATTTGGCGACGACCGCGTTTTGCTGGAAAAATATGTCGAGGCGCCGCGCCATATCGAAGTCCAGGTGCTTGGCGATGCCCAAGGCAACTATCTTCATCTCTTCGAGCGCGATTGTTCGTTGCAACGCCGCCACCAGAAGCTGATCGAGGAAGCCCCGGCGCCGGGAATGAGCGAGGGTTTGCGCGCCGCGATGACACGGGCCGCGTTGAAAGCCGCCGAGGCGGTGGGCTATCGCGGCGCCGGGACCGTCGAATTCATCGTCGATGGCTCGGCGGCCAAAGGCGGCGGGCTGGAGGGCGCGCCGTTCTATTTTCTCGAAATGAACACCCGGCTCCAG
The DNA here is from genome assembly GCA_020441905.1 of Rhodobiaceae bacterium. Lineage (GTDB taxonomy): Bacteria > Pseudomonadota > Alphaproteobacteria > Rhizobiales > NORP267 > JAGRLG01. Next base: position 18,234 of record JAGRLG010000056.1, on the reverse strand, counting down.
GTCGAGCATCCGGTGAGCGAGGAAATCACCGGCATCGACCTTGTCGCGGCGCAGTTCCGCATCGCCGCCGGCGAAAGCCTGACCTTTGGCCAAAAGGACATTGCCATTGGCGGCCATGCCGTCGAGGCGCGCATCTACGCGGAGGATCCCGAGCGCGATTTCTTGCCCAGCAGCGGGCGGATCGAGGCCCTGGAACTTCCGACCGGGCAGGGGCTCAGGGTCGAGTGCGGCAACTGCGCCGGTGACGATATTTCGCCTTATTACGACGCGCTGATCGCCAAGGTGGTTGCCCATGGCGCCAGCCGCGGCCAAGCCCTGGACCGGCTGGCGGCGGCCCTGCGCGGCACGCTGATCGCCGGGGTGCACACGAATAGCGCTTTTCTCGCCGCTCTCGCCGACGATGCCGAATTCAGGGCCGGGAAGTTCGACACCGGGCTGGTCGCGCGCCGGCTGCCCGGTCTGGCGGCGATGGACGAGGCGCTGCGCCATGCGGTTGCCGCGCTGGGCGCGATGCATCTGCTCGGGCGCGAAGCACAGGCGCGGCGCTCGACAACAGAAACCATCGCTCCGGCCTGGCGCCAGAGCGACGGCTGGCAGCTTTTCGGCGCGCGGGAACAGACCCTGGATGTCACCGTTGACGGCGATCCGGTGCGTATCGAACTGGACTGGGATGGTGGCACGGCCTCGGTGTGCCTAGACGGCGGGCGGAAGGACTGGCCGGAGCTGGAAGCGGCGCTGATCGACGCCGGGAAAGGGGTCTATGTCGTTTCGGGCGGCCGCAGCTCATTCGTTGCCCGCGCCGACCACGGTGCGCTGGCCGATGCGCCGCAGGAGGACGACGCCAGCGTGCGGGCGCCGATGCATGGCCGGGTCATCGCGCTTGCCGTCGAGCCGGGCCAGGCAGTGGCGCGGGGCGACGCGCTCTGCACGGTCGAGGCGATGAAGATGGAACATGCCCTGCGCGCCGGCTTTGCCGGCGTCGTGAGCGAGGTACGGACGGCGATCGGCGACCAGGTCAGCGAAGGCGATGTGCTGGTGGTTGTGCGCGCCGCCGGCAAGACGGCATAGCAGCCGCATTGCCGGCGACGGATCGAAACGCCGGACCCACCCGCCGGGCGGGCCGCTTTCAGTCCTGCAGGATGAAGGTGACCTTCAAGTTGACGCGGTATTCGGTGATCTTGTTGTCCTTGACCTTGACCTGGGTATCCTGAACCCAGGCGCCCTGGACGCCGTTGAGGGTCTTGCAGGCGCGCTCGACGCCGTTCTGGATCGCGTCTTCGACGCTGGTCTTGGACGTGGCGATAATCTCGGTTACGCGGGCAATCGACATGGAAATCCTCCCCTTTGGAGCTAAGCGCCTTATTTTCTGAGTGCTCAAGCGTGCGATATCGCGGCGGGGGCGTCAATCGAAGTCGCGGACAATTGAAGGTGATAAGCCGCGCGCAGCTTCGCGGGCGGCGTTGACGGCGGCGGCGGCGCTGCGCATTGTGGTGCCCATGTCCCTGCATCTCATAAAACTTTGCGTCGGCTGTCCCTCGGTCGAGGATCTGCGCGCCCGGCAAAGCCAGCGTCTAGCGGACATGCGCAGGCGCGGGGAGGCGGCGCGTCTTGCCCATGTGACGAGGATGATGCCGCGCCGCGCGGACGAATTGCTGGACGGCGGTTCGCTCTACTGGGTCATCAAGGGCCATGTGCTGGCGCGCCAGGCGCTGATCGGAATCGAGCCTTTTCGCGACAGTGACGGCGTCGGCCGTTGCCGCCTTGTCCTCGGCGAGGATGTCGTCGAGGTGAGGCCGCGCCCGCTGCGGGCCTTTCAGGGCTGGCGCTACCTGGCCGCGGCCGACGCGCCGCCGGACCTGGCCGGGCGCGCCCCCGGCGACGCGATGCCCGACGAGATGCGCCGCGAACTCGCGGAGCTGGGCCTGCTCTAGGCCCCGGCCTTTTTGCGCGACGCCTTCTTCACCGCGATATTGTCGATCAGCCGCGTGCGGCCGAGCCAGGCGGCGGCGAGAAGCCGGATAGGCTCTTCGCGCGGGGCGGTCAGGGCGGCAAGGGTGTCGGCGTTGCGCGCCGCGACATAGTCGACCCGGAAACCGGCCCGCGTCAGCGCCCGCCTGGCCGCCGCGGCGGCTTTGGCCGGATCGCCGCCTTCGGCGATCCTGCCGCCGGCTTCGTGGAGGGCGGCGTTCAGGAGCGGGGCGGTGGCGCGTTCGCTGGCGGCGAGATAGATATTGCGCGAGGACATTGCCAGGCCGTCCTTTTCGCGCCTGGTGGCGCCGCCGACGATGCGCACCGGAAGGTCGAGATCGATCGCCATGCGCCGGATCACCATCAGCTGCTGGTAGTCCTTTTCGCCAAAAATGGCGATATCGGGCTGGCACTGGATGAGCAGCTTGGCGACCACGGTGGCCACTCCGGCGAAATGGTCGGGGCGGTACTTGTCCTCCAGCCCGGCTTTCGCAGGGCCATTGACCAGGACCTTGCTGGCAAAGCCGGTAGGATAGATCTCCGCCGGCGAGGGCGCGTAGACGAGGTCGGTGCCAAGGCGGGCCAGCTTGGCGGTGTCGCCGCGCTCGTCTCGCGGATAGCGCGCCAGGTCCTCGTTGGGGCCAAACTGCGCCGGATTGACGAAGATCGAAACGACGACGCGGCCGGCGCGTTTCTGTACTTCCTCGACCAGGGCCAGGTGGCCGTCATGAAGCGCGCCCATGGTGGGAACCAGGGCCACCGTTTCGCCGCTGGCGCGCCAGGCCGCAACCTGGGTGCGAAGCGCATTGATGCGGCGCACGATCTTGGGAAGCGCTGCTTTCATCGGTGCCCCTGTCCTGCTCTCTGCCTTGTTTCGCGGCTTGGCGCGGCGCGCCATCATGCCCTTCGCGCGCCGGAGCGCTCAAGTCAAGGCGGCGATGCCCGGAGCGGGCAAAAGGACCGGGGAATCCTGTACAATGGTGCTGGAATGGCGGGGCCGGAACGGCGGGGCGAAAACCAAGAGCAGGCGGAAGGAAAATACGTGCTGGAAAAAGCGTCAGACCGGCAAGGCGAGCCGGGCCCCATCGGCGCCGACCCGCTGGCGGACGAAACGGCGGTGTTGCGAACCCTGTTGCCCCTGGCGCGGCAGCCGCAGGCGCAGAACCGCCGCGTTGCCGTGCTGGCGCGTCGGCTGGTGAAGGCGGCCAGGGCCGGGCGGCGCCAGTTTGGCGGCGTCGATGCCTTCATGCACGAATATGCTCTTTCCAGCGAGGAAGGCGTGGTGCTGATGTGCCTTGCCGAAGCGCTGCTGCGCATTCCCGATGCCGAAACGGCCGACCGGCTTATCGCCGACAAGATCGGCGGCAAGGAATGGCAGCGCCATCTTGGCGCCTCGCACTCGCTGTTCGTCAATGCTTCGACCTGGGGGCTGATGCTGGGCGGGCGCGTGGTCGATCTCGGCGCCTCGGGCGAGGACGATGCCGTATCGCTGGTCAAGCGCTTTGTTGCCCGCTCCGGCGAGCCGGTGATCCGCCAGGCCATGCGCCAGGCGATGCGTATTCTCGGCGGTCAGTTCGTGCTCGGCCGAACCATCGAGGAAGCCCTGGCGCGGGCCGGCGAGCAGCCGGGCTATCTCTACTCCTATGACATGCTGGGCGAGGCGGCGATGACGCGGGCCGATGCCGCGCGCTACCTGGACGCCTATCGCCATGCCATTGCCAGGGTGGCGGAGTCGGCGGGCGGCGAGGGGGGACGGCCGGGCATTTCGGTCAAGCTGTCGGCGCTGCACCCGCGTTTTGAGTCTTCGCGGCAGGAAGGGATGGCAGGCGAAGTGCTGCCGGGGCTGCTGGATCTGGCGCGCCAGGCGCGGGCCGGGGGGGTGATGCTGACCATCGATGCCGAGGAAATGGAGCGGCTCGAGCTGACCTTGAAGCTGTTCGCCCGGCTGGCCCTGGACTCCGATCTTGCCGGCTGGGACGGTCTTGGGCTTGCGGTACAGGCCTATGGCCGGCGTGCCCTGCCCATCCTGAAATGGCTCGCGGCGCTGGCCCGCAAGCGCAGATGCGCCTTCGCCGTGCGCCTGGTCAAGGGCGCCTACTGGGACCGGGAAATCAAGCAGGCACAACAGCTTGGCCTTGAATCCTTTCCGGTATTTACGCGCAAATCCTCGACCGATGTGTCATATTTGGCCTGCGCCCGGTTCCTGTTGTCGCGGCGCGATATGCTCTATCCCCAGTTCGCCACCCACAATGCCCATACTGTCGCGGCGGTGCGGGTGATGGCGGGGGAATCCGGCGGGTTCGAATATCAGCGCCTCCATGGCATGGGCCGTGCGCTCTATGACAAGGTGCTGGCCGACCGGGCTTTCGGCGCGCCCTGCCGCATCTATGCCCCGGTGGGCGCCCACGAGGACCTCCTGGCCTATCTGGTGCGCCGGTTGCTCGAAAACGGCGCCAACGCTTCTTTTGTCAACCGGCTGGCCGACGATGCCGCCCCGGCCGGCGCCATTATCGCCGATCCGGTGGCGAAGACCGCGGCGCGAAAGCGGCAGGCCAATCCCGCCATCTCCGCGCCCGCCGATCTCTTTGCCCCCGGCCGGCGCAACAGCGCCGGGCTGGCGCTTTATGACGATGCCGCGCGCCGCGCCCTGCTGGCCGAGATGGCGGCATCGGCGCGGCGGGAAACCCGCGCGGGGCCGATTGTCGGCGGCCGGGAGCGGGACGGCGCCGGCGTGGCGCGGTTTTCGCCCCATGACAGGCGGGTCGAGATCGGCAGGGTGAGCCTTGCCGAATCCTCTGACCTGGAGCGGGCGGTGCAGCTGGCGGCGGCGGCGCAACCGGGCTGGGACAGGCTGGGCGGCGAGGGGCGGGCCGAGGCGCTGGAACGGGCCGCGGATCTATTCGAGGCCAACCGGGCGGGGTTGATGGCGCTTCTGGTGCGCGAGGGCGGCAAGACCCTTGGCCCGGCGCTGGCGGAGGTTCGCGAGGCGGTCGACTATCTGAGATACTATGCCATGGAGGCGCGGCGGCTCTTTTCCGCTCCGGCGGCGCTGCCGGGTCCGACGGGGGAGGCCAACTCGCTGCGTCTGGCCGGGCGCGGCGTTTTTGCCTGCATCAGCCCGTGGAATTTTCCGCTCGCCATATTTACCGGCCAGATAGCGGCGGCGCTGGCTGCCGGGAATGCCGTTGTCGCCAAGCCGGCGGGTCAGACACCGCTGACCGGAGCGGCGGCGGTCCGCTTGCTGCTAGAGGCGGGTGTTCCCGGCGATGTGGTCCATTTCCTGCCCGGCGGCGGCGCCACCATCGGCGCCGCGCTGGTCGCCGACCGGCGCATAGGCGGGGTCTGCTTCACCGGCTCCAACGAGACGGCGGCGGCCATCGCCTCGGCCCTTGCGGCGCGCGGCGGGCCGCTGACGCCGCTGATAGCCGAAACCGGCGGGCTCAACGCCATGATCCTCGATTCCAGCGCCTTGCCGGAACAAGCGGTGCGCGACTGCCTGGCGTCGGCCTTCGACAGCGCCGGTCAGCGCTGTTCGGCCCTGCGTATCCTGTATGTGCAGGACGAAGCCGCGGGCAGGGTTGTGACCATGCTGCGCGGCGCCATGGAGGAATTGCGCATCGGCGATCCCTTCGACTTCGAAACCGATATCGGCCCGGTTATCGACGAGGCGGCGCGCGAGGCGCTGGAGGCGCACAAGTCGGCGATGCGCCAGCAGGCGCGCGAGATCGCCGATCTTGCGCTGCCGGGCGAAACGCGAGCCGGAACCTATGTCGGCCCCGCGGCCTATGAACTCGACGATCCGGCGCGTCTGACGAAGGAAATCTTCGGGCCGATTCTGCATGTCGTGCGCTATCAGGCGTCGCGCCTCGACGAGGTCTGCGAGGCGATCAACGCGGCCGGCTACGGGCTGACGCTGGGCATTCACAGCCGCGTCGGGACTACGATCGAGCGCGTCCTGGCGCGGGTGCGGGTCGGCAACGCCTATGTCAACCGCAACCAGATCGGCGCCGTTGTCGGGTCGCAGCCCTTCGGCGGCGAGGGGCTTTCGGGCACCGGCCCCAAGGCTGGCGGGCCGCATTACCTGCCGCGCCTTGCTCTTGAGCGCGTGGTTTCGACCGACACCACGGCAGCTGGCGGCAATACCAGCCTGCTGTCGCTGGGGGCAGGCGGCGGGCAGAAGGATGGCGAGGAGGAATGAAGGCGCGCGCATTGCGTTTCGCGTCCATGGTGCCATCTTAGGGACAGACGCAATTACAAGTACGGCAGTAGCCTCCGATGGCCGGCAAGGACAAAAGCAAGGATCTGGCCGAGCGCGGCGCGCAGGGCAAACCCGTGCGCTCTAGCCGCGACGAAATCGCCGCCTTTGTCGGCAAGGCGCGCGAGCTTGCCGCAATGCTGCCGGGGTCCGGCGAGCGTGGGCGCCTCATCTTCGCCCTCGATGCCACCATGAGCCGGCAGCCGACCTGGGACAGCGCCTGCCAGCTTCAGGCCGAAATGTTTCATCGCAGCGCCGAAATCGGCGGGCTTGACGTCCAACTGGTCTATTTTCGCGGCTTTGGAGAGTGCCGGGCCAGCAAATGGGTCGGCAACCCGGACCGGCTCGGTGAACTCATGAGCGCCATCGACTGTAGGGGCGGCCATACCCAGATCGCCAAGGTGCTGGCCCATGCCCGCAAGGAAGCCGCGCGCAAAAGGGTTCATGCCGTGGTTTATGTCGGCGACTGCATGGAGGAGGATGTCGACAGATTGTGCGCCCATGCCGGGGAACTGGGCCTGCTCCACGTGCCGCTGTTCATGTTCCAGGAGGGCCATGACAGTATCGCCGAGCGTTGCTTCAAGGAGATGGTGCGCCTTTCCGGCGGCGCATGGAGCAGGTTCGATTCGGGTGCCGCGGACCAGCTGCGCGACCTGCTGTCGGCGGTCGCCATATACGCCTCGGGCGGGCGCGCGGCGCTGGAAAAGCTCAGCGGTTCCGGCAAGGGCCGGCTGCTGTTGCAGCAATTGCGGTAGCTGGCCATGCCCGGATTTCTGTTGCTGGTCTTTTTCCTGGCACTGGCGGCGGCTGGGGCCTATGCGCTGGCCTATACCGATGTGCGCAAGCTGATGCGCTGGGGGCGCTATCTCGGACCGCTGCTCATGCTGGGAGGGGCGGCCGGGCTGGCGGTGGTCGGCCGCTGGACGCTGGCCCTGCCGCTCGCCGTCTTTGCCGCATCGATGCTTCTGCGCGGCGGTATGTCGGGCGCGGGATGGCCAGGCATGGGAGGAACGCGAAAGTCAGCCGGGCAGGCTTCGCGGGTACGGGCGCGGTTTCTTGAAATGACCCTCGATCACGACAGCGGCGAAATGAATGGCAGCATTCGCGAAGGAGCGCAGGCGGGCGCCGATCTGGCGGACCTGGATGAGGACGAACTCAAGGCGCTGGCAAAGGAGATCGCCGGCGATCCGGAAAGCACGGCGCTGCTGGAAGCCTGGCTCGACCGCTACCATCCCGACTGGCAGGACTGGGCGGATATGACGCAGCGAAAAACCGGTGGGGGTGCGTCCGGGGCGGGCGGGGCCATGAGCGCCGAAGAGGCGCGCGAGATTCTGGGCGTCGGCGCGGGTGCGGATGCCAGGCAGATCCGGGCCGCCCATCGCCGGCTGATGAAGGGGCTGCATCCCGACCAGGGCGGTTCGACCTATCTCGCCGCCAAGCTGAACGAAGCGCGCGATCTGCTTCTAAAACTCGTGTGAGCCGGGCGGCGGCCGCAGGGCGCCGCTATTGGCGCATCGGCAAGCAGGAGAATTTGGCTTTTTTCAGTTGACGGCAAGCCGCCTCGGCGGCGCCGCGGTCGAAGCCGGCAAAGCGCGCGCGATAGAGCGTGGAATCCGCCTTCTGGACCGGCTCGGTATAGGCGAGATGATTGCGCAGCACGGACGTCTTGTCCTGGGCCTGGCGCAATTTTGAATGGGCTGCCTGTTTGTCATTATAGGCGCCGATCTGGATCAGCCATTGTTCGCGCAACTGGTCGGCGATGGCATTTTCGGCCGCCGAATCCCGGTTACTGCGCGGTGCCGTCTGCGGCAAGGATGCGGTGGCGTCCTGGGCGGCAACCGGTACCGGGGCGGAATAGCCCTTGGGAATGACGGTGAGAGCAACGGCCGGCTTTGCCGGTTCGGCGATTGCGCCGGCGGCAGGCTGGTTGCCCTGATCCTGCCGGGCCAGCACCTTCGCGATGCCGTCAGCGGTCATGCTCGTCGTTTCCTGCGGCCTGAGCGGCGTGCCCGCAAGCTTGCTGGCGCCCGCTTCTTCTTCGCGGACCGGCCGGCGCGGGGGCGCAGGCGGGTTGGCTGGCAGTTGCGCGACCTGCCGGTTCGATGCGCGGGAAAAATTATTGGCGAGCAGGCCGGCCATATGGTTGTCGCGCGCCGAAGCGGAGGGGCCGCCCATCACCACGGCGAGAAGATGGCGGTTGCCGCGCCGCGCGCTGGTCACGAGATTGAAGCCGGAGGCGCGGATATAGCCGGTCTTGATGCCGTCGACACCTTCGACACGGCCAAGAAGGCGGTTGTGATTGCGGTGATAGCGGCCGCGGAAGGCAAAGGACCGGGTCTTGAAATAGGAATATTCATCCGGGAAGTCGCGCATGATGGCGCGGCCGAGGACCGCCAGATCGCTGGCTGTCGTCTTCTGGCCGTCATCCGGCAGGCCGGAGGCATTGCGGAATGTGGTGTCGCCCATGCCCAGTTCGCGGGCCTTGCGGGTCATGGCCGAAGCGAAGGCGGATTCGCTGCCCGAGATATGTTCGGCGATGACGACGGCGACATCATTGGCCGATTTGGTGACGAGAGCGAGAATCGCCGTCCTGACATCGATGGACTCGCCGGCGCGCAATCCGAGCTTGGAAGGCGCCTGGGCGGCGGCGTGCTGCGAAACGGTCATCCGTGTCGCCAGGCTGACGCGGCCGCGCTCGATCTGCTCGAAGAGCATATAGAGAGTCATGATCTTGGTCAGCGAAGCCGGGTAGCGGCGGGCATCGGCATTGCGCGCGTAAAGAACGCGGTCGGCGTTCACATCGATGACGATGGCGGCATATTTGGAGTCGCTCCAGCCCTTGCCGGGCGCCGCGGCGGCCGGCGACAGGAACTGCAGGAACAGCAGGGTGGCGATGGCACATGAGAACACGCCCCGCGGCGTGCAGATCGAACGCACGATATTGCTACGCAACATTACTCAACTGCCCCAATAGTCCCGGAACACCATAGCCGATGGGTCTGGCACGCCCCCCCCGGCACGCTTTCTGCGCGGGAAGTCACTATAGAAAGTTGCGGTTACCAAAGGCTTAAACCGGGCTGGGCGGGCGCTCCCGCCGCGCGTGCAAGCGGGGCGCAAAAGAAAATGGTGCAGTGCAATAAAAACTGTTGACAATTTTTGTGCAGTGCATATATTGACACTCAGACGTTCCGAGCGAATGCCCCTTATGCGGGCCGGTGAGGGGACGTACACGAATTAGGTATCACTATTGGAGCGGTAACATGATCAACGGTTTTGACGATATCCAGAAGCTGAACAAGGACAATGTCGATCTGGCTCTGAAGAGCTTTGGCGCGCTGTCGAAGGGCATCCAGACCCTGGCCGCCGAAATGGCCGACTATTCCAAGTCCAACTACGAGAACTCCACCGCTGCCTTCGAGAAGGTTGTTGGCGCGAACTCCGTGGACAAGGCCTTCGAGGCCCAGGCCGAATATGTGCGCGTTGCGTATGAAGAGTGCGTCGGGCAGCTGACCAAGCTCGGCGAGATGTATACCGGCATCGCCAAGGACGCGTTTCAGCCTTTCGAAGCCGTGGTTGCCAAAGCGACCAAGAAGTAATCGCGCTCCTCCCTCCCGGGATAGCGAGATATCTGGGGTCCGGCGTTTTCGCCGGACCCTTTTTTGTGTTTGCCGGGCCGCCATCCGCCCCGCATTTGACGCCAATTCGGCGACAGATAGAATTTTCGTGTTTGCGAATTCAATTTCCCGCCGCGGCTTCCTATTTTGAAGTCTGGTCATGAAGGCGCCAAAATTTTAGAATGTTTCGTGAATCGGCGCAGGTCGGCTGCGGCCGTGATTTTCGCCATACAGGTATGTCATAGAGGGTCATGACGACAGCAACGGCTTTCAGGGCTGACGGCGCGGCGGTTGCGCAATCCTATCGGCAGCTCGACCCGTTAACGGCAAGAACAGGGTCCGGGCGGGGCATTCCGATGCGGCTCGGTTCTGGAGAAGGAGACGATGGCGGCGAGGGCGGCGGGCCCGGAACGGGAATTGTCACCAAGACCAGACCCAAGACCAAGCGGCCGGCGCTGTACAAGGTTTTGCTGCTGAACGACGACTACACGCCGATGGAATTCGTGATTCTGGTCCTTGAGCGTTTTTTCAACAAGGGCCGCGAGGAAGCGACGCGTATCATGCTGCATGTGCATCAGAACGGCGTCGGCATGTGCGGCGTGTATACTTACGAGGTGGCGGAGACGAAGGTCACCCATGTGATGGACTTTGCGCGAAAGCACCAGCACCCGTTACAATGCGTGATGGAGAAGGAGTAAGCTCACCGTGCCGACGTTTTCAAAGAATCTGGAGCAGGCGCTACACCATGCGCTGTCTCTGGCGAACGACCGGCATCACGAATACGCGACGCTGGAGCATTTGCTGCTGGCGCTGCTGGACGACGGCGACGCCGCCGCGGTGCTGCGCGCCTGCAACGTCGATCTCGACGCGCTGCGCACCAATCTGGTGGCCTATGTCGACAACGAACTCGACAACCTGGTCACCGACATGGGCGAGGATTCCAAGCCGACCGCCGGGTTCCAGCGCGTCATCCAGCGCGCCGTCATCCACGTCCAGTCGTCGGGCCGCGAAGAGGTCACCGGCGCCAATGTGCTGGTGGCGATCTTTGCCGAGCGCGAGAGCCACGCCGCCTATTTCCTGCAAGAGCAGGACATGACCCGCTATGACGCGGTGAATTATATTTCGCATGGCATCGCCAAGCGGCCCGGCATGTCCGAGGCACGTCCGGTTCGCGGCTCCAACGAGGATGCGGCAACGGTGGAGCAGGGCGAGGACGGCAAGCGCAAGGCCGATGCGCTGGACACCTATTGCGTCAATCTCAACAAGAAGGCGGAGAAGGGGAAGATCGATCCCCTGATCGGCCGCGAGGCCGAGATCAACCGCACCATCCAGGTGTTGTGCCGGCGCCAGAAGAACAACCCGCTCTTCGTCGGCGATCCCGGCGTCGGCAAGACGGCGATCGCGGAAGGGCTGGCGCGCAAGATCGTGCGCGGCGAGGTGCCCGACGTGCTGCGCAAGGCTACCATCTTCCAGCTCGACATGGGCTCGCTACTGGCGGGCACGCGCTATCGCGGCGATTTCGAGGAGCGCCTCAAGGCGGTGGTCAAGGAGATCGAGAACTATCCCGGCGCTATCATGTTCGTCGACGAGATCCACACCGTCATCGGCGCCGGGGCGACCAGCGGCGGGGCCATGGATGCCTCCAACCTGCTCAAGCCAGCGTTGCAGAGCGGCACGCTGCGCTGCATCGGTTCGACCACCTACAAGGAGTTCCGGCAATATTTCGAGAAGGACCGCGCCCTGGTGCGCCGGTTTCAGAAGATCGACATCGTCGAGCCGACGGTTGCCGACACGATCAAGATCCTCAAGGGGCTGAAACCCTATTTCGAGGACTTTCACGGCATCCGCTATACCGAGCAGGCGATCCGCAGCGCGGTGGAACTGGCGGACAAATATCTCCATGACCGGCGCCTGCCGGACAAGGCCATCGACGTTATCGACGAAACCGGCGCCTCGCAGGCCCTGCTGCCCGAATCGCGCCGGCGCAAGACCATCGGCGTCCACGAAATCGAGACAACGGTGGCCACCATGGCCCGCATTCCGCCCAAGACGGTGTCCAAGGACGACGCCGAGGTGCTGCGGAACCTGAACGATCACCTCAAGCGGGTGGTGTTCGGCCAGGACCAGGCGATCGATGCGCTGACGGCGGCGATCAAGCTGTCGCGGGCGGGTTTGCGCGAGCCGGAAAAGCCGATCGGCAGTTATCTGTTCTCCGGCCCCACCGGTGTCGGCAAAACGGAAGTGGCGCGCCAGCTTGCCAGCCTGCTCGGTGTCGAGCTGCTGCGTTTCGATATGTCGGAATATATGGAGCGCCACACTGTTTCGCGGCTTATCGGCGCGCCGCCGGGCTATGTCGGCTTCGACCAGGGCGGGCTCTTGACCGATGGCATCGACCAGCATCCGCATTGCGTGCTGCTGCTGGACGAGATCGAGAAGGCCCACCCCGATCTCTTCAACATCCTGCTTCAGGTGATGGACCACGGCAAGCTGACCGACCATAACGGCAAGAAGGTCGATTTCCGCAATGTCATCCTGATCATGACCACCAATGCCGGCGCCGCCGATCTTGCCAGGGCGGCCTATGGCTTCACGCGCTCCAAGCGCGAGGGCGACGACGAAGAGGCGATCAACAAGATGTTCACGCCGGAATTCCGCAACCGGCTGGATGCAACCATCGCCTTTTCCAATCTGCCACCGCCGGTCATCGCCAAGGTCGTCGAGAAATTCATCTTCGAGCTGGAAGCTCAACTCGCCGATCGTAACGTATCCATCGAACTGAGCGACAAGGCCAATGCCTGGCTGGCCGAGCGGGGCTACGATGAAATGTTCGGCGCCCGTCCGCTGGGCCGTGTGATCCAGGAACACATCAAGACACCGCTGGCCGAGGAAGTGCTGTTCGGCAAGCTGAAAAAGGGCGGCGTGGTCAAGGTCGGCGTAACCAAGGGCGGCAAGGAACTGAGTTTCGAGTTCGTCGAGGAAAGCCCGGTGAAGCCCAAACCGCCGGCCGAGGCGCTGCGCAAGCGGGCGGCCCGGAGCGGCAAGAAGCCGGCTGCCAAGAAGAAGCCGCCGAAGGGCGGCGGCAAGAAGGGTGGCGACGGCTCGTCCTCCGGCGGCGGCTCGGGCGGGGGCGGTTCGCTGGTGCCGCGCGTGCCTCTGCTCGTCGAATGACGGCCTGACCCTTGACCGGGTTAGGGGGGCAGGAAGGCGACGGGGCCGTCCTTTCGCGGCGCGCCGCCTATTGGTCCGGTCTGCGCTCGGCGCCGTCGACGGCGGCCTTCGTCCTTATCTGTTCCTTTCTCGGCTTCGGTGCCCTGGCTCATGAGAGCGGGGTCGCGCTTTGGCCGGCGCTGTTCATGTCCGCCTTTATCTGGGCGCTGCCGGGGCAGGTGGTTCTGGCGAGCGAAATCGCTTCCGGCGCGGCCGTTTGGAGCGCCGCCGCGGCGGTGACGCTGACCGCGGTGCGCCTGATGCCGCTCACCGTGGTGCTGATGCCGATCCTGCGCGGCGAGCGCACCGGCAAGGCGCATCAGGTGCTTCTGGCCCATTTCTGCGCGGTGACGGTGTGGGTCGAATCGATGCGCCGGCTGCCGAAAATGCCGCGCGCCGAGCGGGTGCCCTATTACTGGGGCTTTTGCACCTTCCTCATCACCACCAACCTGGCGGCAACTTTCGTCGGCCATGCCCTGGCGGCGCGCCTTGGGGTGGTGCTGTCCTCCGGCCTGTTGTTCCTGACCCCGATCTATTTCCTGCTGTCGATGATGGCGGCATCGCCCTCGCGCACCGACCGCCTTGCGCTGGCCTTCGGCTTTGCCATCGGGCCGGTGGTCTACCTCTATCTGCCCGGTTTCGAACTTATCCTGTCGGGGCTGATCGGCGGCACGGCTGCCTATGTGCTGGGCCGGGTGCTGCCCGTGGCGGATCGGGGAGACGGCCGATGACGGTTGAAACCATCGGCTGGCTGGCCTTTCTCCTGGTGGCCGGGGTTCTGGCCACCGACATATGGCGGGTCGCCGGGGTCTTCGCCGCATTGCGGGTCAGCGAGGACAGCGAGGTCTTCAAGTTCGTGCGCGCGGTGGCGACGGCCCTGGTGGCGGCGCTGATCGCCCGCCTTGTCTTTTTTTCGCCAGGTGTGCTGGCTCAGGCGCCGGTGCTGCTGCGCGCCGGGGCCTTTGCCGCCGGCTTCATCGTGTTCCTTGGCGCGCGGCGCAGCATCGCGGCCGGAATTCTGGCCGGCGAAGCGGTGCTGCTTGCGGGGCTGGCGGTGCTCGGTTCTTGAGAACCGCAGCCAGGGCGGCGTCAGGCGAGGGCGGCGCGCAGCTTGTCCGCCTGAGCTTTCAGCACCTCCGGATCGGCCATCTCGCCGCCATGGGGCCGCAAGGCGGTATCGGCCCAGCGCGGAATGACGTGAAAATGGGTGTGAAACACTGTCTGGCCCGACGCCGCCTCGTTGTATTGCTGGATGAGAATGCCTTCGGCATCAAAGGCTTTTAGCGCGGCGCGGGCGATCTTCTGCGTGGTGGCGAGGACGGCGTTGAGGTCGCGCGGTTCGATATCGAGAACGTTGCGGGACGGGTTTTTCGGAATCACAAGGGCGTGGCCGTCGGCGCGCGGCATGACATCCATAAAGACCAGAGTTGCGTCATCCTCATAGACCTTGTGCGCCGGCAGCTCGCCGCGCAGGATCCTGGCGAAAATATTGTCGTTGTCGTAGGCCGCGTCCATCACCGTCACTCCCCGCTTTGTCGCTGGCGCCAAATTTCCAAGAGTTGGGCGCTAGGTCAAGGCCGCCTTGCCGGCAGCAAGAGGATTGGCGCTCATTGGCCATGATCCCTGCGGAACGGGGCATGGCCGGCGAGCAGCCTGTTCTCGAATTCGACCTGGCGCGCCTCCTCGCCAACGAAGCGGGCCACGGCGTCGCGCAGGGCCGGATCGGCAATGTAATGCGCCGAGTGCGTGATTTGCGGCACATAGCCGCGCGCCAGCTTGTGCGGCCCCTGGGCGCCGGCCTCGACGCGAACGAGCCGGTTGGCGATGGCAAAGTCGATGGCCTGGTAATAGCAAACCTCGAAATGCAGGAAGGCGTGATCCTCCAGCGCACCCCAATAGCGGCCATACAGGGTATCGGAGCCGACCATGTTGAGCGCGCCGGCGATATCGCGGCCGTCGCGGGAAGCAAGGATGAGAAGAACGTCGTCGCCGAGGCGTTCGCCCAGCAGCGAGAAGAACTTGCGATTGAGATAGGGATGGCCCCATTTGCGGCTGCCGGTATCCATGTAGAAGGCGAAAAAGGTGTCCCAGTGGTGCTCGGTGATCTCGCGGCCCCTGAGGTGGCGAATGGCGATGCCATCCGACAGCGCCTGCTTGCGTTCGCGGCGGATCGCCTTGCGCTTGCGCGAGGCCAGTTGGCCGAGGAAATCGTCAAAGGAGTCATAGTCTTCATTGCGCCAATGAAACTGCTGGCCGGAGCGGCGCAGAAAGCCCAGTTCGCCGAGCTGGCGGCATTCCTCCTCGCTGGCAAAGGTGATGTGCAGCGACGAGAGCTGCGAGCGGGCGGTCATTTCCATTCCGGCCTGGGCCAGGGCGCGGCGGTAATGGGCGGCATCGAGGCCGGGGCGTACCAGCAGGCGGCGGCCGGGAACGGGGGTAAAGGGAACGCAGGCCTGAAGCTTGGGATAATAGCGCCCGCCGGCGCGCTCATAGGCGTCCGCCCATCCATGGTCGAAGACATATTCGCCCTGGCTGTGGCCCTTGGCATAGCAAGGCATGCAGGCGGCGACACGCCCGCCGGCATCCTCGGCGACAAGATGGCGCGGCAGCCAGCCATGCCCGGCGCTGACGCAGCCGGACTCTTCCAGGGCCAGAAGAAATGCGTGGGAAATAAAAGGGTTGTAAGGAATATCGGATTTGGAATCTGCGCGCGCCGGATTGGCGCAGGCGTCCCAGTCGCTGGCGTCCACCTGCTCCAGGGCGGTGACGACCCGGATCGTGACGGCTTCGAAATCACCCATGTGACGCGCCGATCGTGCTGCTCCCCGGCCAGGGCTATCGGGTCCCGGCCGCCTTTTTGAGGTTCTGCAAGCCCATTATGGACCGGATTTGCCGCAAATTACGGCCGGAACCCTTCAAAAATCATGGCATCGGCAAAAAGCCTGGCGCGGCGGCGCTGGGAGGGCGTGCGCACGGTCCAGGTCAGGAGGGGCACGCCGAACAGATAGCGCGCGAGGAGCGGAGCCGCGCTTGGCAAACCATTGATATCGTAAGCAATAAAGTGAGGCGCGGTGGCCGCGGCATGCAGCATGTGGCGCAGGGTGAAGCGCCGCCATGCACTCAAGTTCGACCAGTAGTCCTTGTCGCGGAAGCGCTCGGAGACGATGCCGCGCATCACGTTCGGGGCGATGTTCCTGAAAACGGCCAGCGAGGCGGGATCAAAGGACATCACGGCGACCGGCCCATCATAGTTGCGCAGCAGTTGCACCACGCGTTGTTCCAGCGGGCCGACATTGTCCCACTGGCTCTTGATTTCGAGAATGAGGGGGGTGCGGCCGGCAACCAGCGCGGTGAGTTCGCCAAGGCTCATGATACGGGCGTCGGCACCCCGGAACGGTATCTGGCGCAGGGCATCGGCGGTTCGCGCCGCCAGCGGGCCGTGGGCCTCGGTCAGGCGGTCGAGGGTGAAATCGTGAAAGACCATGGCGTCGCCGTCGGCGCTCAGGCGCAGATCGACCTCAACAGCGTAATTAGCGGAAATTGCGGCGGAAACGGCCGCCGCGGTATTTTCAATAATGCCTGCATCGGCATCGTGGAGGCCGCGATGGGCGATGGGGCGCGCCGTCAGCCAGGACAGGGCGCCGTTGCCCGGCTGGGCGGGGCTGCTCATTCGACCTCGAACAGGGCGTCGATCTCGACCGCGACGCCGAGGGGAAGGGCGGGAGCGCCGACGGCGAAACGGGCGTGGCGGCCGCGTTCGCCGAGGACTTCGACCATGAGGTCGGAGGCGCCGTTGATGACCTTGGGCTGGTCGGTGAAGTCGGACGTGCAGGCAACGAACCCGCCAAGCTTGACGCAGCGGACTATTTTTTCCAGATCGCCGAGAGCGGCCTTGGCCTGGGCCAGGATATTGATGGCGCACAGACGGGCCGCGGCGACGCCGTCCTCAAGTTCCAGGTCGGCGCCAAGACGCCCGGAAAAGAGAACCTTGCCGGCGGACAGCGGCAATTGGCCGGAAACGAACAGCTGCTTGCCGGCCAGAACGAAGGGAACGTAATTGGCCGCCGGTGCTGCCGGTTCCGGCAGGGTTATGCCAAGCGCCGCGAGGCGCGCCTCGGCTGTCTCGCTCATTGCTTTGTCGTCCCCCGGTTGCGGCTCGTCTGTCGGCCATGATCTTCATACGGCGGCAGGCGGTCGCGGTAAAGATATTGCGGCAATGGCGGCCCTAACCGGCGACCCGGTCCGGCGGGGTCCGGCCGGCAAAAAAGGCGTCGAGATTGTCCAGCGCGCGGCCGGCCATGGCATTGCGTGTCTCGATGGTGGCGCTGCCCAGATGGGGCAGCAGGAAGACGTTGTCGAGCGCGCGCAAGCGCGGGTCGATATTGGGTTCGCCGCGAAAGACGTCGAGGCCCGCCGCCGCCAGATGCCGGCTCTTCAGGCTGGCGATGAGGGCGTCGTCGTCGATGATGTCGCCGCGCGCGGTGTTGACGAGGATGGCGCCGCCGGGCAAGGCGGCCAGTTCCCGCGCCGAGATCATGCCGCGGGTCTGGTCGTTGAGGGCGGCATGGATGGAAAGAAAGTCGCAACAGGA
Source organism: Rhodobiaceae bacterium (assembly GCA_020441905.1). Taxonomy (GTDB): domain Bacteria; phylum Pseudomonadota; class Alphaproteobacteria; order Rhizobiales; family NORP267; genus JAGRLG01. Next base: position 599 of record JAGRLG010000056.1, on the reverse strand, counting down.
AAGAAAATCAAGGAGATCGGGGTGGAAGATCGCGTCTTGCTCAAGCTCCGGTGCGAGGCGGGCGCGGCCGTGATAGTGAATTTCCATGTCGAAACCGCGGGCGCGGCGCGCCATGGCGCGCCCGATGCGGCCCAGGCCGAGAATGCCGAGCCGCTTGCCGGAGACTTCAACGCCGAGCGGGCCGGTGACCCGCCAGCCGGTCCAGGCATTGTCGCGGATCATGGCCTGGCCCCAATGGGCGCCGCGCGCCGCGCCAAGAAGCAGCAGCATGGCAAGATCGGCGGTGGCGGCGCTGAGAACGTCGGGCGTGTTGGTGACGGTAATGCCCCGCGCCGCCGCGGCGGCGATGTCGATATGCTCGAAGCCGACCGAAACCGTGGCGATGATGCGCAGACCCGGCGGCAGGGCGGCGATGGTTTCGGCGCTCAGCCGGTCCGTCGGCGCGATAAGGAGGCCGTCGGCGCCAGGCGCTGCCTCGACAATGGCGGATGGCGGGAGGATGGCGTCGTCCTGGCGCAGGCGCGCCGCGTAGTCGCGGCCAAGGCGGGCCTGTGCTTCGCCGGGAAGGCGGCACGTGGCGAGGATCACCGGGCGCCCGG
>JAGRLG010000055.1 GCA_020441905.1 Rhodobiaceae bacterium | reverse complement strand
GGGAGTTCCGGCCAGGAGAACTGATACTGCGCCGGAATGGGCTGGGTCTCGAATTCCTCGATCTTGAGCGCGGGATCATGGGGGTGCCGCGCCGCCGGATCGTAGCTGGTGTGGAACTGGCGCGCCTGCATCTCGTTATAGACGACGCGGCTGCGGGCCGATTCTTCAAAAATCTGGAAGTACCCAGCGAACTGGGAAATCATCTCTGTGACGGCACCGGCACTCATAACTGCCTCCCGGGACTACGCGACACATCCCCCCGAGGATCGAGGTTAGCGAAGTGGAATTCCCCCTTTCCGTGGCGCCCCCGCGCGCGGATTTCCGATGTCGGACCCGCACGGTAAAATCCGTGCGGGCCCGCCATTTGCAGCTATGGGACTAGAGAATGTTGTCCTGATCAAAATCATCGCCGACCGCGGTGATGTCGATCGAGTTGAACTGGATATTCGCGCCCATCACGATGTTCTGGGTGAACGCTTCCTGGCTGATGATGGCATCGGCTGTAGCAGTAGCCGCAGCGGTTGCACTGCCGTCATCCATCTTGGCCGAGGTATCATCGATCTTGGCGCTTCCGCCATCGGCCTTGGCCCACATGCTGAATCCGGCTGAATCGCCATCATCCCACTTGTGGTCGAACTTGCCGTCTCCACCGCCGCCGCCGCCATTGTAGGTGACGTCGGGATTGCTCAGATAGTCGTTGTCGACCATGACATTGACTTGTTCGATGTTGAAGGCATTGTCATTGCCGTCGCCGTGCACGTCCTGCTCGACATTGTTGGCAATAGCAGTAAAGGCGCCTTCCAGATCGTCGAGCTTGAGGTCGACGTCGATCAGGTCGTTGTCCTGGGGCTCCCAGCCTTCAAGATCAAGATCGACCTTCACATCGACATCGACGTTAACATCGGTGTCGACCTTGTTTTCGACCGTGTTCGAGATCTTGTTGTCGACGTCGTTATCGACCTTGTTATTGACGTCGTTGTCTATCTTGTTCTCGTTCTCGTTCTTGTTTTCATTCTCGTTTTTGTTGTCGTTGTCGTTGTCGTTCTTGTTCTCGCTCTCCTGGTACACGCCCTGGACGGCGAACTGAGCCTGACCCTGGGCCTGGCCTTGTCCCTGGAGCTGTCCCTGGGCCTGACCCTGAAGCTGGGCCTGAAGTTCAGCCTGAGCCTGTCCCTGATCCTGCTTCTGGTCCTGATCGTCCTTGTTGTCGTGCTTGTTGTCGTGCTTGGGATCGTAATTGCTAGTCCTACCCATAATACGTCTCCATTTGGTTGGATGACGCATCGCCCTTGATTCGAATTCGCTGATCTTCTACGCCGGCGAGTACGAACAACTGCAATGCATCTGGTTAAGTTTTCACTTGTTTACGCTACTTTTACTCATACTCATTTACGCTACGTCTACTCACTTCCACTTGCGACTTGAGCACCTACATAATTCAGTACAATTTGACAGGCGCATCGCCGCTATCGTTATTATTCTGTTGTTGCTTGTGTGTTTTCAGTATCCAAACCTCCTTTTCGCGGTTTCGTCTTGCGTCCGGCCGGTCAACCGGACCGCCACTTGAAACCTGCCATTTGCGCGCCATTTGCGCGCCAGTACTGAAGTCCTAAAAAGACCCTGGCAGGCTATTCCTGAAATCGAGTCGCACCTGTCGCGATCCTTCAAAGCGCAAGCCCTTGGAAGGCCGGGACAATTCCGTCCCGCACGCGCACCGCGGCGCGTCAATTCATATTGCGATTTGCTTTGATTTGCTTTCAGCCCAACAGCAGGCGGAAAGGCTCAAGGGTTTGTAAATCCACCCTATCTGTGGCCTGTTCCCATACGCTACCTCCCACCCGGCTTTGTTACCGGAACTAATTTTATTGATACACAATATTATCAACGCAAGATTGTTATTACGATACTTCTTCATCCTTTTTGGACTTTACATTCCACAGCACCGAGTTAATATCGTCAATAGGATTTTATATACCCAACAACAAACATATGGCTTTGGAATGACTATTTAATATTGCGTACCCAGTTGTCGTCGCCAGGGCGGGCATTCGGAACTGCCTATTCGAGGTTCCATTCTCGACCCTGGCGCCGCAGGAAAAATCAAATCGGGGGAATTTATCGGGGGAAGTTATGGGAATAGCGTTTGGGAGTAACGTCCATGCCCGAGGACGGAGACAGCGGATCTCGTGACGAAACCGAGAAATTTCTCGACGAGGAAGCCGCTTACGAATTCGTCGAACAACAGGTCTGGCCGCTGGGGCCGGTTTGCCCTCATTGCGGAAAATCGGCGCGCATCGGCAAGCTGACCGGCGCATCGACACGTATCAACACCTATAAGTGCTACCATTGCCGCAAGCCTTTTACGGTCAAGATCGGCACCATATTCGAAGGCAGCCATGTGCCGATGCACAAGTGGCTCAGGGCGATCCTGCTGGTTCGCCGCACCCGCCATCTCAACGCCAGCCAGGCGAGCAGCGCGCTGGGCGTTTCGTTCAAGACCGCGGTCGCCATGATCACGCGCATCCGCAGCGCGGCGCGCGGGCCGAAAATCATCCTGTTCCTGTGTTCCACGCCCGCTCTATTGGCGATTTACGGCCAATCGCCACTAAGCCGTCACATTCCCGACCTATATATGGCCACCTGGAACGGTGAAGCGGCCAACAATGCCGGAATGCATAAGGAAACAATCAGCTTTGTCCGCGTGGACGGTGAAATATTGAAATCGAATACATGATTATGTGGCACCGAATTTGTAGATAGCCGGACCATTTACCGGCGCAACATACTCGATTAGGGAGGCAGCCCCGATGAATGCTCAAGAGGAACGCCGCAAAGAACGCCACAGGACGAAAAAGCAGCAGCTGGCGAGTTTTTTCTTGGGACTCGACAAAAGCCCGGACGGCCAACTGCTCGAAGGTTTCGCCGAGGCCTTTTGCGAGATCGTCCCGCCGGTCCGTGCGGCCGGCGAAATGGTTCCCCCAACATCCGCCGCCAGGAAATCCGCCCTGCCGCGCAATCCTCAAACGGCCGTTTCGACGCGCGAGCGCCTGGCAGGAAGGCGCGGCCGGCTACCCAACGAAATAACCGAACCACGGTCTCGACCAGGCCCAACCCGCCGCACCAACTGAACCGGCCTGCGGCGGCGCGTCAAACCGCCGGGTTCAAGGCGCCTGGCGCGGCGAAAACTGCAACTGCATATCGAAATGCTGTTCCCACAGCGCCTCCGCCATGGCCGGGTCGCAATCCACGCCCGTGCCGGGATAGCCTGGAAAGGCCGGCGGCGACCCCGGCAAGGGCACAGGGATTCCCGACTGCGCGCCGTCAACGCCGTCAAGGCGCTCCAGAAAGCGCTCGGCGCTGGCGCAGCCGCGCTGAAAGAAGCGGTTCTGTGCCGTGCTGAGCAGGCACATCTCCTCGCCGATCAGCGTGTTGCGGCAATGGGTGATTTCAGCCCAGGCGTCGGATTGCACCAAGCCGAGGGCGCGGGAACTCAGCCCGCCCGTCGCCCGGTTTGCCACCAGCGTAATCAGCATGCCGAGAAAGCCGACCATATAGGGATCGAACCAGGCTTGTTCCGGAATCTGGTCAAAGCGGTGCCTGCTGCGCTCGACCAGCGGCGAAATGAGCCCAACGGCCGCTTTGCGGCCGCGGCGCACCTTGAACAATTCCAGCATGGCCTGTGGCGCGCCCTCGCGCGCACTCCGTTCCGCACCGTCGGTCGATCCGGCGTTCAATCCCGTTGGCATGACCGCCGGCTGCCTGGACCAGGCCGGGCGGCCAAATTCAAAAGCACGAACCGGGCTGCCGGCCAAACCGCAGCACGCTGCGGACACACTCATCTTTTCCGGACGTATGCGGCTTGAGCTATTAATATAGCATTGTTGCGCCGGTCTCGCATCGGACCCGGCACAAAACAGGTTGTCATGAAATATCCGCCCGCCGGCATGGCGTTTCCGGCAAAAGCGTGGCGACAATACCCAAGACCCGCGGAGGACCAACAATGTCACCGCCATTGCCGACCAAGCCCGATTTCCTGGCCATCGAGGCCGAGGCGCTCAAATCGGCCGACCGGCGCACGACAATTCTTGCCCTGATCGGCAACCTGGTCTTCACCTGGTCCAACAATGAAAGCATGTTCATCTATTTCATCATGGTGCTGATGGACACTGACGAGATCTCCGCCGCGATTGTCTTTTCCACCCTCAACACCACCCGCGCCCGCCTCGACCTGATCCAGCGCCTGGCAAAAATCAAGATTGCCGACAGGCAACTCAGGAAGGACCTGGACGACCTCATAGAGCGCTTCAACGCCACCACGCGGATGCGCAACGAGTTCAACCACGCCATGTATGAAGTCAACGCGAAGGGCGACATCACCCACACCCATTCGATGCGTATCACCGAGCAGCGCGGCAAGCTCAAATTCGGCCAGACCAAGAAGGTCGATAGCGCCCGCATCGAGGATATGTCGAAAGCGATCAACGACCTGCGCGTCCTCAATCGCGACCTGTGGGATTTCCTGCCCCGGCTCCAGGCCCACCGCGAAAAGCTGCGCGCGGCAACCGCGAAGACAGCCGCCACCCATGCCCGGTCCGCCGGCGATGCCGGCATGACCCCAAAGGCCTGACCCCAAAAGGCGCGGGCCCAAAGAGCGGACGATAGGCGGTAACCGGATCGACCGCGACCGCGCCGAGCTCCGGCGCACGCTAAGCCTCGCCGGCGCCATCCTGCGCGCTGGACGCCGCCGGTTCGCGCGCCTCCTGCCGCTTTGCCGCCATGCCGTCCACCAGCTCGTTATAGTTGCGCACCGCCTTGTCGTAATCCGGCCGCAACGACATTGCCCGGGAAAAGGCTGCCAGCGCCTCCTCCTCGCGCCCCAGCGCCTTCAGCACGATACCGCGATTGTTCAGCGCTTCGGGAAAGTCCGGCTTGACGCGAAGCGCCTCCTCAAAGCTGCCCAGGGCTTCAGGCAGCCGCCCCAGCGTAATCAGCAAGGCCCCGAGATTGTTGTGCAGCGACGCGACATCCGGCCTGACGGCGACCGCGCGGCGCAGATGCAATTCGGCCTCTTTGGCCCGCCCGCCCTTTAGCAGGATGGCGCCAAGATAGTAATTCGCCTCGAAATTCCCCAGATCGCGCTCCAGTACCGCCTGAAACGCGCGCGCGGCCTCCTCGACAAGGTTGTCCTTTTGCCGGCGGATCGCCTCGGCCAGCCGCCGCCCCGCCTCCTCCCTTTGCCGGCCTATCTCCTCCAGGGTCGCCGCCGCCTGCTCGTGGTCCGGGTCGAAATCCAGAATATGCCGGCAGGCTGTTTCGGCCCTCGACAGCCAGCCATTGCGAACCAGAATTCGCACCTCGTCGAAGGCACCGGAAAGGTTTTCGCGGTCGAGCAGGCCTTGCGTATTTTTTCCGTTCCTGGTTCGTACAATATACCTGCTTATGTCTATTTCTCTTGCGCCCAAATGATACTTGTAGCCGTAATTGCCTGTACCAAGATCATATATTTTATAATTATGTTCTGTTGCCCATGTTATGGCATGCATATGAAGCATCAGGCCGGGCGAAGGATTGCCCAGCGACAGATCCCGCCCACCAAGAAAACAGATAAAGCGCTCCTTGTCGGCTAGAGCCAGCATTGCAGCGATGGCGCGGCCGTCAAGCCACAGCACGGAGAGGAATATTCCGCCGTACTTGAAGCATCTTTGTATGATATTTCTAGTATTACTTGTTATTTGAAGTGCATATGATTTATTCTTGTACCATTGCTTTGACCACATATCGAGAAGTATTTCGACATATTCGCCTATATTTTCCTCGGCGGCCATCGTGACCTCGTATCCATTGGGCTCCTCCAGGAACCTCAGCGCCCGCCGTGCATGGCGCCGGGTACGGGATCTGAAATTGTTCATGAGAAATTCTTCAACGGAATCGTAAAGGTCGACAACGATATAGATATCGTGATCTATATCCTCGCCCTGTGAGGTGATGTGCTTGGATCTGGCCTTTTTTTGCACGATCAAATCCTCATCGTGCAAACCGGCCAAGGCTTCAACCAGCGCCTCCTGACCGGAAAAAATGTCATCGAGATGAACTTCGGACCAGTTCCTCTTTTTCAAATGGTCCAGGAATTTTCTGGCGGCATTCAGCCTGAATTCCGGCGCGCTGATGAATCCCGTATAGACGGCATAATAGGATCCGCCCATGCGTATGACGTGCCTAAATTCGCCGTCACCGTTTATTTGCGTTGAAAATCTTATCGGGAAAAAAGCGATGTAGCCGTCGTCATCTTCATGCGACTTGGCGGCCAGGACCGCCCATCGCAATCGGGCCGTCTCGAACCAGTTGCAGATCCACTGCCACGACAGAAAATAGGTGGCCTCGGGATCGGAACGATAGACAGCGTTCCAATTGTCCTCGACAGCCCTAAGCTGCTCGATACTTTCCAAGACATCCACATGCATTGAACCTCTCCGCAAATTGGAGTCATGTGCGGCAGGTCTTCGCACATGCAATGCAGATAAGCGTCACTGGTTTGAGATCATAATATTACGATCTTACACCATGGGCATGGCGCAAGATTTACCGGCCAAACATTGAGCTTATACAGCTGGCGGCCGAAGAATTCCCCGCGCCCAGACCAATAGAGCCTAACGCGTCCTCTGCCCCCAAGTCAAAAACGGCATGCCGGCCTGCCAGGAAGTGCAGGCGGCAACCTCATCCGGCATGGTCCCGGGGCCTGCCGCCCTCACGCCATTTCGTTCTGGCGCTTCATCCGCGTGGCCTGCGCCTGCTCTATCGGCGGCATGAGGTAGCGGCGCAGTTCCTCGGGGCGCGCCGGCTCCCCTTCGCCGAACGGCCGGTCGCCGGCGATCGTCACCCGCTCCATGCGGCGCCGGTTGGGGTAATAGTCGTGGACCGCCGAGTGCTGGGCATGGCGGTTGTCCCAGAACACCACCATGTCGGCCTGCCAGCGATGCCGGTACTGGTACTCGTTGGTATGGCTGCGGTGATAGAAGTAATCGAGCAGCATGCGGCTCTCATAAGGCTCCATACCCTTGATGTATAAAGTGAACTGAGGATTTACGAAGATCGCCTTGCGCCCCGTTACCGGGTGCACCCGCACCAGCGGATGGGTCATCGCCGGATAGAGTTCCTCATATTTGCGCAAAGCCTCCATGCCCCCCTCCCTGGCCGCGAAGAGGCGCTTGAAGGGGGTGAAGTCATGCACCGCCTCAAGCCCGGCGATATAGGCCTGCATGCGCTCCGACAGCCCCTCATAGACCGCCGCCATGTCGACAAAGCAGGTATCGCCGCCGACCTCCGGCACGATCTTGGAGCACAGCATGGTGCCCATGGGCGGGCATTCGCGGAACGTCTCGTCGCTATGCCATATATCGGTCGATAGCGGCGGATTGCCCTCCTTGTTGTCATAGACGATGAGTTCGGGATTTTCCGCCGCGCTGGTGGAAAAGGGGTGCACCGTCAGCTTGCCGAAATAGCGCCCGAAACGCATAAGGTCGGCGGAACTTATCCGCTGCCCCGGAAAGACCAGCAGGCCATGCTCGGCGTGCGCCGTCTTGAGCCCGGCCACCGTCTCCGCGTCGAGTGGCTCGGTCAGATCGATGCCGGTCACCTCGGCGCCGATAAAGACACCAACCTTCCTCACCTGCATGGCAGCCTCCCTGGCTCAAGAGTTTCGTTTGTTCCCGGTCTGCGCCGGACGCACGCAAAACTGCCGTCGCTCCACCACCCGCGACAACCTTGGATTATTCAAAATATAGAACATGCGTTCGATAATGAACGCAAAAAAGGGCTGGCGCCATCCGAGGGCGGCGGCGCCTTTCGCGGCCCCGCGGGCCGGCCTTCGCCGTCCCGGCAAGTCTCAGCCTTGCAGCTGCGGCAGATCGCGGAAAAGCTCGAGCGCTTCCGGGTTGGCCAGCGCTTCCTTGTTCTTGACCTCGCGGCCATGCACGACGTCGCGCACCGCAAGCTCGGTGATCTTGCCCGATTTGGTGCGCGGGATGTCGGCGACGGCGACGATCCTCGACGGCACGTGGCGCGGTGTGGCGCCGGTGCGGATCTTCTTGCGGATCCTGTCTTCGAGCGCCTCGTCCAGCACCGCGCCCTCTTTCAGGCGCACGAACAGGACGACGCGCACGTCGCCTTCGAACTGCTGGCCGATGGCCAACGCCTCGGCGACCTCGTCGATCTGCTCGACCTGGGCATAGATTTCGGCGGTTCCGATGCGCACGCCGCCCGGATTGAGGGTGGCATCCGAGCGGCCATGGATGATAAAGCCGCCATGGGCCGTCACCTCGGCGAAATCGCCATGGCACCACACATCGTCGAAACGGTCGAAATAGGCGGCGTGGTATTTGGCCCCGTCAGGATCGTTCCAGAATTTCAGCGGCATCACCGGAAAGGGCCTGGTGCAAACCAGTTCGCCTTTTTCGCCGGTGGCGGCGGGCCTGCCCTCGTCGTTCCACACCTCGACGGCAAGGCCGAGGCCCGGTCCCTGGATCTCTCCGCTATAGACCGGGCGGGTCGGGTCGCCCAGCACGAAGCAGGATACGATATCGGTGCCCCCCGAAATCGAGGCCAGGTGCAGGTCGGCCTTGATGTCGCGATAGACGAAATCGAAGCTTGCCGCGGCGAGCGGCGAGCCGGTCGAGCACATGGTGCGCACGCTCGACAGATCGTGGCTCTGGTCCGGCTTGAGGCCGGCTTTGGCGATGGCGTCGATATATTTCGCCGAGGTGCCGAACAGGGTCATGCCCTCCGCGTCGGCATAATCGAACAGCACGTTCGGCGAGGGGTGGAACACCGAGCCGTCATAAAGCAGCAGGGTAGCCTTCGCCGCCAGCCCGGCAACGAGCCAGTTCCACATCATCCAGCCCAGGGTGGTGAAATAGAACACCTTGTCGCCGGGCCTGGTATCGGCGTGGAACAGGTGCTCCTTGACCAGTTGCAGCAGCACACCGCCGGCGCGGTGGACGATGCATTTCGGCACCCCCGTGGTGCCGGAGGAAAACAGGATGAACAGCGGATGGTCGAAGGGCAGGCGGGCGAAGGTGAGCGCGCGGGCGGCGAAGGGCGCGAGGAATTCCTCGAAGGTGACGGCCCGGTCCAGCCCGGCCGCGACCTTGGCCGCATCGCCGAGATAATCGACCACCACGACCTTTTCGACGCTGGCCAGCACCGGCAGCACCTCGGCCAGCTTGGCCGCGATCTCGATACGCTTGCCGCCATACCAGTAGCCGTCGCAGGTGATGAACAGCTTCGGCTCGATCTGGCCGAAGCGGTCGATAACGCCGCGCGGCCCGAAATCGGGCGAGGCCGAGGACCACACCGCGCCGAGCGAGGTGGCGGCCAGCATGGCGGCCACCGCGTGGGGGATATTGGGCAGCAGCCCGGCCACCCGGTCACCCTGCGTCACCCCCGCTGCAACCATGGCCTGCTGCAGGCGGGACACCGTGGCGCGCAGCTCGTCCCACGACCAGCGCATCTGCGCCTTGTCCTCGCAGCGGAACACCAGGGCATCGCCCGCCCCCTCGCCGCGCAGCAGGTTCTCAGCGAAATTAAGCGAGCCTTGCGGAAAGAAGCGGGCGCCCGGCATCTTGTCGCCGTCGAGCACCTCAACCGGCCCCAGATCGCCGGTCAGCCCGGCATAGTCCCATACCGCGGCCCAGAACTGCGCCGGCTCGCCGAGCGACCAGCCATGCAGGGCGACGCTGTCGGCAAGGGTCCTGCCGGTCCGTTTCTCGATGAATTTGCGAAACGCGGTGATATTCGCCGAAGCCGCGCGCTCAGCCGACGGCGTCCATAACGGGGCTGCCCTGTCCACTTACCGATCCTCTAAAAATTAACCCGGTCCGCCCCCTTGAGTCCGAGGATCTCGCGTGCCTCGTCCGGGGTTGCTACCTCGCAACCCAGATCCTCGACAATGCGGCGGATCTTCGCAACCTGTTCGGCGTTGGATTTCGCCAGCACCCCGCGCGAAATGAACAGGCTGTCCTCAAGCCCGACGCGCAGATTTCCGCCAAGCTGGGTCGCGGTGGCCGCCAGCGGCATCTGCGCGCCCCCCGCGCCCAGCACCGACCAGCGGTAGTCGTCGCCGAACAGGCGGTCGGCGGTGCGTTTCATGAAGACGAGGTTGTCGATATCGGCGCCGATGCCGCCCAGGATTCCCATCACGAACTGGATGAAGATCGGCGCCTTGAACAGGCCCGAATCCATGCAGAACTTGAGATTGTAGAGATGGCCGACATCGTAGCATTCATGCTCGAACTTGATGCCCTCGGGGCCGAGGTCCCTTGCCACCTTCTCGATATCGGCAAAGGTATTGCGGAAGATATAGGTATCGGAATTGGCGACGTAATCCTTCTCCCAGCCGAATTTCCATTCCTTGTAACGGTTCGCCAGCGGATGGAAGGAGAAGTTCATCGATCCCATGTTGAGCGAGCACATTTCGGGCGAAAAGGTGCGCGCCGGCAAGATGCGCTCGTCGATGGTGGTCTTCAGGCTGCCGCCGGTGGAAATATTGACCACCGCATCGGTCGCCTGCTTGATGACCGGAAGGAAGGCGGCGAAGTGCTTGGGGTCGATGGACACCCCGCCGTCCTCGGGCCGGCGTGCATGCAGGTGCAGGATCGAGGCCCCGGCCTTGGCGGCATCGATCGCCTGGCCCGCGATGTCCTCGGCCCTGTAGGGCAGCGCGTCCGACATGGTCGGGGTGTGAATGGCGCCGGTGATGGCGCAGGTGATGATCGTTTTCTTCTGTTTGCCTGCCATGTCGCTCTCCTAGCGCTTTCCTAATCCGTGTTCCTTGCGATCACCCGCCGCATCAGCGGGAACAATTCAATTCCGGTCCGCGACCTGACGAAACCCCATAATCCCTGGGGAGCCTTTAGCATGATGACGATGGCCACCAGCCCGAGGATGAGCAGGTAGATCGTGCCAAGATCGGCCAGGGTCTCGCGCAGCATGAAAAAGACGATAGTACCGATGATCGGGCCTTCGATGGTGCCGATGCCGCCAATGACGACGATGAAGATGACGAAAGCGGTCCAGTCATTGACGGAAAATGCGGCATCGGGGGAAATCCGCAGCTTTTGCAGGAAGATCAGCGCCCCAAGCGCCGAGGTCAGCGCCGCGGTGATGACATAGACGAAGAATTTGGTGCGCCAGATGTCGATGCCCAGGCTCTTGGACGCCAGCTCATTGTCGCGGATCGCCGTCAGCGCCAGTCCGCGGCGGAATCGCAGGATCAGATAGATCACCAGCACCACCGAAACCGCCGCCCCCAGCGCCATCCAGTAGGTCGCCGCCTCCCGCATGAACCTGCTCGCCGCGATCGCCTTGACGACGCCGGCGGGCAGGCTGGTGCCCGAACCGCCGCCAAGCACCGAAACCTGGGCGAAGACGAGGCGGAAGGCTTCGGCTATCACCCAGGTGCCGATGGCGAAATAGGCGCCGCGCAGGCGGAAGATCAGCAGCGCCACCGGGATCGACGCCAGCGCCCCGGCAAGGCCGGCCAGCGGCACCGCCGCCAGCGGGTTGACGCCGGAGAAAATGGCAAAGGCGAACAGGCAATAGCCCCCCAGCCCGACAAAGGCGTGCTGGCCCACCGAAACGAGGCCCGCATAGCCGGCCAGCAGGTTCCACAGGCTGGCCAGGGCCAGATAGAGAAAGATCTCGCTGAGGAGGCGCATATTGGCGCTGCCGGCCCACCACGGCGCGGCGGCCAGCACAACCAGCGCCGCGATGCCGGCAAGGCCGGCGATACGGCTGGCGTCCGAGAACTGAACGACGCGATAGGTCTGGGAAGCGCTCATCCGTCGATCCTCGGAAACAGGCCGCGCGGGCGCACCGCCAATACGACCAGGAAGGCGATGTGCCCCGCCAGCAACTGCCAGCCCGGATTGAGATGGGCGCCAAGATTCTGGGCGACGCCGAGAATGATCCCGCCCGCCAGCGTGCCCCAAAGATTGCCGAGGCCGCCGATGATGACGGCCTCGAAGCCGAAGATCAGCCTGCCCGGCCCGATGGCGGGGTCGAAACTGGTGCGGATGCCGAGAAACACGCCGGCTATGGCGACAACCGCCAGCGACAGCGCCATGGCGAGGCCGAAGATATGGGCCTTGTTCAGCCCCATGAGCTGGGCCACGTCCTGGTTGTCGGAGGTGGCGCGAAAGGCACGGCCCAGCGCGGTGCGGTAAAAGATCCATTGCAGGCCGGCCACCACCGCCACCGCGGTCAGGAAGATGACCACTGGCAGGACACCGAGATTGAGCCCGCCAATCGGCAGGCTGGCGGTTTCGATAGCGCCGGCATCGAGCTTTTGCGGATCGGCGGTATAGAATTCCAGCAACGCGTTCTGGATGATGACTGAAAGGCCGAAAGTCACCAGCAGCGGCGGCAGAATGTCGTTGCCGAGCGTCTGGTTGAGGATGCCGCGTTGAAGGCCATAACCGACCAGCGCCATCGCCGGCACCACCATGAGCAGCGCCAGCAGGGGATGGAGATTGAGCGTGGAAGAAATGCTCAAGCCGAGATAGGCCGCCAGAATGATGAGGTCGCCATGGGCGATATTGACGAGCCGCATGACGCCGAAGATCAGCGACAACCCGGCGGCGAAGAGGGCATAGATCCCCCCCAGCAAGATGCCCTGTATGACGGCGTTAATCCAATCCATGGCTTGCCTGCCTAAATCCCGAAATAGGCCTGGGCGATCTGCTCGCGCGAGACCTCGCCGGAGGCACCCTCCAGCGCCACCCGCCCCTCCTGCAGGCAATAGACCCGGTCGGACACCGCCATCGCCTGCGATATGTCCTGCTCGACGATGATGGCGCTCATGCCCTCGGCGATGACCTGCGGCAGTGCCTGGTAGATCTGCTTGATGACAATGGGAGCCAGCCCGAGGCTGATTTCGTCGAAGAGCAGGACGTCCGGGTTGGCCATCAGGGCGCGGCCGATGGCCACCATCTGCTGCTGCCCGCCGGACAGCGCCGTCGACGGCATGTCGCGGCGCTCTTTCAGGATCGGGAACAGATTGAAAACCGCTTCCAGCGACCACCGGCCGGGGCGGCCGGTCTGTCCGCCGATAACGAGGTTTTCCTCGACCGACAGCGAGGGAAACAGCTGCCGCCCCTCCGGCACCATGGCGATGCCGAGATTGGCGATGCGGTCGGCCCGCATGGCGCCGATGGACTGGCCCCTGTAGGAGATCATCTCGCTGGCATTGGCCAACAGCCCGGTGATCGAGCGCATCAGGGTCGTCTTGCCGGCGCCGTTGGAACCGATCACCGCCACCACCTCGCCCGGCCCGACCTTCAGCGACACGCCGAACAGCGCCTGGAAGTCGCCATAGAAGGCATCGAGTTCGTGGACCGCAAGCAGGGCGTCAGCCATCAACCGCAATCCCCATATAGATCTCCTGCACGGCGCGGCTGGCCATGATCTTGTGCGGCTCGCCCTCGGCGATCTTCTTGCCGAAATCAATGACGATGAGGCGGTCGACCACCGCCAGCAGGGCATGGACGATATGCTCGATCCAGATAATCGCGATGCCGGTGGTGCGGATATCCTTGATCGTCGAAACCAGGGCGGAGCATTCGCGCTCGGTCAGCCCGCCGGCGATTTCGTCGAGCAGCAGCAGGTTCGGCTTGGCGCACAGCGCGCGCGCCAGTTCCAGCCGCTTGCGCTCAAGCAGCGTCAAGCTGCCCGCCAGGACATTGGCTTTTTCGATCAGCCCGGTCTGTTCGAGGATATCGAGGCAGAAGGCATTGGCCCGCTTCACCGGTTCGCCCGCGCCCTGGGTCGCGGCGACAAGCGTGTTTTCAAAGACGCTCATGCCGGAAAAGGGCTGGGGCACCTGGAACGAGCGCGCGATACCGGCGCGGCAGCGCCCCGCCGCCGGCACCCGGCCGATGGACTGCCCATTGAAGAACAGATCTCCGGCATCCTGGGTCAGGGTGCCGGTAATGAGGTTGAACATCGAGGTCTTGCCGGCGCCATTGGGACCGATGACGCCCAGCGCCTCGCCGCGCGCCAGCTCAAAGCTCAGCGCATCGGCAACGACCACCGCGCCAAAGGACTTGCTCACATTGTCAAGTTGAAGGATTGCGGTCATCGGCCTGCCGGGGGAGCGATCGCCGGCGCGCCCTGGAGCGAGGCGCGCCGGCTGTCTGGAAGAGGACTCAGCCGAGCAGCTTGAGCTCGCCGGTCTTGGGGATCTCGGGCGCATGGGCATTGGCGGTGACCACGAGTTCGAAGCCCTTTTCGCCCTTCTGCCACTGTCCGGCGACAAGAGGCGTCTTGGTGACGTTCTTCACCGGGCCCTTTGCCCAATTGACCGGGCCGACGATGGTCGCCAGATCGGTGGTGCGGATCGCCTCCAGGATCGCCGCCTTGTCGCCAAGGTCGCCGGCGCGGCGGATGACGTCCGCTGTCACCTCGAACAGGGCGTGCTGGAAGCCGATCGGCTGCGTCCAGGGGCGCCCGGTGGCCGCGGTGTAGCCATCGGCGAGTTGCCTGGCGCTGGCCTTGGTCAGGCTGGAGGAGAAGGGATGTCCCGGCGTCCACCAGATTTCGCTGGTCAGGCCGTCGCCGCGATCGCCCAAGGACTCGATCACAGAGGGGAAGAGCAGCGCCTTGCCGATGGTGACCACCTTGGGCTTGAAGCCCTGCTGGGCGCACTGTGCCCAGAAAGTCGCGAAATCGGGCGGGATCATGTTGCCGGTGACGATCTCGCAGCCCGCGGCCTTGTAGGCGGCGATCTGCGAGGAGAAATCGTCGGTCAGCGGCTGGTAGCGCCCCGGATCGACGAGGTTGTATCCGGCGGCGGCCAGCGGCTTGGGCAGGCCCAGTTCCTTGTCGCCCCAGGCATTGCCGTCGGCATCGTTGGGGAAGATTCCGGCGACCGTCTTGCCGACGCCGCTGCCGTCCCACAGGTCGAGGAAGGCGGCGATGACGTCCTCCAGACCCCAGAAGAAGTGATAGGTGTAGTCGAAACCCTTGGCCGGATCGCCGCGGCGGCCGAAAAAGTAGGGCTGCCACGGGCAGTTCGTCGTGATGCAGGGCACCTCGTTGACCTCGGCCTGGTCGGCCACCGGATTGGTGGTGTCCGGGGTTGCCGCGGCGACGATGATGTCGACCTTTTCACCGAGAATGAGGTCGGCGGCCACTTCCGCCGCGCGGTTGGGGTTGGACTGGGAGTCCTTGGAGATAACCTCGACGGTGTAGGTCTTGCCGTTATTGGCGAGCCCGGCCTTGAAGATGTCGGCGACCCCGCTGAGCACGTAGTCATCGGCCTCGGCAAAGCCGGCCAGCGGCCCGGTGCGCGGGCTGACATGGCCCACCTTGATCACCGGATTGGCGGCATAGGCGCGGCTATGGCGCAGGATTGCCGGTGCGGCCACGGATGCGCCGATACCGGCGAGAACCGCGCGCCGCGACGGGCGAATGGCATTCCATTTCTTGTTCATGTCGTTTCCTCCCATTTTCGGGCCGCGGATGCCGGCCCCTTGCGTTGTCAGGTCAGTTTCTCGATTTCCCTCAAGTAGGCGGCGACGCGCGCCTGGGTCGCCTGGGCATCACCAGGCTTCCATTTGCGAAAACCCTCGCCGGACTTCATGCCAAGCTTGCCCGCCTCGACAAGCCTGCGAAGCACGGGAAGGGGTTCGCGCCTCGACTCCAGGTCGAACAGAACGTTTTCATGGATGTCGAGGGAAAGGTCGGTGCCGATGAGATCGGCGTTTTCCAGCGGCCCCAGCACGGCCAGGCGCCGCCCGAAGCTCGATTTGATGACGGTGTCGACCGCATCCGCCGAGCAGATGCCTTTTTCCACCAGGCTCATGGCTTCGCGCCACAAGGCATGTTGCAGCCGGTTGCCGATAAAGCCGGGGACATCTTTTTCCACCCGCACCGGCGTTTTGCCGATCGAGGCGAGCAGCTCCATAATGGTTCCCAGCGCGGTTTCGGCGGTCCATTGGGTGCGGATGACCTCGACCAGGGGGATCATGTGGGCCGGGTTCCACCAGTGGGTGCCAAGGCCGCGCGCCTTGTCGGCGAGGCCTTCCATGATGGACGTGATGGGGATGACCGACGTGTTGGAGGCCAGCAGGCAATGGCCCGGCGCCGCCTCTTCAACTTCGGCGAATATCCGCTTCTTGACGTCCAGTTTCTCCGGCGCCGCCTCGACCACCACGTCGGCGCTCGAAACGCAGTCCGGGAGGCTTGGCGCCGCCTCGATGCGCGATAAGGTGTCGCCAACCGTCTCGGCATCGAGGCCGAGGGACTGGAGGCTGGCGGCAACCCGCCCCTCCAGCGCGGCAAGGCTTTCCGGCACGGCGTCGAAAACGCGGACCTCGTGGCCATGGCGGGCGAAAGTCAGGGCGATGCCATGGCCCATCAGTCCCGCGCCGATCACCGAAATCCTGGCCAGCTGCGCCATCGGCCTACCCCGCCGTATATCCGCCATCGGCATATAGGATATGGCCGGTGTAGAAATCCGAGGCGCTGGACGCCAGGAACAGCAGCGGCCCGGCGAGGTCGGACGGCTCGCCAAGGCGGCCCTTGGGCACCCGGGCGAGGAAGCCCGCCCGCACCGCCTTGGCCTCGTCGCTGTCGCCGAACATCCACTCGGTCAGCGGCGAGCGGAACACGGTCGGCGCGATGGCGTTGACGGTAATGCCGGTGGCGCCAAGTTCGCAGCCCAGCGCCTTGGTCATGCCGTCCACCGCCGACTTGGAAGCGCAATAGGCGCTGTAGCCGGCCGGGTGGCCGAGCAGGCCGCGCGCCGAGGACATGAAGACAATTTTGCCGCCCCCGCCCTGGCTCTGCATCTGCTTGACCGCCGCGCGGGCGATCAGCCAGGACTGGGTGACATTGGCGTCCATGACATCGAGAAAGCGCTCCGGCGCCATGTCGGTGATCTTCGAAACCTCGTTCTTGCCCGAGGCAACGACGAGAATATCGACGCGGCCAAAGCGCTTGACCGTCCGCGCCACGATGTCGGCGCAGGCTTGCTCGCTGTCGGGCCGGCCCTCGATCGCCTCGGCGTCGGCGCCAAGCTCCTTGCAGGCCGCAACCGTTTCGCCAAGAGCCTTGGCGTTGCCGGCCACCGCGGCGACCTTTGCGCCGGCACCGGCCAGCACCTTGGCCGCCAGCGAGCCGAAAGAGCCCGAAGCGCCTGTGACAATGGCCACTCTGCCGGCAACGGCGAACAGCGACAGCGGATCTTTGAGAAAGTCACTCATGGCTCGGCCCCCGGGTTCAGCTCTTGGGCGGATAGGGAATAACCACCAGCAACGAGCAGTTCTCGTTGCGCCGGTTGATCATTTCGCGCACTTCGCCGGGCGCGATGGTGACGGAATCGTATTTGCGCAGCACGTCTTCCTTGCCGCCGGCTATCAGCGTCAATTCGCCGTCGAGGCAGACATAGACTTTTTCGAAAGGCGTTGAATCCGGTCCGGCGCCGCCGCCGGGCAGGATCTGCGACAGCCCGACCCACTGGTTTTTCGGGCCACCCTCTTCAAAGCCCTGCAGGCGCAGGCCAACGATGCCGCGATGGTTCGGCGCCTCATAGGGCTGGGCTTCGGCAAAGCGCTTGATGTGCATCAGAACTTCTCCCCTGCCTCGATGCGATATTTCTGGCCCTTGTCGATCATGGCGACGAGGCGGATGATGCAGCCGTCCCCGCGGTCCCAGTTCCAGGGGAAGAAGGCAAAGGTGCAGCGCTTGCCGGTGACGGCATCTAGGTCGCCGCCGACATTCTCGATGCCGAGGATGCCGTTCTTGAACAGGATGCGGTGCACCGGCTCCCATTCGGGAAAATCGTCCTTCCAGTCGTGGCCGCCGGACCATTCCCTGTACTCGTCCTCAAGATGGGGCAGCAGCGGCCCGTTGCGCTGCGGGCCGATGGCGGTGGCCAGCGGATGGTCGTTGGCCTGGGTATCGTGGCCGACCACCTTGACCCCCTTTTCGACCATCCATTCGCCCGCCGAGGGCACGAAGCCGGGGCAATAGGCAAAATAGTCGCCATCCTCATATTGCTTGTGCCAGCCGGTGTTGAGGATCAGCACGTCGCCCTTGCGGATGGCATGGCCGCAGGCCTTTTCCAGATCGTCCCCGGTGATGAACTCCCACTTCTTCTTGGGCAGCGGCACGACCAGACCGGTGCCGAAGAAATGGGGCAGCGGCACCTCGTCGATAAAGGGCGTGCCCTGCACAACATGGGCCGGCGCGTCGATATGGGTGGTGGCATGCATCGTCGTGGTGATGCGCTGGCTGAGCACGCCGGATTTGGCCATGTAATGGATGCGCTCGATCTTCACATCCTCGAAATAGGGCCAGTTCGGGTGCTGATAACCGAAACGGTGGGACAGGTTGTAGAACTCAACCCCCATGTCGTTTTTCAGATTGTCCTGAAAATCGATGCCGCGAATCTTGATCGTCATGGCTTATGCCCTCCCCTGGCGCGCGCCCGGCAAGGACCCGGGCGCGGAATGTCTTGTCTTGTGTCACTGGCTCTGGAAAACCGGCGCTCCCTCTACACAGGGACTATGTACTATGATATGGTACATATGTATCGTATCGTAGTCAATGCAGATGATCGGTGTCCGAAGCGGCCCACAATACGGGCTGGTCATGGATAAGAATTCGTGGCACATGCCAACCAGATCCAGGTGGAGACGCACACGATGTCGGATACGGGCGTTACAACGTCCAGGAACGGAATTCAGGTCATCGCCCGCGCCGCGGCGGTGCTGCGCGCGCTGAAGGGCTCGCAGACCGGGATGAGCCTGGGCCAGATCGCCGAGCAGGTTTCGCTGCCGCGCTCGACCGTTCAGCGCATCGTCGGCGCCCTGCAGGCCGAGCGCTTGGTCATCGCCTCAAGCTCGGGCAGCGGCGTGCGCCTTGGCCCCGAGTTGCACGCCCTGGCCGAATCGGCGCGCTATACCGTGGTCGAAACCGTGCGTCCGCTGCTGCTCGACCTGTCCCGCGACACCGAGGAGACGGTGGATCTTTCGGTCATGCGCGGCTCCAACATGATCTTTCTCGACCAGATACCGGGCACCCAGCGCCTGCGCGCCGTGTCCGCCGTCGGCGATATCTTCCCCATCACCACCACGGCAAATGGCAAGGCCTGCCTCGCCACAATGGACGATGGCGCGATCGCCAAGCTGGTCGAGGAGGAATGGGAGCGCAACGGCACCACGCGCAATTTTGCCGATCTGATGGAAGAGATCCGCGAGATCCGGCGCAGCGGAGTCGCCTTCGACCGCGACGAACACACCGATGGCATTTGCGCCGTCGGCATCGCCTTTTCCGACTGGAAGGGCGACCGCTACGCCATCTCGGTGCCCATCCCCACCAACCGCTTTGCGGAAAACAGCGGCAAGGTCGTCGAGGCCGTAAAGAGGTTCAGGCGCCAGATCACCGCCATGATGGCGCGCTGAAGGCACGCGCCCAAGGGCC
The DNA here is from genome assembly GCA_020441905.1 of Rhodobiaceae bacterium. Classification (GTDB taxonomy): domain Bacteria; phylum Pseudomonadota; class Alphaproteobacteria; order Rhizobiales; family NORP267; genus JAGRLG01. Next base: position 2,230 of record JAGRLG010000055.1, on the reverse strand, counting down.
GGCTTGCTAGGCGCAGGCGCGCGCCGCGCCCCCGGATCGCTCCAGTTCATCGGCGCAGACCCGGGAAACGACGGTGATGAACATCATCACCCCGATCATCTCCAGGCCGTCTTCGAAACAATATCCGACAATATAGGGGACCGAATTCTCGCCGTAATGCACTGCGATCCAGCCGTCCAGGACTTCGAGCAACAGTGCGCCGGTGAGAAAGACGACCCCCGCCAGCACCAGCCCGGCCGCGACGGTTCTTGGCAGGCGCAGGAGAAACCGGAGATAGACCAGGCCGAAAACCGTGACAAAGACGAAGCCGGGCAGGACCCAGGCGAAATGCAGGAGATCGCTATAGGCACTAAGGCTTGAAAGCAGCGTGATCAGGCTTTCATGAAAACTGACCGTTTCATCCGCCGACATGGCAAAGAACACGATCACCAGCCCGAACCAGTAGCGCGCCAGCCCGGGATCGTCCTGCCGTTGCAGAACATAGAGCGGCAAGCAGAACAGCGACCCCACCAGCATCAGGGACGACGTGTACCAGGCCGCGAGATTGTGCTCGTCATTCAACGAAAAATGGCGCAGGTGCCTGATTTTCTCGGAAAAATCCGAATCCAGAAAAGGCAGGACCAATTCGCGCAGAACGCCCAGCCCCACGACAACCGCGACGCCGATATATCCGAATCTGACCAGACCGCGGAAGACTGCGCTGACCGGCATGAACTGAAATCCCCATGATTTCATGTCTGGGAGCATGACATGAATGACGTAATGGATTGAACCTTGCCAAGGATCACACCGGCCCGCCGCCGTGTACCCTGAGCCGCGCAACCTGACAACAGAACATAGACCCAGGAAGCGGCCCATGCATCTTGTTTGGCTATCCGTGGGGCGAAAATGTCCATGCGCAGGCGCGCCAGCGTGCCCCCGCGACCCAGCGCGGCGGGGGCCTGGCGGATGGTTCCTCGATCTGGCGCCGCGGGCTGCGCCGGCGAACCTGCTGGCCCGCCGGCAGGCGGGCGCCTGTCAGGTCAGGCCGCGATCGGCCGGTAGGCGGCGGAGGCCGTCTTGGCCGCCTTCATCGCCGCCATGGCTTCCTTGGAGGTCATGAGCTTGGTCGTCGAGCCGGCGGAAAAAGCGCCGGACGCCCCGACCGCCATCGCGCCGGCGGCCATCGCCTTGTCGTCGGGCGCCTCGATCAGGGCTATGACGTCGTCATCGCCGAAACAGAAGAAGAGGTGATGCAGCTTGCCGCCGACGGCCTCGATCAGGGGGCGCGCGGCGGCTTCGCGATCCTGGGGGTTCTCCACCATCGCCTTGATGGCACCGGCGGTGTAACGCGCTTTGAACAGATAGAACGGCATCGGCTTTCTCCCTGTTTGGCATGCCGACACAAGGAAGGGGACGCCATCCTTGCGGCCCGGGCATATCCCTATTGTAAAGATATTGAGCGCTGCAATAATACTATAATTTATTGCCGAAAGCGATTGTTATTATTGGGTACGCCAATGTAAATCACGTTTAATATTTACGTTATTTATCCTGCTATGACTCCACATACAATTGCCGGTGCACAGATCTGCACCCCCCGCCAGCGCACCCGCCTGTGCCGCATGCTGGCACGGCGCGGCGAAACAGCGGCGCGAGGCTGCCTCGTCAGGTTTCGGGGCCGCCCCGGCCCGGAGGACGCAGTGGCCCGGACCGGCAATATTGGATAGAATTGCCCGATCGATATTCCGGTAGTCAGGGGAGGGCAACTCGGATGGCAATGACGGAAGGCATCACCGGGATCAACGTCCAGGATCTCAAGGAATTTTCTGCCGAAACAAGGGTGCGCAAGAAACTGATCCACTCACAGATGCTTTCCTCCGAGGTGGTCTATTACGCGCCTGGCCAGGAAACGGTACTTCACCTGCATCCTAAGCAGGACGAGGTCTTCTATGTCGTCGAGGGCAGCGGGGCGATTACCTTCGAAGATGACGAGATCGCGGTGACTGCGGGCAGCCTGGTCTTCGTGCCGGCGGGCATCCGCCACGGCGTGCGCACCGACCCGGAAAGCCAGCTGGTGCTGCTCTTCACCAAGGGGCCGGGCGTGCCGCCACCGACGGTGCGGAACTAGAAGCAGACCGCCGGCTTTTCGAAGGGGGCAATCTGCCGGCAGCACAGCCCGCCGAAAAGACTTTTTTGAAGAATTTGGTAGCGGGGGAGGGACTTGAACCCCCGACACGCGGATTATGAT